>JAGATX010000026.1 GCA_017621055.1 Muribaculaceae bacterium | reverse complement strand
CCTCAAGTCGCATAGTGGGGCAAGGGGATATTGTGGGCAGAAGTGGGTATTTCAGCCTCAATTTATCTGCTAATTCAGTGATGAGAGGACGTTTAGACGCAAGAAGGACGCTGAAGAGCTTAGTTGCGGATTTGAGGTTTATCAAAAAATCACTTTTTAAATTTTCAAAATTGAATAATAAACGCTATTTTTGCAAGCTGAAACGGCACAAAGGAGCGACAAGGCACCCGGAGGCCGCTTCGCCCACCCGGTAAAGAAATAAAAAACCACTCATACATAATGGAAAAGAATACCACCCCCGTTGAGCAGCCCGAAGACGTAGTATCGAAGGCCCGCGCTCACAAAAACACAATCACCGGCATCGCCGTGGCTTTTCTCGTACTGCTTGCAGGCTTTGTGGTCTGGAACTGGATATCGCAGCGCAACAGCGCCGCCGCCGACGAGAAAGTTGCCCTTGCCGACATGGAGCCTAACGACAGCATAGCCCTCGCCCTCTATCAGGAAGCCGCCCAGGCCGGCTATCCCGCCGGCAACCGCGCCAAAGCCGAGGCCGGCATCCGCCTGTACCGCCAGGGCAAATATGCCGAGGCTGCCGAGTATCTCAATGACTGCGACCTTAACGACAACATCGCCGAAGCCGGCGTGAAGACCCTCGAAGGCGACTGCTACGTGAACCTCGAGCAATACGACCGCGCCCTCGAATGCTACTCCGCCGCAGTCCGCAAAGCCGACGGCAACCCGCAGCTTGTGCCGTTCATCCTCGTCAAGGAAGCGCACATCTACCGCGCCCAGCAGAACTACAGTGCCGAGGCCGACGCCTACCGCACCATCGTGGAGCAGTATCCGCAGTATAACGCCGGCGGCGTGGATATCCGCGCCCTCTACGAGCGTGCCCGCGCCCAGGCTGCCGCCAACTGATCAGCCCGTTACGGCATAACACACCGCTAATTGCTCCGGTGCTCGCCCTGACGAGTGCCGGAGCATTTCATATCGGAACCAAAGTATGAACAGGAACAGACTCGACGAGCTCGCCCATCGCCCCGTTGGCCGGCTGCTGTGGCAGTACAGCGTGCCGGCGGTGACGGGCATGGTTGTGCAGGCGCTGTACAACATGGTAGACCGTGTGTTTCTGGGTCAGGTGTGCGGCACCGACACGCTGACGGCGCTGACAGTGACGTTCCCGATGATGAACCTCGCCACCGCCATCGGAGTTCTCGTGGGCGTGGGTTCGGCCAGCCGCGTCAGCATAGCCCTCGGAGCAGGACGCCGCGACGAGGCCGACGGCATACTTGGCAACGCACTGACACTCACCATCCTCAATGGCCTGATATATATCGCCGTTTTCGGCGTGTTCATGGAGCCGCTGCTCAGAGCATTCGGCGCCGACGCCCACATCCTGCCCCTGGCCCGACGGTACATGTATATCCTCCTTCCGGGTCTGTTGCTCACCAACGTGGCCTTCAGCCTCAACAATGTGATGCGCGCCAGCGGCTACCCCGGGCGTGCCATGGCCACCATGATAATCGGCGCTGTGGTCAACTGCGTGCTTGACCCCCTGCTCATCATGGTATTTGATATGGGCATCGGGGGCGCCGCCATAGCCACCGACATCGCCATGGGAGTCAGCGCCATATATGTGCTGCGGCACTTCGGGCGGCGCGACTCCACCGTTCGTTTCCGGCGGGGCACCTACGGCCTGCGGTTGCGTACGGTGTGGAGTATTGTCACCATCGGTTGCGCGCCGGCGCTGGTCAATGCCGCCGCAAGCCTCATCAACCTCAAGGTAAATACCTCTTTGATAGCGGTGTGCGGCGCCGATGCCAACCGCGCCATTGCCGCCGCCGGCATTTTCGGCACATACACCACCATAGGCGTGACCATTGCGCTGGGTCTGTGCATGGGCATGCAGCCCATCGTGGGCTACAACTACGGCGCCGGCCATACACATCGCCTGCGCCGCACATACCTGCTCGCCACCATGGCCGCAAGCGTGATTACAACAGCAACTTCTGTTGGCGGCATGTTTTTCCCCGAGGCCGTCGCCCGGGTTTTCACCGGAGATACGGCACTGATAGCCACCACCGTCACGGCACTGCGCACGGCGTTGTGGGCCTTTGCCGTTGTGGGTTTCCAGGTCATATCCACAGCCTTGTTCCAGAGCATCGGCAAGGTAGGGCAGAGCATATTCCTGAGCCTTACGCGCCAGGTCATCTTCCTGCTGCCTCTGCTGTTCACCCTGCCGCATTTCATGGGCGCCGAAGGAGTGTGGCTGTCGTTCCCGGTGAGCGATATTTTCGCCACAGTAGTGACCGTGGTTCTTGTGCGCCGTCAATTGCAGGAATTTGCAAATGTAAACAGCCGCAGAGCGCCGTCCACACATATGTAGATAACTTTTTGGAGTCGGGGCGAAAAAACAGGCGTTTAAATTTGTAAATTTCGCTAAAAGAGGCTAATTTTGACCATCGAAAAGCCGGCGCACGTCTTTGCGGAGCGCCTGCTTTTGTAATCTGTTATGAACCAGGAAGTTTATCACATTCCCGTGTTATTGCGGCAATCAGTGTCGGCGTTGGTTACGACGCCGGACGGAACGTATGTCGACGCCACCCTCGGCGGCGGCGGCCACAGCCGCGCCATCCTTGCGGTCCTCGGCACCGCCGGGCGGCTCTACGGCATTGACCGCGACAGCGACGCCATAGCCAACGCGCCGGCCGACGCGCGGTTCACGGCCATACACGGCAACTTCCGGTATCTCACCAATTTCCTGCGCTATTACGAGACCGAAGGGCGTGTGGACGGCATCCTTGCCGATCTGGGCGTGTCGTCGCATCACTTCGACAGCGCCGAGCGCGGTTTCTCGTTCCGTGCGGATGCGCCGCTGGATATGCGCATGAACCGCAGCGGAGGCATCACCGCCGCCGAGCTGCTGGCCACCGCCGACGAAGGACGCCTTGCCGACATCTTCCGTCTTTACGGCGAACTGCGGTGCGCCCGCGGGCTGGCTAAAGCCATCATGAGCCGACGGCAGAGCGATCCGGTGACCACCACGGGCGCCCTTGTGGCAGTAGCCACTCCGATGCTCAACCCGGCGTCGCTGAAAAAAGAGCTCGCGCAGGTCTTTCAGGCCTTGCGGATAGAAGTGAACGGAGAAATGGAGGCACTGGAAGCCTTCCTTCGTGCAACTGCCGCAGCCTTGCGTCCCGGCGGCCGACTTGTGGTGATAACCTACCATTCGCTGGAGGACCGCCTGGTGAAGAACTTCATGCGCACGGGCCGCACCGACGGAAAACTCGAAACAGATATCTACGGGCGTGCCGACATGCCCTTCAAAGCCCTCGGCAGCAAGCCCACCGTGCCCGATGCCGCCGAGATAGAAGCCAATCCACGCGCCCGCAGCGCCAAGTTGCGTGTTGCCGAGCGCACAACCTCTCCCCTGACATGAAAAAAGCCGCAGATCTGAAAAAAGCCATGGGCAGCTTCGGCGGCCACGCGCGCACGGTAGCGCAGGGTGGCGCCGTCGACTCCCGTTTCTTCAAAAAGCATTTCTTCGCCACATCGTTCATCGTCATCACATGCGTGGCTCTCATAGCCGCGCGTTTCGACAACGCCACCACGGCGGCCACCATCCGCAGTCTGCGCAAGCAGATAGAGATTGCCGATTCGCACAAACTTCAGGAACAGAGCCGATACATGACCCTCACACGCGAATCTGCGATGACCCATCTGGTGGATTCGCTCGGACTGGGCCTCACCGTGCCGGAAACACATCCCTATCTGCTGCGGTATAACGACACCGACAACACACACAACCGATGACCATGGACAAGAACAACGACATGCCTGCCGGGCGCCGCCTCTCCGGCCGCCACCGCACACTTCTTCTGCGTTTCGGCGCCATCCTCTCGATAGCCATACTGATAGCGGCGCTGATAGTGCTGAGTCTGCTCAAGACGGTGATGGTCGATGCCGACGACTGGAACCGCATGTGCGCCTCGACGCTCAGCGACTCCTCGATGATAGAACCGCACCGCGGCGATATCCTTGCCAGCAACGGCTCCATCCTCGCCACCAATCTCACCTTCTACGACGTGCGAATCGATTTCCTGTCGGAAAGTTTCGCCATCGACAGTTTTGTGTATTATCTTCCGGCCCTGGCCGACAGCCTCGGTTACTATTTTCCGCAACGCAGCCGCGACGAGTGGGAGCGCCACCTTCGCGCCGGTATAGCACCTCCGCGCCGCAAGCGCTCGCGCTCGTGGACGATACTGCGCAAAACCACGCGCGAAAACGCCGACAAAGTCCGCAAGCTGCCTTTTTTCAATATCAGCCGCAACTCGGCGCGCACGGGCCTGGTAATCAACCCCGTCACCGTCCGTTCCTATCCTTTCGGCGAGATGGGGCGCCTCAGCGTGGGACGCATGGCATATGCCGAGGTCGACAGCCAGTACCGCGGCCGGTGGGGGCTGGAATGCAGTCTCGATACATTGCTGTACGGTGTGCCCGGCCTGAAACGCAAGGCGCTGGGCACCCGCGGATACTATCAGCAGGTGGTACGTCCGGCAATCGACGGCTACGACGTCACAACCACCATCGACATCACCGTGCAGGACATCCTCGAGCACGAGCTGGCGCAGATGCTGCTCGAAACCCATGCCGAATGGGGCGCCGCAATGATTATGGAAGTCGCCACCGGCGACATCAAGGCCATTTCCAACCTCGAGCGTGGCAAGGGCGCCGACAGCGCCAGGGTTACGAGCACCCTCAACAGGATAGTTAACCCCTACGAGCCTGGCTCAGTGATGAAGGTGATGACCATGGCCGTCGCCCTTGAGCACGGCTGGGTGGATCTCGACCGCGTGTACACCATCGGCCACAGTTACGGATACCCCGCCAACCGGCCCATCCGCGACACCCACTCGCCGGCCACGCTGACACCGCGGCAGTTTATCTGCTACTCGTCGAACATAGGCATGACCAAGCTCGCCATGCCGCACTATGAGCAGGAGCCGGACCTCTTCCGCCGGCATCTTGGCGAACTGGGCTTCTTCGACCGCCTCAACACCGGTCTGGACCGCGAGACCCCGCCGCGGTTCCGCCAGTTGGGCAACCGGTCGTGGGATCGTGTGGACCTCTCGCGCATGGTCTACGGCTATTCCACAGCAATACCGCCGCTCTACACATGTGCTTTCTACAATGCCATCGCCAACAACGGTCACTTTGTGCGGCCGCGCCTTGTCAAGGCCCTCCGCAGCCCCGACGGCGTGGACTCCATCATCCCGGTGAGCTATGTGCGCGAAAACATGATATCCGAGGAGAACGCCGCCATCCTGCGGCAGATGATGCATGATGTTGTGTGGGAGCAGGGCGGCACGGCGCGATGCCTCAAGAATGAAATTGTGGAAATCGCCGGCAAGACCGGCACGAGCATAATAGCTCTGGAGTTGCCGCGCAACGCCACGCCGGCGGAGCGCGCCGCCTTCCGCGGCGGCTATAACGCCGGCCACAACAGAGTGACCTTCTGCGGCTTCTTCCCTTATGACAATCCTAAATACACCTGCATAGTGGTGATGAACGACCCGCGTGGCGGCCGTCGCGGCCCGGCGGTGACCTCGGGCACGGTGCTGATGAACACGGCACTGAAGATGCACGCCCGTGGCATGCTCGAACCCGACCCGATGTTCGAGCCGGACGCCAACGCCACGGCGCGGCCGGTACTTCACAGCAGCTTCGACAACAGCCGCAACCGCACCCTCGCCGCCGAACTTGGCGTGGGCCGTGCCCGCGTGCTGCGTCAGCCCGTTGCCGTAGCTGCCGGCCATGTGCCGGATGTCTGCGGCGTGAGCATGCGCGAGGCGCTGGCGCGCCTCGAAGGCGCCGGATATGCCGTGGCATTCAGCGGAACCGGCTTTGTGTCGGCCCAGAGCCCGGCCGCCGGCACTCCCGCCGTGCCCGGCACGCGTGTGACCCTCACCCTTACCAATGCTCAATAACGATATGGAACATACCCGTCCCGCCATAGCCCTTGCCGACCTCCTCGATGCCATCGACGTGCTGGAGACGCGAGGCGACATTGAAAATACGGAAATCGCGTCGATAGAGTCCGACTCGCGCCGGGCAGGCGCCGGCACACTTTTTGTGGCTGTCCGCGGTACCGCCGTGGACTCCCACCGTTTTCTCGGAGCCGCCGCCGCTGCCGGTGCCGTGGTTGTGGGGGAGACCCTCGAGGATGTGCCTGCGGGCTCCGTGGCCGTGCGTGTGCCCGACAGCCGCATGGCTCTGGGGCAGCTGGCATCGCGTTTTTACGGCGAACCCTCGGAAGAACTTACCCTCGTGGGCGTTACCGGCACAAACGGCAAGACCACCGTCGCCACCCTCCTCTACGAGAGCGCGCGTCTGCGTGGTCTAAAGGCCGGCCTGATATCCACCGTGGCGAACATCATCGACGGCAAGAGCACCCCTGCCGAGCATACTACTCCCGACCCCATCAGCCTCAACGCCCTTCTGCGGCGCATGGTCGATGCCGGCTGCACCTTTGCGGCCATGGAGGTGAGCAGTCATGCCGCTGACCAGCACCGCATAGCGGGTCTGACGTTCGCCGGCGGCATTTTCACCAACATCACGCGCGACCATCTCGATTATCACAAGACCTTCGCCGCCTATCTCGCCGCCAAAAAGAGCTTTTTCGATATGCTGCCGCCAACGGCCTTCGCCCTGACCAATGCCGATGACCGCAACGGCGCCGTGATTGTCCAGAACACGGCGGCACGACCGGTGGCCTACTATTCCACTCGCGACATCACCGATTTTACCGTAAAAATCGTTGAGGATCGCCTCGACGGCATGCTCCTCGATATCGACGGCGCCGAGGTGGAAACGCGCTTCGCCGGCCGCTTCAACGCCTCGAACCTGGCGGCTGTCTACGGCGCCAACGTCCTTCTCGGAGTACCGCGCGACCGTGGCCGCCTGGAAATCAGCAGTCTGGTTCCGGTAGCGGGGCGTTTTCAGACGTTCCGCAGCCGTCGCGGCATTACTGGCATTGTTGACTTCGCCCATACGCCGGATGCCCTTGTCAACGTGCTCGATACCATTGCCGAGACCGCCGGCGAGAGCGCCCGCGTGGTGTGCGTGTGCGGTGCCGGCGGTGACCGCGACGCCGGCAAACGGCCGCTGATGGCGCGCGCCGCCTCGGAGCGCTGCGACCTTCTGGTCCTCACCTCCGACAATCCACGCAGCGAGGACCCCGACGAGATAATACGCCAGATGCTCGCCGGCGTGGATCCCTCGCGCCGCGACGATGTGATAATCGAGCCTGACCGCGCCGCAGCCATACGCACGGCCGTTGCCAACGCCGGCGCCGGCGATGTGGTGCTCGTCGCCGGCAAAGGCCACGAGACCACCCAGACTCTTGCAGACCGTACCATCCATTTCGACGACCGCGAGGAACTCACCGCCGCCCTGGCCGACGACGATGCCTCTTATCGACAATAACTCACATAGATATGCTCTATTATTTACTCGATTTACTTCAGGAAAGCGGCCTTCCCGGCGCCCGTCTGCTCGGTTACATAACATTCCGGTCGGGCGTGGCTCTGGTGATAGCCCTGCTGATTGCCGTTTTTGCCGGCCGGGCAATAATCCACCGCCTGCAGAAGATGCAGATCGGCGAGATAGTCCGCGACCTCAACCTTGCCGGACAGATTGCCAAGACTGGCACACCCACCATGGGCGGCGTGATAATTATTATCTCCATCCTTGTGCCGTGCCTGCTCATCGGCAATCTCGGTAACGCCTACATGCTGCTGATGCTGCTCACCACGGTGTGGCTCGGCACCGTGGGCTTCCTCGACGACTATAAAAAGCTCAAGAAACACAACAAGGACGGCATAAAGGGTAAATACAAGGTGTTCGGTCAGGTGAGCATCGCCGCCATCGTCGCCCTCACCATGTATCTCAATCCGTCGATGACCATCGTGGAGAACCGCGAGGTTATTTCCGCAGAGACAAACCGGGTTGAGGAGGTGATATACGACGGCGACGCCGCAAAATCGCCGCAGACAACCATACCGTTTGTAAAGAACAACAATTTCGACTATTCGAGCCTCACGGGGTGGCTCGGCGACCATGCCGAGACGGGCGGATGGATAGCTTTCTTCCTCGTCACCATCTTCCTCGTTGCCGCTACCAGCAACGGCGCCAACCTCAACGACGGCCTCGACGGCATGTGCGCGGGCCTGTCGGCAATCGGCGGCACGGCCCTGGCGCTGATGGCATATCTGGGCGGAAGTATAATATACTCGGCCTACCTTAATATAATGTATGTGCCGGGCTCGGAGGAGCTGGTGGTCTACATGGCCGCATTTATCGGCGCTCTCATTGGTTTTCTGTGGTACAACGCCTATCCGGCGAGCGTATTTATGGGCGACACCGGGTCGCTCACCCTCGGCGGCGTCCTGGCTGTCTTTGCCATTCTGATACACAAAGAGTTGCTGCTGCCAATCCTTTTCGCCCTCTTCTATATCGAGGACCTGTCGGTAATCCTTCAGGTTGCATACTTCAAGCGCACGGGCGGCAAGCGCATCTTCAAGATGACTCCACTGCACCATCATTTCCAGAAGGATGCCGACGCCACCATGGCCGTGCTCATCAACAAGCCGGCACGCGCAATCCACGAGTCGAAAATCGTCACCCGTTTCTGGATTATCGGCATAATTCTTGCCGCCATAACTTTTGTGACGCTCAAAATTCGATAATAATCTCTCCATTACAAATATACAAGCTATGCATAGCAACAAGAAAAGAATAGTTGTGCTGGGTGCCGGCGAAAGTGGCACCGGGGCTGCCGTACTCGCCGCCGACAAGGGCTTCGATGTCTTTCTCAGCGACAGCGGAACGATTTCCGCCAAGTATCGAGCCGTCCTCGAAAGCGAGGGTATAGCCTTCGAGGAAGGCGGACACACGCCTGCTAAGATCCTCGACGCCGACGAGATAATAAAGAGTCCCGGCATCCCCCTCGACGCTCCCGTGGTTCTCGCCGCGCGCGCTCACAGCATTCCCATTATCAGCGAGATAGAATTTGCCGGACGGTATACCGACGCAAAGATGGTGTGCATAACCGGCAGCAACGGCAAGACCACCACAACCATGCTCATACACCACATCCTCACCAGCGCCGGCATCGACGCCGGTCTGGCAGGAAATGTCGGCAACTCGCTGGCATATCAGGTGGCGCGCGACCCGCATAAGGTATATGTTGTGGAACTGAGCAGCTTTCAGCTCGACAATATGTACGATTTCAAGGCCGACATCGCCGTGCTGATGAACATCACGCCCGACCATCTGGACCGCTATGACCATGTGATGCAGAACTATGTCAACGCCAAGTTCCGCATTATCCGCAACATGACGGCCTCCGACTGCTTCATCTTCTGGAAGGACGACCCCATAATCGGCGAACAGCTGCGCCACATAGCCACCGAGGCACGCATGCTGCCCTTCGCCGAGCACCGCGAGGAGGATACTGCCGCATATATCGATGCAGAGAACGAACTGATATTCAACACGCCGGGCACGAGCTTCGGCATGCCGCGCGCCGACCTGGCGCTCAGCGGCCTGCACAATGTGTTCAACTCCATGGCCGCGGGCCTCTCGGCGTGTATGTTCGATATCCGCAAGGAAACCATCCGCAAGGCTCTGGGCGACTTCCACGGCGTGGAACACCGTCTGGAGTTCACCGCCGATATCGACGGCGTGCGCTGGATCAACGACTCCAAGGCCACGAACGTCAATTCTTGCTGGTATGCCCTGGAGGCCATGACACGCCCGACAGTGCTCATTCTCGGCGGCAAGGACAAGGGCAACGACTACTCCGAAATCCTGCCGCTGGTGAAGGAGAAAGTAAAGGCCATAGTTGCCATGGGCAAGGACAACGCAAAGATAGTGGACTTTTTCCGTCCCTACGTTGCCGACATCGCCGATACCCACAGCCTCGACGACGCCATCGCCGCCTGCCGCCGCTATGCCGTCGCCGGCGACACCGTGCTACTGTCGCCGTGCTGCGCAAGTTTCGACCTTTTCAAGAACTATGAGGACCGCGGCCGCCTGTTCAAGGCCGCCGTGCGCGCCATGCAAGCCTGACAGTTATGGAAAACGTACTCTCCGCCAACAACATACCTGCCGGCGCCGCTGCCGAAGCGCCGTCGCGTGCCGCCACGCGCGTGCGCACCGACTATCACATATGGGGCACGTATATCCTGCTGGTACTCGTTGCAGTCATCGAGCTGTTCTCCGCGTCGATCCAGGAAGTACACCAGGGCGCAATCTTCCGGCCGCTGATACGCCACAGCACCTTCCTGGTGGGCGGCCTGGCGTGCATGCTGCTCCTCCAGCACATCCATTACCGCCACATCTACAAGTGCATACCTCTTTTTGTGGCGGCATGTGTGGGCCTGATGTTCCTGGTGCATACCATCGGAACTAAAATCAACGGCGCATCGCGCGCCATCGAGATAAGCGGCGTGATGATATTGCCGGCCGACATCCTCAAGCTCGCCGTGGCTCTGGGTCTGGCGTGGGTGCTCACGCGCTTCCGCGATGCAAAGAAAAACGATATATCGACCGCCGGCTTCATTGTCGCAATGGTGCTTCTGGGCATCTGCGAGCTGCTGCTTTTCGAGCATGGTCTCTCCAATACCCTCATTGTGGGCGCCATAGGAGTGTCGATGATGATAATCGGAGGCACCAGCCGCCGCAAGATAATGATAATGTTCGCCGGCGTGGCTCTCGCCGGCACCTGCGCCATCAGCTACAAGATGCTCTCCAAGGCCGACGACGCCACAAAGGAGAAACTCGAGAACATAGCACGCCTCAACGGCGAAGACCCTGCCGCCCTCGATGTGGAGGGTCATGGGCGCGGCTCGGTGTGGCGCGACAGAATAGCCAGCCACTTCCGGCCCAACAAAAGCACGGAACCATTCTCGTCGGAACACGCCCAGGAACAGCTCAGCTACATAGCGCAGGCCCACGGCGGTCTCACCGGCGTGGGCGTGGGTCAGTCGCGTGAGAACGCGCGTCTGCCGCTGGCATACTCCGACTATATCTTCGCCATCGTCGTGGAGGAACTCGGCGCCATCGTCGGCATAGGCTTGCTGATTGTCTATCTGTGGATTTTAGGGCGTGCCGCCAAGCTCACCACCCGATTCAAGCAGACGCTGCCGGCGGTGCTCGTCATGGGGTGCGCATTCACCATCGTGTTCCAGGCCCTTTACCACATGGCCATCGTCACGGGCGTCTTCCCGGTTTCGGGCCAGCCGTTGCCGCTGATAAGCCGCGGCGGCGTATCGGTGCTGGCCACGTCGTTAGCCTTCGGCGTGATGCTCAGCTGCGCACGCCATGCCGTGCGCAACACCGACACCAAGGCAGAGGAACGTCATGAGCAGAGCCTCCTGCCGCAGGATGCCCTCTCGCAGAACCCTTCAATGCTCGAAAAGAAATGAAACGACCCCTCAACATACTCATAAGCGGCGGAGGCACCGGCGGACACATTTTCCCGGCGCTGTCCATCGCCGCGGCGCTGCGCCGGCGCCATCCCGACTGCAACATCCTCTTTGTCGGCGCCGAAAACCGCATGGAGATGGAGCGCGTACCCGCCGCCGGTTATGAAATCATCGGGCTGCCTGTCGCCGGATTCGACCGCAAGCAGCTGTGGCGCAACTTCGGCGTGGCCATCAAGCTGATAAAGAGTCTGCTGCGCGCGCGCCGAATAGTGAGCCGCTTCCGTCCCGACATCGCCATAGGCGTGGGGGGCTATGCCAGCGGACCTATTCTCAAGGCGGCGCAGCGTGCCGGCGTGCCCACGCTGTTGCAGGAGCAGAACTCCTATGCCGGCGTTACCAACAAACTGTTGGCCAAGAAAGCGCGCCGCATATGCACGGCCTACCCCGACATGGAGCGCTTTTTCCCGGCCGAAAACATAGTGCTGACCGGCAACCCGGTGCGCAAGCAACTCTTCGAGGTGACAATGAGCAGTGCCGAAGCCAAGAAAGCCTTGGGGTTCAGCGCCGCCGAGCCCCTGGTGCTGGTAGTGGGCGGCAGTCTCGGCGCCCGAACGCTGAACAATGTGATAATTAACGCCATAGAGAGCGGAAAAATGGCAAAAGCAAAATTTTCGGTACTATGGCAGACGGGCAAGACCGACGGCGAGCGCTGTGCCGCCGTGGCTGCCGGTGCATCCCTGCCGAATGTGCACGCCACAGAGTTCATAGCCGATATGGCGGTGGCCTATCGCGCCGCCGACCTGGTGGTGGCGCGTGCCGGCGCCGGCACCATTTCGGAACTTGAGCTTCTGGGCAAGGCCGCCATCCTGGTGCCGTCGCCCAACGTGGCCGAGGACCACCAGCGCCACAATGCCGAGGCACTGTCGGAGCGCGGCGCCGCCGTGCTTGTTCTCGACGCCGACGCCGACCGGCAGCTCTGGCCCGAGATAGAGCGCCTTGCCGGCGATGCCGATGCGCGCGCCGTCCTCTCGGCGAACATTCTCAAACTCGCACTTACTGACGCCGACGAGCGCATTGTCGACGCCGTAGACCATATTCTGACCAATGGAACTGACTGATACCAAACGAGTATACTTTGTAGGCATCGGCGGCATAGGCATGGCCGCCCTCGCCCGATACTATATGCACCTGGGGCTGCCGGTGGCAGGCTACGACCGCACCTCCTCGGAACTTACGCACCATCTGCAGCGCGAGGGCGCTAAGGTCAGCTTCGACGACAGTCTCGAGGCCGTGCCCGCCGCCTTCTGCGAGCCGGAGGGCACTCTGGTGGTTTACACCCCCGCCGTGCCGGCGTCCAATGTGCCGCTGACGTTCTTCCGCGAAGGCGGGTTTGAAATCCACAAGCGCGCCTGGGTGCTCGGACAGATCACCCGCGGCAGCAAGAGCCTCTGTTTTTCGGGCACCCACGGCAAGACCACAACCTCGTCGATGGCCGCACACATCCTCCACAGCGGTTCCACGGGCTGCAATGCCTTTTTGGGGGGCATCATGAAGGGAGAGTACGACAGCAACCTTGTGCTGTCTGCCACGTCGCCGTTTTCGGTCATCGAGGCCGACGAGTACGACCGCTCGTTCCATCAGCTCACGCCCTACATAGCGGTTGTCAACGCCACCGACCCCGACCATCTCGACATCTACGGCAACGAGGAAAACTATCTGGAAAGTTTCGCCCATTTCACCGAACTTATCCGTCCTGACGGCGCCCTGCTTGTGCGCACGGGCCTCAAACTCAAGCCGCGTCCGCCCAAGGGCGTGCGCACCTTCACCTTCGGGCGCACCGACGGCGACTACCATGCCGAGCGCGTGCGCACCGTCGACGGACACATGTATTTCGACCTTGTCACCCCCCGCGGCACCATCGCCGACATCGAGCTGGGCGTGCCTGTGGATATCAACGTAGACAACGCCGTGTCGGCGCTGGCTGCCGTGGATATCGCCGGCGAGCTCACCCCCGAGCTGGCTCGCCGCGCGATGGCGTCGTTCCCCGGCGTGGAGCGCCGCTTCGAGTTCCATCTGCGCGAAGACGGCGCCGGCGGCCATGTGATCATCGACGATTACGCCCATCACCCCGACGAGTTGCGGCGCTCCATAGCGTCGGTACGGGCGTTGTACCCTCACCGGCATCTGACAGTGGCCTTCCAGCCGCATCTCTACACGCGCACACGCGATTTCGCCCCCGAGTTTGCCGATGCGCTGTCGCACGGACCCGACGAGGTCATCCTTGTCGACCTCTATCCGGCGCGCGAGCAACCTATAGAGGGCATAAGTTCCAAAACCATATTCGATTTGGTTAAAAATGATAATAAACGGATGATTTCGAAGGAAGATTTTGTCGATACGATGAAAAATAGTAATTTTGAAATCCTGTTGACCGTCGGCGCCGGCGACCTCAATCTCTGCGCGCCGGCTCTCGCCGCACAAGTGCGCCGTAAATCCTGAATTTCCAAACCCTCTCCTGATTATAATATATGTCGAGAAAATCCCTGCTGATGTGCGTGCTCACGGTTGTTGTCGTGGCATGGCTGGCTTTCGGCATTCCCGTGGCATGGTCGCGGGCACAGAAGGCGCGTGTCAAGGGCATCGACATAGTGCTCACAGACCCCTCCTCCCGGTTTCTTAACGCCGGCGACGTTGCTGACCGCATAGGTATCGCCCCGGACACGCTGACGTCGATGACTATGGCCGATTTCGACCTCTACGGCCTGGAACACCGGCTTCGCGACTGCGCAGAGATACAGAGTGTGAACGCCAATATGCTTGCCGACGGTACATTGCGCGTGGTTGTCACGCCCATGGTGCCTGTGGCGCGGGTGTTCGACAGCAACCGCAGCCGCTCCTACTACGTCAACGTCGACGGCAAGGTTATTCCGGCTGAAATACGTTATCACATCGATGTGCCCGTCATAACCGGTACGTTCGACAGCATACACCCGGCGTCGCGCCTGCTGCCGCTGCTCGACTACATATCGGGCCACCCTGTTGCCCGCGCACTGGTGTCGTCGGTAAATCAGGAGCCGGGCGGAAACATCATCATAGTGCCGTCGATAGTGGGACACGTCATTAATTTCGGCGATACATCGCTGGTGGACAACAAATTCCGCCGCCTGTTCTCGTTCTACCGCACCGTGTCGCCCACACGCGGCTGGGAATACTACGACACCATTGCCGTCCGCTGGCGCGACCGCGTGGTGGCCACTCGCCGCGACCGCCGCGCCGTCAACATACCGTTGCCCACCGTCGAAGAGCAATTAGGCAGCCTCGACGAAGTGGATATCGCCACGATGACGCCCTCCGACACCACCACCTCTTTACCATAAAAACTTTTTATACCGTTCATATATCCCGCAAATGGAAGCCAAAAATATAGTAGCAATCGAAATAGCCTCGTCGAAGGTCAAAGGCGCTGTGGCCGCTGTGGCGCCCGACGGCACCCTCACCATCCTTGCCGTCGACCAGATACCCTGCGTGAACATGGTTCGCCACGGACGTGTACAGAACGTGCGCGAGGTTTCGGCAACTGTCAATTCGCTGATATCCAAGCTTGAGAACTCGCCGTTGGTGGCGCCTGCAAAGATACGCGCCGTCGTGCTGGCGCTCGGCGGACGTTCGCTGGCGGCCACGCCGGCATCGGCTTCCATCACCTTTTCGCGCGAGCTGGAGGTGAGCGAGGAAACAATACGCCGTCTAAAAAAAGAAGCCGCCAAGGACTTTGTTTCCACAAAGAACATCGAGGAGACCATAGCCCGCAAGTTCTTTGTCAACAATGTGGAGGTCAAATCGGCGGTAGGTACCGTGGGTTCGTCGCTGAAGGGCGATTTCCTGATAGTGTCGTGCGCCCGCGAAAACCGCCAGAATCTGGAGCGCCTCAAATTCGACACCATCAATGCCGGCTCGGTGTTCTATCAGCTGCGCCCCACGGCGCTGGCCGACCTTGTCCTGAGTCCCGACGACCGGCAGTTAGGCTGCGCGCTGGTGGACTTCGGTGCCGAGACAGTGACGGTATCGGTATATAAAGACGGCACGCTCGGTTTCCTGTCGACGCTGCCCATGGGGTCGCGCCTGATCACCATGGACCTTATGAGCGGCCTTAAACTGACGGAGAGCGCCGCCGAGGATTTCAAACTGCGGCTGGGCTCTCTCGGCGACTACGACGCCACAGCGCCCAATGCCGACGACGTCAACGACTACGTGCGTGCGCGTGCCGGCGAGATTGCCGCAAATATCGTCAACCAGATAGAACTCAGCGGCTTTGCCCCCGAGAACCTCGGTGCCGGCATTGTCCTGGCGGGCGGCGGCGCCATGCTCCCCGAATTCGGCACCCTTCTGGCCGGGCAGAGCCACATGCCGCTTCGCCATGCGCGGATGCCCGAAATAATATCCTTTGTCGACGACCGTCTTGCAGTGCCGGCCAACATCGACGTTGTGGCCATCGCTGCCGCTGCTGCCGCCAACCCTGAAATCGACTGTCTGAGCCGTCGCGAGCCCGAGGCCGATGTCGCTGCCCCGACAGCGCCGGTCGTCGCCGCTGTGGAGGAGCCCATACATGCCGAGCCTGAACCCGAGCGCCCCTCGCGCCGTTATGTACCTGCCGAGGATGACCCCGATCTTCTTGCCGATGATGACGACGACGCGCCCCGCCGCCCCCGTGGCGACGCTCCGCAGAAGCCCAAACTCGCCGAACCCAAGCCGGTGGAAGACGAGGAAGACGAGGAAGACGAGGAGGAAGCGCCCGAGCAGTCGGCAGGACGGCTTCAGAGTCTGCTCAACAAGCTCACGATGAAAATCGACAGTATTTTCGGCGCACCCACCGACGAGGACGAAGAAGACGATGTCCCCGCTAAAAAATAAATCAAGTAACTAAACTACGGCCCCGGAGCCGTTTCCCAGATATGGCAGATCCAGAAGATTCCAACTTATTGAACAAACTGCAGAGCGTGCCTGCCGAGAGCGTTGCCAAAGGTCCCATCATCATAGCCATGGGCGTTGGCGGCGGCGGAGGCAATGCTGTCAACTATATGTGGCGCCAAGGCATACAGGGCGTCGAATTCGTGGCGTTGAACACCGATTTTCAGGTACTCGATCTCCTTGAGGTGCCCACCAAGCTGCTGCTCGGTCCCAAACTGTGCGGCGGCAACGGCGCCGGCGGTGTGGCATCGGTAGGCGCGGCGGCGGCCCAGGAGAGCGCTCCCGATATCGAGCGGCTTGTAGACCGCCATGTGGACATGGTGTTCGTCACCGCCGGAATGGGTGGAGGTACAGGCACCGGCGCCGCTCCCGTGGTGGCGAAAATCTGCAAGGACCGCGACATCCTTACCATAGGTATCGTCACCATCCCCTTCTTTTTCGAGGGTACCGAGAAGCTCAAAAGCGCCCTCGACGGCGCCGCGCAGCTCAAACAGACCGTCGATGCCCTGTTGGTTATCAACAACGACCGTCTCGGCGACATTTACCCGGACATAGAGTGGGGCGCAGCCTTCGAGAAGGCCGACGATATCCTTGCCATGGCCTCGCGCAGTATCTCCGAGATGGTGACAACGCCGGCGATGATAAACATAGATATGCGCGATGTGGACACCACCTTGCGCAACGGACGCACCGCCTTCATCTCGGTAGGTTTCGGCGAGGGCGAGAACCGCATGAGCAAGGCAATACAAAGCGCACGTCACTCGCCGCTGCTGTGCGACACCGACCTGCTGTCGGCACGGCGCCTGCTCTTCGCTTTCTATTATTCCCACGAAATCGATCCGCCTTTCCGTGTGACCGAGGTGCAGGAAATCAACAAACTGGTTGCCGAGATGAACAAGGGTGTGAAGGTCATTTTCGGCTGGGGCTACGACGACAGCCTCGGCAACAGCGTGAAATTCACCATTCTGGCCTCCGGTTTCGACGTCACCGTGGAACACGGCGCCGGCGATACGGTGATAGAAGGCGTTACCGACGACAAGACCCACGAAAAATCGGAAATAGACTCACGCATCGTGGCGGCCTACGGCTCCGAGAAGGTCAACGAGTTTATCCGCCAGCAGGAAACACAGAACTACTATATCCTCAGCCCGGATCAGCTCGATTCCGACGAGGCTATCGACATGCTGGAGAAAAATCCTGCATTCAAGCGCGACAAACGCAAAGCGCAGCGCGCCGACAGTGAAAGCGCCCGCAAACCGGCTCAAAACAACGAAATAAATTTCTCTCTCGATGACCGCTAAGAAAAAACTCGTTATCTCGTCGGGCGCCGGCATCAGCGCCGAGAGCGGTATCAGCACCTTCCGCGACGCCGATGGCCTGTGGGAGCAATACCCGGTGATGGATGTTGCCAGCGCCGACGGTTTTGCCCGCAATCCGGCACTTATACATAAGTTCTATAACGAGCGGCGCGCCGCACTTGCCGATGTCAGACCCAACCGCGCCCACATCATACTAAAGGAACTGGAGAAGGACTACGACGTATATGTCATCACGCAGAACGTCGATGACCTGCATGAGCGCGCCGGCAGCAGCCACGTGCTGCACCTGCACGGCGAACTCCTGAAAATGCGGGCTCTCGACGACCCGTCGCTGACCTTCAAGGTCACGCCGCAGACCGTCACCACGCCTCAGACGCGCATCGACGGCCACCTTGTGCGCCCGCACATTGTCTTTTTCCAGGAGGCGGTGCCGATGTTCGAGCCGGCCACCGAGCTGGTGCATCAGGCCGATGTTTTTGTCATTGTCGGCACCTCGCTGGTGGTCTATCCGGCGGCGGCGCTGATGAACTACGTGCGTCCGGGCGTGCCCGTATACTACATCGACCCGAAGCCCTCGCGCGTGCCTGCCGGCGTGCATGTCATCGCAAAGAAAGCCACCGAGGGCATGGCCGAGCTGGCCGATATCCTGACAAAGTCCTGACAATTATCGCATAACAACAAAACCATGAAAAAATTCTTTTGCCTTGCATTGATGGCCGTCGTGGCGGCTGTCTGCCTGCCGGCATTTGCCGACGAACAACCCGAAAAACCGTGGAAGTACGTCGATGCCCAGCAACTTCGCGTAATCAACAAGGGCTGGGACAATACCCTCCGACCCTACACCCGCATACCTGCCTACCTCGCCGACAGCGTGCGTCCCGAACTGTGGGAGCGCTCGCAGTGCTCGTCGGGCATAGCCGTGCGCTTCGCCACCAACTCCTCGCGCATAGGCATACGCTACCAGTTGCTGTGGAACACCCACATGCTCCATATGGCCGACACAGGCCTGAAAGGCACCGACCTCTATGTATTCGAGGGTGACTCAACATGGCGGCACGTCAACACCAACCGTCCGCGCGTGAACAACACCGACGACAAAATCTGCGAGTCGACCTACGTGAGCAACCTCGACACCGCCCGCATGACCGAATATATGGTTTATCTGCCGCTCTACGACGGCGTCAACTCCGTGGAGATAAAGGTGGACGAAAATGCCGAGATAACGCCGGGCAACACCGGGCTGATCGATGCCGGCGTGAAGATCATGGCCTACGGTACGAGCATACTGCAGGGCGGTTGCGCCTCGCGCACAGGCATGGCGGCGACCAACATCCTCTCCCGCGAGCTCAACTGCGAGATTGTGAACATAGGCATCAGCGGCGAAGGTAAGATGGACCAGTGCATGGCGCGCGCCATGGCCCAGGCTCCCGACATCGACCTATACCTCATCGACCCGGTGCCCAACTGCACCGAGATGATGTGCGACACCCTGACCTATGATTTCATAAAGATACTCCGCGAGGCGCGTCCCGAAGTGCCCATCGTCATGCTGGAAGGCCCCATCTACCCCTACGCGCGCTACGACAGCTTCTTCGGCCGCTATCTGCCGGCCAAGAATGCTGCTTTCCGCCGCAATTACGAGCGTCTAATTGCCGAAAATCCCGAAAATCTCTATTATGTTGACTCGGTGAACCTCGACGGCGTCGAGGACGACGGCACTGTCGACGGCATACACCTCACCGACCTCGGCTTCCGGCACTATGCCGACAAACTTGAGCCGATACTCCGCCGGATACTTGCCGACAAACTGACGAGACCCTGACGACGGGCGCTCCCGCAGCAGCAAACCGTGCGCGGGAGCGTGCCGTTCAGCGACGGCGCGGCGCGTATTTGGCGGGATAGTCCACGCGTGTTTTACCTGATACTATATTGTTGAGTTTGCCACGGATGAGCTGGCGACGGATGGCCGAAATGTGGTCGATGTACAGCTTGCCTTCGAGGTGGTCGCACTCGTGCTGCACTATTCGGGCCAGGAAACCGCTGATTTCCTCTGTGTGCGGGTTGAAGTCGGCGTCGACCCAGCTCAGGCGTATGTGCTCCACGCGGGCTACGTCCTCGCTGATGCCGGGGAGGCTCAGGCATCCCTCGGTGCGCTTTACAGCGTCGCCGTCGAGCACCTCTATCACGGGGTTTATGAGTGTGAGTTTGCGGCCGGCGCAGTCGGGGAAGGTCTCGCTCACGGGGTCGGCGTCGATGACCACCAGCCGGATATTGAGTCCGATCTGCGGCGCGGCCAGCCCGACGCCCTCGCTTTTGTACATGGCGTCGTACATATCGTCGATGAGAGTCTTGAGACCTTCGAAGTCGGGGGCTATGGGTTCGGATATTTTTCGGAGTACGGGGTGACCGTAGAGGTATACCGGAAGTTTCATATGTCAGAGCGTTTTTTTGCTTTCGAGATAGTCGTTGAGGATAATTGTTGCGCTGATTTTGTCGACGAGAGCCTTGTCGCGGCGCTGCATGCGTCCGAGTCCGCCGTCGAGCATGGCGCGATGAGCGAGCACAGAGGTGAAGCGCTCGTCGTAGCGCACCACCGGCACCGTCGGCACGGCCTTGCGCAGGCGCGCCAGCGCCGGCTCTATGTATCGTGTGCTGTCGGATGGGCGCCCCTGCATATCGCGCGGCTCACCAACCACTATCAGCTCCACGGGCTCGCGGGCCACGTAGGCGGCGACGTAAGCGGCAAGGTCGCCGGTGCCGACGGTATCGAGACCGCCGGCAACAATCTGCGCAGGGTCGGTGACGGCGATGCCGCACCGGCGCCTGCCCATGTCGATAGCCATTATCCTTGCCATATTCGACTGCAAAGTTAATCAAAACTTTCGAGATACGGGCATGGGCGGGGACGCGCATTGGTGGTGTGGAGAAAAATTCGTAACTTTGCGGCGCGGAACCAACACCCCGCAGTGAAGATATGGAAACAAATTTCGAAATGGTCGCCAAGACCTTCGGCGGCCTCGAGGAAGTGCTTGCCGGCGAGCTACGTGGCCTCGGCGCCGCCGACGTTACGCCCGGCAAGCGCATGGTGGCCTTCACCGGCGACAAAGCCATGCTCTACAAGGCGAATATGTGCTGCCGCACGGCGCTGCGCATTCTCAAGCCATTCTACAAATTCCGAGCCACCGACCCCGATACCCTTTACGACAAAATCAAGGACTTTGACTGGAGCACCATCATGGATGCCGGCAAAACGTTCTCTATCGACACGGTGGCATACAGCGACGAGTTCCGCAACTCCCAGTTCGTGACTTACCGTGTGAAGGACGGCATCGCCGACTGGTTCCGCGACCACAGCGACGACGGCAGCCGGCCGGGCGTGCGTCTCGACGGCGCCGACGTGCAGCTCAATGTTCACATCAGCGGCACCGACGTCACCGTGAGTCTGGATTCGTCGGGCGAGAGCCTGCACCGCCGCGGATACCGCGTGGCTCAGACCGACGCGCCCATCAGCGAGGTGCTTGCCGCCGGCATCATCATGCTCAGCGGCTGGAAGGGCGACGTGCCGTTCGTGGACCCCATGTGCGGGTCGGGTACCTTCGTCATCGAGGCTGCTCTGATAGCTGCCAACATCATGCCGGGAGTGTTCCGCAAGCATTTCGCGTTCGAGACGTGGCCCGATTTCGACCGCGAGCTTTTTGAGAGCATATATAACGACGACAGCGCCGAACGACCTGTCACCGTGCCTATTATCGGTGCCGACATATCGCCCAAGGCAATAGCCATAGCCACCGAGAACGCCAAGAATGCCGGCGTGGCCGCAAATATAGAGCTTCGTCAGCAGCCCATCGCCCGCTGGACCGAGGCTCCGGCACCTGCAGGCGTGCTGGTCACCAATCCGCCTTACGGCAAGCGCATAGGCGCTGACGATATGAACGCCCTGTACAGCAGCATCGGCCGCGTGCTCAAGCATGTGTTTACGGGCTGGAATGCCTGGATAATAGGGTATACCGACGAGTATTTCCGCGAAATAGGGCTTGCGCCCTCGCAGAAAATAGCCCTCAATAACGGCGGCCTGGACTGCGAGCTGCGCGAATACGTGATTTTTGAAGGTTCCAAGCGCGATTTCCGCGCCGGTGGCGGTTCCATAAAGGATGAGCGGTCCGGCGACTGGCGTCGTGATACCGGCACCCGAGACAGGCGATTCGGCGACAAACGCGGCGACCGCGACCGCAGACCCTATGGCCGCAAGCCTTTCGACGGTGAAAAGCCCTATGGCCGCAAGCCCTTCGACGGTGAAAAGCCATATGGCCGCAAGCCCTTCGGCGGCAAGGGCGGCGAGCGCCGCGCCGAGGGCGATGAACCGCGCGAACGCCGCCCCTTCGATCTCAGCCGTCTGGGCCGTCAACCCAGCATTCCGGCCGACAAAGAGATAGTTCTCCGCCCGGCATGGCGCATGCGCCGCCACAGGACCGACGACAACACGCCCAACGAAAATAACTGATAATGAGAATACTCCTCATAGGTAGCGGCGGCCGCGAGAGTGCCATAGCCCGCTCGCTGAGCCTCAGTCCCGAGTGCGAGGCCCTGTTCATAGCTCCCGGTAACGCCGGTACCGGCGAATACGGTACTAATGTTCCCGTCGGAGTCCTCGATTTCGAGGCCATCGGCGCCCTGATCGATGCCGAGAAGATAGATATGATTGTGGTGGGACCTGAAGTGCCATTGGTGAAAGGTATCCGCGAGTATCTGGAGGACCGCGAGGGCCGTAAGCCCCTCATCGTGGGCCCGGGCGCACGTGGCGCCGCCCTCGAGGGCAGCAAGGACTTCGCCAAGGAGTTCATGGGTCGATACGGCATACCCACGGCACGCCATCTCACCGTCGATGCCGCCAATATAGCGGCCGGCGAGGCCTTCCTCCGGAGCCTTCAGCCGCCCTATGTCCTCAAGGCCGACGGACTGGCCGCCGGCAAGGGCGTGCTCATCCTCGACAACATCGACGATGCCGTTCGCGAGCTCCACGCCATGCTCGCCGGCAGTTTCGGCGCCGCTTCGGCAAAAGTTGTAATCGAAGAATATCTCCACGGCATAGAGTGCTCGGTATTCGTGCTCACCGACGGCCACGGCGGATGCCGCATCCTCCCGCCCGCCAAGGACTACAAACGCATAGGCGAGGGCGATACCGGCCTGAACACCGGCGGCATGGGCGCCGTCTGTCCGCCGCCTTTCGCCGACGCCGAGTTTATGGAGAAGGTTAAGGAACGCATAGCCATCCCCACTATCCGAGGACTCATCGCCGAGGGTATCGACTACCGCGGATTCATCTTCCTGGGTCTGATGAAGGTAGGCTCCGACCCGATGGTGATAGAGTACAACGCGCGCATGGGCGACCCCGAGACCGAGGCCGTGATGCCGCGCATAACATCCGATATAGTGCCGTTGCTGGCCGCCGCCGCCGCCGGCAACATCGGCGAAGCCGCACTTGAAGTCGACCCGCGCACGGCAGTGACCGTCATGGCCGTCGCCGACGGCTATCCGGGGTCATATGCCAAGGGCACGCCCATGAAAATAGGGTCTGCGCCCGCCGGCAGCATGTATTTCCATGCCGGCACGGCCAACGATGCCGAGGGGCGCACCGTCACTGCCGGCGGCCGCGTTATCGCAGCCACGAGCCTGGCGCCTACCCTCGCCGAGGCCGCCGCCATGAGCTTCGCCGCCATCGATGCCGTGGAATATGACGGCAAATACTATCGTCGCGACATAGCCAAAGACTTGATTTAAAAGTTGCAGCCATGAAGGGGGCGTTGGTGACTCAGATAGTGCATTCGCGGGGTGTGGCGGCCACCGTGGCTGTCATTGTCGGCGCTCTGCTTGCCTTTTTCTGGTTTTCCGACCCGGAGGCGCGGCGCGTCGCCGACCCATGGTTCGTACTGCCCTCGGCCGGCTACTGGCTTCCTTTCGGAATCATCGATTTTGCGGGCGCAATTGCAGGAGGCGCCGCAATAACGGGCGTGATAGCCCTGCTGAACCGCCGTTTCAACTTTCTGCGCACCACCAGCGCCCTTTATGTGCCGTTTTTCGCGCTTATGCTCGCCGGCACGCCCAAACTTGCCACGCAGTTCTACACCGGCCAGGTGCTTGCCTTGGCTGTAGGTGCGGCGCTGATGCTGTTTTTCGATGTATACCGCAGCCCGCGGGCCTCGAACCACGTGTTTCTGGTGTTCTTCCTGCTGTCAGGGCTGGCCTCAACGCAGTATTCGTTCATTTTTTATCTCCCTGTCATGCTGTTATGCATGGCACAGATGGGAGTTATGAACGGCCGCACGCTCGTTGCCGCCCTGTTGGGTCTGATAACGCCATGGTGGATACTTTTTGGACTTGGAATCAGCGATCCGTCGGAGATCGAGTTCCCGATGCTGTCTACGATCTTCAGCAATCCGGACTTCCACGGCATGGCTCTCACGGTGTTCTGTGCCGGATTCACGGCACTGATGTTGGGTCTGGTGCTGGTTCTCAACTTGTTCAAAGCCATAGCCTACAATGCACGCACACGTGCCATGAACGGCGCCATATGCGTTGTGGCCGTCGGCACGGTGATAGCCATGCTGGTGGATTACAATAACTTCACGGCCTATGTTCCGACGCTCGACGGCGCCGCCGCCATCCAGGCCGCCCACTTCTTTGCCCAGCGGCGCTCCGACCGCTCGGGGTACATCATCCTCTCGTTGTTCGCAGTGTATTTAGTACTCTTCGTATGCCAAACAGCAATATCAGAATAATTGTCGAGAGCCATGTGCCGTTCGTTGCCGGCTTGCTCGACCCCTATGCCACCGTACGCTATCTCTCCGGCGAGGAAATCGACGCCAAGGCAGCCGCCACGGCCGACGGAATGATTATCCGCACACGCACGCGCTGCGACGCGGCTCTGCTCGACAAATCGCCCTGCAAAATCATAGCCACCGCAACAATAGGCACCGACCATATCGATATGGACTACTGCCGGCGCCGCGGAATAACGGTGGTGAATGTGCCGGGATGCAACGCACCGGCAGTGGCACAGTATGTGTTCGGGTCTATCATGGCAGTGATAAACAGGCCACTGCGCAGCTATACCCTCGGTATTGTTGGTGTGGGTCATGTAGGCTCGCTGGTGGAGAAATGGGCGCGGAGCCTGGACATGAAGGTCATGGTGTGCGATCCTCCGCGTCAGCGCGCCGAAGGCGGCGAGGGCTGGAGCACCCTCGACGAGATTGCCGAAAAGGCCGATATCATAACATTCCACACGCCGCTCACACGCGAGGGCGACGATGCCACTTACCATATGATTGATGCTGCTTTTCTCGCCAGACTGAAGCGGTTCCCCATAATTATCAACAGCGCCCGCGGCGAGATTGCCGACACCGCAGCCCTTGTCGCCGCCTCCAAGGCCGGCAAGACCGGTCCGCTGGTGATAGACTGCTGGGAGCATGAGCCGACACCCGACGCGGAACTGCTGGCCCTTGCCGCTGTGGCCACACCGCACATCGCCGGTTACTCCCGCGAGGGAAAGGTGCGCGCCTCGCAGCAGGCGGTAGATGCCCTCACCACATTCTTTATGCTGCCGCGCGTGACTATCGACGAGCCGTTGCCGCCTGCCGCCGCCGGCAGCGTGACGATTGCCGGAATAACATCGAGCTACGATCCTGCCGCTGATACGGCAGCCCTCAAGGGGTCGCCCGCCGACTTCGAAAAATTGCGCAACGGCTATAATTACCGGCACGAGACGCCGGAGGGCCGCGAGGACTGAACACAACGAGCCGCACAGGCGTTCAATATAGAGTGAAATCAATGTGCCCTATATTATGAACGACCGTTTAAGCTACGAAGAAAAGAAAGAGCTGCCCTCCGATGTTTACGGGCTGCCCGAACGCCGTGAATACCCCATGCCTGATGCCGCGCACGTACGCGCCGCCGAGGCATATTTCCGTTATTGCCCCGAAGACCTCAAGCCGCAGCTTGCGCGCGCCATTCTTCAGCGTGCCGCCCGCTTCGGCGTGGATGTGGAGTCGCCAACGGTGCTCAGCTACGCCAAGGAATAGCCCGAAGCCCCTGCCAGGACATAAACCTTGCAGGGGCTTTGGAGTTAGTTTATGAGTTTGCGAGGGCGTCGGCAAGATTTGCGCAACCGTTCTCGAGGAGGTCGAGCACCAGTTCGAAGCCCTCGGACCCCTCGTAATAAGGGTCTGGAACGTGATCATATCGTGTGGCCATGGTCACATAGTCGATCATGCGCACAATCTTTGCCTCGTCCTCAACGGTAGGGGCGAGGCGCCGGAGGTTGCGCTCGTTGGCATCGTCCATGGCTACAATGACATCGAAATCGCGGAAATCGGCCTCGCGCACCTGGCGGGCGCGGTGTGTGAGCTCGTAGCCACGGCGGTGGGCATGCACTCGCATGCGCTTGTCGGGCAGATCGCCGATATGATAGTTTCCTGTTCCGGCGGAGTCTATCTCCCAACGGTCGGCGTCGCTGCGGGCGTCGCATACAGCACGCATGATACCCTCGGCGGCCGGCGAGCGGCAGATATTGCCGAGGCACACAAAAAGTACTCTTATTTTTTTAGCTGAATTATTCATCGAGAAGTGGGTCATCGCCCTCGGAGCCGGGAATAAGCGGCTGAGGGGACGGTGTTTGTACTGGTGGGGGGAGCGGTGCCGGAGTTGGAGCCGGAGTGGGTGTCGGAGCCGGCGCCGGCGTAGGTGCCGGTGCCGGTGCGGGCGCGGGTGTTTCAGGTGTTTCCACCGGTTCTGTGGCAGGCTCTGGCTCTGGCTGCGGAGTTTCTGCCTCAGGCTGCGGCGCCTCGGTTTCGGGGGCTTGTTCAGCCTCGTCAGCCTCGGCTTCGGGCAGTGTTTCTATCTGTTCGGGCATGAGCAGGTCGGCCTGCGCGTCGATATAATTCTGTTCCTGGCGATAGCGGAAATATTCTTCGAAGGAGCGCCCCTGGCTGATGAGAGTCTGGAAGTCGTTCTCGCTGATTGCCACGGGGAACACGCCCGGCGGCACGTGGAAATCGGGCGACTCGGCAGTTACGCGGCGGTAAAGGTTGAGTTCGTCCATGTTCTCAAAACCTTTGACCAGCAGGAGACCCAGACGGCCGAAGTTCATCAGCTCCAGGTCGAAGTCCTTGATTGCGAAGGTACGGAAGTTATGGCGCGCCACTTCGAAGAGCAGGGCGTTGCCCGACACCGAGTCTGTGGGGAATGTGAACACGAGCATCTGGCGCGTTTCGGGGTTGAGTTCGAAGCGTGCGGAGTCGGCGGCGGCAGCCACGGAGTCGTTGGTCAGTCGCAGGTCCCATATCATGCCGCGCATGTTTGCGTCGGTGGCGAGGAGCTCTCTGCCGCGTGCCATGCCGCGCAACCATGCCGATGCCACGGGTGTGATGTCGGTTTCGGGGTATTTTTCGAGGAGTTCGCGCAGCACGGCGTTAAACTCGGCGGGTTTTCGTTCGGTAACGTATGCCAGCGCGTGGAGGAACATGAACTTGGGCATGATTTTGCTCATGGGCATTTCGGTGTTCATGCGCTCGTAGTTACGGTGCACGGCGGCATTGTTGTTGTCGAGATATGCCTGATAAGTAGCGCCATATAACTGCTCGGCACGCTCGTCGGCGCCCCGCAGGTTCTCTATGTAGTCGGGGTCGCGGAGTGCCATGCCGTAGCGCGACTCGGGGAAATTGTCGAGGATGAGCTGCCGGTATACCTCGGCGTCGGCTGTCAGGCCGTAGCGCATGAGCATGAGGTACATGTTGTAGTACGTGTCGAGGCGGTAGATGTTGTCGGGATAGTCGCGAAGGAGCCGGCCGAACTGTGCGGCGGCAGCCTCGCGGTCCTCGAGTTTGTCCTTGAGGATGACGCCCATGTTGTAGAGGCCTTCCTGGATGATGTCGTGGGCATTTGCCTTGTCGGCGTCGGTCTGGGGTATCTGGGCGAGGTAGTATTCGGGGAAATGTGGGTCGGCGGCATGTGCGGCGGCCTCGGCGTCGGGGGCGTCGGTAGTCGTGGTGTCGGCGGGAGTGTCGGCAGTCTCGTCGTCGTCGTTGGCGGCGGCGTCGAATTCGTCGGTATTGAATGTTGTCTTGTTGCGCCGTCGCCAGTTGTCCTCAAGCTTACGCGAGCCCCAGCGCCGCTGGAATTCGGTTTTGCCGGCGTTGCGTGTGGCGGTGTTGTAGAAATACCACGAATTGTCGGTGTTGAGCACGAACGACTGGGTGTTCTGGTCCTGCAGGCCGCCGCCGGTAGCGGCCTCGTTGGCGAGGTATTCCTCGCGGGCGGCATCCTCGGCCTCGCGGCGTTCTCGCTCCTTGAGTTCGTCGATAATGCGCTCTATCACCGCCATGCGCTCCTCGGGGGTCATGGCAGCCAGACGCAGCAGCGAGTCCTGGAGGGTGACGTTGCCGGAGTAGACGGCAAGCTCGTCGAGCACGTCGCTGCGGCGTTTTATCTGTCTCAGGCCGGGGTGTGACTCCGGGAGCTGGGGCACGGCTTCGGAATAACATGGCTGCGCCAGATCGTAGCGCCGCTGCGCGAAATATATGTTTCCGAGGGCGAGCTGGTTGAGGGCCTTGTCGATGCCGTTGCGCGTGGATTTCTCGTTGGCGAGGATGTAGTTTGCTATAGCGTTGGCAGTATCGGCACGCGAGAGGTAGAGGTTGCCGATGGCATAATATATCTGGTCCTGATACTGCCGGTTGCGGTCGTATCGGGTCATGCGGCGCAGGGCACGCACTTCCGGTTCGATGTCTGAACCCTCGAAAACCTCGCTCTGTTTGATGCGGGCGTTGAATTTGGTACGGTATGTGGCCGACGAGGAGCTGCCGGCGGCGCGGAAGGCCGCATACGCTTCCGAGCGGTTGCCAATTCGGGCCTGAGCCTGCCCGAGCAGGAAGTTCAGGCGTACTTTCTGTGCGCCTTTGGCCTGACGTGCCGCCATCTGCAGGAAGGGCACGGCATGTTCGTAGTCGGCGCCGTGGATATAGAAATCGGAGTATGCCAGATTGTAGAGGCGCCGCAATTTATTGTTTGTAAGGTCTTCCTCTTTTATGCGGGTAAGGATTTGCTCGGCTTCGAACTGCCATCCCAGAGCTATGTAGCTCATGGCCTGCATGAGTTTTGCTTCCGTCACGGTGGCGGGCAGCCAGCTGAAATGGCGGCTGACATAGAAGAATGTGGAAGCGGCGCCGAGAAAGTCGCCGTTATAGTACTGTCCCTGTCCGAGCATGAGCCACGAATTGTGGAGGAAAGGATTGTACTCTTCGCGGCGCATCCATGCCTTGTATGCAGGGTCGTTGGCGTGGCCCGGTTTCTTCTTTGGCTTTTTTTTGATGGAGCGCAGCTGGATGGCCTTCTGCGCTTTCTCGATGGAGCGGTCGAAGTTCCCGGTTGGCTGCGGTGCCGCCGGGTCGGCCTTTGCCTCCACGGGGTGGACGAAGAGCATGCGCGAGTAGTCGTCCTCGTAGTTGGTCTCCATTTCCTCGAGGGTTTCGCGCATGTGGGTGTCGCCGTTGTAGTGTATGTTGTATCGGGTGATGAATTCCTGATATCGGCGCGAGGCGGCGGTGTTCTTGTTCGGCGAGCACGCCGGCAGAAAGGCCGCGGCGGTCACCGCGACGGCCACCAACGCAAGCAGTGAGCGCATCGTTTTATTCATCAACAATATAACGCAGTTTTGCGGCCGGTTATTGTGCGTCGGGTTTCTTGGGGTAGGCTATGCGGCTGTGATAGATTGTCATCAGGCGCTTGGTAAATGCCTCCTTGATAGCGGGGACGTCGCGGAAGGCGAGGGTACTCTCGTTGTGGAGGCCGTCGGCTATCTGAGTGTCGATGATGTTGTTGACCAGGGCGGAGATATCCTCGCGCGAGTGGTCTTTCAGGGAGCGGGAGGCGGCCTCCACGGCATCGGCCATCATCATCACTGAGGTCTCTCGGCTCTGCGGGTTCGGTCCGGGATATGTGAAGGGTGCCGGGTCGACTTTCCCGTCGGGATTTTTCTTGCATGCCGTGAAGTAGAAGTACTTTGCGAGGCCTTTGCCGTGGTGTTCGGTGATGAAACGGCGAATTACGGCCGGCAGACCGCCTTTTTCGGCGATTTTCAGGCCTTCGGGCACGTGGGAAATCACTATCGCGGCCGAGCGCTCGGGGTCGAGGGCGTCGTGGGGGTTCACGCCGTGCTGATTTTCAGTGAAGAATGCCGGATTGGCGAGTTTGCCCAGGTCGTGGTAGAGTGCGCCGGCGCGCACCAGCTGCACATTGGCGCCAATGCGGGCGGCGGCGTCGGCGGCGAGGTTGCTCACGGCTATGGAGTGCTGGAAGGTGCCGGGGCACTCGTTGCTCAGGCGCATCAGCAGCGGATTGTTGATGTCGGCGAGCTCCACGAGGGTGACGACGGATATGAAGCCGAAGGTTTTCTCGACAAGGAACATAAGCACGTAGGCCGTGGAGGTCAGCGCGGCGTTGATGAGCAGGAATACCAGCATGCTTCGAGTAATTCCCTCGAATGAGCCGTTCATCAGCAGTTCCAGGGCGAAGTAGGCAGTGAGGTACGACAGCGCCACGAAAATGGCGGTGCGGAGCAGCTGCGCGCGGCGGCTGAGTTCGCGCAGAGAGTATACCACGGCGCAGCCCGCGCAGAACTGCAGGAAGATGAACTCGAGGGCGAAGGCCGTGACGCCCGCGCAGATAAGAGTCTCGGCGCCAAGGACAAAGAGGGCGGTGCGGCCGTCGAAGAACACAAGCACGAGGATGGGCACTATCATCATCGGGGCGATGTAGATGCCGTGATTGACGAAGAAGTTGAGGCCAATGCCCAGCAGGAAGAACACCGTGAGCATCAGGTAGATGAAAATCAGCGCGCGGGGGTTGCCGTAGATGTCCGGGCAGAAGTAGAAGAAGTAGAGCATCAGGGCACCCAGTATGAGGAGCACGTATGCGGCCTGCCCGGCAATCATGAGGATGTTGGATTGTTTTTCCGATGAATTGCGCTCGGCGAGCATCTGCTCGTAGGTGTGCAGGTTGGTGTAGTCCTGACTCGAAATAATGGCACCTTTGTCAATAATTGTCTGGCCCTGAAGGATGATGCCGCGGTCGGCCGTGAGGGTGAGATAGTCGTACTCATAGTGTCGGCGGCACTCGTCTTCGTTGCGGGTATAGTTCGGCAGCAGCAGGTTCTGCAGCCCCGCGTGGGCGAAATAGGAGTGAAGGTCGGGGTCAGTGATGGCGGAGTCCAGATAAAGGTATGCCTCGCGGGGCGATACGAGCTCGGAGGTGTTCATCTCGGAAATGACGTTGTTGTCGAGGAGCCTGATTTTAGGTAGGTTGCCGGCATTGATTTCGTCCTTAGTGCGGACATCGACCACGCCGGAGGCATAGAGACGGCGCAACTCGGCGGCGAGGCGCTGGCGCAGCCGCCGGTCCTGGGATGCCGGCAGATTGTTGGCTATGGTGTCGATGATAAGCTGGTTAAGCTCGTAGATGGGTACAAAGTGCTTGTCCAGGGTATCGCGGGCGGCAAGGATGGTGGCCGAGTCGGCATGGACGGGGATGTCGAAGGGTGCTATCAGTTTGGCGTAGTTCCATGGGCGCCCCTCCTGATAGAAGAAACGGTTGGACTCCTGGTGGGGGTAGAACCACACTATGACGGCGGCAGCCGCCAGGATGATGAATATTTTGTCGAGCAGACTGTTGCGCAGACTTTTCATAATACTAAGAGCCTGTTCCCCAATATATGTTAAATTCTCGACGGTCGATCTTTGAGCGATTTTGTTCGACGGCTGAGGGTGTTATGGTGTACCATAACGACCGAGGACGGCGTACAAAAGCGCAAAAAAGTGACCGAGGCGATGCTAACTTCATTGAGGATAAAGGCTATATTTTAAATTATGTTGTATATCGAGTCGAAAAATAATAGTTTCTGAGCGCATCTCGCAGACGTCTTTTGTCATGTTCATCAGTCGTGTGCTGCAAGTACACTCCTTCTTCACATGTCAAAATCAGTTCTACGATATGCGGCCGAGAATTCAACATATATTGGGGAACAGGCTCTAATTAACACGAACGGCAGACTGGACGCCGTGGATTTTGCGGGCATGGGTACATAGATCGTGAACAACATCGGAGTCGGCCACGCGCACCCACAGGTCGCAGTGGAATACGGCGCCGGTGGCCTCGATGTCGACCTTGCGGATGTCAATGCCCAGATGTGTGGAAATCATTTGGGTAAGTTCCTGAAGGATGCCTCGGCGATCGATGCCCTCGATGCGGATGTGAGCGAGGAAGCGCTCGTCGGTGCTTTCCCATTCGGTTGCGATAATCCGGGAGCCGTAGGCGGCCTTGAGCACCTGCGCCTCGGGGCAGTCCAGCGAGTGGATTTCCACCTTTCCGTCATCGGCTATGAAGCCCATTACGTCATCGCCGGGTATAGGCGAGCAGCATGGCGCCAGTTTGAAGTTCGCGCCGTCGGGGCCTACGCGCAGAGAGTATATCTGCTTGGTGCTGATGGGCTCGGGCGCGGGTTCTGCCTCGGGTTCGGCGTCTTTCTTCCGGCTCAACGGCCATATCCGCGACAGCAACGATGTGGCGCGTCCGGGCTTTGCGCTTTCGAGGGCACGGCGCAGCGTGTTGACCAGAAAATCGCCGAGGGCTATCTCGCCGGCTCCTAACTGGTAGCATAGGTCGTCGCGGTTGCCTACGTGGTATATGCCTTGTATCTTGGTGATTACAAGGTTATTGTCGGGAATTTTGCTGTCTTCGAGCCATCGGCACAGTATTTCGTTGCCTTTCAACACCATAGGCTGGCGGGCGGCGCGCAGGGCCTTGCGCAGGCGCGTGCGGCCCTTGGCGGTGACCATGAAATTCTCCCATTCTGGCAGCGGCACCTGAGTTTTTGATGTGAGGACCTCCACCTGGTCGCCGCTGCTGAGCTCGTGCTGCAGGGGCACCAGCTTGTGGTTCACCTTGGCGGCTATGCAGTGCATGCCGATTTCGGTGTGGAGGGCGAAAGCGAGGTCGAGCACCGTGGCGCCCGTGGGCAGGGTGATGAGTTCGCCGGCGGGCGTGAAAACCACTATCTCGGAGGCGAAAAGGTTGAGTTTGAGAGTGTTGAGAAAGTCTATCGCACTGGGTTCGGGGTTGTCGAGGATGTCTTTGATGGTTTTGAGCCATGCATTGAGTTCCGATTCCTCGTCGCCTTCGCCGATTTTGTACTTCCAGTGGGCGGCAAACCCTTTTTCGGCGATTTCGTCCATTCGCCGGGAGCGTATCTGCACCTCCACCCAGTTTCCGTCGGGACCCATCACGGTGAGATGGAGAGCCTGATAGCCGTTGACCTTGGGGGTGACAATCCAGTCGCGCGTACGTTCGGGATGCACGCGGTATAGGTCGGTTATTGCCGAGTAGATGCTCCAGCATATGCTCTTTTCCTTGTCGCGGTCGTCGCATTCAAAGATTATGCGCATGGCATAGAGGTCGTAGATCTCCTCGAAAGGCAGATGCTTCTTTTCCATCTTGTTGTGGATGGAATAGATAGACTTGAGGCGTGCCGTGGCCTCGTATTTTATCCCCATCTCGTCGAGCTTGGCCTTTATGGGCTCGGCAAAATCGGTGAAAACTTCCGCGCGGTGACGTGCCGACACGGCGATTTTGCGCGATATGTTCTCGTATATGTCGGGATGCTCGTGCTTGAAGCTGAGGTCCTCCAGCTCGGTCTTTATGGCGAAGAGGCCCAGGCGGTGGGCCAGCGGCGCGTATATGTATAGGGTCTCGCCCGCTATCTTGTAGCGTTTGTTGGGAGCCATCGAGCCGAGGGTGCGCATGTTGTGGAGACGGTCGGCCATCTTTATGAGCACCACGCGGATATCCTCGCTCATAGTGAGCAGCAGTTTGCGGAAATTCTCGGCCTGGAGCGAGGCCTTGTCGCCGAAAATGCCTCCGGAAATCTTGGTGAGGCCTTCGACGAGCTGCGCTATCTTGTCGCCGAAATGCTGGCGTATGTCATCGACGGAGTAATCTGTATCCTCGACCACATCGTGGAGCAGGGCGGCGCATATGCTCGTTGAACCCAGACCTATTTCCTGGCTGGCAATCTTGGCCACGGCGATGGGGTGCATGATGTAAGGTTCGCCGGAACGGCGACGTATGCCCTGATGCGCCTGACGTGCAAACCGGTAGGCGCGTTCTATTATCTCCACCTTTTTGCGGTGGTTGCTGGCCAGATACCCGGCGAGGAGGTCCTGAAAGGCCTCGTCGACCATTCTGTCCTCCTGCTCGGGGGTGAGATTATAAACCGCTTTTTCCATTGTACTACAAAAATACAATACATTTCACAAAGCGCCAAAAAAAATTTGGCGGAACGGCCAAAACTCCGTAACTTTGCACCGCATAAGCCCCAGGCCGGGGTTTCATGTCATGGAAAGTCTCATGGTGTAATGGTAACACATCAGTTTTTGGAGCTGAGTTTCCAGGTTCGAATCCTGGTGAGACTACTTTTAGGGCCTGTTCCTCAAGCGCGGAAAGCGCTCTTATGAGTTACAACGATACCAACACCCACGCACGCGACCGCCGCATACATTTCGATGCGGACAGCCACACCTACACGGCTACCACGCCGGCCGGTGGCGAGGTATTGTGCGACAGCGTAACCACCATCGTGGAGAGCCTTTTCGCAGCCTTCGACGCCGACTACTGGGCGGCACGCAAGGCCACGCCGACACATACCGCCGAGCAAATCAAGGCTGAGTGGGCTGCTCGCGGCGAGCAGGCCCGCACGCTGGGCACACAGCTCCACGACCGCATAGAGCGCCACTATCTCGGTTATGAACCGGATGCCGAAGCCTTGGCCGACAAGGCATTCCGTCATTTCATGCGCTTTGCCGCCGAGGTGCACCTCATCCCTTACCGCACGGAATGGAAAATATACAGCGAGCGTTCGCGCATTGCCGGCACACTTGATTTTCTGGCATACGACGGCCATAACTTCGAAATTTACGATTGGAAACGGTCAGCGAAACTTGTAGACTCCGCCGGTGCAGTCATAGACAGCGACCGCTATGGACGTCATGCCCTCGCGCCTGTCGAGCACGTGCCCGATACCGTCTATCACCATTATGCCCTTCAGGTGAGCCTCTACCGCTACATTTTGGAGCAGGAATACGGCATTGTCGTCGCCGCCGGCCATCTGGGCACTTTCCATCCCGACTATGAGCGGCCCTATGTGCTCGATCTGCCATATCTTCGCGCCGAAGCCGCCGCCATCTTCAACAGCCGCTGCCTATGAGCCGCCACCTGCCCGATGCCTTCGTGGCGCGTATGCAAGCCACCATCCCCGCAGCTGCCACGGTGCTGGCGGCTCTTGCCGACGAGGCGTCGCCGGTGAGCGTGCGGCGTGTGCCGGGGCGATCGTACCCCCTTCCGCCGGCAACCGGCCAGGTGGCGTGGTGCGCCGACGGCATCTATCTGCCCGACAGGCCGTTCTTTGCCGGCGATGCGGCATGGCATGCCGGAGGATACTATGTCCAGGAAGCCTCGTCGATGAGCATGACGCAGGCCGTAGGTGCCGCCGTCGCCGCCATAGGAGGCGAGCGCCGTGATTTGCGGGTGCTCGATGCGTGCGCGGCGCCCGGCGGCAAAAGTCTGGCAGCCCTCGCCGCTCTGCCCGCCGGCTCGCTGTTAGTTGCCAACGAGCAGGACGCGGTCCGCTGCGGTGCCTTGCTGGAGAACATAGGGCGCTTCGGCAATGCCGACGTTGCGGTGACGCGCGCCGACGCACGTGCTTTCGGCGCCGCCGGTGAAGTTTTCGATATAATCATCGCCGATATGCCGTGCTCCGGCGAGGGCATGATGCGCAAGGAGGAAATGGCCGTGACGCAATGGAGCGAGGGCCTTACGCGGCGTTGCGCCGATCTTCAGCGCGGCATTGCCGCCGGTCTGTGGCGTGGGCTGCGCCCGGGCGGTGTACTGATTTACAGCACATGTACGTTCGCGCCTTGCGAGGACGAGGATAATGTTAATTTCATCATTTCGGAGTTGGGGGGCGCCCCTGTGAAACTGGGTCTGGACTCCTATGAGGGCGTGGTTCGCCTCGACGCACTGCCGGCCTACCGTTTCATGCCGGGCCTTGTCCGCGGCGAGGGCTTTTTCATCGCCGCCGTCCGCAAGGAGGGCGACGATACCGCTTCCGGCTATCCCCGGCCGCGGCGTCTGCCAAAAGTCAACAGCGACGGCGCAGTTCTCGCCGCACAATTGTTCCCGAGTCTGACCGACAGCCATATAGCCACCGGCACCGATGCCGTTGAGCTGGTACCGCGCCACCATGCGGAGTTCATCGGGACGCTGGCGGCGACAAAGGGCGTACTCCTGCTTCGCGGCGGCCTGCCCCTGGCATCGCCTCGAGGCCGTGACCTGGCGCCGGCACACGCCGCGGCGCTGGCTACGACCCTCGATATCTCCGCGACAAACCGCATAGACGTCGACACGGCCACGGCCGCGGCATATCTGCGCGGCGAAGCCCTCGCCGACATCGATGCGCCAAAAGGCTATGTGCTTGTGTGCCACAACGGGATGCCGTTGGGATGGGCAAAGAACATAGGCCGGCGGGCAAACAATCTATACCCCGAACGCAGCCGCGTGAAAAAAACGATTTGAACCATGAAGGGATTTTTCCGTATACTCCTCCGCTTTGTGCCGCCTTATCGCAGATATCTGGCGCTAAACATAATATTTAATATATTGTCGGCGTTCCTCACGCTGTTCTCGTTCGCGCTGCTGATACCTATCCTCGAGATGCTCTTCAAAGTGCGCGAAACGGCCTACGTCTACATGGCGCCCGGCAGCGGTTCGCTCAAGGACGTGGCTGTCAATAACTTCTACTATTATACTCAGGAAGCCATCGCCACATGGGGCCAGAGTGCTACCCTCGCTCTCCTTGCCGGCACCCTTGTTGTGATGACGGCGCTGAAGACGGGCGCCACCTATGCCAGCGCATACTTCATTCTTCCCATGCGCTTCGGCATTATCCGCGACATACGAAACACCATGTTCGCAAAAATCACCACCTTGCCAATTGGTTTCTTCACCAGCGAACGCAAGGGCGATGTGCTTGCACGCGTCAGCGGCGATGTCGCCGAAGTGGAGTATTCCATCATGTCGTCGCTCGACATGATGTTCAAAAATCCAGTGATGATAATAGCCTGCCTGGTAATGATGTTCGCCATCTCCTGGCAGCTCACCCTGTTCGTGCTCGTTCTCCTGCCGATTGTGGGGGGCGTGATAGGCAATGTAGGGCGGCGGCTCAAGCGGGTGAGCCTCGAAACGCAGACGCAGTGGGGCGTGATGCTTTCCACTATCGAGGAAACCCTCGGCGGCCTCCGCGTGGTGAAGGCTTTCAACGCCGAGAACAAGGTACGCGGACGTTTTGACCGCGAAAACCAGGAATTCACGCGACTGTCCGTCGGTGTCGGGCGCCGCCAGGCGCTGGCACACCCCATGAGCGAACTGTTGGGAACGCTCGCAATAGCCATAATCCTGTGGTTCGGCGGCTCGCTCATCCTCGGTGGCTTTTCAGCCCTCAGCGCCGCCTCGTTCATATATTTCATGGTGATCTTCTATTCCATGATCAACCCGGGCAAGGAGCTGAGCAAGGCCGTGTACGCCATCCAGAAAGGCATGGCGTCGATGCAACGCATCGATAAAATTCTCGATGCCGACAATCCCATCAAAAGCCCGGCACATCCGCACGCCCTTCCTGCCGGCGGTGAGATAGAATACCGGAATGTGAGCTTCCGCTATCATGCCGACGGACCCAACGTTATCGACGACGTCAGCTTCACAATCAAGCCCGGACACACTGTCGCGCTGGTGGGGCAGAGCGGCTCGGGAAAGAGCACCCTCGCCGACCTGCTGCCGCGGTTCTACGACCCTACCGCCGGTGCCATCACCATCGACGGCGTGGATATCCGCCAACTCGATGTCACGGCGCTACGCTCGCTCATGGGCAGCGTCAGCCAGGAGCCTATACTCTTCAACGACACCATCTTCGCCAACATAACCTTCGGTGTTGAGAGCGCCACCCCCGAACAGGTGCGCGCCGCCGCGCGCGTGGCCAACGCCGACGAGTTCATCATGGCCACCGAGCATGGCTACGACACCATTGTCGGCGACCGCGGCTGCCGCCTGTCGGGCGGTCAGCGCCAGCGCCTGAGCATAGCGCGCGCCGTGCTGAAAAATCCGAGAATACTGATACTCGACGAGGCCACCTCGGCACTCGACAGCGAGAGCGAGGCCGCCGTGCAGCAAGCCCTCGACCGTCTGATGTCGGACCGCACGACTCTGGTCATCGCCCACCGGCTCAGCACCATACGCAATGCCGACACCATATGCGTGCTCCATGAAGGGCGCATTGTCGAGGCCGGCAGCCACGACGAGCTGATGGCTCCCGGTGCTAAAGGTTATTACCGGCGTCTGGTAGAGATGCAAGGAGCAACGCCGCTTCCGGACCGAGATTGAAAATGGCATCGAGCACCGAGAGCGTGCCGGGCGTGGCGTCGGGGCGCAACTGCCGGTAAGCTGCAGCGGCGGCAACGGCTGCCGTGCGTGCTTCGAAATCGCGGCGCAGGTCCGTGACGGCACTGCCGGCCGGCAAATGCGCCACATCGGCGAGAACGATAGTGTCGATACTTAAGATTTTGCGGATAATTGCGTCGGCGCGCGCACACAGCGCGGTTATAGGTTCGGGACTGTCGGCGCAGGGGGCGCTGAAGAGTGGCAGCAGCCGGTCGATATAGAACTCGAAGAATGGGGTGCGACCATATGCGCTTTCCAGAGCCGTGGGCTGTTCTTCCCACCAGCGGCCATGGCCCGATACGGCAACATCGCACCAGCGCGTCGCGCCGGAAGGCCGCGACACCGGTACTGTCAGCGACAGCCGCCCCGAGGTGTCGACAATATCATAGCGATGCACGCTCTTGGTGTTCTTGTTATATCGCGTGGCGGCATCGATCACCGCAGCGGGGTACTGCGCCAGCACGGCGTAGTACGTCAGCGAGCCGAACAGGCGCGGCGGCAACACCACGGTACTGCCGGGATAACGAATCAGCGGCGACATTATTTGTCGGGATTGGCGTCGCGCAATATTCTGTTCCAGCGTATCTTTCCGTCGAAGAGCGAGCGTTCGCCATCGAACGATGCGAGAATGATCATCGGCGAGCCGACAATGTGGTCCTCCGGAACAAAGCCCCAGAAACGTGAGTCCTGCGAGCGGTCGCGGTTGTCGCCCATCATGAAGTAATAATCCATCGCGAAGGTGTAGTCGTCGGCTGGCTGGCCGTCGATATACGCACGTCCGGTGGCGCTGTCGAACCACGAATTGGTGTGGCCCTCGTAGTTGCGGATGGCTCGCTGATAGCGTGCCCAGTTCTCGGCGTTGAGAGGCACTGTTGTGCCTTTGGCGGGAATGAGCAGGCCGCCGGGGCCTCCGAAGTCGGAGCGTGTCCATGTTCCGGCGGCGCCGTGGGGGAAGATGAATGCGGGATCGTTCTCTATGTCGTTGAGTTTCACCAGCCCCTGGAGGCTGCCGTCGGTGCGCATCGACTCTATCATGGAGGATGTGAGGGGCAGCATGTAGATGTACGACGTCGCCGTAGCGCCCGGTATCATCCGCGCCCAGCTGTTGTGGTTCGGCGCCGAGGGGAGCAGCATGTCGGACATGTCGGAGGGGTTGATGCCAAGCTCCTTGGCGCGTTCGTCGCTGATTGGGCGCGTCAAGGCCACGGTGTAGACAAACTGCACGTCGCGCGGGAACTGACGGGCTTCGCCGTCGATGAATATTGTGTCGTTCTTGATTTTTATTCGCTGTCCGGGCAGGCCTACGGCGCGCTTGACGTAGTTCTGCCGTCGGTCGACGGGACGGTACATCTTTTGGCCGAATACCTGGGGATTAGCTTCGATAGCCTCACGGCCATATTGCTCGACGAGCATGTCGTAGTATTCCGGGCGTATGTCTTCGAAGAGGGAGAGCACGGTGTCGCCGGCCGGGAAATTGAATACCACGATGTCGCCTTCCTCGACGTTGCGCAGGCCTTTGAGCCGGCGGTAGCTGTTCGAGGGGTTGTCGAGATAGCTCTTGAAGCCGAAAAGCTTGTTGTGCACCAGCGGGAAATGCACCGGGGTCATTGGCACGCGTGGGCCGTAGACCATCTTGTTGACCCACAGATAGTCGCCGGTGAGCAGCGTTTTCTCGAGGGAGCCGGAGGGTATCTGGTAGTTCTGTCCTACGAAGCAGAACACGAAGTAAACCACAATCAGGGCATATACGATGGCGTCGACCCAGCTCATGACGGTACGCACGGTGCGGCTTTTGCTCTTTTTCCACCATGTGAAGGGTATGTATCCGGTTATGTATATGTCGAAAAGGAGAGGCAGGAAGATGAGGAGCCACCACGAGCCCATCCATGCCACCCATGCCAGAAAAATGGCGGTGACAATGCCGAAGCGTATCCAACGTGTTGTTTTAGTGCTCTTTATTCGGTCGGAGAATGATTTTTTGTTGTCTCCGGTGTTTTGCTGGGGTGCTTTTTCCATTTTATTACAGGTCAGTCAAAAAGTGAAGGTGAGGAAAGAGGTAGAAGGCGGAAGGAGAGCCGGTGCAGTGGCGAGGGGCCGAGTTCGGCGATGGCCCTGCGGTGGTCGGCTGTTGGGTAACCTTTGTTTCTGGCCCAGCCGTAGCCGGGATATTCTTTGTCGGCACGCTCCATGAATTTGTCACGCTCCGTTTTTGCGAGGATAGAAGCTGCGGCAATGTTTCCGAAACGGCCGTCGCCGCCCACAAAGGTGGTGAAAGGCACGTTTCCGTATGGCATGAATTTGTTGCCGTCGACAATGACGGCGCCGGGGCGCACTGTCAGGCCGTCGAGGGCGCGATGCATGGCCGTCAACGATGCCCGCAGGATATTAAGACGGTCTATTTCGGCGGCATCGAGGGCTGCCACGGCCCACGCCACGGCGTCGCGGCGTATTATGTCGGCGAGCCGCCGGCGCCGGTCGGCAGTGAGTTGCTTGGAGTCGTTGAGGCCGTCGAGGCGGTAACCGTCGGGGAGGATGACAGCGGCGGCGAACACCGGGCCGGCAAGGCATCCCCGGCCGGCCTCGTCGGTGCCGGCCTCGTTGACGCCGGCGGTGTTGCATGCCGGCAGGCAGATGTGAGTATTGGCTTTGGTTCGTGGCATCTGTCAGCCTATGTAGTCGTATTTCATCACTATCTCCACCAGGTACAGGGCAAAGATATCATTGCGGCGCACCTCGATGTCGGGATAGTCGGGGTTGACGCTGTGGAGGTACACCTTGTCGTGGTCCGGATGCGGATTTATTATTTTCACGAACCGGAAGTCTTCAAGAACAACGACATATACCTGCCCCCAGGCTATGGGCGAGTCGAGGCGCACGGGCCGGATGGCTATGTAGCTGTCGTTGTCGATTTTAGGCGACATGGAGTCGCCGGTGACTTTCACCACCAGATATGAAGGGTCGACATTTGGCAGGTTGACGTAGCCGATAATCCTGTCGTCTGTGAACATGCGGGCCAGGGGCTTGCAGCCGGCGGTGACGTCGATGTCGTAGACGGGCGTGCCGCGCCGGCTGCTGTCGGAGTGGCGCTCATCGTCGTTGCGGCGCGGGAAGGGTATGTCGTGGCCGGTGGTGAGCCATTTTTTCGACACTCCCATGTCTGCCACGAGCTTGTTTATGAGGCCTTCCGACAGGCGGCCTTTTCGCGAGAGCACGCGCGAGAGGTTTGCGGGGTCGATGCCGAGAAGCTTGGCGAACGAAGCCTGAGTGTGGCGGCTCAGGCGGATAAGGTATTTTATCCGTTCGACTGTATCGGCGGTAGGTTCCGGCAAATCGGGAGTAGTGTCAGGTGTAAGTGCTTTTTCATCAATCATGTTGCAAAAATACAATTTTATTTGTAAGCAACATTGTTAAAAATACAAAAATACACCGTTCAGAACTTATATTGTACCCCTGCGAGGCCGTGTATACCCTGCGAGCGGACTCCGGCGATGATCTGATACCGTCGGCACAGCAGATTTTCGAGGGTAATGGCGCAGCTGAGGCGGCTGCTGATGTTGTACACGGCCTGAAGCGAGAGGTTGTTGACATCGCCGAGGTCGGTGCGGCTGTCGCCGGTCAGGGAGTAGCAGCAGCGGTCGGCGCGCCATTGCCAGCGGGCTTCGAGGCTGAGTGCTTTGAGTGGCGCGGCACCGATGCGGACATCTACAATCCACTCGGGGCGGTCGGGGTCGGCGACGAAGGCATGGCGCGCGCCGTGAGCGAGCTTTTCGGCGGTTGCTTTGATGAAAGCGTCGGCGAAGGGAGCACCGTAGCGCACATAGGCCTTCGCGCGCCATCCGCAGATGTCGAAGGGAGCGAAGGCCGTACCGGCCGATGTGGTGGCGAGCATTGGTGCGCCGTCGGTGTGCGCGTAGCGGCCTTCCACGCCGACCGAAAGACCGCGCAGACTGCCTGTTCTGATGCCGGCGCGAGCGTCGATATTCGTCAGGGTGGTGCCGAATGAGTTGAGACCCATGGCCAGGGGCGAGTAGTCGTACATGCCGCGCATACCCGCCACTTTTTCGCCGCCGAGAGCCTCGGCATAGATTGCGAAGCGCGGCGCTGGCGTCCATGTCAGATGTACTGCCGGTGCCACATGCACGGCGCTGTTGCCGGTGCCCGTGCCGATATTTACCCGCACGGCGGCGCGTGCGTGGAAGGCCGTGCCGGAGTATCCCACACCGGGAACGACCGAAATCACGGCGCCGCTGCCGCGGGCTATGTCGGTCAGTTGCAATGTGCCGGTGCCGTCGGCGAGCCATTCGCGGCCCGAGCGGCTGAAGCCGTCGATGTCGGCGTGGATGAATGCCGAAAAACGGCGGCTGATTTTATAATCGGTGGCCGCCGTCAGGCCATAGCGGTTTTCCGAGGGGCTGTCGCCGCCGTCGGGGGCTTTGCTGACACCCGTATAAATGTAGTGTGCGCGCGCATACCAGCTGAGCCGGCCGTCGGCGCCTATGCGTGCGGTTATTGCGGCGCCGTCGATGCTGCGGCTGTATTTATCAACCGGCAGGGGTGTGGTTGCCGCGGTGTGGAAGTAGTCGCCGTCGACATTGAGGCGCACTTTGCCGAAAAGATGGCTTGCGGCGGCATTTATGCCGAAGGTATGGTGTGCGGCGTTACCTTTTGAGCCGTCAGGGCGGTGCAGGGCATGCCACGATGCGCCTTCATAACGGACTGCCGCCGCCAGACGTGTGGTGTCGCTGTCGATAAACCGATATCCTGCGGCTCCGCTGATGTTCAGCGCGGGGAAATAGCCGATGGCGGCGTAGCCGCGATACGGCGACACTTCAGGAAGACCGTCGGCGCCGTCGGCGCCGAACGCTCCTGGCGAGGGATTGCCGGCGTCGGTGAGCGAGAATTCGGCAAGCTCGAGTACCGGGCGGCCTGCGGTGAGGGCGGCGCGGGGTGTTACGGTTGATAGCGGCGCGGCGGCGCGGTGTTCGGGAGTGACCGTGCGCTCAACGTCTATTTCGGTGGAGAGGTCCTGAGCAGCGGCACCGAAAGGCACGGTGGCCGCCGCTAAGGCTATGGTGGTTTTTACAAGTATATTCATTCGTCGAGAAGCTGTTCTATCATGTCGCGTATGTCCGGTTCGTTGCCGGGATAGTTGTCGCGCAGGGCGCGCAGGTATTCGCGGGCCTCATAGTCGCGGCCCATGGCCTTGTAGATGCGTGCCTGGAGGATAAAGGCACGTGCTACCCAATACTGGTGCGGGCTTCGGCTGGCGGTGAGGGCCTGTGCGCGGCGCAGTGCCTCGTCGTTGTCTCCGCTGTCGAACACGGCTTCGGCGGCGGCATAGCCGCTGCGCATGCCATAGAGGTTGTCGGTGCGGTCGGCCACGGCACTCCATACCTGCAGGGCGCGTGCGTTGTCGCCGCTGTCGGCCAGGGCATTGCCGAGGGTGAACGAGGCTTCGGCAACAGCGTCGGCCGGGGCGTCGGCGGCGGCGAGCACGGCCTCGGCGGCAGTACCGGCGCCGGCAAGGTCGCCGATGTCGCGGCAACTGCGCATCTCCCCTAAGCGGGCACGCACGGAGCGCCCGGGGGTCGAGGCGCGCGCCAGCAGTTGGCGCCAGCGTGCCAGCGACTGGGGTATCCGGCCGGCATTGTAGTTCGCTTCTGCGAGGGCCTCAAGGGCATCCTCGGCGTATGGCGAGTCGGGATATGTGGCCATAAACCGGCTCATTGCCGTGGTGTCGGCATTGGCGGTCAGGTCATGGCGTGCGGCGTTGTACGTCAGCTCGGCGGCCTGTGTGCTGTCGAGGGCCGGAGCGCCTTCCACACCGGCTATGAAGGCCACGAATTCATCGCCGCGGTTATCGTCGGCATACATACGGCGCAGCAGTTCGGTGGCCCGCGCGGCCTCCTCGGAGGTGGGATAGCGGCTGATTACCTGCCGGTATTCCTCCATTGCGTCGTCGCGGCGGTTCATGTCGAGCAGGGTCATGGCTAACTGAAGGTAGCCGTTGCGCCCCTGGCGGGTGAGGGGATAGCCGGCAATGAGCGTGCGGTATACCCCCACGGCCTCGTCGTTGCGTCCCAGACTGATGAGAGCCTGTGTGGTTTCGAGGAGGGCGTCGGGCATCAGCGGCGAGGCGCCGAAGGTGCGCTTGAAGTCGTCGAGGCGCGCCAGCTTGGCCTCATAGGAGCGCTCATAGCCGAGCATGCGTGCTTCGTTGAACACGGCATAGTCGCCCGTGGCGGGGGCAGCCTCGTAGGCGCGGCGGTAATATGAGCGAGCGCCTGCATAATCGCCGCCGTAGAAGGCGATGTCACCGCGGCGGTCGAGGATATCGGCGAGCTGTGCGCCGCCGAACGCTCCGGAGGTCATGGCGCGGTTGAAAGCGGCGTCGGCGCCGCTGTACCGGCGGTCGTTGAAGAGGGTATATCCCAGAAGGTAGGCGGCGAATGGGGCGTTGGGCGCGTTGTCGCCGTCGCGGAGGTACTGGCGGAGGCTGCGTGCGGCGCTGACGTAGTCGCCGCGCTGATAGTCGAGGCGTCCGCGTGTGAGGACGAGTTCGCGGGCGACGTCGGCGCCGGCATTGCCGCTGCGGGAGGCTCGGTCGAGGTAGCTGGCGGCTCCTTCGGCATCGCCTGCCGTGAGGGCGCTGTCGGCGAGGAGTGCCAGAACTTTGGCGAGGGTGCCGTTGGCGCGGCTGTCGCGATGCGCCATGCCGTCGAGGCGTGCCAGGGCGCGGCTGTACTGCCCGTCGGCGATATACCCTTCTGCCAGATATGAGCGCACGCGGTCGGCATAGTCGCCGTCGGGGTATTCGGCAAGGAAATTCTCGAATTCGGCGGCGCTGCTGCCGAAAGGCACCTCGCCGCCGGCAAAACGCGCGGCGGCATAGTTGAAGTATGCGGCGCGGCGCTGCTCGTCGGTGCCGTCGGTGACCTTCATGGCGCGGTCGAAGGCAAGAATGGCAGCGTCGGGACGCCCCTGATGGTAGAGGGCCTGACCCAAATAGAGAGCAGCCCCCTGTCCGATGGCGCCGGGCGCCTGTGAGGCCGTCTCAAAGAGACGGACGGCCTCGGAGTAGTTGCCGGCGGAATATTCAATGCGGCCGAGGGCAAAAGCAGCCGAGGGTGCCGGCTGCGGAGCGGCGCTCATGTATCGGCGCAGGTAAGGGGCGGCCTCGTCGGCGCGCCCGAGGGCGCAGAGGCTTTCGCCGGCTATGCGTTCCAGCTCTGTCGCGCGGTCGGCGGATAAGGTGCCGCGCAGAAGTCGGCGTGCGGCTGCCAGAGCCTTGGAGTAAGATCCTTCCACAAAGTCCAGTTCCGTTTTGAGAAAATCGGCTCCTGCAGCCGAGTTGTTTGCCACCATACGTCGCGCGCCGGCGTAATCGCCGCCGGCAAAGGCTATGTACGCGCGATAATAGTTGGCCTCCGCGCCGAGCCTGCTGTCGGCGGCGGCAGCGGCGAACTGAGCGTCGGCCTCGGCGTTGCGGTTCATGGCGAGCAGGCATACGCCGCGCGTGAATGCCAGCACGGGAGCGTCGGTGTAGCTCACCATTGCGTCGGTGAGCGGCGCCATTTCGGCGAGAGCGCCGTCATAGTCTCCCTGAGCCATAAGGCATTGGCCTGTTTTGAGCATTGCCGTGGCCGCATACGCGCTGCCGGGGTCGTTGTCGGCGGCAGAGGCATAGGCGCGGGCGGCGTCGGCATAACGGCCGCTGCGGAAAAGGGCTTCGGCTTCAAGCCATTGCGCCGGGAGGGGAACCTCGCCGACGGTGCCGGCGTCGATGCAGCGGATAGCGTCGAGGGCTCCTTGGGCATTGTCAGCGGCAAGAGCGCCGGCAGCGCGTGCCACATCGCCGGGGGTGCCGGCGGCAACAGGCGAGGCGGCCGCACATGCCAGCGTGGCGCCGGCAACGAGCATAAGTCCCAAATATTTCTGTATTATTCTCATTCTCATGCTGTTGATTGGTTCGATAGGAGCGCCGGTGCTGTCGGCGCCCTTTACAGACCACAAAGTTAACAATCCGGGGCGAATAAGCCAACATTTTTTTGTTTCGATAATTGGGGAATAATTGCTAAATTTGCAGATGGCAAGGTCACTGCCGGCTTTGCCGCCACATTCACATGGAACAATATATAGTATCGGCACGCAAATACCGCCCGACAACGTTCGACAGCGTAGTGGGCCAGAAGGCGCTGACGGCGACGCTGAAGAACGCCATCGTCACGGGCCGGCTGGCGCATGCCTACCTTTTCTGCGGCAGCAGGGGCGTGGGCAAGACGTCGTGTGCGCGTATTTTCGCCAAAACAATCAACTGCATGGCGCGCACGCCGCAGGGCGAAGCCTGCAACGAGTGCGACAGTTGCCGCCAGTTCAACGAGAACCGCTCGATGAACATCATCGAGCTGGATGCCGCCTCGCATAACGGCGTCGACGACATGCGGGCCCTCACCGAGCAGGTGATGGTGCCTCCCACCGTCGGCAAATACCGCGTGTTCATCATCGACGAGGTGCACATGCTCACCGCCGCCGCATTCAACGCTTTCCTCAAGACCCTCGAGGAGCCGCCCGCCCATGCCATCTTCATTCTTGCCACCACGGAGAAGCACAAAATCATACCCACCATCCTGTCGCGCTGCCAGATTTACGATTTCAACCGCATCGGCGTTGCCGACATGGTTGCGCACCTCGCCCATGTGGCGCGCACCGAGGGTATGACCGCCGAGCCGGCGGCGCTCAACGTGATAGCGCGCAAGGCCGACGGCGCCATGCGCGACGCCCTGTCGATTTTCGACCAGGTTGCTGCATCCACCGAGGGCAATATCACCTATGCCGCGACGATAGAGAACCTCAACATCCTGGACCAGAGCTATTACAACCGGCTTGTCGATGCTTTTGTGGCGCAGGATGTGGCGCAAGCCCTCCTAATCTACAAGGAAGTGCGCGACAAGGGTTTCGACTCGCAGTTCTTCATCAACGGGCTGGCTCTGTACCTGCGCGACCTCATGGCCGCGGGCAACAGCGCCACCATAGGTCTTGTGGAGGCTTCCGACGATGTCCGCGCGGCTCTGGCCGAGCGTGCCGCCGGTCTGCATCCAACCTTCCTCTACCGGGCCATGGATCTCTGCAACGACGCTGACTTCAATTTCCGTCAGGCCTCCAACAAACAGTTCCTTATCGAGCTTACGCTCATAAAACTGTGCCAATTACTCAGCCCCTCGTCCATAGATAGCGGAGACGACGAGGGGCGGTTGAAACCGCTGCCCGCAGCGGCTGCTCCGCTCAAACCCGAGGGCGCCGCGCCTGCCGCGTCCGCCCCGCAGCCCCATGTAGCACCGGCTGCTCCGAGTTCTTCGGTAGCGGCGCCGGCAGCCGAGACACCGAAACCGCGTTTTGCTCCCGGCGGCTTTTCGCTTCGCGGCAGCATGAGCCGCGTTCGAGAGGAACATGCCGCACCGGCGCCCGCTGTGGCCGCCCGGCGTGCCAGACCCTTCGGCGAGGACGAACTGCACAAGGCATGGAAAGACTTCATAGCCTCGCACAGCTCAGAACCGCTGCTGACAGGCTCCATGGAGACGGCGCTGCCCGCCGCCGTGGATGGCCGTTATGTGGTGACTTTGCCCAGCAGTGTGCTCGCCGACCAGATCAACAGCCGCAAGGGCGAGGTGCTGGCGGCACTGCGCACCGCCCTCGACAACGACGATGTGGATTTCGACGTCGTGGTGTCGGCCGGCGAACTGGCTCCCCAGTACTGGCCCGAGAAACGGGTGCTCGACTATATGCTCGAGCGCCATCCACTCATGGGCGAGATGATGCAGAAACTGAAGATGCGGCTGCGGTAACACTTGCAACAGATATAGGGAAACAGGCTCTTAACATGAAACGTATTGTAATAAAGATAGGCAGCAACGTGCTGACACGGCGCGACGGCACTCTGGACGTTACCCGGCTGAGCGCCCTGGTCGACCAGATAGCGGCCCTTCGCGCCGGCGGATGCGAGATTGTGCTCGTATCGTCGGGCGCCGTCGCCGCCGGTCGCGGCGAACTCCGGGGCCGTGTGAGCGTAGAAGGCCTTGACCAGGTGTCGGCGCGCCAGCTCTTCAGCGCTGTAGGCCAGGCCAAGCTCATAAACCGATACTACGACCTTTTCCGCGAGCATGCTGTGAGTTGCGGTCAGGTGCTTGCCACAAAGGAGAATTTCGAACGGCGGCGCCACTATCTCAACCAGCAGCGATGCCTCGACGTGATGCTCGCCAACGGCGTGCTGCCAATCGTCAACGAAAACGATACTGTCAGCCTCACCGAGCTGATGTTCACCGACAACGATGAGCTTTCGGGTCTCATAGCCGGCATGACCGGCGCCGACCGGCTCATAATCCTCAGCAACGTGGACGGTCTGTTTACCGACGACCCGTCGGCTCCCGGCAGCCGGCTGATAGCCAGCGTTCCCGCCGACGCCGATATCGACGGGTATATCAGCTCCGCACGCAGCTCGGCAGGCCGCGGAGGCATGGGCAGCAAGTGCAGGGTGGCGAGGCGTGTGGCCTCCGAGGGCATTGAGGTGATAGTCGCTAACGGCACGCGCCAGAACATACTGCTCGACCTCGCCGCCGGCGCCGATGTGCCCCACACTGTATTCGAGGCCGCCGAGCGCCCCGCTTCCGCTCTTAAGAAATGGATAGCGCACTCCGATAGCTTTGCCAAAGGCAGTCTCGAGGTCAACGACGGCGCCGCGCAGGCTCTCCGTCGCGGAGGCAACTCTTTGCTGCCTGTGGGTGTTGTATCGGTAAAGGGCGATTTCGACGCCGACGATATCGTCACCGTCACCTGCGGAGGCATAATCGTGGCATGGGGCAAGAGTGCCGTCGATGCCGCCACGGCACGCGAGCGTGCCGGCGTATCGGGCCAGAAACCGCTTATCCATGCCGACTATCTTTATATCGACGAACAGGCTTACGCCCGCTGACATGTTCCATTCACCAAAATTCCGACAATGACATTCCAAACCTCACGGCGCGCCGCCGATAGTCTGGCCGCCGCCGATAACGCCGCCATCGATGCGGCGCTCCTTTCCATAGCCGACGCTGTAGAAGCCGGCAAATCAGAACTCCTCGCCGCAAACGCCCTGGACTGCACCGCTCTGGGGCAGGACAGCCCCATGTACGACCGCCTGCTGCTCACACCCGAGCGCATAGCCGACATCGCCGCAGGCATACGCGCCGTAGCGGCCTTGCCGTCGCCTCTGGGCGTGACGCTCGACTCGGTCACGCGTCCCAACGGCATGACCATACGGCGCGTCACCGTGCCGTTCGGCGTAATAGGCTGCATTTTCGAGGCGCGGCCCAATGTGGTGTTCGATGTCTTTGCCCTATGCTTCAAAGCGGGCAGCGCCTGCCTGCTCAAGGGAGGCCACGAGGCCGACAACACAAACAACGCCGCGATAACGATTATCCGCGAGGCTCTTACCGCCGCCGGCTTCGACGCCGACTGCGCCGTGCTCCTCCCCTCGGGCCACGAGGCCACAACGGCCATGCTGCGTGCGCGCGGCGAGGTCGACCTGGTGATACCGCGAGGCAGCCGACGCCTTATCGACTATGTGCGCACAAATGCCCTGGTGCCCGTGATAGAAACCGGCGCCGGTGTTTGCCATACCTATTTCCACACTTCCGGCGACATCGCCACCGCTCGCGACATTGTATATAATGCCAAGACGCGCCGCGTGAGCGTGTGCAATGCCCTCGACTGTCTGATAGTGGACCGCGCACGCCTCGACGCGCTGCCAGCCGTATGCTATCGTCTTGCCGACAAAAACGTGGAAATCTATGCCGACGATGCCGCCTACGCCGCCCTCGACGGCGCATACCCATATCTGCGCCATGCCACCGACGAGGACTATGGCCGCGAATGGCTCGACTACAAGATGACACTGCGCACTGTCGAAAACCTCGACGAAGCCCTTGAATACATCGGCCGCTACGGCTCACACCACAGTGAATGCATCATCGCCGAGAACCGCGACGCCGTCGCCACATTCCTGCGTGCCGTCGACGCCGCGTGCGTATATGCCAATGTATCCACCGCCTTCACCGACGGCGGACAGTTCGGCTTCGGCGCCGAAATAGGTATCTCCACGCAGAAGCTCCATGCCCGCGGGCCAATGGCGCTCCGCGAGATCTGCACATACAAATACCTCATCACCGGCGCCGGCCAAACCCGCCAATAACCGCCTTGCCGAGGGAGCTATTTTTTTGGCTGGATGCTGAGGCGATACTGCACTGAGAAGAGCACGTAGCGCGGCAAGGCGTTGGTGTAGGCTATCGAGCGGCCGGTGGCTGTCACGGCATAGCTCACATTGCTGAGCTTGTGGAGGATATCGAAGGCATCGACCATAAATACCCATCGCGAGGCACGCGGCGGACAGTAGCTCACGCGCATGTTCCACACCGGGTCGGTGGTGTCGAGCTCGGGACTGCCGTAGCCTCGGCGGGTGTAGCACATAAAGTCGGTGGAGGCGCCGAAACCTGCCGGCAGCTTGAAGGTGCCGGTGAGTCCGTAGGTCACATGGTTGGCGTCGAGGGTGTTGAAGCCGGGCTGCGCCGAGGTGGCGTGGCGGTTCAGCCAGTCGCAACGCACTCCGAGGGTCTGGCCGCCGACTGTCCACGTCAGTTTGAGCTTCTCGCTGATGTTGCGGTTGTCTACGCGGCGCAGCGAGGGCGCGTCGCTGTCGATGCCCACCATGTCGGTGTTGCGGCTGACGCTGAAATCTGTTTCGGAGCTGAGGCTGAACTGCTTGCGGCTGCCGAACTGCCAGCTCAGCTCGTCGGTGACGGCGTAGCGCCGGTTGCCGCCGACGTTGTACATCCGGTTGGTGCGTATGCCCGTGGCGGTATCGTAGGTATACCCGCGCACAAGAGCGGCCGAGGTGTGGGTGAACCCTAAATAGAGGATATTGTAGAGCGGGCGGCTCATGGAGTTCCACTGCCAGCGCACCAGGTGACTGTGGGCGTTTTCGGTGCGCAGGCCGGGATTGCCGATGTAGATGTTGAGCGGGTCGGTGTCGTCGGTGACATCGAGCATGTCCAGCATGTCGGGCAGGCGCGGAGTCACCCGGTAGCTGTAGCGGATGTTGTTCTTGAAGCGCGTCCGGCCGTCCTCTTCTTTGGGCCCCATGCGATATTCAATCATGCCGGCCCATATGCTGTTGATGGTCACCGTTGCGGCGTTGCGGCTCAGCCGATGATCGCGGCCGTCGCGCCGATAGTCGAAGTGCCGGTGCGTGAATGCCAGCTGCGGGCTGAGACTCACGCCGAGCCACGACTTGTTCCTGAACTCGTGGCTGTAGTTGATATAGGGACGGAGGGTGTGCTGTCCCTGCAGCAGGCGCGAGGTGTAGCTGTTGGCAGGGTCGTAGACGGCGCCATAGCCCTCTGGCAGGGTACCGTAGACGCCCATATCGGCCAGACGGTCGAGGGCGTACATGTATGAGTCCTTCACTTGGTCGGAAAACTCGTAGGAATACTCCAGCGAGCACCAGTTTCGGCCGAGAGAGGTGCTGTACCTCGCCGATGCCGAGAGTGTCAGAGTATGGTTGGGGTCGTTGTCGAAGTACTGCCTGCGGCGTTCGGCGGCCGTGGCGTCTGCGCCGAAGTTCACGGTATAGTCGCGCCATAATTCCTCTTTTTCGCGTTCGTAGCGCACGCCAAGGTCGAGCCACAGGCGGTCGTCGCTGCGCGGAATGCTGTAGGTCACACCCGGTGTCGCCGACAGGTACAGAGAGCGGCGCTTGCCGTCGGCGTAGCGCACGGACCGGTTGATAATGGCCTCGAGAGCCGCGCTGCTGCCGTCGGAGTATATGGCTTCGAGGATATCGGCTGTCATGCCCGGTTGCTCGGCACCGAAGGTGCCGGCGAGGGCCGACTCGGCATTGCGGGCGTAGGTATACCGTGCGGCGAGGCCCGTGTCGAAGCCCCATTTTTTGTCGGCTGTGCGGAAATTGACGAAATGGCTGGTGTTCACAGCCGTTTCGCGGTCGCGCAGGCCCGTGAAACTATAGTCGTAGGTATCGCCTCCGGGCAGGAAGTTGATGCGGTCGGCGGTGCGGACGTTGCGGTTCACCGTCTGGCTGAACAGGGCGCGCCCCGAAGCATAGCGTGTCTCGTCGGCATTCTCGTAGTTGTAGTCGATGCCGGCCATGCGGTATTCCTTCTTTCCGTCCGGCATCATCTCGGGCGTCCACGTGTCGGAGCGCCCCGGCTGCCGGTTGTCGTTGAGATTGTTGACGTTGGCAATGGCCGTTATTCGGATGTCGGCGTTGAACCACGACAGGAACAGCTTGCCAAGATAGCGGTCGGCCGTTCCATAGCCCGCGGTGGCGTTCATCAGCCACCCCATGTTGTACTCCTTCTTGAGGCGTACGTCCATGGTGAGCACCTTCGTGGCTGAATTGTCGCCTGAGAGGCGTGCCTGGGTGGTCTCGCCCTCGTAGACCTGCACATTCTTCACGGTATAGGCCGCTATGTTTTCCAGCATCAGGTTGTTGTTGCCGTCGAAGAACTCGCGGCCGTTGAGCAGCAGCGACTCCACGAACTGGCCGTTGACCTTAATCTGGCCATTGTTGTTCAGCTCCACGCCCGGCATCTGGGCGATCAGGGCATCGAGCATGGACCCCTCGGCGAGCTGGAACGCGTCGGCATTATATACCACTGTGTCGCCCTTGTTGTAGAATTTTATCTTGGTTGTCGACACCACCACTTCATCGAGCTGCACGGGAGCACGTTCCATGAAGATCGTCGGAATATCGCGGCTCGTTTCGCGTCGCCCTATGTTGTCGAGCCGGTAGCTCACCGTCTGCCGGCGGTAACCCTCGGCAAAAACATCGAACACCAGCGTGGTATCCACGCGAGGCACCTCGAAGCCGAAGAACGACAGAGTGTCGATCTCGCCGTTGCGGTAGGCAAAGCCCCGGTTGGCCTGGAGAGTGTCGCACGGCGCCCCTAAAGAATCGAACAGCACCACAAAGGCGCTCGTGAGGTCGCGACGCATCACCGCGTCCTTTACCCGGCCGCTCATGTATATGGTATTATCGGCAGCCGCAGATGCCAGCACCGCCACAGCAAGAACAAAAAATACAATTCTGCGCATAACGTGATGTCTGTGTTTTTTTCCGTAGTTACGCAGCAAAGATAACCATAATTTCCTGCCCGGCAAAAAAAACTGCGGGGCAATCTCACGATTGCCCCGCAGCGTCTAAACCTTAAAAATCTAATCCTATGAAAAAACTAATTCAATACTTTACTTCTTTCTGCTGTTGCTATAACTAATACGCAAAGATAATATGTATTGTTGCGATATGCAATAGTTGCCAAGGGTGATTTAGTACTTTTTTGCATTTTTAGGCTAAATTTTTGCTGTTTTTTGCAAAAAAAGAGCGTCAAAGTGGCGCGAACGTCGACATCACATCCCTTTTTGTCCGGCCGCTCCGCCCCGTTTGTCGCCTCCGGCTCACGAGTAACGCGAAGATAAACCAATTACTCGATTTTGCCGTTGCGGAAATCAGAAACGGCTTTATCCGTAAGAGCTATCCTAATAAGGCCTTAGGAGTTCTACTATACGACTTTTGCGTTATGGGATATGACGTGGAACTCTCTTATAAAGGAAATCCATATTATCTTATGGACGATGGAGAAGGAGTAGTTTCCGACAGCCATTTCACAGAACGTAAGATGGTTTTCGACAGTCCGATGGCTCTCGTTGAAAACTTCAAGATTGCCGGCAAGACGCTCCTTGAACTCGCAACCGAGATAGAGGACATCGAACCGATGTGACCATTCAAACATCCTCTGAAATTTCCTCCGGAGGACCCGTCTGTTATATAGCAGGCGGATATTCCGGAGGATGATTTCGTGTAGTGTAATTTGGACAAATAAATTTCGGTGTCTGACGGCTTAAAATCGAATAAAAACAACAATGGACAAACAAATTAAACTTTGCTTGTCCATTAAATTATAAGTTGTTGATTTATTTACAGCGTGTTAGTATTCATCCTCGTTGAAGAGCGAGATAGCTGAGAAATGAGTTCAGTCCCGGTCATAACCTCCATTTTAGAGAAGGCAAACAGCTTCTTTCCGAGGTCTTTAAGTGAATGACCGATGTGATAGACATCTTCATCAATTATAAGAAAACGGTCGTGAGCCTTGTTAT
>JAGATX010000025.1 GCA_017621055.1 Muribaculaceae bacterium | reverse complement strand
ACATCAGAGTGATACCCCCTCGCGGTTTGCAGAAGAAGCCGCATGGCGAAAGGAAAATGCAGGTTGGCTCCGCTGGTCGCGTCAGCTTGCCGTAACTCTTATTGGCTATATGCAGGACAACGGTCTTAAAAGAGCTGACCTTGCCGCTCGTCTCGGCGTAAGTCCGCAATATGTCAGCAAGCTCCTGTCTGGTACTGAAAACCTCAGTTTCAAGAGTGTAGCCAATATTGAGGATAAGCTCGGCATCTCTTGTTTCGCAATGGCGTGATACATATATAAGATGGCGCAGTTCAATTCATATATTGACAATATCGATACCGACTTTTGGCGCGACCTATGCCTTAACCACGGTGAACTGCGACACTATGACAAAGGCGATGAATTTCTTACTGCCGGAACCATAGGCCGTTACATCGGTTATATAAAATCCGGCGCGCTGAAGTATGTCTGTTTTTCCTCTGATGGCACTCCCCATGTAACCGGCCTCGAATTTGCCGGGCATTTTGTATGTGACTTCCCCGGATCGCTGTATCGGGAGAAGTCGCGCTGTTCCATAATAGCCACAGTACCCTGCGAGATATACTGCGCACCTTCTTCAACAGTTGCGGAGATGATGCAGTCAGATTTAAAAGTCAAAAAGGTTGTCGAGAACACCACACGCGAATTGTTCAATGCCGTCTACGACCGGCTCATCAATTTATACTCCAAGACTCCGCAGCAGCGTTATGATGAACTCATATGCCGTGACTCGAATTTATTCGAGTTGTTCTCTTTGAAAGATATCGCTTCGTTACTCAACATCACCCCAACCCATCTGAGCCGTTTACGCAAAAAAAAATCATCTTTTTTGTAATTCTCAACATTTGTTGAGAATTAAATGAAAATTAATGTGTTACTTTGCATATATCAAAATAATGCAAAATGAAGAAATTTATCTTTATCACAATCGCAGCTGTTCTTGCCTGTACAGCTGCAGTTTCCGCGCAAACTCTGGTAAAGGAAATGAACGGTGCCGACACCCGTTTCATCCCCGGTCAGTACATGAAGAACGGTGAAGCCGCCATCTATTTCTCCGAGGATGAATACGGATATTCGGATGGCAGTTCAATGTATTCGGCTGAAATCTTTGATTTTGAACTTAAACCTCTCAAATCATTCAATTTCCCCATCCTGCGTCCGTATTTCGTCCTGGAAGAAAGAGCATCTACCGGGACACAGGAGAAATCCCGTGTGATTAAGGAGTCCCGCTTTACAATAGATGAAGCGGACGGCATACCTTCCACCTCTGATATGGAAGCCCGAAAAAATGCTTTCATCAATTACATCTTCGAGACGTTGCGAAATACAGACCCGTCAGTGACAATTTCCATTCTTCAAAATGGCAGCCGAGTAGAGAACAATTCAGTCTTTATAAACATTCCCTTTCAGAAAGGCAATGGATGGTATGAATTTGAGGAATATCTCAGAAATGTTGAAGCTTACCTTGAGCCATCGGGTATGTGGGGCTTCTCTTACCGCTACACTATACAGACTCAAAAATACAATGGCGAGTGGAGCACACGCTCATGGGAGGAGGTTCCAATCAGCAACTTTTGTACACCTCGCTGCAACGATGTCGCAAAATTAAACGACTGGAACGGGGGTGTATATCTGCCGTTCTCCCAGACTTTCTTCAACGATGATGAGGCTTTCGAATACGTCCGTTTCAAAGCGGAAGTTGCCGAAGGCGGAGAAAGCAATTTCATTTCAGATGGTTCACCATCTGCTGAAGAATATCTTTTCGGTATAACGGATAGTGACCGGGACGGCGACGGTGAAACTGACTACAAACGCACTATATTTGGGGTCCATTACACAGGTCTGGAAGTTGTCAACGAAAACAACCAGGTGATTTACACTTTCCCAATGCCTGACAACGCCGAAGGGAAACCGAGAGCCGAGTTTTTCAAATCGGACAACAGTATACTTGCACAAGTCAATTATAATTGGTATGATGAACAGGGGCGCTATATGCAAACCGTGAGATTCTATCGTCTTGACAAGGCTACCGGCGCTGTCGCCGAAGTAGTCAATGAAGAAAATCATATCATAGCACGGCCAAATCCTGCGTCAAAGGGAACTCCGGTAATTGTGGATCTGCCTGCTTCTACAAGTGGGCGCACAATCCGAGTTAATAATCTTAGCGGTTCTGCCATTATGAGCCTTCAGCTTGAAGCTGATGAGACTCGTGTTTCTGTGCCTACTGATAATCTCCAGCCCGGCATTTATCTTATTACTCTCACCGACAGAGGCCGCACAGCAGAAACTTGCAGGATCATTGTTCGATAAGCTCTAATCGGCGCGGTTCGGCAAATTGGGGGTCGATGCGTTAGAACCATCGAACATATTGAGGTGTTTTAATTACGGGCGCTTCAGGTCGGAGAGCCCGTAGTTCATCATATTCATGGCCATACCTCCTTCACGTCCTTATACTTTCGATCGTGTTGTCCGCATCGTTGCCGGGCTGTTGCTTCTCGTCGGTGCGATATGGCTTGTCAACGTACTCCGAAACGTTCTTCTGCCCTTTGCGCTGGCTTGCCTGATATCGTATCTGCTTGAACCGGTGGTGGCTTTCAACCGCCGTATATTCCACCTCAAGGGTCGGGTGATTGCCAGTCTGCTCACCATCCTGCAGGCAACCGTTGTCCTGGGCGTACTCTCCTATTTCTTCATTCCGTCGGTGATCAAGGAAATCCATCAGCTCGACGTCATGCTCAGCTCGGACCATGGCGCCGACATCAACGTGGCCTTTCTTCCCGACGAGGTGATGGAGCCGCTGCGCCGGTGGATAGGGTCAATCAGTATCCAGAGCCTGCTCACCGAACCGCACCTTCAGAAGCTGCTCACTTCGGGCACTTCGTTCGTCGGCGCAGTCCTCGATTTTCTGTTCCACACCTTGGAGTGGCTGCTGACGTTCATATACATAATATTTATAATGATCGATTATCCGCAGATGATGACCGGCTTCAAACTGCTGGTGCCTCAGAAATACCGCCGGATAGTGTACCGCGTGGCGTCGGATATCAACGTGAGCATGAACCGCTATTTCCGTGCGCAGGCTGTCCTTGCTTTGTGTGCCGCAACGTTCTACTGCATCGGTTTCTCAATTATCGGCATACCGCTCGCCATAGTGCTGGGAGTCCTTGTCGGTGTGCTATACATGATACCTTACTTTCAGTACATCACCCTGATACCCGTGGCCATCGTCTGCCTTATCTATTCCATCGGCGACGGTGTGGGATTCTGGACGGTATTCGGCGAGTGTCTGCTGGTCTATGCCGTGAGCCAGAGCGTGTGCGATTATATACTCACGCCCAAAATTCAGGGCAAGGCCATGGGACTGAATCCGGCCATAATCCTGCTGTCGCTGTCGGTGTGGGGAACGCTTATGGGACTTATCGGCATGATAATAGCCCTGCCACTGACAACATTGCTGCTTGCCTACTATCAGGAATTCGTAATCAATCGAGGAAGCGGTAAAGGCGGAGGCGGAGGCGCGCCTACAGCACAGCCGGCACCGCCGGTGTCATCTCATGATGGCATTGTGCCTTCGTCGCCGAAAGAATAATATCCCTTGTCTGACACGATCAGGTGGTCGAGCACGCGCATCTTCATCAGTTTCGCGGCAGCCACAATATCGGCAGTGAGCTGACGGTCCTGCGCGCTGGGTGTCAGGTTACCCGACGGGTGGTTGTGAACCAGGATCATTGCCGCCGAGCGCAGCAACAGCGCCTCGCGCATTATGATGCGGATGTCTACAGCTGTTGCGGCCCAGCCTCCGCTGCCTATCATACGGCTGTCGAGAATGGCATTGTTCTGCTTGAGGTATATGACCCAGAACTGCTCATGATCCAGACCATGGGTCTTGGCGTGGATGTAGCGGTATACGTTCTCGCTGTTGTTGACAAAGGTATCGGTCATGGTCATGGCGTCGGCGGCGGCACGTACGCCCAGTTCGATACCTGCCAGCAAGGTTATGGCTTTTGCCGGGCCTATGCCTTTGTAGCGCTCGATGAACTCTGCAGGTTCCATGGCGGCTATGATGCTGAGGTGGCCGCCGTTGTCGGCCAAAATATCGGCGCTGAGCTCGAACACGTCCTTGCCCTTGATGCCGGTGGAGAAGATCGCGGCCATCAGTTCTTTGTCGGACAGCGCTTTGAGCCCGTTTGCCAGAGCCTTTTCGCGCGGCATGTCGTTGTTGGCGCCCATATCACTTACCTTTTCTCATTTTAATTTCGTTATCTATGTTGCGGCCACGCCGAAGCACGCAGGCGTTGAACCATGCCTTGATGAACCCTGTGCCGTAGCCGCCGATCTGCACTGCGGCGGCAGGGACGGCCATGACGGCGGTTGTTACGGAGCGCGTTGATACGAACGCGCCCACGAGGATGGCAAGAAAATAAATGGCCACGGGCAGGAGGAACCGCCATGATACTGTCAAGGCAAGCACTATGAGCGCCAGCAGTCCCACTACGGCGAGGGCCGGCAGCATATGCACAGTCTTGAGAGAATTGGGGTAGAGCTGCCAAAGGGTGATGCGCGACATTCCGAACACGAAGACCTGTCTGGCGAACTTACGGAAACTGATTCGGCGTTTATGCCACACGGCAGCATCGGGAATGAGGGTGAGGCTGTAGCCCGCGCCGCGTATGCGCATGCTCATGTCGATATCCTCGGAAAACATTTCGCGGAAACCGCCTACTTTTTGGTATACATCTCGCCGGAAACCCATATTGAACGTACGGGGCGTGAATTTTTCGAGGCTCACCTTGCCGCCGCGTATGCCGCCGGTGGTGAGAAATGCCGTCATGGCATAGTTTATGGCCTTCTGGGTATTGCTGAAACTGTCGTGGGCGGCGTCGGGACCGCCGAAACACTCTATCTCCGGCTCTTTGTCGAGGTGTTCGCTCAATATCTTGAAATAATCGGGCGGAACAACGACGTCGGAATCGAAAAATATGAAGAAACCAGCTGAAGCGCGCTCCATACCATAGTTGCGGGCAATCGACCGACCTTCGTTATCCTTATAATAATATTTTGCATCGAGGCCTTTGGCTATTGCCTCGTCGATCTGCCGGCGGCAGGGCACCGTAGAGCCATCCTCGACGACTATCAGCTCGAAATCGCGGCACGATTGAGCCAGCAGGCTCGCGGCGAGGTCCGCTACCTCCTGCGGCCTGTTGTAGACTGGGACGATGATGGAAAAACGCGGTTTCATGGTCGGTGTCAGTTCATGCGGTGTTTGTAGTCGCTGTAATCGAAGCGCCGGAGATATCGGCAGTCGCCGTCGGCGCCGCATAGCACGATGTCGGGATGATGTACGCCGTTGAACATGGTTGTTTTCACCGTTGTATAGTGGTTCATGTCCAGCAGGGTGATACGGTCGCCGGGTTGCGGCAGGCGGTCGAAGCGGTAACCCTCCTTGAAGTCGCCGCTCAGGCACGAGTTGCCGCCGAGGCGGCAGGCCACAGCGCCGTCGGCGTTGGCTTCGGCGACGGCGGGGGTATATGGCATCTCGAGGGTGTCGGGCATATGGCATGCGAACGATACGTCGAGGATGGCGGTGGCTATACCGTCGTTGACAACGGTGTCGACCACCGAAGCAACAAGGTCGCCGGTCTGCCATGCCCACGCGCTGCCGGGCTCGAGGATGACCTGCACGCCGGGATGGCGCTCGCGGAAAGAGCGTATGGTGCTTACCAGCAGCTCAATATCATATCCTTCACGGGTCATGAGATGACCGCCGCCCATGTTCAACCATTTCACCGAGGGCAGCAGATGACCGAAGCGCTCCTCGAAGGCGGCGAGAACGGCGACGAGGTCCTGCGCCGACGACTCGCACAGGGCGTGGAAATGCAGCCCTTCCACACCTTCGGGGAGTCCGTCGGCAAGAGCGGCGGCATCGACACCGAACCGCGAGCCGGGAAGGGCAGGGTTGTATATGTCGGTTTCTATGACCGAGCATTTGGGATTTACGCGCAGACCCGTGCTTACGCCGGCGGCGCGCGCCCGTGCCCCGTAGCGCTGCAGCTGGCTAAGGCTGTTGAAAGTTATGTGAGTGGCGTGGGCCAGGTAGATGTCTATGTCGGCGTCGGTATACGCCGGCGAGTAGACGTGGAGTTCGCCTCCAAGTTCTTCGGCGCCGAGCAACAGCTCGTTGACGGACGATGCGGTGCTGCCGGCGGCATATTCGCGGGCAATGGGAAAAGTTCGCCATAGTGCATTGGCTTTGAAGGCCATTATTATCGTGGCACCGCTTCGGCGCGACACATCGGCGATGAGCGCCATGTTGCGGCGCAGTCGTTCCTCGTACACAATGAAGAAGGGCGTAGGCAGGTCGTAAGCTGTCATAATGCTTTGATTTTAGCGAATTTGAGCAGGAGCGTGCGGGTTCCGTTAGTGTCGAATTCCACCACTATGCGCGGGTCGGTGCCGGCGGTATCGATGGTAATGACGGTACCGCGACCGAAGCGCGGATGTTCCACTGCCATGCCTTCGGTGAGCTCATTGACCTCGAAACGGCGGTATTCGCCGTCGGCAGCAGTCGATTGTGCTGTCGGCGCAACGGGCGCGGGAGGACGAGGCGCTCCGAAGGGCGCGCGGGGCGACGGGATGGCGACGTCGGGCCGTTCGGTGCTCCGGATGGTAAACTGTGACCGCGAGGGGCGTGCCGAAGGTGCATCGACAAGGCTCGTGCCGGTGGTGAGGCGCATATATCGGCGGTCGATTTCGCTGAGAAAGCGCGAGGGTCGCGGCGACACAGTCTGACCGTTGGTCATGCGCTTGCGGGCAAAGGTTATCATGCAGTAGCGCATGGCGCGGGTGATGGCCACGTACATAAGGCGCCGTTCTTCCTCGACTTCGCGGGCGGCGTTGGGGCTGTTCAGGCTCATTGCCGACGGCAATAGTTCCTCCTCGACGCCGGCAATGATTACACTGTCGAACTCAAGACCTTTGGCGGAGTGGATGGTCATCAATGTCACACAGTCGTCCGAGCCTCCCGACGTATCCATGTCGGTGAGAAGCGACACTTCGGCAAGAAACTCGGCCATTGTGTAGATGTCGCGACCTTCCTGCTCGAGGGCTTCCTGGCTCTTTTCGTCCACCGCCTTCAGCAATTCCACAATGTTCTCCCGCTTGCTCACGTTCTCGGGGGCGCTCCCCACGGCGTACTGGGCCAGCAGCCCTGTCTGCTCGATGATGTGGGAGGCAATTTTGCCGGCCGGCGTGCCGTTTTCATTACGTGATATGAAGCCGCCGATCATATCGGCGAAAGCGCGCAGTTTGGCGGCCGTGCCTTTGTTGAAGCCAATGCCGCCCATGAGCGGGTCGGATAAGATGTTGAAGATACTTCGGCCGGTGGAGATCGACGCTGCCACGAGTTTGTTCACCGTGGTGTCGCCGATGCCGCGGCGAGGGGTGTTGATAACCCGTTTGAGAGCCTCGTCGTCATCGGGGTTTACGGCAAGACGGAAGTAGCATACGGCGTCCTTGACCTCCTTGCGCTGGTAGAATGCCAGGCCGCCGTAGATACGGTATGGAATGTTGCGGTTACGCAGGGCCTCCTCGAGGGTGCGGCTCTGGGCGTTGGTGCGGTAGAGGATGGCGAAATCACTGAAATTAATGTGAACACGCATGCGCCGCCGCCCTATGGCGTTGGCAATTGTGTAGCCCTCCTCATACTCATTGAAACATTGCACCACTTCTATTCTCTCGCCTTCGGCCTTGTCGGTGAACACTTCCTTCGGTATCTGTTCTTTGTTGCAGGCTATCAGAGAGTTGGCCGCTCCTATTATGTTCTTGGTGCTTCGGTAGTTTTGTTCGAGCTTGAAGGTGCGCAGCGCCGGGAACGACTTGCGCAGGTCAAGAATATTGCGGATGTTGGCGCCGCGGAACGAGTATATGCTCTGCGCGTCGTCGCCCACGACGGTCAGGCCCGTACCTTCGCCGCACAACTGGCGCACAATGACGTGCTGGGCGAAATTGGTGTCCTGATACTCGTCCACAAGAACATAGCGGAAGCGACGGCGATAGTTTTCGAGGATGTCGGGGTTATCGCGCAGCAGTATGTTGGTGTAATATAGCAGATCGTCGAAGTCGAGGGCGCCGGCTATGCGGCAGCGGTCGCGGTATATGGCATATATCTCGGCAGTACGTCCGCGGCGGCAGTCGGCGGCGGCGCGCATAAGTTCTGTATCGGCGGCATAGTCCTCCGGTGAATAAAGATTGTTCTTAGCCTGCGAGATATCGGCCATCACGGCGCCGGGACGGTAATATTTATCGTCCAGTCCCAATTCCTTGATGATAGTCTTTATCAGATTTCGGGAGTCGGCGGTGTCATAGATGGTGAAATTCGACGTGTAGCCGATCCGGTCGGCGTTGGCACGGAGAATGCGGGCGAAGATACTGTGGAAGGTGCCCATCCACAGCCGCGCGGCGCGTTCTTCGCCTACGAGAGTACATATTCGCTCGCGCATCTCTCGGGCGGCCTTGTTTGTGAACGTCAGCGCCAGGATGCTGCCGGTGTTGTAGCCGTTGGCCAACAGATGTACTATTTTATAGGTCAGCACACGAGTCTTGCCGGAACCGGCTCCGGCAATGACGAGCTGGGGGCCGTCGAGATACTCCACGGCTGCTCGCTGTGCGCTGTTCAGCTGGTCCAGATAGTTGGTCTCGGCCATCGCTCTCAGCGGAACTGGTTGGTTTTTGCGTTGTACTTGAAGCCGGCGGCGCCAAGCCGTTCTTCGAGGTCGGCGCGGTTGACGTCGAGATCGTCGCACAGGGTGTCGAGGTCGCTGTATTCATCGCGCAGCTTGGTGTTTACCACGCTGAGAAGCATATAAGGGTCGGTAGGTAATTCCATATTTCTGTCTTTATCCTGCAAAGTTAGGCAATTTTTTGGATTTATGCGGGTTTGCGGCGGTCGATGAGGACTAAGCGGTCGATTTCCTCGGCGATTTTGCCCTCGCCTTTGCATGCGATGCATTTCACCCGGTCGAAATGCAGCTCAAAGTTCTGGTATCCGATGGCCTCGATTTTGTATAAGTGGCTGTCGATGGCCTGGATAAGAGTATGTTTTACTGAGGAGTCGGTTATCGCGTTGCGGAAAATAACGGGCTTGTTGTTATAGAATTCCGGAAATCTCAGTACAGCGTCGCCTTTTTGCGGCGGAAACTTGGGGTTGTATTCACAACCGTTGCGGAACGTGTATTTCCACCCGCGTCCGGTGCCATTGCATATCGGGCAGGTGGAGTGGAAGATGCCCGGTTCACAGCGTCGCTCAAAAAAATCTGTTTCGCCGCAGGCGGGGCACGTGCGGGCATTGACGCTCATTTTAGCGCCGCAGGTAGGGCAGATTACGAGGTTTGCCATGGCTCAGAGATTGATGGTGAAACGAAAATTGGTATTGTCGTATGTTAACGCCTGGGAGGCGAAGTATCGGCCGATTGTTCCTTCATCGCTGAGTTGCCGGGGTGTGCCGGAGACAAACCCCTTGTTTCCGTCAAGGAGCCACAGGGTGTCGGCCGCCTGCAGTGCCAGCTCGATGTCGTGAGTGCTCAGAAGCACTGTTTTGTTTTCGGCGTGAGCTATGCGGCGCATCATCATCAGAAGATCAGCTTTGCCGGGATAATCGAGGAACGCTGTCGGCTCGTCGAGTAGTATTACCGGTGTGTTCTGTGCCAATGCTTTGGCAATTAGCGCTTTCTGACGTTCGCCGTCGCTGAGGGTGTCGAGCGTTCGCTCTGCCAGCCATCCTATGCCGACCATGTTCAAGGCCTCTTCCACAATACGGCGGTCATCGTCGCCGAGTCTGCCCCAGAAACCTGTGTAGGGGCTGCGTCCGAGGCCTACAAGGGTACGGACGTCCATGTTCGGCACATCAGGGCGCTCGGTGAGAACCACAGCCATGAGCGACGCAATTTCAGCGGGTTTCATGGCGGATATGTCGCGGCCGTCGATGCGGATTTGGCCGCCGACAACTGGCTGAAAGCCGGCGAGGCTGCGCAGCAGCGTGCTTTTGCCGGCTCCGTTGGGTCCGAGCAGACAGGTGACCATGCCGGCACCGAGGGTGGCGTTGATGCCGTCGCTCACGGTGTGCCGGGTTCTTTTGTCGCCGTAGCCGGTGGCAACGTTGCGGAGTGTTATGGTATGAGGCATATGTCAGGGAACAGGCTCTAAAAAAGGCCGCTGTCGCGGCATGGGGCGACAGCGGCCGGCAGGGTTGCGTGCGCAAGATGGGACTCGAACCCATACGTCCGAAGACATTAGATCCTAAGTCTAACGCGGCTACCAATTACGCCACATGCGCAGGATCGGGATGTCGGTGCTGGTCCGACTCTGCAAAGTTACGCTTTTTATGTTTCCCCGCCAAATATTGCCGCCACAAATTACAAATTGCAAACATGGTGGCGGCTGCTGATTCTATTGCTTGCTTGTTATGCGGATGCAGTTATTCTGACGGTCGACGGTTATCGAGGCGATACTTTGAGGCGATAGTTCGCGCATCTGCTCGGATGTTATCCTCTCGTTGTCAAGGTAAATCTCCATATCGGCGGGGAACGACGAGTTAGAGCCGTTGAGAAATATGACAGTGCGGGTGTCCTGCGACGGCGTGGGCGTGCCGACCACCACACCGCTTCGGGAATCGCGGAAAAAACCGTCCAGCTCGAAGGGTATCTCTTCGCCGTTGACTGTCAGTTTCATGCTCGACCGGTTGAATTCCTCCGAGAAGGGGAACACGGCCTTAATGACGGTGAGGCTGTCCGTAGTGTTGGTCTGCAGGCCGTTGGCTCTGTAAGTGGATCCGTTGTTGGTGAACGTGCCACCCGATACTGTGACGATATTGCCCAGATTTTCGGCGCGCACCACCACGGTGGTCTGTCGGCCGTCGTTGTTGACATTGGTTACCACGAAACGGCGGACGGTGATTTGGTCGTCCGGTGAATTTTCATTACTTTTGTTCGCTGAAATTTCGCTGCTGCCGATTGTCGTTACAGCGGCGCGCACGACCGGTACACCGGTCACACCGAGTGCCAATGCGAGCACGGGCACAAGAGCGAGGGCCTTGATTTTGGACCCGGCGCCACTTTTTGCTTTGTACATCATGGTGATACGTTTTTTAAGTTTACTATGATTCAGGCTGTTGGCTAAGGACGGGAATCTGGCGCCGACAGCCTTTTTTATTAATAACATCTGGTATTCCTGTGGATTATATCCGCCATCTATTACGGCCATATCTGCCTGGTATTCATGCACGAGCATAAGCTCGTCGCGCATAAGCCACGCCGCCGGATTGAACCAGTTGACAATGCAGACTGTCTGGGCCACGAGCAGGTCCACCCAGTGGTGGCATGCAATATGTTTCTGTTCGTGCGCGGCTATCGCCGAGCAACCTTTCTCCAGGTCGGCGGCACTTATTACGATATACCGCAGCCAGCTGAAAGGCGCATATTCAACGTTGTCGGTCACAACGAGGGTGTAACCGGTGCGTTCAATTTTCTTACCCCGGCGGATAACGCGCGCCAAGCGGAGCCACACAATTGCAGTCTTCACCGTCACCAGCGTCATGCCACCGATATACACCCACAGAGCTACGGTGCCCCATAGGGGCCGCGAAGGGGCGCCGACGGCCTCGCCCGATATCACCATTTCTTCCAGATCTATGCCATGCTGCTGAGAAGGGGTACCTATACCGCAGAGTGCCAGACAGAACGGCGCTACGGCGAACGACAGCGCATAGATCGACAGTAGCACAATCCGGTTGAAGGCATGCTGGTTGTCGCCGGCAAGAAAAAGCCGATAGGCAAGGTAGAGCGCAAGCAGGACTATTCCGCATACTATGCAATACGAAATAAAGGCACCCATGATTACTTCCCTTTCTTTTCGACAAGGCGGAGGAGTTCCTCCAGTTCATCTTTGGAGATTTTCTCGTCTGCTACGAGGGCGGAGACGGCGCCGAAGTAGCTGCCGCCGAAGTAACTCTTTATAAAGTTGCCGAAACTGCGGTTGCGGAAATACTCCTTTTGCACCGTGGCATAGTAATGGAATACACCGGCAACGGCGTTATGGTCCACAAAACCCTTGGCTTCAAGACGGCGGACAACGGTAGACACCGTATTGAAATGAGGCTTGGGGTCAGGGTAGAGTTCTACGAGCCGACTGATGGTTATCGGCCCGTGCTCCCACAATAATTGCATGAGTTCCTCTTCCTTGGGTGTGAGTTGATCTTTCTTAGCCATGCGCAAAACTATTTTTATAGTTGACGACGCAAAGGTAACAACTATTTTTGTAGTTACAAGGCCCGTCGAATGCATTTAGCATTGTTTAACAAACAAGTCCTCGCGATTTGGATTTATCGCGAGGACTGGTATGTAATTTTTCCTGAACTGATTTCGTCTAACAACAGTAAATAATAGAAGAAACTATGCTGTCTGATATAGCAAAACGAAATATTTGGCTGGTGCTCAGCGTGATGACGTTCGCGTGTGTGATCTTGTGTGCCGTGAAGGTGCTCGACGGCACTGCCGAGTGGTGGAAATCTTTCTCGATAACCGTTATTTTCGCAGCCAGCGTCCGCTTTTACATCATCTATCGGAACAAGACCTGCGGGAGCCGGCAATCAGGGCAGTGAATCACCGGCCTTCGGTGGAAATCGATTTGAGTTGCTCCAGCAGAGCGTCGGAGAGAAGACCACCCCACAGACGGTATCCTGCGGGAGTGTAGTGCACACCGTCGCGGCCGAGCACTTGCGCACGCTTCATAGCTGATGCGGCGCCGTTGCCGCCGGCGACCTCAAAGGTGTCGTACAGCGGTATTCCGTGGCTTTCAGCGTATTCTTTGATGACATTGCGGGCTACTGCTACCTTGCGGTTGACAGTCAGACCCGGGTTGCGGCGCCGGCTGCGCTTCTTGCGGTAACATTCGGGCGGAGTGACGAGCATGATGGCTGCGTCGGGGCAATGTCGGCGGATTGAGCCCAGAAGTGTGGCTATCGAGGCCTCCATGGCTTCGGGATCGAGCTGCCCGAAGGCCTCATTGGTGCCGAGGGCTATTACGAATAGGTCGGGGGCGAGGCGTGCCACCTCCCGGCCGAAAACAGGCACGGTGGCATAGGTCTCGAAGGTGGCTCCGTTGTTGCCTATTGAATGTACGAAAGTGCCATGTTCTTCACTTTCGAGCACTATGCCGGCAATGGTTGTCGTCGGCGATACGTCAAGGCGAAGGTTGATGTCGGTCCGTGGCTCGGCAAAGACGGCGACATTGGGTCCTACAAACGCATGATCAGGGATATCAGCGACATTGTTGCCGTAGACGGCACCAATGTGTGGTTCCGTACCCGATGCAAGCACGCGCGCCAGTTTGAAGGGTGTGTCGGAATGTACGCTGAGGGTCAGGGTATTGCCTACGGGCTGAATACCGATGCCTGTAAATGTCATTTCCGTGGCCCATGGCTGCTTAAGAAGCCGGGAGGTGACGACAGGGTCGCGCGTGGTGATGTTGTAGTCCACGGGTTGGTTGGTGCCGGCGGCCCGGAAAGGTATGATGAGACCACGGCCGGCACTTCCGGCGTCGCGAGCCAGACGTTCGCGCAGGATAGTGCCTCCGAAGTCGGCCTGTATGTGCGAGTCGCCCAGATAAACGAGTGAGAAAGCGGCCTCGCCGCGCGCGGCGGCCTGGTATCGTTGGCGTAGTGCCGTCCAGTCGGCACCGTTCATGACTACCCTGTTGGCATCGAGGTTCAGAAACGGAAATTCGGCGTAATTGTTTGCCATTCGGCCATTATCGGCTTCCAGAGTGGGGTCTACTCGCTGACCGAGCTGGTCGGCATCGTCGGCATGGACAGCAAAGGTCATGGCGGCAACGGCCGCGAGGATGAGGGCAAGGTGTTTCATGGCTGATTGGAAGAGGTATCGGCGGTGCGCTGTTGCAGAGCGTTGCGCAGGGCTATGAGAAATTCGGCGGCGAGTTCTTTACCGCCCTGGTGGTTGATATGGATATAATCGGCGTTGACAAGACCGCGACGGCGCCAGTCAACCACGGCACCGTCGCCGCCCTGGGCTGTGCGGAGGTCATAGAAATGCACACCGCTGGTCACTGCCATATGGCGTTGGGCGTTGACCATGGCCTGACAAGTGGGCATAGACGTGACCTGACTTCCTTGTTTGATACCGCGGTCCGCAATGCCCATTACAATGATATCGGCGTTAGGGTAGCACTGGCGCACACGCTCTATGGAGCGGGCCATCCCTGCGGCATATGGTGCATAGTCGGTCTGCTCGGCACTTAGCGCATTGATGCCAAACTCAAGTATAATGAGATCGTAGTCAATCCATTGCGCGATAGCACGGCACAGGTTCGGGTTGAGACGTCGCAAAGTAAGCCCGGAATTGCCTCGTACCGACATACAGTCGAGGGCTATGCCGCTGTCGCCGTCGAGGTAGGCTCCGAGGGCTACTGCACCGGCCGGGAGAGTGACGCTCAGATGGGCTGTCTCGCCTTCGAGAGCCAGACACTCCACGGTGCCGGCGGCCGTGGAGGTGCCCTGCGCACTGATATCACCGTCGATGGTTATGGCAGGCACAGTTGCGCTGCTGTCGCTGACCGCGCGGTTGATATACAGCAGTCGGGAGTTTGTCCAGCGTCGAGCCGTCTCGAAGCGGCGCGTGCCGGTATATGTGGTGCGCGCATCTGCGCCCGCTGTGTTGTACTCGCCGGCGAGGGTGCGCAGGCTGTCGCTGTCATGCTGTCTTATGGCAAGCACCTGATTCCAGCCGTCGCAACTCTGGCTGACGCTGCGACGGAATCCGGGAAAGGCACTGTAAAGCGGCATATATCCCACACCCTGACCGCCATATTCCTGTTGAAGTAGCGAACGGAGGTCCTGGGTGAAGATATCTCCCTCGATGAAGGAGTCGCCAATTACGGCTACACGTACCACTCTGCTACCGCCATGGGTCAGGGCGTCACGGAAGTTGGCGAGGGGTTCCCCGCCGGTATAGCATTCTATGGCCACATGGCCGTCGATCATCGGCGTGGCTATCGAGGCAGTCTGGGCCATTGCCGCCGGTGCGGTCATGGTATCCGTGGCAGTGCTGTCGCCGGCAACGGCAGGCGTGGCCGGCGAGTTGTTCATGAGTTCAACCAATTCGGGGTCAAGATCCTCAGACGCTGTGAGTTGGAGTCCGGGGTTGTTGTCGGAAGGAAAAAGGTCGGAAAAAAACGAGAAGTTCTTAATCATGTTTCCGGTCATGCCCGACCATGGCAGCATCGACAGCACCAACAGCACCGACAGAGCCGTGGCAAGGAGGATGAATGCGTGTCGTGAAGATGAGTCGTTCATTGCAAGTGTTCTGAAGAAGAGAGGTGTTTTGGAGGAGATTGTCTGTTCATTATTTTTCGAGCAGGGAGCGCAGCGGGGTGGCTTTGGCTTCCGTTTCGTTCCACTCGTCGTCGGGGGAGGAGTCTCCGGTGATTCCGCTGCCGGTGTAGATGGCCCAACGGCTACCGTCGGTATGGGCACAGCGCAATATCACATATGCAATGAATGTATCATCGGTGCCTACGGTGATGGTACCTCCATAATAACGTCTTGGCGATAACTCGAGAGCGGCGATATGGCGCATGGCGTCGGCACGCGGCAGCCCCCCGACGGCAGGCGTGGGGTGCAGGGCCGCCATAAGTGCCGGCAAGGCATCGCAGGGTGGTGCCGGCGCCGAAAAATCGGTGGCGAGATGTTCGACCGTGCCGTATTCTATCGTGCGGGGTTCGGAAGCGCTGGCGTCGAGTCCGGCATCAGCGAGCCGACGTGCGATATCATCGGCCACAAAGCGGTGCTCGCGAAGATTTTTGGCCGACCAGGGGCCATCAGTACCCCGTGGACGTGTGCCGGCCAAAGCCCGCGTATGAAAGCGCCCGTTCTCACAGCGATAGAGCAATTCAGGTGTCGCCCCGAACCATACCCCTTGCTCAGGCAGACGGAAGATGAACCGCAGACAATCGGGAAACGAAGGAAAATATCCGGCAATGATTTCTGCGAGATCATGTTGCTTTAAATCGCCTGCAATTGTTCTGGCTATCACGGTTTTGCCGCCTGATATCTTTAGTTCGGCTATAAGATTGTCAAGATTTGCGAGATACGCACTCTTCGGCGTGGCGTCGGCGGGAGGGAGACCGTCGGCACCGGTGCCCGGCCAGGGAGCTATGCGTGCGGCGGGGTCTGCATCGAAGCGCAAATCGGCAGCCTCCGGAAGAATGTATGCCAAAAAAGGCTTTTCCGATGCCAGACAATCGCGGAGGGTACGGAGTTCAGACTCAGTCATTGTTCGATGTGGCCGGTCAGATCAAAATCGCAGGTGCCGGTTATCTTCACCGGATAAATATTGCCGATTTCGAGTGCTTGATCTTTGTCGATCATCACCACGGTATCGACCTCGGGAGAGTCGAACTCCGTTCGGCCAATATAGAATTCGTCGGTCTCTTCATCTATGATTACATCGAGAACTGAGCCCACTTTGCTTTCGGCTATTTCAAATGCAATATCCTGCTGGAGAGCCATCAGACGGTCGAGCCGTTCTTTTTTCACCTCTTCAGGAATACTGTCATCGAAGTTCCGGGCAGCATAAGTGTCCTCCTCCTCGCAGTATGCAAATGCGCCGAGGCGCTCGAAGCGCTGCTCTCTGACGAAGTCGAGCAGACGCTCGAATGCGGTATCGTCCTCACCGGGAAATCCCGTCATCATCGTGGTCCGGATGTGAATTCCGGGCACGCGACGCCGTATTTCAGCCAGCAGCCGCCGGGTTCCGTCGGCGTCGATGTGCCGGCGCATATTTGCGAGCACTCCGTTATCTATATGCTGGAGTGCGATGTCGAGATACCGGCATACGTTTGGTCGCCGGCGCATTACATCGAGTACATCGAGGGGAAAATCGGCGGGATAGGCATAATGGAGGCGTATGCGTTCCACTCCCGGGATATCGGCCATGCGGTCGATGAGCGACGCCAACGGTGACAGACCTCCGGCGGCCGGCCCGGCGAGGTCTTTGCCATAGCTGGACAGATCCTGGGCTATGACGTTGAATTCCTTTGTTCCCTTTCCGGCAAGATCGGCAACTTCGGAGAGGATATCGTCGGCCGGGCGCGAGTGATGGCGTCCGGTTATGAGAGGTATGGCACAGAAGGCGCAAAAACGGTCGCATCCTTCCGAGATTTTGACATATGTATAATGCGGGCCGGTTGAAAGTACCCGTTCCCATGGCCGGGCGCCGGTGGAATGGTCGGTGAGAGCTTCGGTCAGGCACTCCCAGTCGAATTTACCTAAAACGCCGTCGAGCTCGGGCATTTCTGTGGCGAGGTCGTCGCGGTAACGCTGGCCGAGGCAGCCCATAACGTAGACTGCGCGGACGCGCCCCCGGTTCTTCAGTTCAATGACCTCGAGGAGGGTGTTGACCGACTCCTCTTTGGCGTCGCCGATAAAACCGCATGTGTTTACCACCACGGTGTCGGCGCCGTCGGCCTCGGAGGCGTCGAAGCTGACGTCGAGGCCGCCTTTTGCAAGGCGTGCGGCCAGGCGTTCGCTGTCAATGAGGTTCTTGCTGCAGCCCAGACTGATAATGACTATGCGTGAGCGCTTTTTCTTCATTTTTTGAACAGAGACTCCACAAAGGCCCGTTTGTCGAATATCTGCAGGTCGTTGATCCCTTCGCCGATACCGATGTATTTTACGGGTATATTGAACTGGTCGCTGATACCTATCACCACACCGCCGCGTGCCGTGCCATCGAGCTTTGTTACTGCCAGATCGGTGACCTGAGTGGCTTCCGAGAACTGCCGGGCCTGCTCGAAGGCGTTCTGGCCGGTGCTTCCGTCAAGGACGAGAAGCACTTCGTGAGGGGCGCCGGGCACCACGCGATCCATTGTGCGTTTAATCTTCGAGAGTTCATCCATCAGGCCTTTTTTGTTGTGGAGGCGGCCGGCGGTATCGATTATTGCGACGTCCGCCTTGTTTGCCACAGCCGACGACAGGGTATCGTATGCCACAGCGGCGGCATCCGACCCCAGTTTCTGCTTGATTACCGGCACGTCGGCGCGGCGTCCCCATTCGTCGAGCTGTTCGATTGCGGCGGCACGGAAGGTGTCGGCGGCGCCGAGCATAACTTTGAGGCCGGCACTTTTGTACAGGTGCGCGAGCTTGCCTATGGTGGTGGTTTTTCCAACGCCGTTAACGCCTACGACCATTATTACATATGGACCGCCGCCCTCTGGAGCTTTGAAATCGGCGGGCGTGCTGCCGTGGTTTTCAGCCAGGAGGGCGCTGATTTCGTCGCACAGCAGGTCGTTGAGCTCGTCCATGTCGACGTACTTGTCGCGGGCGGCGCGTGCCTGGATTCTTTCGATAATTCTCAGCGTTGTCTCGGCGCCGATATCGCTGCTGATAAAGATTTCCTCGAGTTCATCGAGAAAATCGTCGTCGATGGTGCGACGGCCGGTGAAGGCGCGGCGCAGTTTGCCGAAGAGTCCTTCTTTGGTTTTCTGCATGCCGGTGTTGAGTTCCTGCTGCAGTTCTTCCTTCTTGTTGCGTTTGAGAAAATCGAAAAATCCCATATAGGTACCTGTTGGTGTTGGTTTCAAGCAACAAAGTTACGAAAATTTTTCCAAAAGCAAATATAAACCGCCGCTTTCGGAGGTGAAAGCGGCGGTTTGGATGGTTTAAGGGTTGCTTATCAGTTGATGTTGTATGCCTTGAGCTCTTCGGGGCTGAAAGATGAGATAAACTCGGCATGCTTTGTGATTTCGGCGGCGACCATGTTGGTATATACGACAGCCGATTTCTTGAAACTTTCGTCGGTCTTGGCGTCGAGCAGCAGAAGATATGCCATGATGAGGTAACCGGCCATTTCCACCAGACGGCGAGCCATGAAGTCGAGATATGCGGAGTTGTTCGCCTCGGTGACTTCAGCCACTGCGGCAGCATATTTCTCGGTTAGTGCAGCCAGGCGTTCGGCCAGAGGAGCGAGGTCGCCGCCGAAGCCCTGTTCGGCATAGCTGCGGATGAGGTTGAGGTAGTTGCCGGTTGTGACGTGGCGGATTGCAGCCACTACCTGCAGCTGAGTTGTGCCCTCGTAGATGGAAGTTATGCGCGCGTCGCGGTATATGCGCTCGCAAGCATAGTCTTTCATGAAACCGCTGCCGCCGTGGATCTGGATGCAGTCGTAGGCGTTCTGGTTGCAGTATTCGGAGCCGAGGCCTTTGGCAAGGGGTGTGAGGGCGTCGGCAAGGCGCGAGTAGTGCTTCATTTCGGCGCGTTCGTCGGCGGTGAGCTGGCGTTCGCGGGCAATATCCTCGTAGATTTTGTACATGTCCACGAAGCGTGCGGTCTCGTACAGAAGGGTGCGCGAGGCGTCGAGTTTAGCTTTCATTACCGCGAGCATTTCCGCTACTGCGGGGAACTCGATGATGGCCTTGCCGAACTGGCGGCGTTCGCGTGCATACTGCAGGGCCTCGCGGTAAGCGAGCTCGCTGACGCCCACACTCTGAGCGGCGATGCCGAGACGGGCGCCGTTCATCAGAGCCATTACATACTTGATGAGGCCCATGCGGCGGCTTCCGCAGAGCTCGGCGGGAGCGTTCTTATACACCAGTTCGCATGTGGGCGAGCCTTTGATACCCATTTTGTTCTCTATTCGGCGGACGTTGACGCCGCCGTTGCGCTTGTCGTAGATGAACATCGACAGACCGCGGCCGTCCTTTGTTCCTTCTTCGGAGCGCGCCAGAACGAGGTGAATGTCGGAGTCGCCGTTGGTGATGAAGCGCTTCACGCCGTTGAGCACCCATGTGCCGTCCTCTTTCTGGGTGGCTTTGAGCATAACGCTCTGAAGGTCGGAGCCGGCGTCGGGTTCGGTGAGGTCCATGCTCATGGTCTCTCCCTCACATACGCGGGGTATGTATTTGGCGCGCTGTTCTTCGCTGCCGAACTCATAGAGAGTCTCGGCGCAGTCCTGCAGGCCCCAGAGATTCTCGAAACCGGTATCGGCGCGGCTCACGATGTCGGCAGCCATGATGTATGGAGTGATGGGGAAGTTCAGACCTCCGAACCGACGCGGCATTGCCATGCCCATAAGGCCGGCTTTGCGGCATACGTCGAGGTTCTGGACGGTGGCGTCCGCATAGTAAGCGCGGCCGTTTGCGCATGAGGCGCCCTGATGATCGACGGCCTCGGCGTTGTCGGCAATGGTGGTACCGCAAATTTCGCCTACGATATCGAGAACTTTCTCGTAGTTGTCCATAGCATCCTCGAAATCGCGGGGTGCGTAGTCATATTTGTCGGCCTCGGTGAAGTCGCGCTCTTTCAGGGTTACGATCTTCTTCATCAGCGGGTGCTGAAGATGGTGGCGAAGGTCTGGATTGTCTGTATAGAAATTTGCCATGGTGAGCTTCGGTTACTTGGAGTTCTTTTTATAGTATTTGATAAGTTTGGGCACCACCTCTTCGATGTCGCCGGTAATGACATAGTCGGCGATGGTGTTGATGGGTGCGTTGGGGTCGTTGTTGACGGAGATGATGATAGAGCTCTCCTGCATACCGGCGATGTGCTGTATCTGACCCGAGATGCCGCAGGCTATATATAGCTTGGGGCGGACGGTAACACCCGTCTGGCCTATCTGGCGCTCATGTTCTATGAAACCGGCGTCGACGGCGGCACGCGAGGCGCCTACTTCGGCACCGAGGGTGTCGGCCAGATCGAAGAGCAGCTGGAAGTTCTCTTTGCTTCCCACGCCATAGCCGCCGGCAACGATGATGGGCGCGTTCTTGATGTTTATTTTGCTCTTCTCGATGTGGCGGTCGATGATTTCGACAACGAAGTCGGTGTCGTCCACATATTTTTTGACGTCCATGTCCACGACTTTGCCCATATAGGCTGCGTCGCGTATTTCTTTCTTCATCACGCCCTCGCGCACTGTTGCCATCTGGGGGCGGCACTCGGGGTTGACGATGGTTGCCACGATGTTGCCGCCGAAAGCGGGACGGATCTGATAGAGGAGGTCGGTATACTCCTTGCCGGTCTTGGGATCTTTGTGGTCGCCGATTTCGAGAGCCGTGCAGTCGGCGGTAAGACCGCTGTGGAGGCACGAGCTTACTCGGGGACCGAGGTCGCGGCCTATGCAGGTTGCGCCCATCAGGCATATCTGCGGCTTGATTTCGCGGAAGAGGTTGATGAGGATTGCGGCGTGAGGATTTGAGGTGTAGGGGAACAGGCGTGCGTCCTCGAATTTATACACGGTATCCACGCCGTAGGGGAAAACCTGCTTTTCTATGCCGTCGAGCTTGTCGCCGGCAACGACGGCCTCGAGGCGAACGCCCAGACGGTCGGCCAGCACACGGCCTTTGGTAAGGAGTTCCAGGCTCACATCGGCGATGCGCCCTTCGTCGTATTCACAGTATACTATGATATTGTTGTTGTCTGCCATAGTCGGGAATTTGTACTAATGATTGGGAATTGAAGGGTTTAGCCTATGGTATGGTTGGCGATAAGTTCCTTGACGAGCTCTTCGATCTGGGCGTCGTCGTTGTCGAGACGTCGGCTCTCCTTTGCGGTGAACACCACATTCTCGATAGCTTTCACCTTCGTGGGTGAGCCGGGGAGGCCTATCTGCTCGGGGTCGGCATCGACGTAAGCGGCACCCCATTCTGCAATCTGGAGTTCGGGGTTTGCAGCCACGCGGGCGGCGATGGCTTCGGGGAGTTTTGCCGTCTCGGAGGGCGATGCGGCGTTTTTGTATTTCATCAGGCGCTTGGCGTTGCGGGGACGGCAGTCGGCGGCAGAACCGTTGACTGTTACCACGCAGGGCAGGGGGGCCTTGACGGTTTCCACTCCGTGCTCGAGACGGCGTTTAACGGTGATTTTGCCATCGGCTACCCCGAGGATTTCCTCAGCGTAGGTAACCTGGGGAAGGCCAAGCTTCTCGGCGATCTGAGGGCCAACCTGTGCGGTGTCGCCGTCGATAGCCTGACGGCCGCCGAGGATGAGGTCGTAGTTGCCGAATTTCTTCACGGCCTGAGCCAGCGAGTAGGAGGTGGCCAGGGTGTCGGCGCCGCCGAAGGGACGGTCGGTGAGCACTATGCCGGCATCGGCACCGCGATAGATTGCTTCGCGCACTATCTCGGCGGCGCGGGGCAGGCCCATGGTGAGAAGGGTTATCGTCGTGCCGGGATTGGCGTCTTTTATCCGGAGCGCCTGTTCGAGGGCGTTGAGATCCTCCGGGTTGAAAATAGCGGGCAGGGCGGCGCGGTTTATGGTGCCGTCTTCCTTCATGGCATCTTTGCCTACGTTGCGGGTGTCGGGCACCTGCTTGGCAAGGACAATGATGTTAAAACTCATAGCAAGATATGTTTTATATTTTTATATTTCGTTTAGAAAAAATTCAGCGCCGCAAATTTAGTCATTTTCCACCAAAGGGCAAAGGTTCGGCCCCCCTGCATGGGGCTGGCGACGTTAAAATATGCAAAGAGGGGTGCTCTTCTCTTACTTTTTGCGTTCTTCGAGCCAACGGCGGCCGTTGACAAAAGCCTGCAGCCACAGGGTGGCGTCGCTGCCGGCTTTGTCGCCTCCCCATGCCCATTGCCAGGGGAAAACGGCACGCTCCAGATGGGGCATCATAGCCAGATGGCGGCCGTCGGCAGAGCATATGCCGGCAATGGCCCCCTCGCTGCCGTTTGGATTGCCGGGATAGCTGTTGTAGAGGTACTTGAGGGCAACATTAGGTTTGCGTGCGGCGTCGGTACTGACAAAGCGACCTTCGCCGTGGGCAACCCATATGCCGGCTTTGGCGCCGGCCAGAGAGGAAAGCATCACGGAGTTGTTGGCGGGAATTTCCACGGTGAGGAATGCCGATTCGAACTTTCCGCTGGAGTTGTGTTCCATGCGCATGGAACGCGGTGCGTCGATGCCGTCGATGAGATTGAGTTCCACCATCAGCTGGCATCCGTTGCAAACTCCGAGGCTTAGGGTGTCGGGGCGGCTGTAGAAGTTGTGGAGGGCTTTGTTGGCGTTTTCATTCCACAAAAATCCGGCGGCCCAGCCTTTTGCGGAGCCGAGCACGTCGCTGTTCGAGAAACCGCCGCAGAAAACAATCATGTCCACGTCGGCGAGAGTTTCGCGACCGCTCATAAGGTCGGAAAGATGGACGTCGCGCACGTCGAATCCGGCAGTATGGAGCGAATAAGCCATTTCGCGTTCTCCGTTAATGCCTTTTTCACGGATTATTGCTGCTGTTATGCCCGATTTTGCCTTACGCGGGAATTCTATATCCATGTCTGCGAAAGTGCCGGTGAATTCAGGCGGGTTTTCCACCACAATCGGCTGTCTGCCGAGATTGTCACGGCGTTCTTCAGCGCAGTCGGGGGTGGTCTGCAGACGGTCCATGCCATACGATGCTTCGGCCCATACCTTGCGCATGGAGGGCACGGACACCAGGAACTCGCGTTCTCCGTGGCTGATGGCGAGCACGTTGTCATCGGCCGGGGCGCCGATGGGGAAATAACGCACGCCGGCGTCGTCGAGTATTTTCTCGGCGTCCTCGCGGTGAGCGTCGTTCACCTCTATCACCATGGCCGGATTTTCAGCAAATAGTATCTTCACAATATCCGTTTCGCCGTAGAGTTTGAAGCCGTCGGTATAGAAATTTATTCCTCCGCCGGTATTGGCGAAGCACATTTCCAGCAGGGTTGTTACGAGACCGCCGGCCGATACATCGTGAGCGGCGACGACAAGACCCTGCGCCACAAGTGTCTGCATGCACGCGAAAGCACGGGCGAAATATTCTGCGGATGCTATGTCGGGCACGTCGGTGCCCACGCGGCCCATGGTGGTTGCGAGGGCGCTGCCTCCGAGGGCTAACGGTGTGCCGCTAAAGTCGATATAGTAGAGGACGTGGTCGGTGCCGCGCCGCAGCACGGGGCTGACGGTTGCCCGAACGTCCGATACTTCTCCGGCGGCGGATATTATCACCGTGCCGGGAGCGAGCACCTTGGAGCCGTCGGGGTATTTCTGCGTCATCGACAGGCTGTCCTTGCCGGTGGGAATGTTCACGCCCAAAGCACACGCAAAATCGGAGGCGGCACGCACGGCGCGATACAGCGCGGCCTCTTCTCCTTCATTCCTGCAGGGCCACATCCAGTTGGCGCTCAGCGACACAGCCTCGAGGCCGCCGCGCAGGTTTGCGCCGGCAATGTTTGTGAGGGCTTCGGCGATGGAAATACGGCTGCCGGCTTCTACCGAGACAAGAGAGACGGCGGGGGCATGGCCTATGGATGTGGCTATGCCGGCATGGCCGTGATAGTCGAGTGCCACCACGCCGCAGTCGGCCAGAGGCAACTGGAGTTCGCCCTGACACTGCTGCATGGCCGTCCGGCCACCTACGCTGCGATCCACCTTGTTGGTCAGCCAGTCCTTGCATGCCACAGCTTCGAGGCGGAGCACATCTTCTAAATATGTAGGCACAAGGGCGCTGTCGGTGACCAGCGGTTTGAAGTTTGGCGTGGCGGTATTGTCGCGGATAATTGTTTTCGGCGGATTGCCGAGCATGTCGGCCACAGCCAGATCGATGGCTGCCTTGCCATTTCGGCGGCGGAAGAGCAGGCGTTTGTCGCCGGTGGTATGCCCCACCACATAGAGCGGAGCGCGCTCACGGTCGGCGATGCGGCGCACCAGCGGCAGGTGCTTTTCGTCGATGACAAAGCCCATGCGCTCCTGGCTTTCGTTGCCGATAATTTCTTTGTCGGAGAGTGTGGGGTCGCCCACGGGCAGCGCATCTATATCGATTTCGCCGCCGGTGCCTTCGATGAGCTCGGAAAGAGCGTTTAGGTGGCCGCCGGCGCCGTGGTCGTGGATGCTGACTATGGGGTTCTCGGGGCTTTCGGCGAGGGCACGGATAAGGTTGGCCACACGTTTCTGCATCTCAGGGTTGGCACGCTGCACGGCGTTGAGTTCTATGGCGCCGCTGTAGCGGCCGGTATCGACACTGGAAACTGCGCCACCGCCCATGCCGATACGGTAATTGTCGCCACCGGAGAGCACCACGCACTGGCCCGGCTCGGGCTCACCTTTGATGGCGTCGCGGCGATTTGCGAAACCCACGCCGCCGGCGAGCATTATCACTTTGTCGTAGCCGTATGTCCGGCCATTGTCGGCGAGCTCGTATGTGAGCAGCGAGCCGCAGATGAGGGGCTGGCCGAATTTGTTGCCGAAGTCGGAGGCTCCGTTGCTGGCCTTGACGAGGATGTCGGCCGGCGAACGGTACAGCCATTGCCTGGCGGCTATCATGGCTTCGCGCTCATAGGCGGGGCGGTGGGGCAGGCGCGGATAGGACGTCATGTATACGGCCGTTCCGGCCAGGGGCAGGCTTGCGCGGCCGCCCCCCAGGCGGTCGCGGATTTCGCCGCCGCTGCCTGTCGCAGCGCCGTTGAAAGGCTCCACGGTGGTCGGGAAGTTATGAGTTTCCGCCTTGAGGGATATTACCGTGTCGATGGGTCGTTCGTGAAAGAGTGAGGGCACGTCGGCGCGCTCCGGCGCAAACTGCATGACCGACGGACCTTCGACAAACGCCACATTATCTTTATAAGCAGACACCAGCCGACGAGGGTTGCATTCGCTGGTCTTCTTTATCATCCTGAACAGCGACGACGGCATGGTTTCGCCGTCGATAATGAATGTGCCGTTGAAAATTTTGTGACGGCAGTGCTCGGAGTTCACCTGCGAGAAGCCGAACACCTCGCTGTCCGTAAGTGGTCGGCCCAGCCGTCGCGACAGTTCTTCGAGGTATTTCTCTTCTTCAGCGCTGAGCGCGAGGCCCTCGGCGGCGTTATAAGCTGCGATATCGGTGATTTCCACTTGGGTTGCCGGTTTGTCGGGCGTACCGAAGATATCGGGCGTCAGGGCCGTGTAGAGGCGCTGCAGCATGGGGTCGCAGTCGGCTGTCGACGGTGCCGAGACAAAGCGCTCTATACGGCGAATGCCGCCGATACCCATGTTCTGGGTGATTTCGACGGCATTCGTGCTCCAGGGGCTTATCATTTCGGCTCGCGGGCCGATGTATGTACCCGTTATGGTTTTGTTTTCAGGCAGGGCGGTGCAGCCACCGAAAAGCCAGCACAGACGCTTGCTTTCCTCGTCCGAGAGCGGACGGTCGGCCTCGACGGCATAGATTTCATGCAGGTCGGGCTTGGCGAAATATTCAGGCATGGATGTTTACACTTGGTGTTTTCTGGCCGCAAAGTTACAAATTAAATCCAAAATCCGCAACAATACCTTTTTTGCCGATTATTTGCGGCGGGATAAAAGTTATTTCAAAAAAAAGCCGTATCTTTGTGTGAAATTTCGGCCGGGGCTGTCGGGCGGTGGGTTGATATCATCGCTTCAAAGCGCCAAAAAGCCTAACCTACAACGAATTACCACATGTTGGAAGAAGATCGTATATTTAAGATCAATATTGAAAACGAGATGAAGACGGCCTACATCGACTATTCGATGTCGGTTATCGTCAGCCGTGCCCTTCCAGATGTCCGCGACGGCATGAAGCCTGTTCACAGGCGAGTGCTGTACGGCATGAACGAGATGGGCAACAACAGTAACAAACCGCTCAAGAAATCGGCCAACGCCGTCGGCGAGGTCATGGGTAAATACCATCCTCACGGCGACTCGTCGATCTACGGCACGATAGTACGCATGGCCCAATGGTGGAGCATGCGCCACATGCTCGTGGAAGGTCACGGCAACTTCGGCTCCATCGACGGCGACGGTCCTGCGGCGATGCGATACACGGAGGTACGCCTTGCCCGCCTTGGCGAGGAAATGCTCCGCGATATCGATGCAGACACCGTGGACTTCCAGCCAACCTACGACAATGCACGCCGCGAGCCCGTGGTTCTGCCCACCCGTTTCCCCAACCTGCTTGTCAACGGTGCGTCGGGTATTGCCGTAGGTATGGCAACCAATATGCCGACCCACAATCTCACCGACTCCATCAAGGCATCGATAGCGCTCATCGATAATCCCGAGCTGACCAGCGAGGAACTTGCCAGGATAATCATAGCTCCCGATTTCCCCACCGGCGGCATTATCTACGGCTACGACGGTGTGATGGAGGCCTATACGACAGGCCGCGGACGCATAGTCATCCGCGCCAAGGCCGAAATAGAGACCAAGAAAGACCACGAGCTGATAGTTGTGACCGAGATACCGTACGGTGTGAACCGTGCCGAGATGATACGCGACATCGCCGAACTGGTCAACGAAAAGAAGATAGAGGGGATCACCAATATCAACGACGAGAGCGACCGCGACGGTATGCGAATAGTGATCACACTCCGTGCCGACGCCAACTCCAACGTTGTCCTCAATAAGCTCTACAAGCTCACGCCGATGCAGAGCTCGTTCAGCGTCAACAATGTGGCTCTGGTCAACGGCCGGCCCAAGACGCTGACGCTGCGTGAAATACTCACGGCGTTCGTCGACCATCGCCGCGACGTTGTTCTCCGCCGCACCCGCTTTGAACTGAAGAAGGCTCGCGAGCGCGCGCACATCCTGGAAGGCCTGATGATAGCTGTCCGCAACATCGACGAGGTGATTGCCATCATCAAGCAGAGCCAGACCACCGATATAGCCCGCCAGCGCCTGAGCGAACGTTTCGGGCTCAGCGACGCACAGACACAGGCCATAGTGGAGATGCGTCTGCGCGCCCTCACCGGCCTGGCCATCGAGCAGTTGCAGGCCGACCTTGACGCCATCCATGCCCGCATAAAGGAACTTGAACTGATACTCTCTGACGACAGCGTTCTTCGCGAGCTCATGAAGAAGGAGCTCATGGAAGTAGCCGACAAATACGGCGATGAGCGCCGCACCGAAATAAACTACGAAGCAGGCACATTCAATGCCGAGGACTTCTATCCCGACAACGATATGATAATCACCATATCGCACATGGGCTATATAAAACGCACGCCCCTTGCTGACTTCCGCGCCCAGAACCGCGGCGGCGTAGGTTCGCGCGGTTCCGACAAACGCGACGGTGACTTTATCGAGCACGTTTACACGGCGTCGATGCATGCTACTATGCTGTTCTTCACCTCGCGCGGTCTCGTATATAAGATGCGCGTGTACGAAATCCCCGAATTCGGCCGCTCCAGCAAAGGACGCGCCCTGCAGAACCTCCTCAACATCGAGGCCGGCGACAGGGTAGAGGCTTACATAAGCTGCAAGCAGCTCGATGACCCCGTCTATACGGCATCGCATTATCTTGTCTTTGCCACACGCAACGGGCTGGTGAAGAAAACCGTGCTGGCCGAGTATGCCCGCGTGCTCGCAAAGGGTAAAAAAGCCATAGTACTCCGCGAGGGCGACTCGCTGGTCGGCGTCGAACTCACCGACGGCAACTCCGAGATACTGCTTGCCAACCGTACCGGCCGCGCCGTGCGCTTCAACGAGAGCGCCATCCGCGCCATGGGCCGTGTGTCGGCCGGCGTGCGCGGCATGAATCTTTCCGCAGGCGACGAGGTTGTGGGTCTTATCAGCATGGCCGAGAACTCAGAGAACACTGTACTTGTTTTAACAGACAAAGGCTTTGGCAAACGTTCGCGCCTCGATGCCTACCGTCTCACCAGCCGCGCCACTAAGGGCGTTCTCACTCTCAAGGTCACCGACCGCACCGGCGAACTGGTGGCTTTCAAGAGTGTGAACGACGATATGGATCTGGTAATCATCAACCGATCGGGTATCACCCTGCGCCTCCATGTGGCTGACATCCGCGTGATGGGTCGTGTGGCCCAGGGCGTGCGCATCATCAACCTGGAGAAGCGCAACGACGAGATAGCATCGGTATGCAGCGTAGATACCGACCCCGAAGAGGAGGTTGTCGCAATAGCTCCCGATGCCGAGACACTGCCCGATCTGGGTGCCGATGACACCGAAACCGAGGATAAAATCGCCGAGGAACTACCCGAAGAGCCCGAAGTTTCCGAAAGCGACGAATAACACGCATTAATTAACAAAGAACACAAAATCCTTAATTAACAGCTTCCCATATGAAGAAAATCATCCTGGCCGCCTTTGGACTGGCGCTCGCTACCGGAGCGTATGCCCAGATTGACGTTGTCAAGGCCGCCGAACGAGCCATGAAAGATGGTAGCGACGCCGCGCAGGTGGTGGAACTCATCACTCCCGCGATGACAAATCCTGAAACAGCCACACTGGCACAGACCTGGTATGTGCCTGGCAAAGCATCATACGGCGAATATGACCGTCTGCTTGGTTTCAAGCAGCTCAACCGTCTGCCCGAGAACGGCGACCAGAAAATGGCCGGTCTCCTTGTCGATGGCTTCAATTACTTTATGAAAGCCTTTCCTCTGGACAGCGTAACAGACAACAAAGGTAAAATCAAGACCAAATACAGCAAGGACATGGCCAATATCATTGCCGGCCACGCCAACGACTATCTGAACATGGGCATCTCCATGTACAACGACCACAGCGATTATGAGGCCGCCTACAATCTCTGGAGCGTATATACCCAGCTGCCCTCAGTACGTGCACTGGCAAACAAACTGCCCGCACAGACCGACACGGCTTACGGCGAAATAGCATTCAACCAGGCTCTGGCAGCATGGCAGCTCAACCGCTACGACGATGCCCTCAATGCTTTCCTGCATGCCAAGAGCCTCAACTACAAGAAGAAGAACCTCTACGACTACGCCATCGCCGTGGCCCAGCTGGCCGGCAAGAACGACACCCTCCTTGCGCTTGCCGAAGAGGCTCTGCCGATGTACGGCTCCGAGGACAACATGTACATGGGTCAGATCATCAACCACTATCTTCAGGCCCGCGACTTCGACAATGCCTTCCGTATCATCAATCAGGCCATAGCCGACAATCCCAACAACGCGCAGTACTATGTGATACAGGGCGTTCTCTATGAGAACAACGACAATAAGGAAGCCGCAACGGCAGCCTATGAGCACGCCATGCAGCTTGACAGCCAGAATGTCCAGGCTCTCTTCAACTACGGCCGCATGCTTTGTGACAAGGCCTTCACCGCCGCCGACGCAGCACCTACCACCGATGCAGAATATGTTCCCTACGCCGAGGCTAACATCTATCCCTACTTCCGTCAAGCCGCCGAAATTCTCGAGCAGGCTTACAGCATCAATCCCGAGGGCAACGAGGTGATGGATATCCTCAACTATCTGGAGAACATCTATTACAACCTCAACGACGCCGAGAAGCTTCAGAACACCAAGGACCGCAAACTCCTCTGACCGCTTCCGGTTTACGCCGAATACACAGCCGACCGGCAGCCGCCCCATGCGGGCGTAGCTGCCGGTCGCTTTTTTATTTGTAGGTTTGCAATTATTGCCCTATCTTTGTGGAGAAAAACGCAGATACAGAGTCCATGTTCTCATTCGGAATAAAAGATATTATCGACATTCTCCTTTTCGCCGTCCTTCTTTACTATGTCTACCGGCTGATGAAGGAGAGCGGCACCATCAACATTTTCTACGGCGTTCTGGCCTTCATAGTGGTCTGGATTCTCGCCTCTGAGATTTTCCAGATGCGGCTGATAGGCACCATACTTGATAAATTCATGGCCATCGGTCTGATAATCCTTGTCATACTCTTTCAGGACCAGATAAAACGTTTTCTCGTCGAACTGGGTTCGCAGCGGCGGTGGGATTTCATGCGCAAGCTCTTTCACCACCGCGGTGAAGACGATAACCGGCAGCTGGCTTGGATATTACCTGTTGTGTATGCCTGCATGAGCATGTCGCGCAGCAAGACAGGGGCCTTGATAGTGATAGAGCAGTCGATATCACTGGAAAACTATGCCAAGAGCGGCGATATTATCGACGCCGACATCAACACCCGACTTATAGAGAACATATTCTTTAAAAATTCGCCTTTGCACGACGGCGCCTTGATAGTGAGCAAAGGGCGGCTGGAGTCGGCCGGCTGTATACTTCCGGTGAGCCACGACAGCGACGTGCCACGCTCGCTGGGTTTGCGTCACCGTTCGGCGCTGGGCATAGCGCAGGCCACCGATGCCGTGGCCATCGTGGTGTCGGAGGAGACAGGCAATATATCCATCGCGCACCGAGGCAAGCTGAGCACACGGTTGAGTTCCACCGAGCTGGAGCACCGGCTGAACGCCATTGCCATCACAGCCTCGAGATGAAATATAAACCGACGGGGAACCCGATGCCGGCAGCATGGGTTCCCCGTCCGTTGTGAGGGTTGTATCAGTTTACGCGGAAACGGTCGGTCCCGTCGGCAAAAAATGCCACAATCTGGCGGGCGGCGGCAAGGCCGGCATTGAGATTAGCCTCGCGGGTCTGCGCACCGCACTTCTTGGGAGTGAAGAACACCCGGTTGCCGAATAGTTCGGCAAGGCGCGTGGCATTATCGGGTTTCACGTCAGCAAAGTACTTGATATCGGGTCTTTCTGCGAGGGCCTGTTCGAGGCCGGCCTCGTCGATTACCTCCTTGCGGGCCGTGTTGATCAATATGGCGCCCTTGGGTAGACGGCAGATGAGGTCGTGGCCGATGGAGCCGCGTGTGGCGGGCGTGGCGGGTATGTGGATCGATACTATATCGTTGCCGGCATAAAGATCTTCGAGTTTTTCGACGGCCTTGACACCTTTTTCTTCTATTGCCCCGGCGGGACAGAAGGGGTCGATGGCACTGATTTCCATGCCGAAGCCGCGGGCTATCTCGGCAACGTTGCGGCTCACCTGACCGAAAGCCTGAAGGCCGAGGCGCTTGCTGGAAATCTCGCCTCCGGTGGTGCCGTCGTAGTTATTTCGGGCGGCCATGATTGCCATGCCGACAACAAGTTCGGCCACGGCGCGTGAGTTCTGTCCGGGAGTATTCTCAACCACTATACCGGCAGCGGTGGCGGCGGCAAGGTCGATATTGTCGTAGCCGGCGCCGGCACGGACAATGATTTTGAGGCGCGGGGCCTCGCCAATGGCTTTTGCGTCGATTTTATCGGACCGTACAATCAGGGCGTCAGCTTCGGCGAGGGCGTCGGCCAGTTCGGAGCCTTTGTATTTTTCGAGGACGGTGAGAGAGTGTCCGGCGTCTTCCGCGATGCGACGGATGCCGTCGACGGCAGCCGACGAGAAGGGCTTCTCGGTAGCGAGGAGTATGTTCATGGCGATTGTCTTTTATTGAAGATGAGTTGCTTCGAAATCATGCATGGCTTCCACGAGGACGCGCACGCTGTCGAGGGGCAGGGCATTATAGAGCGAGGCACGGAAACCGCCGACGCTGCGGTGGCCTTTGATGCCGACGATGCCACGTGCCGAGCAGAATTCCACGAATTTGGCTTCAAGCTCTTTGTATTTTTGAACCATCACGAAAGTGACGTTCATTATTGAGCGGTCGGCGGGGTCGGTTACGGTACCCTCGAACATCTCGCTGTCATCGATGGCGCGGTAAAGCATTGCGGCTTTTTCGAGGTCGCGCCGCTCGAGTTCGTCGATTCCGCCGAGCTGTTTGTAGTAGCGGAGGGTCTGCAGTGCCGAGAATATGGGGAGCACGGGCGGGGTGTTGAACATCGACCCTTTCTTGATGTGCGTGCGGTAGTCGAGCATGGTGGGGATGGCGCGGTTCACTTTGCCGAGGGCGTCGTCGCGGACGATAACGAGGGTAACGCCGGCAGGCGCCAAGTTTTTCTGCGAGCCGGCATATACGGCGATGTATTTGCTCCAGTCGATATGACGGGAGAAAATATCGGAGCTCATGTCGGCTATAAGGGGACACGGTACATCGGGGTCGCGGCGTATCTCGGTGCCGTAGATGGTGTTGTTCGATGTATAGTGGAAGTAGTCGCTGTCGGCAGGCACAACGTAGTCGCGGGGGATGTAGGTGTACCCGGCGTCTTTCGACGATGCCACGACATCGACATCGCCGAAGAGGCGTGCTTCCTTGATAGCATTCGACGCCCATGTGCCCGTGTCGAGATACGAGGCCTTGCGGGCAAGGAAATTATAGGGAATCATGCAGAACTGCATGGAGGCGCCCGAACCGAGCCACAGAACGCTGAAGCCGTCGGGGATGGAGAGGATTTCCTTCACCAGGGCGGTAGCTTCGTCGATGACGGCCTGGAATTCTTTGCTGCGATGGCTCACTTCGAGAACCGACAGGCCTGTGTCGGCAAAATTGATGATTGCATCGGCGGTGTTCTGAATGGTGTATTCACTCAGAATGGAGGGGCCGGCGTAGAAATTATGCTTTTTCATTTTTGGGGGATTTTTTATGTTGCGATGGCAAATATAAACAATTCCGCCGCAAGTTCCAAAAATATTTCACCGGGTGAAACGCGGCGGCGCATGTGGGTTTTGTGCCGTGCGAGGTTTCATATCGCTTCTGCATAAATAATGTTGCGAACAAAACATTATTATAAACAAAAACGTTAACTTTGCAATCTAAATTATGCAAATGAGATATACACCGGATAATATAACCTCGCTTGGCGAGGATGAAGTATTTGTTTTCGGCAGCAATCTGGCCGGTATTCATGCCGGAGGCGCTGCACGAACTGCCGTCGAGCGGTTCGGCGCAATCATGGGTCAGGGCGTGGGTATGCAGGGACAGTCCTATGCCATACCTACGATGCAGGGTGGTGTAGAAACCATCAAACCGTATGTCGACGATTTCATAGCCCTTGCCCGCGAATGGGATCAGACAACATTCTATGTAACTCGCATAGGATGCGGCATCGCGGGCTTCACCGACGAGGAGATAGCGCCGCTGTTTGCCGACGCCCTCGGCCTCTACAATGTCCGTCTTCCAAAATCGTTTGTCGACGTCATCGAGAAGATGAATAAGCAATAGTATGCGGCCTACCCGTTGTTGCGGGCGAGATAACACTGCACCACATCCTCGACACCAATTCCGAGGCTGTCCATACGGTCGAAGAGGCTTCGGAGGGTGACGTCGAAGAATTCACGCCGTTCTTCCTCAAGGATTTTGCGGCGGGCATCGGGCTCGAGGAAGAAACCCATACCGCGGCGCGGGCTGATTATGCCGAGGCGCTGAAGTTCGTCGTAGGCCTTGAGCACGGTGTGTGAATTCACGGCCATGGAGGTTGCAAGTTCGCGCACTGAAGGCACGCGGCTGTCGGGCATCCACTGGCCGTCGAGTATGCGGGCAAAGGCATACTCCACAATCTGACGGTAAATCGGTCGGTTATTTGCGAACTCCATGGCTCAGGCTGTGCGGCCCCGCAGTGTGCGCACGATAAATATCACAACAATAACAACGAGGGCGGCAGTGATGACCGAAGCATACGGTAGCGACGACAGTATTTTTGCGGGGACTTCCTCGTTGAGGTTTGATGCGACAGCGGGATTTGCGACTATCTCACGGAATACGGGCACCAGTGCTATGGCCAGGGCCGCAAGTGTGATAATCGTCTCGACAAAATAAGCGGCGGCAGCGCCGGCGATACCCAACAGCAGACGCTGACGGTGCGCGGTCAGGACGGCAAAGAGGGTACCGGAGGCAATGAGCATGGCGCTGACTATATTGTTGAAACTGAGAAGGGAAGAGGCGACAGGCATACCTGATAACTGAGTTATTTCGGAGAGCATGCCGTTATATAGTGCCTGCACGTTGCCGTTAGGCGAGAAGATCGAGCCTATGCCATTGCACAGAGCCCATACTGCCAACAGGAAGAGGGGTACAGCAACAAACGTGTAGCCAAGATAGAATGTGGATTTTTCAGCCACGGAAGACGGCAACATTATTTCGGCCTGCCGATTGACGGGAATGGCGAAAATAATGGCGCCGAGGTAGAAAAGAATGCCGAGCAACGACTGGCCTGTGCTCCCTAAAAGGAGGAAGAATATTTCGCTTTCGGAGGCCCACAGGCTGACGAGATACACCAGCACTGTTATGGCGGCATAGATGATGGCTTGAATATAAATCCAACGCGAATAGTACTGCCACATAAGAGCTATCCGCGACACTGAGAAGGAATTGGACAATTTATTCATGGCGTTCGTTCAGTTGTTGAGGAGGTTTATTATCGGCTCGGCATACGGGCTAACCATTGCACAGTAGAAAATATCGAAGTCTACGTCGGTCTCCATGTCGCCGGCCGGCACTATGCATCGGTAGCCGGCGCCGTAAGGCTCAGAATAGAGAGCTTCTACCGGCACGTTCGCGCTGTTGATAAAGGCAAGACGCTCTGCTATGCGCGATACATCGTATTTGTACGGTTTGTTGCCGGCGGTGAATACCGTTACGCTGTCGTAAAGGGTCTCGAGGTCGGCCACAGTATGCGTTGCCACCAGGATTGTCTGACCGGGGCGCACTTCGCGGCTCATGAGGGAGCGCAGGGCGTGGCGGGCCGCGATGTCCATGCCGTTGGCGGGCTCGTCGAGGAGAATGAGGTCGGTGTCGGTGGCAAGGGCGAAGGCCGTGTTGGCTTTTCGGCGCATTCCCAGCGACATACGACGGAAGCGAAGATCCGGCTCAAGCCCCAGCGCCTCGAGGTTTGCCCGCAATCTATCGGACGTGAATCCAGGGTAGAAAGCACCCAATCGCGACCCCAGGAGGGATGGTGTGGCGAAAGGAGAATCGAAGCTCTCTTCGAGGATGAAGCAGCAACCGAGAAACGACGGCTGCCGACGGCTTGGAATTTCGCCGTTGAAATCGATGTACCCGGCAGTAGGGCGCCGAAGACCGGCGGCAAGGTGGAGCAGGGTGGTCTTTCCTGAACCGTTGGGGCCGAGCAACAGGTGCACGCCCTCGCCGTACTCGAGGTTTATGTCGGTAAATATCGGTGCATTGCGCCGGTATTCAAAATTTACGTCATTGAATCTGAGCATGATCTTACAGCATTAAAATCACTACGAGAACCACGAGTATGGCCGAGAAAAATTCTTCCATTTTAAGATAATTGAAAGAGGGGTTTGCACTTCTTTAGTGTTGTACACAACTACAACACTGCAAAAGTATGCACAATTTTCATACTGTGCAAATTTTTTTGCGAAAAAAATGCGGAAAACAATAAAAAAATGCGGAAATGCGCCGAAAAGGGCGCCGAAATGCACCAGAAAAATGTCAGGCAGTGCGTACGCCCAGTTTCTTCACTGTGAGAACCATCATGACGACGGCGAGTACGAAATCAAAAAAAGACGATGAATAAATGGCAAGAATTATGCAAAAACTGAAATCGGTGAAAATGTTCGCTTGTTCACCGGGTTCCGGCTGATCTAATAGAGCAAACGGTATTAAAAAGATGATTATCAGTACTGTTGAAATCGCTATTTTGGCCATATAAGCTATTGCTATGCCGCAGAAGCCCCGTAGCATGCGCTGGCGACGCGCATTTATGATACAATAGAGAACGGTAGCCGGGATGATGAGGGATGACAATATATCCCGGAGACAAGATATCGTGCCATTGATTTCGAATATAGCCAATATACGCGAAAGCGAATACACCTCGCTATAAAGAGCCTGAATATTGCCGTTATCGGATAAAATGCATCCTATACCTATGCAGCTCCACCATATCGCCGCAATGAAAGCCGGAACTACAACAAAAGTATAGCCAAGATAGAACGTGGCTTTTTCGGTCACCGATGTCGGGAGCATAATCTCGATCTGACGATTGTCGGGAACGGCGAAAACTATGGCACCCACATAAAACAACAACCAGAGGATTGATTGTCCGGTGCCCGACACGAACCAGAAAAGAAAAACATAATAGGATGACATCAACGACACAACATATACCATCGTGATGATAACACCATAGATCAATGCCTGCCGATATATCCAGCGGGAATAGTAGTTCCACAAGAGCCCCAGGCGCGCCGTGGAAAAGGTATCGGAAAGTTCTATCATTGGTTAAGCAGATTTAGTACAAATGGTGCGCTGTCGCTGATCATGGCGCAGTAGAGAATGTCGAAGTTTACATCGGTGCGGATGTCTGTTGCCGGCACTATGGAGCGGTAGATTCCACCGAAGTTGTCGGCATATACAGCCTCCGCAGGAACCGTCGGAGCGATGATAAAGGCGAGGCGCTCGGCGATGAGGTTTACGTCGAACTTATACGGCACGTTACCGGCTGTTAGAATGGTGACAGTATTATAGAGCGGGGCAAAATCCTGCACGGAATGAGTGGAGACTATCACCGTCTGGCCTGCGCGCGTTTGGCTGGTCATAAGTTCCTGGAACTGGTGGCGGGCAGCGATGTCCATACCGTTTGCCGGTTCGTCGAGCATGAGTAGGTCCGGGTTCACAGCGAGGGCGAATGCTGCGTTTGCCTTGCGGCCCATGCCAAGCGACATATGGCGCAAAGGCATGTTCATGCCGAGATTCATATATTCGAGGTAGCTCCTTAGCATCCCGGCGGAGAAAGAGGGATAGAAAATGCCAACTCTTGTGGCGAGTTCGGCGGGAGTTTCGAACGGTGACTGGAAATTTTCCTCCAGTAAAAAACATTTCGACAGGAACGACGGTCGACGCGCAAACGGCTTGCAGCCATCGAAATCTACATAGCCAGCTTGGGGACAAAGCAGCCCTGCGGCGAGGTGGAGCAAGGTGGTTTTGCCTGAGCCGTTGGGGCCGAGGAGCAGGTGCACGCCCTCGTCATACTCAAGGTTTATGGCGCTGAATACAGGGTTCTTGGGGCTATATCCAAAACTTACGTCGTCAAATCTCAGCATAATGTTAATGATGCAGTGTGTTCGCGGAGAAAGCGTAAAGGTATGCACTATATTTCACATATACAAATATTTTTGGGTATTTTGCCTGAAAGTGGCTGATTTCGCGACATTCGCGGCGCCTACATGCTCAAAAATTGCCTTGTTATCATTAGTGTCCACTAAAAAATCATAAGAGTGCCTTGAAATTATTGAAATTCAATCTCTTATAAGAGATTTTGAGGCGCAACGATTTGAAATTACTTTTGCAGTCTGAATCAGACTGTTATGAATAAGGACAAATATGTTTT
>JAGATX010000024.1 GCA_017621055.1 Muribaculaceae bacterium | reverse complement strand
TACACCCAAATATACACCCAATTATTGAGATAGCAAAAGACATTTAGAAACATTTACTTTTACTCTATATTGTAATTTACACTTGATTATCAGTCGTTTGCAGTTTTATGATATTCTGTGAAAGTATAAGTTCGAGAGCCTGTCTCTCCGCTCGTAACGCTGATTATCAGCAATAAAGCGAATAAGTACCCGATTTTGCACCCGAATGTGCGAAAACGGGTGCTTTTTTTATTGAGCGGATGTCAGATTTTATTGAGTACACCCTCGCACGGAGGCAACGAGGTGCGGAGTAGGAAATCGACCTTGTCGGTCAGGACATCGAGCCTTTTGTCGTGGTCTAATAGCCGTCGGTGGATGTAGTTTTTGAATTTTCGTGGATTTTGGTTAACTTTGCGCTGCAAAAACAATCATCGATGAAAACAAAGATACAGACACTACGCGAGGAGATCGCCGCCGCGAGCGCCGCGAGCGCCGAGGAGGTAGAGGCTCTCCGCATCAAATACCTGAGCAAGAAGGGTCTTATCAGCGCGCTGATGAACGATTTCCGCAGCGTGCCGGCCGAGCAGAAGCGCGAGATCGGCCAGGCCCTCAACGAGCTGAAGAGCTATGCGCAGGAACGCCTTGCCGAATTGCGCGACGGCCTCGGCTGCAGCGCCACTGCGGCCCTCGAGGATCTGAGCCGCACGCCGGCACCCATGGCTCTTGGCACGCGCCATCCTCTGAGCCTTGTCCGCGAGCAGATTGTGGACATATTCCGCCGTCTGGGCTTCACCATTGCCGAGGGTCCCGAGATAGAGGACGACTGGCATGTGTTCGAGAGCCTTAATTTCGCGCCGGACCATCCTGCCCGCGATATGCAGGACACCTTCTTCATCAACCGTCGGCCGGACGTGCTTCTGCGCACGCATACGTCGAGCGTGCAGACACGCACAATGGTAGGCAGCAAGCCCCCAATCCGCATCATCTGCCCGGGCCGCGTGTATCGCAACGAGGCCATCTCGGCGCGTGCCCACTGCTTCTTCCACCAGGTTGAGGCTCTGTATGTGGACCGCAACGTGACGTTCGCCGACCTGCGCCAGGCCCTCCTCTACTTCGCCCGGGAGATGTTCGGCCCTGAGACACAGATACGCCTTCGCCCGAGCTATTTTCCGTTCACTGAGCCGTCGGCCGAGATGGATATCAGCTGCGGACTGTGCGGCGGCAAGGGGTGCTCGTTCTGCAAAGGCACCGGGTGGGTGGAAATTCTTGGCTGCGGCATGGTAGACCCCGCTGTACTTGAGGCCTGCGGCATTGATTCCCACGAATACACGGGCTTTGCCTTAGGTATGGGCATAGAGCGCATCACCAATCTCAAATATCGGGTGAACGACCTGCGGTTGTTCTCCGAAAACGATATCCGCTTCCTTGAAGAATTCACTGCTGCCCGATAACGGCGACGCCATAGTACTGCCGCCCGACATCCCCATGTTCTGGCAGTTTGTGCTTGTGGGCGTGGGCGGTGCCATCGGCGCCATGCTCCGCTACCGCATCCAGAACCTGCCGTTTTTCGGCGATGACAAGTTTTATTACACCTTGGCCATCAACATTTCGGGCTGTATGCTCATCGGGGCGATATGGGCGTTTCTCACCACCTTCGGCGCCCACCGTTGGGTATACGTTCTGGTGATCGGCGGCTTTCTTGGCGGCTACACCACCTTCTCGGCGTTTTCGCTCGATTTCATCCTGCTGCTTCGGCAGAGTGCGGCACAGGCGCTGTTCTACGGTGGTGCGACGGTGATAGGGTCGCTGGCCGGCTGCGCGCTGACATATTCGCTGACGGTAAAGATGCTCAAGGCGCTGCAATGAAGGTTAAGGAACGATATTCGGCAATAGTGGAGCGTTTTGCGGCGCATATGCCGCAGGCGCAGACCGAGCTGGAGTTCGCCAGCCCGTTCCAGCTGCTGGTGGCCGTGATCCTGTCGGCGCAGTGCACCGACAAAAGGGTGAATATGGTCACGCCGGCACTCTTCGCGGCCTTCCCCACGCCGCGCGCGCTTGCCGCCGCCGAGGTCGACGATATTTTCGAGTACATCCGGTCCGTATCGTATCCCAACAACAAGAGCAAGGCCCTCAAGGGCATGGCCGAGCGTCTCGTTGCCGACTACGGCGGCGAAGTTCCCGCCGACATGGAGTCGCTGCTGACGCTGCCGGGGGTAGGGCGCAAGACCGCCAACGTGATGCTCTCGGTGGTGTTCGGCCAGGCGGCCATGGCCGTCGATACCCATGTGTTCCGCGTTGCCGAGCGTCTGGGGCTCACCACCGGCAGCCGTTCGCCGCTCGAGACGGAGCGGCGCCTCACCGCCGGTATACCCCGGGAGCGGCTTGGACTGGCCCACCATTGGCTGATACTGCACGGCCGCTATGTGTGCAAGGCGCGGCGCCCCGACTGCGGCGCCTGTTTTATCGCCGACCTATGCCGCTACCATGAGCGCGAGGCCAAAGAGGTCGCTAAGGCGGCGAAAAAGGCGGCCGTGGCCAACGGCAGCAAAGAATAAGCCCTCCGGCACCGGTAACTATGGGCAACGACAACCTGTTCATATTCATCATCGAGATGCTCGGCACGGTGGCCTTCGCCATCTCGGGCATACGCCTTGCCGCCGCCAAGCGCTTCGACTGGTTCGGCGCCTACGTGGTCGGTCTGGTCACGGCCATCGGCGGCGGTACCGTGCGCGATATCCTGCTGGATATCCCCGTTTTCTGGATGCAGTCGGTGTCGTTCGTGGCCGTCACGTTCATATCGCTGGTGGTGGTGATAGTGTTCCGCAAGGTGCTGGTGCGGGGCATGCGCACGGTGTTCATTTTCGATGCCATCGGCCTGGCGCTCTTCGTGGTGGTGGGCGTAGAGAAGACCCTCGCCGAGGGCTATCCCATGTGGGTGGCGGTGGTGATGGGTATAATCACCGGCTCTTTCGGCGGTGTGGCGCGCGACATCCTCATCAACGACGAGCCGCTGTTTTTCCGCAAGGACATCTACGCCACGGCATGCCTCGCCGGTGGCGTGGTATACTGGCTGACAAGCCTTTCGGCGCTGCCGGTGGTGGTGCCCCAGATAGCGTGCGCCGTCACGGTGATAGGCCTGCGCGTGGCGGCGGTGCACTGGAACTGGAGCCTGCCCATCCTGCAGATCGACGAATCCGACCTCCCCGCCGACACCCGGCGTAAACATAAGAAATGAGAGCCGGGGCTGCACGACTTCGCCGCGCTCATCTGCGGCAGTTCGCGCGTTATTGCGCCGTGGGGGTACTCAACACCGCCGTCACTTTCGCGGTTATATACCTGTGCAGCGCCGTGGTAGGACTCAACGAGTATCTGTCCAATATATTGGGGTATTTCGCCGGGTTGGTCAACTCGTTTGTCTTCAATAAATTGTGGACCTTCCGCAGCCATGGCGGCTATCGCGGCGAGGCCGTGCGTTTCGCGGTGGGCTTCGGCGTGTGCTATCTGCTGCAGCTGTGGGCCGTGTGGATGCTCACCGGCTCGGCGCTGGGCAGCCTCACTTTCTGCGTGCACGGCATTGTGTTCACGGGCTATGCCGTGGCAACCCTGATCGGCAACATTGTCTACACCCTGGCCAATTTTATCTACAACAAGCTGGTGACTTTCCGCTGACGGCATTTTTGCGGGGCTTTTGTGCCGTTTTTTTGTGCCGTTTTTGCGGCATCGCGTGGTTTTTTGCGCCCGAATTGCCGCTTTTTGTGAATTATTGATTACTTTTGCAAAAACATAGAATACCATGAACCAAGACAATCCATACGCCCTTGCGGCAGGCACGGTGCTCGAGGGGCGCCAGCGGTACACCATCGAACGGGTGCTTGGCGCCGGCGGCTTCGGAATAACATATCTTGCGGTGACTGACATCGGCACCGACGGCGAGCATATAGAGGCGCGCGTGGCAATAAAGGAGCACTTTGTCGACGGGCACAACGAGCGTTCTGCCGACGGCATAGGCGTCGTGTCACCCGGCACTTCGTTTTCGCGTACTCTCGTGGCCGACTCGCTGCATGCCTTTCTGCACGAGGCGCGCCGCCTCCAGACTATAGGCAGCGGCCATCCCTCGATAGTGAAGGTCAACGAGGTTTTCGAGGCCAACGGCACGGGCTACTACGTGATGGAGTACATCGAAGGCAGCTCGCTGTGGGATGCTGTGGCCGGCCGGGGGATGGCAGAGGCCGACGTGCTGACGGTGATGCGCCCCATAGTCGATACCGTGGCTTATCTGCACCTCCACCGTCTGACGCATCTCGATATCAAGCCGCAGAACATCATGCTCGATACCGAGGGCGGCCGGCTGCGTCCGGTGCTCATAGACTTCGGTCTGTGCAAGCACTACGATGCCGACGGCCGCGCCACCTCCAGGCTCGATACCCATGCCACTTCCGAGGGCTATTCGCCGGCCGAGCAATACTCCGGTCTTACAACCTTTACACCGGCGGCCGACGTCTATGCCTTAGGCGCCACGATGATAGCCTGCATCACCGGGCAACGGCCGCCGAAGAGCACCGAGTGGCTGGTGAGTCGCCGCCTGAATTATATCGCCACTCTGCCGGTGAGCGCGGAGTTGCGCACGGCACTCGAAGGCGCTCTCATGGAGCTCTCCGGCCGATATGCCGATGCGGGCACTTTCCTCGGCGTCCTTCCGGGCAGCGATGGCGCGCCAACGCAGCGGATATCGGTTCTGGAAACCGAAAGAACGACATCCACGCAGCCTATGCTCCCTCCTGTGCCGCCGCCTTTTGTGCCGGAAAACAGCGCGCCGCGGCGCCGAACGGCGCTGTGGGCAGTCCTCGCCGCCGTGGCGGCGTTGGCCCTGGGGACCGTCACATTTTTTGTGATGCGCCGAGCGCTCGCCGGCACACAAGAGGAGGTTGCAGCGGCCGCCGCGCCCGTTGCCGCCACATCGGCTCCCGAAGACGAGACGCTGCCGGCCGCCACTGATACCGACGTGCCGGCGGCTACCCCTGCCCGCACAGGCCGCGCTCGCACATGGTCCGACCGACGGCAGCCGCGCAACATGTCGCTGGCGGTGGAGCGCGACGGCGTCCGCTATTACTTCACCCACGGCGAGTGGGAGGCGCTTTCGCCGGCAGAACGGCAGGCGTGCCGCAAACTCGGTGTGGTGGTCGTTGCGCGCCGCAACCGTTTTATCGTCGCCCTCGACGAGGAACCGGGATTTTACACCTGGCCCGAAGCCATGAGCCGCTTCGGCGACAGTCTGCCCACAAAAGCTCAGGCCGAGGCTTGGATAAACTGCCGCGGCGACCTGCAGGCGGCGGTGCGCGCCTTCGGGGGCACTATGCCGGCCCTCGCCGATGTGGATGCGCGTTATCCCGACGATGACCCGCGCCGGTTCTACTGGTACTGGACGCGCACGCCCAGCGAGGTCTTCGCCTCGTCGGCGTGGTGCGTGATTTCCGATGACAACAGCGTGTATGTCACCGCCAAAACCGACTCCTGCCGCGTCCGCCGCGTCACGGCGTTGTGAAAAAGAGCCCTCCGGGCTCCCGGTCGCCCTCTCGACATTCAAAGTTCGCCCAAAAATCCGCGGAGTCCGTCATTTTTTTCGGGGGTTTCGCACAAAAAGCGGCGGCTGGGTCGCCCGGTTTCTGAAATAATGACTATTTTTGCAAACAAACGCAAAATACCCATATCAAGATGATCGATAACGACATCCCCTGCCTTCCTGCCGGCACCGTTCTCACCGGTTCGCGGCAATATACCATCGCAAGCGTGATCGGCGCCGGCGGTTTCGGCATCACATACATGGCTCTCACCGAGGTGGTGCTCGGCAATATGCGCGTAACCACGCGCGTGGCCGTCAAGGAGCATTTCCTTGCCGACCATAACGAGCGCGAGGCGTCGACCCTGCGCGTCACCACCCCCGGCACCGTGCGCTCCCGCAAGGTGGTGGCCGACTCGCTGCGCGATTTCCTCGGCGAGGCACGCCGCCTGCAGAGCGTCAGCGCCGGGCAGAAGGCCATCGTCAAGGTCAACGAGGTGTTCGAGGCTAACGGCACCGCTTACTACGTGATGGAGTATCTCGAGGGCAGTTCGCTGTGGGATGCCGTGGCCGGCCGGGGTATGGCCGAGGGCGATATGCTCGCCCTTATGCAACCCATCATCGAGGCTGTGGCATATCTTCACGCCAATCGTCTGACGCACCTCGACATCAAGCCGCAGAACATCATGCTGGCCACCGAGGGCGCCGGCGTAAGGCCCGTGCTTATCGATTTCGGCCTGAGCAAGCACTACGACGAGCAGGGCCGCGCCACATCAACCATCAACACCCTGGCGTGCTCCGACGGCTATTCGCCCGCCGAGCAATATTCAGGCATTACGACGTTCACGCCGTCGGCCGATGTCTACTCACTCGGCGCCACCATGATAGCATGCCTCACCGGCCAGACGCCCCCCAAGAGCACGGAATGGAGCGTCGGCGACCGTCTCCGTTACGTCGACAGCATGAACATCAGCGAGCCCCTGCGCGAAGCCCTGCGCGGCGCCCTCGCCGACCCCGCAAACCGCCTCCCCGACGCCAGTGCCCTGGCTAACATCCTGACAGACAGCGCGACCCGCCCGGTGGAGGGGAGGTTTCTTTCCAAGGAAAGCGCTTTGCGGTTTCCAACCTCCCCATCGCCCCGCATGGTGTCCTCCAACGACACCCGCCCAGTGGAAAGGCAGTATTCAACCGCCGGCCCTTCGCCTGTCAACTCCACAGGCGCCACCCGCCTGGCATCGTCCTGGCGAAAGCCGGGGATTAATAATAGCCTTCCCATAATCCTCATCGCCCTCGCGGCGGTGGCCATCGGCATCGGCGCTTACTTCGCTTTCCGCAGCGGCAACAACCCGCAACCACTCCCCTCGCCCGCCGACACTCTCGCCATCGCCCAAACCCTCGAAACCGACCCCGTCGCCGTCGACAACAGCGCCGCCGAGGCCGAGCGCCAGCGCCTCGCCGAGCAGGAGCGTCAGCGTCAGGAAGAGGCCGAGCGCCAGCGCCGTGAGGAAGAACAGCGCCGGCAAGTCTGGCATAACCACCGCACCCCGCGCAACCTCTACCTCGCCGTTAACCGAGGCGGCAACCAATATTACTTCTCGCAGTCTGATTGGAGCAGCCTAAGTAACGCCCAAAAGAGCGAATGCAGCAAAGTCGGTGTGGTGATAAAGAAAGACGGCCAGGAATTTATCCTCGCGCTGAACCACGAGTCAGGTGAATATACCTGGGACGAAGCCATTAGCCGTTTCGGCAACCGG
>JAGATX010000023.1 GCA_017621055.1 Muribaculaceae bacterium | reverse complement strand
TGTCGCAGACTGAATCTGACGAAAGATTACCTCTGTCGCTGATGCGCTCAACGGGGGCTTGCTCAGCCCCCTCGGCGCGCGGCCTTCCCCTGAGGAGGAGTGAGGAGAATAACCGTTGCACTTCTTATTGGAATCTTTCCAGCTGATTTCCTCACAGTTTTTTATTCTCTTAATGCACAAATTTCAGGATTTTTGCCTAAATTTGTGCTTAATTTGTTTTAAGCGATGAAAAGTTACCTCAGATACCTGCTCGTCATAGCTGCCGTGGCAGCATCGATGCTCGGCAGCTGCTATGCCGCCGACAGCGAAGAGCCCCTCTTCCCCTACCCCACGCCGCCCGACACCATGGTGGCCCTGCAGCCACGCTGCGACTTCATAGTCAGCCGTTTCTGGGACCGCTGCAACTTCGGAACAGCATTCCGCAATCCGCAGAGGCTTCACCGCGCCATGGGCGACTGGTTCTATATCATGCAGCATGCCAGCGCCGACACCGTTTTTTCATCAATCGACAAATTACTTGCCCGTTTCGCCAAGAAAGGCAATGAGACCCTCGCTCTTGCCGGCATCGCCGAAGAATGGCTATTCAGTGACACTGCCGAGATACGCTCCGACGAAGTATACCGACCCTTTGCGGCAGCGGCGGCATCGCACCGAAAGATAAATAACGCCGACAAGGCCCGCTATCAGGCTCAGCTACAGATTATCGACAACAGCCGAATAGGCGCCAACGTGCGCGACTTCGAATTTGTGCGCCCCGACGGCACCACCGGCCGCCTCTCGGAAATTACCGGTGCCTCGGTGCTCCTGTTCTTCAACGACCCCGACTGCAGCGACTGCAATATGGCCCGCGTGCGCCTGGCCGCCGACTATAACGCCAACGAGCTTATACGCCGCGGCGAACTCGCCATAGTCTGCCTCTATCCCGGCGAAGCCGACGACCAGTGGAAATCCACCGCCGCCCACTACCCCGCAAACTGGGCAGTCGGAGCAATGGAGGACGCCGACATGTGGTTCGATCTGCGCACATCGCCATCGTTCTATTTTCTGAATTCGCGCCACAAGATGCTCGCCAAGGACCTCGACCTCGACTACCTGCTCGGTGCCTTCCGCGTAGCGAACACGCGCGCCACAACCACCGAACAATGAGCGCCGGCACCACAGCCATGCTCCTGTCGGGCGGCGTAGACAGCGCCGTCGCCCTCCATCGCCTTGTGGAGCAAGGCGACAGCCCCCATCTGTTCTATATCCGTATCGGTCTCGACGGCGACGGCGGTGACTGTGCCGCCGACGAAGACATAGAGATCTGCACACTCATCGCCCGCCGCTACGGTCTGCCGCTCGAAGTAGTGTCGCTCCACAACGAATACTGGGACAACGTCATGGCCTATGCACTGCGCACCGTCAAGGCCGGCTTGACGCCCAACCCCGACATAATGTGCAACTCCATTATCAAATTCGGCTACTTCGAGGAGCGCTGGGGCAAGGATTTCGACCGCACGGCCACCGGCCATTATGCCTCCACATGGTTCGACCCCGACGGTCGCAAATGGCTGGCCACCGCTGTGGACCCCGTGAAGGATCAGACCGATTTTCTGGCACGGATAACAGGACGGCAGCTTGCTCACCTCACCTTCCCGCTGGGCGACATCCCCAAGAGCGAAGTACGCGCCATCGCCGCCGGCATAAAGTTGCCCAACGCTCAGCGACGCGACTCTCAAGGCATATGCTTCCTCGGCAAAATCAATTACAACGACTTCCTGCGCCGGCATCTGGGCGAAAAGCCCGGCGATATTGTCGAACTGGAGACCGGGCGCCTTCTCGGCAGGCACAAGGGATACTGGTTCCACACCATAGGCCAACGCAAGGGGCTGGGCCTCAGCGGTGGTCCCTGGTTTGTGGTGCGCAAGAACGTGGACGACAACGTCCTCTTCGTATCGCGCGGATACGATACCGACAAACAGTACGGCCGGCGCCTGCATATCGCCGAAACACAGTTCATAACCGCCGACCCGTGGGCCGACACTCCCGCCATCGACGGCGACGGCGTGGAAGTACGCTTCAAAAACCGCCATACCCCTGATTTCATTCCGGGCCGAATAGTCCGCCTTGACGCGCCCGGCGAATATATGATTTATTCGGACCGCGACGTCCAGGGCATAGCCCCGGGGCAGTTTGCCGCCCTCTATTCGCCTGACTGCCGCCTGTGCTATGGTTCGGGAATTATCAGCGGCGGCTCAATAGGCAACTCTCTCACTGACTGATACCATGAATAACGACGAAAAACAAGTAAGCCTCCACGTGATGGGCCTCTCGTGCAGCCAGTTGCAGAGCGGTGCCTACGCTCTCGTACTTGCCGAGGACAACGGCCCGCGCCGAATACCCGTGATCATCGGCGAGGGCGAGGCCCAGAGCATAGCCATTGCCCTGGAAGGCATACGCACGGCCCGCCCGCTGACCCACGACCTGTTCGTATCGTTCGCCCATGCCTATGGCGTGCGTCTCAAAAGCGTGTTTATCAGCCGCTTCGAGGATGGCATCTTCTACAGTCAGCTCACGTTCAGCGACGGCGACGGACGCACCGTCACCATGGACGCCCGCACCTCCGATGCCGTTGCCATAGCCATGCGCACGGGCACGCCGATAGTCACTACCGAGTCCATTATCCGCGCCACCGGCTTTGTCATCGATGACAACATGATAACACCGGCTGCTGAAATCGACGAGGAAGCCGGCGCCGGCGACACTTCCGCCATCGACGACGAGGATGACGGCGCCAACACCTTACATCACCCCTCACGCGGTTATCACGACGATCCCAGACCCGAAAATTTCACCATCGAGCAACTGGAGAACACTCTGGCAGAACTCATCGAGAACGAGGACTACGAGGAAGCCGACAAAATAAACAGAATATTGCGCCGCAAACGCGGCGAAGACCCCGACAGCGACAGTAGCGCGGGTTTATAACCATGATTTCTAAAATCTTCAAATACTGAAAATGAAAAACAGCAAAATCAAGACACGCCTGGCAGCCATGAACTTCCTGGAGTTTGCCGTCTGGGGAGCTTACCTAATTTCCATGGGTCAGTTTCTGGGCAGCCATGGCTTAGGTAAAGAAATTTTCTGGTTCTACACCGTGCAGGGTCTGGTGTCGATCTTCATGCCCGCGCTCATAGGCATCGTTGCCGACCGCTGGATACCGGCACAGAAAACCATGACGCTCTGCCACATCCTTGCCGGCGGTTTCATGATAGCTGCCGGCATAGCCGCCGGCCGCGAAATCGAGGCCACGGGAGCAGTGTCGTTCAATGTCATATTCACCTTCTACACCCTGTCGGTGGCATTCTTCATGCCCACCATAGGCTTGTCGAACTCCGTGGCATTCAATGCGCTGGAGAAAAACGGTCTCAGCACCGTCAAGGACTTTCCCCCCATCCGCACCCTCGGCACCGTGGGTTTCATATTCTCGGAATGGTTTGTCAACTTCGTGTCGATAGGCGGCGCACCCATACAGTTCACCCACTGGCAGTGGATTTTCTCCGGCGCCCTGTCGCTCGTGCTGGCGGCCTACTGCCTGAGCCTCCCGGAATGCCCCGTGCGAAAAGGCGAGAACAAGAGCCTGGCCGATGCGTTCGGCCTCAAGGCCTTCCGGCTGTTCAAGCGCCGCGAAATGGCGATTTTCTTCATCTTCAGCATGCTTTTAGGCGTATCGCTCCAGATCACCAATGCCTATGGTTCCGACTTCATCAAGTTCTTCGGCAACCTCCCTCAATACGAACACGGCTTCCTCGACGGCTGGTTTGCCCGCAACAGCACCTTCCTGATTTCCGTCTCGCAGTGCGCCGAGGCAATGTGCATACTCCTGATCCCCTTCTTCCTGCGTAAATTCGGCATCAAGGGCGTGATGCTCATGGCCATGGTAGCCTGGGTGCTCCGCTTCGGCTTCTTCGGCATCGGCGACACCAACTTCCCCGGCGTTATGTGGCTGTTCCTATCGTGCATTGTCTACGGCGTGGCATTCGACTTCTTCAACGTCAGCGGCGGCATATATGTCGACTCCAAGACCGAACCGGCACAGCGCTCGTCGGCGCAGGGCCTGTTCATGCTGATGACTAACGGTATCGGCGCCTCGCTCGGCACCTTCGTCGCCGGCAAATTCATTGTCAACAGACTTGTCATGGAACCCGGTCTCCCCCTCAATCAACAGCTCGAGGGCTGGCACGAGTCGTGGCTCATTTTCGCCGCATATGCCCTGGTGGTAGGCGTGCTCTTCTTCTTCATTTTCAAGGAGAACCGCAAGGAAGAGAAATTATCCGACATCGGCGCCGTCAAGGCCGACGCAGCCAAAACCACCAACGAGCTTATCTGACCGGCAATGATACGCTTCTACAGCCCCGACATAGCGCACAGCGGCCTGCTCTCCGAAACGGAGAGCGGCCATGCCGTGCGTGTCCTCCGCCACACCGAGGGCGATATCATCGAGGTTGTGGACGGCACCGGCGGCCTCCATCGTTGCCGCATAGCGGCGGCACACCCCCGCCACACCGCAGTGGAAATCATCGAGAGCGTGAAGCTTCCGAAAGTGTGGGCAGCCGACATCACCCTGGCCATAGCGCCCACAAAAAACATGGACCGCATGGAGTGGCTCGTGGAAAAACTTGTTGAAATCGGCATCGACAGGATTGTGCCCGTCATATGCACGCACAGCGAACGCCGCGATATCAAGCGCGAGCGCCTCGAAAAAATAGCGGTATCTGCCATGAAGCAGAGCCTCAAAGCCGTGCTTCCGCAGATCGACGAGGCCATGCCCCTGAGCCGTTTTCTTGACGAAGACAGCGGGCATGCCGCTAAATACGTGGGATACTGTGACGCCGACACCGAACGACGACTGCTCGCCCGCGAATACACCGGCGGCGACGTCCGTGTGCTCATCGGCCCCGAAGGCGACTTCTCCCCTGCCGAAATCACCGCTGCCGTAGCGGCAGGATACATCCCCGTCACACTGGGCGACAACCGCCTGCGCACCGAGACGGCAGCCCTTACGGCCATCGATACCTTCCATATTGTCAATATGATACGTACCAACATATGAATACTATGTCTTACCTGCAGAGCGCCGACAACTTCTTTCTGTTGGCGGGTCCCTGCGTGATAGAAAACGAGGAAATGGCCTTCGTCACCGGTCGGGCCATCAAGGCCGCCTGCGACCGCCTCGGCATAGCCTTTGCCTTCAAGGGCAGCTACCGCAAAGCAAACCGCAGCCGACTGGACTCGTTCCGCGGCATCGGCGATATCGAGGCTCTCACCATTCTTGCCGCCGTAGGCCGCGAACTGGGCGTACCGGTGGTTACCGATATACACACACCCGACGAAGCCGCCATGGCCGCCGATTTTGCCGACATCCTCCAGATACCGGCCTTCCTTTGCCGGCAGACCGACCTCCTGCTTGCCGCCGGACGCACCGGCAAGTGCGTGAATATTAAAAAAGGACAGTTCGTGGCGCCCGATGCCATGCGTTTCGCCGTCGAAAAAGTGCGCGCCACCGGCAACGACGCCGTGATGGTGACAGAGCGCGGCTCTATGTTCGGCTACGGCGACCTTGTTGTTGACTTCCGCGGCGTGCCCCGCATGCATCAGGCCTGCCAGACGCCCGTGGTGGTTGACTGCACACACTCCCTCCAACAGCCCAACACGAGCGAGGGCGTCACCGGCGGTTGTCCCGAACTCATCGAAACCATAGCGCGCGCCGCCGTGGCTGTGGGCGCCGACGGTATCTTCCTTGAAACGCACCCCGAACCCGCCAAAGCCAAGAGCGACGGCGCGAACATGCTGCGCCTCGACCTGCTCGAACCGCTGCTGGAGCGTCTGTGCACGCTGCGTGCCGCTGTCAACTCTATTGATAACACATCACACTGCATATGAAAAAAGTACTGAGCGGCCTCATTGCCGCTGCCGCGCTCGTTGCCTGCACATTCGGCGCCACGGCACAGCGCTCCATCCATAATCCCATGACCCAGGCTGTACTGCAGGTCTACGAAGAGGAACTGCGTGAAAATCCCTCCGATTACAACGTGCTCCTCAGCCGCGCCGACGAATACTATCGCCACGCCGAATACCTGCGCGCCCTTGCCGACGTCGACGCCGCCCTCGGCTACATTCCCGCCGAGGACAAGCCCGACCTGTTACGCGCACGTATGCTCCGCGCCGGAATCAACAACAGTCTGTCGCGCCACGCCGACGCCATGGCCGACCTCGAGGCCGCAGCGGTTCTCGAGCCCAATTCCTTCAACATCATACTTCAGAAAGCGAACACCGAATTCGCCCTCGGCCGCTATGCCGACGCAAAAACAGACTATCAGCGCATGGTGCGCCTCAACCCGCGCTCAGCCGAACCATATCTGGGCCTCGCCGCCGTAGCCGTCAAGGAAAACAATATCGGCATCGCCACCGAGATGCTGGATCGCGCCGTGAACACCGACCCCAACAGCGCCGAAATATACATCCGCCGTGCCGAGGTCAAGAAAATGATGGGTGACCACAACGGCGCTGTCGACGACCTTGTGCTCGCCATGAGTATCGACGCAAACAACAGCCGCGCGCTGGCAGCACTCGTAGACTACGCCGAAACAAACTATCCCGCCGCAATGACGGGCCTTAGCAGCGCCGTCACAGCCGCTCCCCGCAACGGCATGTTCCGTTACCTTCGCGCCCGCATAGCACAAGGGCATTACCACTACCTCGCCGCCCTCGATGACTATCAGTACATCGTCAACAACAATCTCGACAACTATCATGGCATCAACGCCTCGATAGCCGAGTGCCAGTACGCTCTCGGCCGATACAACGACGCCCTCGCCAGCATAGACTATGCTCTGGGGCAGGCTAACGACAATGCCCTCTATTTCACCCTCCGCTCCAGGATACTGCGTGCCCTCGGCCGATACGACGAAGCCGTCAGAGCCTCGGCACTCGCCATGGTGATAAACCGTGAAGACGGCGATGTCCTTGCAGAAATGGCATTGGCACGCGCCGCTACCGGAGAATACGACCAGGCCTCATCGCTCCTCGGCGAGGCCATGATGGTAAACGCCGAAAACCCGCGGTACCCCATTCTTCGCGGCTGGGTAGCACAGAACAACCTCAACAACGCCTCCGGCGCCCGACAGTTCTACACCACCGCCGCCGACATCGATGCTTTCGACCTCGACAACGTCAACTCCCTCAAAGGTTTTGCACTCATTGCCCTCGATCGCCCCGACGAGGCGCGCCGCTGGATAGAAAACATCCTAACCACCGTCACCGACCACGACGGTCTGGTGAACTACTATGCCGCGTGCATCTTCGCACAGCTCGGCGACAACGAACGCGCCATGCAGTGCGCCGCCCGCTCGCTTGACCTCGGCTATGCCGACTACCATAACTGGACAGAACAGTCCGAAGCGGACCTGAACGTCGGCCCGCTGCGCGACGACCTCCGATTCCTCAACCTTCTCAGCCGGCACAACGCCATCTTCGGCCGCCAATAATAATACTGATATAAAAAGAGGCTGCGCCGTAAAACCTTAATTACGACACAGCCTCTTTGTTTTATGTTTTACAACAGGTTGCAAAAAAGAGGCTGCGCCTATTTTGACACAGCCTCTTTTTCAACGCTTTATAAATTGTCGGGGTGACAGGATTCGAACCTGCGACCACCTGGTCCCAAACCAGGTGCGCTACCGGACTGCGCTACGCCCCGTTTCCGGGTGCAAAGTTACAAATTCTTTTGAAACTTCGCAAGCGGAAGCCGATTTTTGAACCGCGGCTGCGAAATGGTTTGCAAATACGAATATTAAAGCATATTTTTGCACATCTTACCTTTACGATTTGAAAATTAGCCAATGAAATACCATATTGCAATATTTTTTGCTCTGGCGTTCGCGCTTTCGGGAGTGAGCGGCGCTTATGCGTGCACATCGCTTATAGCCTGCGGGCGTGCCACCGCCGACGGGCGCCCTCTGCTGTGGAAACACCGTGATACAGGTGCCCGCGACAATTTTCTTTACCGCGTGGACGTTCCCGGCCGCATCGGTTACGTCGGACTGTTCAACGGCGGCGACACGCTGGTGCTCGACGAGGCTTGGATGGGTATGAACGATGCCGGCTTTGCGATAATGAACACCGTGGCCTACAATCTTGCCGAAAACGACCCGGCGTGGACCGACCGCGAAGGCTTTGTCATGGCCGAGGCGCTCGGACGCTGTGTCACTGTCGACGATTTCGAGGCTCTGCTCGACTCACTCCCCAAGCCTATGGGACTCCGCACCAACTTCGGATGCATCGACGCTGCCGGAGGTGCGGCATATTTCGAGACCGACGATACCCATTGGCAGCGGTACAATGTGGACGACAATGAGTATGGCGTGCTTGTGCGCACCAACTTCAGCGAGAGCGGCACCGACGGCACCGGCCGTGGGTACGACAGATATAATAATGTGTACGACATCCTTTCGGAAGCCATCGTTACGGGATCACTCACGGCGGCGTCGCTCACCGAGGGAGTGAGCCGCAGTTTCTACGACGCCGAGCACGAATGCGACATGCTCGACGGCGACGAGAGTTATGTTGCCGACGAGCACTTTGTTCCGCGGCCGTCATCGACGGCATCGATAGTTGTCGAGGGGTTGCTGTCCGGCGAGGAGCCTGACAAAATGATAATGTGGACGGTGTTGGGATATCCTCCGGTATCGCCGGTCTACCCTGCCATGCTCCACGTCATCCCCGCCGTGCTTATGCCGGGCAACGAGGGCGCCCATGCCCCGGCCAACGAGGCCGCCCTGGAGCATATGCCTCACATATTTCCGGCAGACCGCGGCACAGAACCCCGCTATATCGATGCCGGCTATCTGCGGCCGCTCATCGAAAAGGCGCGCGGCGAGTCGCTGGAGAATTATTCGCAAGGCGCCGCGGCCCGCTGACACTGAAATAACAAAACCGACGCCCGCAGAGCAAATGCTCATGCGGGCGTCGGTTTTGTAGAGTTCCGGGCAGACCGGAGCGCCGATTTTCTTACTTGCTTGCGATGCGATCGCTTACAGTGAGGTATGCGCGGCCTTTGGCACGGCGGCGAGCCAGCACTTTGCGGCCGTCGGGCGTAGACATTCTTTCGCGAAATCCGTGCTTGTTAACTCTTTTACGATTAGAGGGTTGGAATGTTCTTTTCATTGCCTGGTATTTTTATTTTCGTTATATTCGGGTCTTTCGAGGTGCAAATTTACGAATTTTTTATATACCACGCAAATAATTTTGCGGCACGAATCTTGTAAAAAGTAGCAAAAATGGCGTTTTGCCTGAGTTTGTGCCGTCTCAGAACAGATTCTGAGGTTCTTCGCCGTAATGCAGACGGTACATCAGCGCGGAGATGTTGATGATCGGCAACGGCCGCGACTCCAGCAGGGTTCCTTTCGTCCTGACGGCCACGATGCCGCGTAGGGCGCCGACGGCCACTCCGAGCATGAGCATCATGAGTTGTGAATCGACCACCGCGTTTTCGCCATGCCGCTCGATATTTTCCTTCAGGTCCTTTACTTCGAAATTGGCATAGACAGAGCATGTCATCAGGCGCTCGCGGTATAGTTCGCCGCTGAAAACATAGGAACTCTTCACTACCAGCGAGAGCATATCGCGCGCCAGATCCGGGACGAGGCGCACACTCATATCGAGGTGCACGGGTTTGCCTACGGCACGGCGTGCCGCGCGTCGGTTGATGGCTGTTGCGCCTTGCAGTTCGCCGATGTCGACGAGACGCACCTCGGCTTCGGTCTCTTTCATTTGTTTTGGTCTTAGGTAATTTGAATATAAACACCGGGGAGGGGGTGGAGGTTTCGTAAATTCACCGATTTTTTTTAACTTTGCACTTCGTAAGCACAGAAATGAAAAAAGAGAATAGACCTAAAAGGATAGCGGTGCTTGGAGCCACCGGCTCCATAGGCACGCAAGCCATCGATATAATAGAGCGCCACCCCGACCTCTACCGTGCCACTGTTGTGAGCGGCGGCAGTCGTGTAGGCGAACTTGCCGCCGTAGCTGCCCGTCTTCGTCCGCGTCTGGCCGTGATAGCGCGGCGCGAGTTGCTCGGCGAGCTGCGCCGTCTGCTGGAGCCGCTGGGGATAAAGTGCGCGGCGGGCGCCGACGCCCTCGCCGAAGCAGCTTCTGCCGATGATGTCGACATGGTACTCACAGCCACTGTGGGATACAGCGGCCTGGCACCGACAGTAGCAGCCATCAAGGCCGGCAAGGACATAGCCCTGGCCAACAAGGAGACCCTCGTTGTGGCCGGCGACCTCGTGAATTCCCTGCTGCTGCATTCACCGTCGAAAATTTATCCTGTGGACTCCGAGCACAGCGCCATAGCCCAGTGTCTTGCCGGCGAAGACAAAGCCAGGGTTGCACGGCTGATTGTCACCGCGTCCGGCGGACCGTTCCGCACATACCCCAAATCCCTGATAGAGCGCGTCACACCCGCCGATGCCCTCAACCACCCGAACTGGAGCATGGGCGCCAAAATCACCGTCGATTCGGCAACGATGATGAACAAGGCCTTCGAACTTATCGAGGCCCATCACCTTTTCGGCATAGAGCCCGAAAAAATCACCGCCGTTGTTCACCCTCAGAGCATTGTGCACTCCATGGTCGAATTCACCGACGGCGCCATAAAGGCCCAGCTCGGAGTGCCGGACATGAGACTGCCCATAGCCTATGCTCTCGGTTGTCACCGGCGCCTGCCGTCGGCGGCGCGCCCCCTTACCCTGACCGACATTTGCTCGCTGACCTTCGAGGCTCCGGATTACGACCGTTTCCCGTGCCTGAATCTGGCAAAGACGGCCATGGAACGGCGCGGCACCTGCGCATGCACCATCAACGCCGCCAACGAAGTAGCCGTAGCAGCCTTCCTCGACGGCCGCTTAGGCTTTACAGGCATCTACCGCACCATCGAGGCCACACTGCAGCGCGCGTCGTTCGTAGCCCGGCCTGCCTATGATGATTACGTGGCCTGCAACGCCGAGTCGCGCGCAATAGCAAACGAATTTATTACCAAAAATTAAGAAAACATCCCCTTGGAAATACTCATCAAAGCCCTCCAGCTTATTCTCGCCCTCGTAATCCTTGTCACGATCCACGAATTCGGGCACTATATTTTTGCCCGCATATTCGGTGTCAAGGTCAACCGGTTCTATCTGTTTTTCAACCCGTGGTTCTCTATCCTGCGCTATAACCCGATGAAGGGCACCCTCGAGGTGATAGGATGGAATAAGAAGGACGGCACACCCCGCGCGGCTCTCACCTTGAAAGTCGGCAAAGAACACACACCACGCCCCGACGGCAAGCCCACATGGCGCGACACCATTTATGGCCTGGGGTGGATACCCCTGGGCGGATACTGCGATATTGCCGGCATGGTCGACGAGACCAAAGGCGTGGACGATCTTGCCTCAGAGCCTCAGAGCTGGGAGTTGCGCAGCAAGCCGGCATGGCAGCGGCTGTGCGTCATGGTTGCCGGCGTGGTCCTCAACTTTGTGCTCGCCATCATTATATATGTGGGCATATCGTTCCACTGGGGCGACAATGTGGTGCGTTTTCAGGACATGGCCGAGGGCATGGATTTCAGCGAGGAATTCCTCGGCGCCGGCTTCCGCAACGGCGACATCCTCACCACCCTCGACGGTCAGCCCATCGACGCCACCGATTACTCGGTTATGTGGGACATGATCCAGCCGGGTGCCCGCGTGGGCGTGCTTCGCCAAGGCGCTCCAGCCGAGGTCGTTGTCGACGAATCGCTCATCCGCTCGGTAGCCACCAAGGGCAAGGATTATATGCCCATGGAAATGAGGATACCGGCCATGGTTGCACAGACAGTGCGCGGCGAAGGCGCTGCCGCCGCCGGACTCCAGCCCGGCGACCGTGTTCTCCGCATCGAGGCCGACACCACGCCGTCGCTCACCGAGTTCTTTCCGGCGCTTGACAGCCGCAAGGGCTCAACGGCCGATATGCTGATTATGCACGCCGACAGCACTACGGAGATAATACCCGTGGCAATCAACGACAACGGCAAGATTGGCATCAAACTTCTTTCTCCCCTCGAAATCTTCCCGCTCACAACCGTGCGCTATTCCTTCTTCGAAAGTATACCCCGCGGAATTGAACTGGGAGTCGATCGCCTAACCACCTATGTGAAGTCGCTCAAGCTCATCTTCACAAAAGAAGGCGCACAGAGCCTCGGTGGCTTCGGCACACTGGGCGACCTCTTCCCCGCCTCATGGAACTGGTACAGTTTCTGGCAGATAACAGCTTTTCTCTCCATCATTCTCGCATTCATGAACATAATACCCATACCGGGACTCGACGGCGGCCACACCCTTTTCCTGCTTGTCGAAATGGCCACAGGCCGCAAGCCGTCCGACCGTTTCCTCGAGATAGTGAACACCTGTGGCTTCTTCTTCCTGCTGCTGTTGCTCATCTATGCCAACGGCAACGATATCTTCCGGTATTTCTTCAAATAAGGTCATGACTAACGGCACACTCCCGCAACTGCGGCTCCGCAAAGGAAAAGAAGAATCGCTCGACCGCTTTCATCCGTGGGTCTTCTCGGGCGCGCTCACACGTATGCCCTCCGAAGCCGACGGCATCGAGGAAGGCGACCTTGTCAGCGTGGTCGCATCCGACGGCCGGGTTATCGGCACCGGCCATTTCCAGATAGGGAGCATAGCGGTGCGCATGCTCACCTTCGATGCGTCAGAGGCCATCGACGCCGACTTCTACCGTCGCCGGCTGGCTCAGGCGCTCTCCCTGCGCCGGGCCATAGGGCTGCCTTCGCCCGACACCGACGCTTACCGGCTGGTGCACGGCGAAGGCGATTTTCTCCCCGGTCTGGTGGTGGATGTCTACGGTCCCACCGCAGTGGTACAGGCCCATTCTCCGGGTATGCACTATGCCCGCAAAACCATCGCCGATGCCCTTGTAGGGCTGCCCGGCGCAGGCATTGACAACGTATATTATAAATCGGAGACTACCCTGCCCTTCAAGGCGCGCCTCGACCCGCGCAACGACTATATAGCCGGTGCATACGCCGGCGATACTGCCAGCGAAAACGGTCTCGTCTTCCATGTTGACTGGCTCAAAGGCCAGAAAACGGGATTTTTCGTCGACCAGCGCGAAAACAGACAGTTGCTGCGGTCGCTCAGCCACGGCCGGCGCGTGCTCAACATGTTCTGCTATACCGGCGGCTTCTCGGTGTATGCCCTCAGCGGAGGCGCCGAAGAAGTAGTTAGTGTCGACTCGTCGGCAAAGGCCATAACCCTCACCGATGCCAACGTGGCACTCAACTTCCCGGAAGGTGCGCCCCACCGCAGCTATGCCGAAGATGCCTTCAAGTTTCTGGACACTATGGAAAAGGATGCTTATGACCTCATCCTTCTCGATCCGCCCGCCTTTGCCAAGCACCGCAGCGCCCTGCACAACGCTCTTCAGGGCTATCGACGGCTCAACGCGCGCGCCTTTGAAAAAATTGCACCCGGCGGGATACTGTTCACGTTTTCGTGCTCTCAGGCAGTCACCAGGGAGCAGTTCCGTCTGGCGGTGTTCAGTGCCGCCGCTGCCTCGCGGCGCCGCGTGCGCATTCTCCATCAGCTCACCCAGCCCGCCGACCATCCCGTCAACATCTACCACCCCGAAGGGGAATACCTCAAAGGGCTGGTGCTATACGTCGAATAGCCTGTGCTCTGTCGTCTGATATGCCGCCCGTCGTCGCGGCGTCTCATTCTTTTCTTTGCAGGCTGGGCCATGGATGCCGATGTATTCTCGGCACTACATCGCCCTGGCTACGATGTCGCCGTGGTCTGGGACTATGCTGAGGCAGGCAAGTTGCCCGACTTCGGCAACGACTACGATGAGATATGCGTCGTGGCGTGGAGCCTCGGTGTCGCCGCAGCATCGGTGCCGTTGCCTTTCGAAAATAAAGTGACGCGACGTATAGCCATCGCCGGCACGCCCAACCCTGTGGATGACAACGAGGGAATACCGCGTGCTCTCTTCGAGGCCACACGCAAGGCTGTGTCGGCACAAGGCATGGTCCGTTTTTACCGGCGCATGGCTGGCGGGGCGTCGGCAGCTGCCCCTTTCATGACCAAAGCCCCGCGACGCACCATTGAGTCGCTGTGCGCCGAACTCGATGTCTTTCTTACACCTTTACCGGCCGGCGCGCCGACAGCACGCTGGGACATGGCAATAATAACCGGCCGCGACGCCATTTTTCCTGCCGCCAACCAGCGGCGCGCCTGGCGCCACACGCCTACCATAGAACTCGACAGTCCGCATCTTGTCGATTTCCAAGCCATTATCGACAGATTTATTGTCGACAAGGATTACGCCGGCGAGCGTTTCGCCCACCGCCGAGCCAGCTACGAGGCCGCGGCACCCGTACAGACAGAGATGTGCGAACTAATGGCCCGGTTCATCAACAGTCAGTCTCTCCCGGAAGGAGAGATTGTGGAGGCCGGCTGCGGCACCGGCCTTCTCAGCCGCCGTCTGGACCACAGCGGCAGAAATCTGCTGCTGTGGGACATCGCCGACAGCGATATCGCCATTCCGGGGGCCCGTTTCAGGCAATGCGATGCCGAAACAGCTATAAGGGAGTTGGCGGACAACAGCGTGGCCGCTGTAGTTTCGGCATCTACCGTGCAATGGTTCAACTCGCCGGTCCGCTTTTTCGAAAATTGCCGCCGCGTTCTCCGTCCCGGCGGCATTCTATCGATTGGAACGTATACCGCCGGTAATCTCGGCGAGGTTGCCGCCGCAACCGGCGTATCGCTGGAGCTGCCAAGCCCCGAGGGATGGGCCGGCATGCTCCCCGACGGTCTGGAACTCATCGACATGCGGTCGTACCGTCGGCGGCTGACCTTCGACAGCGCCGCCGGCGTGTTCCGCCATCTCAGCGCCACGGGCGTGAACTCACTGAACCGCGAGCGTTCGGCGGCGACGTTGCGCCACGCTCTTGCCGCCATGCCATGCGGCGCCGACGGCCTTTTCGGCGCAACTTATCATCCCTGCATTTTCCACGCCATAAAACGATGAACAACAAAGTACTCTTTGTAAGCGGCATCGATACCGACGCCGGCAAGACATACGCCACGGCCTTCATAGCCCTCAACCTCAAGGCCAAAGGACTGAAGACCATAACACAGAAATTCATACAGACAGGCTGCACCGACAGCAGCGAGGACATCGAGGCTCACCGCCGCCTCACCGGCAGCGCCCTTCTTCCCGAAGACACCGACGGCACGACAGCACCCCTGATATTCACCTACCCTTGCTCGGCGCAACTCGCCGCCGCCATTGACGGGCGTCCCATAGACCTTTCGCTGGTGGATCGCAGCACCGAAATCCTGGCCAACCGCTATGACCGCGTGCTCGTCGAGGGCGCCGGTGGCCTCATGGTGCCCATCACCGACGATTTTCTGGCGATAGATTACATCTCCACCCGCCATCTGCCCGTCGCCCTGGTGACAAACGGGCGTCTGGGCTCGATAAACCACACGCTGCTGTCACTTGAAGCCCTCGCCGCGCGTTCCATCGAGATGCCTCTGCTGATTTACAACCAGTATTTCGATACCGACGCCAAAATCGCCGCCGACACCCGCGCCTTCCTGGGCCGATACATCGCCACTCACTTTCCCGAGACCGAAATAGTGGATATGCCGCCATTCGACAAATGGAAATACTGAGAAAACACCTCCCGAATGGTTCTATGAGCCATTTTGGGGTAAAAAAAAGTTAAAAGGTTCGCTTTTTAAATTTGTATTCAGTAATTTTGTTCTCAGTATGGACACCGGTAAAGATTACATAATAAGCATAGGCAAAGAGCAGCTCGCAACGCTGCCCGTCACGTCTTTTCCCGGCAAAATCCGGCTCGTCGACAAGCCATCGGCCGTCCACGCCGCCATGCGCTACCTCAACAAGCAGAAAATGGTGGGCTTCGATACTGAGACAAAGCCGTCGTTCCGCAAAGGTTGCCGCCATAAAGTAGCACTCATGCAGATATCCACTGCCGACGAATGCTTCCTTTTCCGTCTGAACATGGTGGGAATATGCGCCGAACTCAAGGCCTTCCTCGAAAATCCCGATATCCTCAAGATAGGACTCAGCGTGCACGATGACTTCAACGCCATCAACCGGCTGGAAGCCTTTGACCCGCAAGGCTTTGTAGACTTGCAGACCATGGTCAGGGATTTCACCATCACCGACATATCGCTGCAGAAAATCTATGCCATTATCTTCGGCGAGAAAATAAGCAAGGGACAGCGCCTCACAAACTGGGAGGCAGAGACCCTGACGGGTGCCCAGCAGGCATATGCCGCCCTCGACGCCTGGGCATGCCTCAAGATTTACAACTACCTCCGCAGCGGCGCCTTCGAAATCGGTGCCTCGCCATACCGTCACCTGCCGGCGCCCCCCGCGCCTCCAGCGCCTAAGGAGGGCCTAACCGAATGAAGCTTAGGCGCTCCACTGTGTTGCCTCTTTGTCTGGCAGCCTATCTCGCCGTCATGGCTTATATAGGCTACGACGGCTACGACGGCGGCGAAACCTCGGCGGCGATGTACTTCGGAACAATTGCCGTCACAATTGTTATAATAGTATTGCTTCACTTCAACCTGAAGCGCCGCGAGCAACTGCGCCGCGAACGTGAAAACGATTTAAAGAAAAACGACAAATAATATATCATAATGGCTCACAAAGCATTACTTATTATCCTTGATGGATGGGGCATTGGCCGGCACGACCACGCCAACGCCATATACTCCACCCCCAAGCCATACTACGACCACTTGCTGGCAACATACCCTCATTCCGAACTTCAGGCCTCCGGCGAAAACGTAGGCCTCCCCGACGGCCAGATGGGCAACTCCGAAGTCGGCCACCTCAACATCGGCGGCGGACGCGTGGTCTATCAGGACCTTGTGAAAATCAACAAGGCCATAAAAGACGGTTCCATTCTCAATAACCCCGAAATCAAAAACGCTTTCGAATACTGCGCCCGCACCGGCCAGGCCATGCACTTCATGGGCCTGACCTCCACCGGCGGCGTGCACTCCTCGCTCGACCATCTGTTTGCCCTGTGCGACATTGCAAAGCACTATAATCTCGAGAAAGTTTACCTCCACTGCTTTATGGACGGCCGCGACACCGATCCCCGCAGCGGCAAAGGGTTTATCGAGCAGGTGGAGGCCCACTGCGCCAAGAGCGCCGGCGTGATAGCCTCGATAGTCGGGCGCTACTACGCCATGGACCGCGACCGCCGCTGGAACCGCGTGAAAGAAGCTTACGACCTCCTCGTGGAAGGAAAAGGCGAGCAGGCTACCGACATGGTGGCCGCCATGCAGCGCAGCTACGACAACGACGTCACCGACGAGTTCATCAAACCGATAAACAACAGCACTGTCGACGGAACAATCAAACCCGACGACTGCGTTATCTTCTTCAACTACCGCAATGACCGCGCAAAGGAGATCACCGAAGTGCTCACACAGAAGGACATGCCTGAAGAAGGCATGCATACCATCCCCGGCCTGCAGTACTACTGCATGACACCCTATGACTCGTCGTTCACGGGCGTGCATATCATCTTCAACAAAGAAGACGTGAAGAACACTTTGGCCGAGTACCTCTCGTCCATGGGCAAGCACCAGCTCCACATTGCCGAAACCGAAAAATACGCCCACGTTACTTTCTTCTTCAACGGTGGCCGCGAGCAGCCATTCCCCGCCGAAGACCGCATCCTGGTCCAGTCGCCAAAAGTTGCAACTTATGACGAGAAACCTGAGATGAGCGCCTACGAGGTCAAGGACAAACTCGTCCACGCCATAGAAACCGAAAAATACGATTTCATCGTGGTGAACTTCGCCAACTGCGACATGGTGGGCCATACCGGCGTATACGACGCCATCCGCAAGGCCGTGGAGACCCTCGACAACTGCCTGCACGACACCGTTGAGGCCGCCCGGCGCAACGGCTACGAGGTGATTATCATCGCCGATCATGGCAATGCCGACAACGCCGTGAACCCCGACGGAACTCCCAACACGGCGCACTCCCTCAATCCTGTGCCCTTCATCTATGTCACTAACGATCCGCACACCGTCGAAAACGGCATTCTTGCCGACGTGGCACCCTCGCTCCTCAAGATCATGGGTCTGCCACAGCCAGCGGAGATGACAGGTCATAACCTGATTGACCCGGCAAAATGATAAATAGACAAACTCAGTAGAAAGAAAGATAATAAAGAGTGAGGCAATTGTGAAACTGCCGAATCTCGCTTTTTTAAAATTGCTTAACTAATGGCGCTCAGCGCCAAAATAGCGGCGGCGGCCCGGAGGGGCTTGCCGCCGCTAATCTTTTCTTAACAATGCGGCGACTCGGAATATGACAGCGGCCCGGCTGCTCAGGCAACCGGGCCGCTGCTATGAGAGTGTGGCGTGGTTCAGTTCTTGTCGGCTTCGGGGGCTATGAGTTTGTAGCCTTTGCCGTGGATGTTGATAATCTCGATGGCGGGGTCGTCCTTGAGGTGCTTGCGCAGCTTGGTGATGTAGACGTCCATACTGCGGGCGTTGAAGTAGTTATCGTCGATCCAGATAGTCTTCAGCGCATAGTTGCGCTCCAGAATTTCGTTGACGTGGGCGCACAGCAGGCTCAGCAGCTCGCTTTCCTTGGTGGTGAGTTTGGTGATCTTGTCGCCGATCATCAGCACCTGTTTCTGGGTATCGAAGGTGAACTTGCCGATTTTGTACATGGTGATTTCCTTGCCTTTCTTGCCTTTCACGCGGCGCAGGATGGCCTCGATACGGAACACCAGTTCCTCCATGCTGAAGGGTTTGGTGATATAGTCGTCGGCACCGATTTTGAAGCCTTCCAGAATATCGTCCTTCAGAGATTTTGCGGTGAGGAAAATGATGGGCACTTCCGAGTTGACGTTGCGTATTTCCTGGGCGAGGGTGAAACCGTCCTTTTTCGGCATCATCACGTCGAGGACGCAGATATCGTATTTGCCTTTCAGAAAGGCCTTGTATCCGCTTTCACCGTCGACGAACAGGTCGGCGTTATATCCCTTGGCCTGTAGATATTCGCGGAGGAGCATTCCGAGATTCTCGTCGTCCTCACAGAGGAGGATTCTCATTCGATCTTCCATAGTTTCAGTTTTTAGAGAGTGGTAATATGATTATAAATTTTGTTCCTACATTGTATTCGCTTTCCACGCCGATGGTTCCTCCGAGTTCCTCGACCATCTTCTTTACATATGCGAGACCGAGGCCGAAACCCTTGACGTCGTGACGGTTGCCGGTGGATACGCGATAGAATTTCTCGAAAATCTTGCGAAGGTCATCGCGGCGAATGCCTATGCCGTTGTCGGCCACGGTGATTTCGAGGCGCTCGTCGTCGAGATCGCGCGAGCACACCGTCAGGTGCAGGGGGCGTTCTTCGGAGCGATATTTCACGGCGTTATCCAGCAGGTTGAATATCACGTTGGTGAAATGCATCTCGTCGACCTCCACAATGGCGTCCATGGCATCGAGGTTGGCCTCAATTGTGCCTCCGTACTTCTCCACCTTGAGCTTGAAGGTGTTCACAATGTTGAAGATCGCCACATTGGCGTCCACATCCTCGATTTTGAGGTTGGCTTTCTGGCGGTCGAACATAGACATCTGAAGCACCTTCTCCACCTGGAAGCGCAGGCGCTTTGTCTCATCGTTGATAACAGTGGATATCTGCTGGAGCATGGCCGGCGACTTGCGCACGCTCTGGTCCTTGAGCATCTGCGCGGCAAGGCTGATAGACGATATCGGGGTCTTGAACTCATGGGTCATGTTGTTGATGAAATCGTTCTTCATCTCGGTAAGCTTCTTTTGGCGGAAGGCCACGATGATTGTGTAGACAAAGATTATCAACAGTATGAATGTGAATGCGAAGGCCGGCACCATGAACGATATCGACGAGAAGATATAGTCCTTCTTTGTCGGGAAATAGACCTTGAGATAGTTTGCCGGGCCGGAGGCATCGTTGGGGAACAGCGGCTGCACAAACATATTGTCGCGATCGCCGGGGCCGGCACGGAAGCCGGCACTTTTGTAAAGGACGGTGCCGGCATAGTTCACCACGGCGAACTCGAAGGGCACGTTCAGACCCAACGTATCGAGCTCGGTGCGCAGATAGGAGCTCACGCGGGCGCTGTCGGCGCGCTCGTCGATAGGTCGGCTCGATGCCCGGGATATTATGTTGAGTATCACATCGTCCATCACTCCCTTCTGATAGAGGTAGCGGTTGCGGTAGGCGTCGCGCGCGTTGCGGTAATGCTGTGCCAGGCCGCCGCGGGAGCCCGTCTCGAGGCGGTTGATCTGACTGAGATTGCCGCGGATGGTGAGGTTGGCCTCCAGGCCCGTCGACGTGGTGAACGAGTACTCTATGCCCTCGCGTTCGGGAGCGTCGCCCGCAAGCAGAGGCTCCATCAGCGGCGAGGCCTCGGCGCTGCTGAGGTCATCCTCCAGAAAATGGCGCGTCTCGTCCTGCTCCAGATGGATAGCCACCGCGACAAGGCTCTGGCGGACGCCCTGCGAGAACTGCTCGTAGCGTATCTGCACGATATTCTTCATATAGAATATCTGTATGCACAGTAGCCCTATAAAGGCTATGGCCATGACGATGGCGAGTATCCAGATGGTCGATTTCTTCATTACAGGCGGTTAATTTTTTAACCTATATTTTGTTAACAATTAAGATTGCCAAAAGTTGTTGAAATATGAAATTAACATTTCGCGTCAAATTTAACAAAAAAGTGTGAACCGTCCAAACGTTTTCGAAATAATGTGCGGTAATATCGCTGAAAATGCCCGAAATATCGACCGACCGGACAAAAAAATACCGGGCGCCATTCCTCAGCCGAGGAGTGGCGCCCGGTTTATGGGCTTGAAAAAACGTTAAGTTCTGAAAAATCAGGCCTGCTGTGCGGGTTCGTCTTCTGCAGCTACGGCAGCGCCGGTAGCGTTGTTGAGGGCGGCGACCATTGTGCGGAACTCGTCGAGGCTGACGGTGCTCTCGTTGAGGTTCACGGCATTGTGGAGGCTGTTGAAGAGCTTGGCGGTAAATGCCTCTCGCACCAGACGGCGGCGCTGTTTCTCATCCTTCATAAGGTTCTCGGCATAGTAGTCGGCCATCTGCTCGGCCATCTGAGCCATGCCGTAGGAGCGCAGCTGCTCCATGGCGAAGATGCGGGCAAAAGCCTTGACATCGTCGTCGTTGACCTTGACATTGAGAATTTCGGCAGCCTTGCTCTCTATGATTTCCCACTTGATGCCGGGCACGGCCTGACGAAGGGCTTCGTCGACGCTCTCTTCGGTGAGTTCGCGGTTTGTGAGCAGCATGTAGCGGCGCAGGAAGCTCATGGGCAGCTCCATGGTGGTGCCGTAGGTCTCCATCAGGTAGTCTTCGGCAGTGCGCACGAAGAGCTGGCGGCTGTTGGGCTGAAGAGCCTGCTCAATGCCCTCAACGAGTTTGGCACGGTATTCCTTTTCGTCGTGCACGGTGTCGGGACCGAATACCTTGTCGTAGAATTCCTGACCGAGTTCGGCTTTTTTGTGAATCATGAATTCTGTGATGGTGATCTCGAAATTGCCGCGGGCGCTTTCAATTTTGTCGCGGTCGATGTGGAGCATGGACGCCAGTTCGGCCTCGTTGCCGTCGCAGGTGGCGAAAGCGTCGAACACTACCTTGTCGCCCACCTTGGTGCCCACAAACTTGTCGGCCTCCTCTTTGCTCTTGAACAGGAAGGGCGCGAGGATTCCGTCGGTAACCTGAATGGCGTCGGCATCGGAGCGGACGTTGCCTTCGGCATCGAGCTGCATGATGGAACCCTTTACCAGTGCGCGGTCGGCATATTCGGTGCCGGGCTCCTGAGTGCCGGCGCGCATTCGGAGCTCTTCGTCCTGCTCGTCGATCATCTTGTCGGATACGGCGATGTTGTAATAGTTGATGGTTGTGCTCTGGTCGAGCTTCATGTCGAGTTCGGGAGCCAGACCGATTTCGTAGGCGAAGGTTATGTCGGCATCGTCGAGGTTGAAGTTATGATCGCGTGCCGGTACGGGCTGCCCCAGGACGTCCAGCTTGTTGTCCTGAATGTATTTGAGGGTCTCCTCGATGGCGAGGTCGTTCACCACTTTCACCTTCACGTCCTTTCCGAAGCGTTTGCGGAGCTGCGACAGTTCGACATGGCCTTTGCGGAAACCGGGGATCTGACGGGTATTGCCTATTTCCTTGAGTTCTTTGACTACTTTGGGTTCGTAGTCGGCTTCAAGAAGGTTCACGGTGATCACGCCTTCAAGATTGCCTTTTTTCTCGTATTGTACGTTCATTTATCAGTTAGTTATTGTTTGAATTTACTTGTTGTAGGGCAGAGAGAGGCCGCCATAGCGGTTTCAAAGTGCAAAATTAACATTTTTATTCCTATAAATCAATTTTGCGGCCGCTTTTTTGGGTCAGGCTGCCAGGAAAGGTCTGAAAAAGGCCGTCGGGGAAAAAACCGGCGGCCTTAATATAACGTTTTAACGCGGTGCTAAGTTTCAGATTGCCACTTTGTATGAGCGGCCGTCGGCAATGACGATATATATGCCGTTTGCAGCGGGCAGTTCGACTGTATCGGTATCCGTGCCAGCGGCTACCATGGTACCGTCGGGACGATATACAGTCACCACAGCCACGCGCGTGCAGAAGGTCACGGTGTTACCGCAAAGGGTCATGCCAGGTGCCATGGCATCGGGCGAGAGCACAGTGCTGCCACCGGTGCGCGTAAGCATGTATACCCCCAAACCGTTGCCGGGCGCATAGATCGCGCAATAGGCCTTGTCCACGCCGTCCTCGCGGAATTCGGCAAAGTCGATGGGCGTCGACATTGTGGTGCTCGAAGTCGACCCGATATTGACCTGCGGGATGGTCCACATAAGTTTGTGACCGATGGCGCGGGCGTTCGACAGCGATATGAGATTGAATTTGTAGCCAGTGGCGGCGAAATGGTCGGCGGAGGCATAGCCCTTGACCTCAAGGTTGGGAGCACGACTGAAACCATTGCTCTGGAAGCCGTCGGGGATGAGGGTGGCGTCGCTGCCGAAGTAGTCGGTGTTCGAGCCGTTGGTGAACAGATACTCGGTGGGATAAGTGTTGCCGCCGTCAACCACAACGATGAGGGAACTCAGGGCGTGGGTGCGCGGAGCTATGCCGAAGTTGCCGGCGCCGGCAGGCTGAAATGCCGAGACGGTGGCAGCCTTCATGCCGGTCTGGATGCCGTTTTCAACTTTCCAGCGGACTATCGTGGAACTGTTGGCCACAGCGGCGAACACCGTGAGGCTTGTGGGGTCCGACGGGTCGGCGAAAACCGATACATGGTCCACGCGGCCGGTCTGAGAACCGCCTGTAAGTTCTATGGGCGTGCCGACAGTGGCGGTCTCGGGGTCGAAGGGATAAAGCCGCACAGGAGCCGTGGAGATGTTGAGAACAAGGTTGGTGATGTATATGTTACCCAGATTGTCCTTGATGATGTCGTTGCAGGCATAGCCCGACGTGTTGATAGGCAGGCTGATTTCGCCAAGATACTCGCCTGTGCGGGTGTCGTAGGTGATGAGGAAGCAGCGGTCGGGGTCTGCATTTTTGTTCTTGCCGGTGATAAATACCTTGGAGGGCGTCACCACCATGCCGCGGTTGAGACTTCCGTTGCCGTCGACGCTGAAATTGGCGTAAGGAGCCTCGACCGAGCGGAACCACAGGTTGGTAAGCGAGATACCGTCGACATCGCTGTATTCAGTCTGGTCGCGCGTGGTGGTGCTCTCGCCGGGAGTGCCTACCAGACACGGCTCCGATTCATATCCATAGCCGTCGTAGGCGCAGACGGCATACCAGTAACCGGTGCGGAAGTTTGCGGGAATGTCCCACTTCTGGTCGTAGACAATGGCGCGGAGGTAGGTGGCGCTCAGGCCGTCTCCTCCGAGATCGGCGGCGCCGGAGGCGCTGATGTCCTGAGGTATGGCATAGACGGTGTAACGGCGTATGGGATCATGGCCGGAGGGTGCTGCCTCGCCGGTGCTCCAGTCCAGGGTATTGCCCGTGCGTGTGGCCACCGGTGCCGTCAGGGGCGCATGCTCTTTCCATGCCACGATGGGAATGAGCGATTTTGTCTGGAACTGGTGGGCCTGCAGATAGTCGCCCCAGCCCGAGCACAGGGGACCATCCATATATTTGGCGGAATAGGCAATCGTGCCGCAGGTGCCGGGCGCCGAGAACTGGCGGTTGAGTTCTATCTGTTTGCCGATGTCGGCCCAGTTGGTTTCGTTGTTGTAGACAGGGCGGTTATCGCCGTCGATGAACATATATGCAGCCGTCGAGGTGTAGAAGTGACGGTTGAAATGCTGCGACACCTCGGCCCACCAGCGCGCCAGCGGCGTGTGGGGCGCTGCGCTGGTGTAGCGGTTGGCATCGGGCGACACTGCCCAATAGATCTGCGGAGATATGAAATCGAGCGAGCCGTCCTTGAGCCATGCCAGAGGGTCGGAGCAGATATCCTCATACTGCCAGTCGTTGCCGACGGGGCACGGGTCTACCCCTGCGGCGGCATAGCCCTTGAAGCCTATGCCGGCGGGGCTGACACCGAAGCGGAGATCGGGTCGTTCGTTCTGTATCTGGGCATAGAGCTCGCGCATGAACAGGTTGATGTTGCCGCGGCGCCAGTCCTGGATGTTCCGGTAGCTGGGCTGCTTGCCGGGGTTCTGCTCCACGAAATCGTCGTAGTCATCGGCACTGCTGTCGGCAGGGATGCTGTTGGGATAGAAATAATCGTCGAACAGCATGCCGTCGATGCGATAGTTGGTGTAGATTTCGCGTATTATATTATATATGTACTGACGTACTTCGGGGAGCGCCGGGTTGAATACGTCCTTGCCACCGTAGGATATCAGCCAGCCCTGATTGCGGACATATGCATCCTGAGGCGTGCTGCGCGACTCGCCGCGATAATTGAAGCGGAAGGGGTTCACCCATGCATAGCACTCTATGCCGCGCTTGTGGCATTCCTCCACGGCGAACGCCAGCGGATCCCAGCCCGGGTTCTTGCCGCGCGTGCCGGTGAGTTCCACAGCCCAGGGCTCGTAACTCGACTGGTAGTTGGCATCGGCAGCCTCGCGCACGTGCAGGCATATGCCCGTATAGTTGCGGTCGGCATGGTTTTCTATGAATGAGAGCAGTTCGGCCTTAGCCTTTGTAGGATTTCCTACGGCCTCGCGACTTGGCCAGTCGATGCGCACATAAGAGGTGAGCCAGACTGAACGGAACTCGCGTTTCGGGGCTTGTGCCAATGCCGGCAATGCCATGAGCAGCACAAGGGCGATTGTGAGTAATTTTTTCATTGGAAGATCAGTGATAGATTGTAAATAATTTATTTGCTAAGTGACTGGAGTATAGGCAGCAACCGTTCGGCAAAGGCCGTGAAAGCTGCGTCGGTGAAGTGATAGTTGTCGACTGTTCCCTCGGTATCGTTGCCGAGGATGAGCGAGCTGTCGAAATAATAGAGATTGGGGTCGGAGGCGTGCATCGTTTCATAGATGGCGCGCAGACGCCGATTTTTGTCGGCCAGTGTCTCCGCTACTGAAGCATCGTAGCGCGCGAGAGGAAAAATCGGGCTCTCCACAAGGAGGATAGGTGTGCCGGGACGCCGCGAGCGCAGTATACGGATGAATTCTGCGGCACGCTCGTCGATAACGTCGGCCGTACAGTTGGGCAGCGCGTCCACAACATAGACCGAGGCGTCGATATCGGCCATCAGCGACGCCATCTCCGGGTCGAGGCGCGCGTTGCCGCTGAAACCCAGGTTTATGACCTCGCGGTTGAGGCGTCGCATCAGTATGTTTGTGTGGGCCATGCCGGGGCGCGTGGCGCAGCCGCCCTGAAGGATGCTCGAGCCGTACATCACGACCGGTTTACCGGCTCGCGGCAAATCGACGTCCGGCGGCAGCAGCGTTGCGGCGCTGTCGATGCCGATATAGAGGCTGTCCACTCCGTCGTAGAGCGGCAGATAGAGCATGAACTCACGCTCTACGCCCGGCGCCAGCCCACCGGCGATTTTGGTCTCGGTGGTAGCCTTCGACAGCGACGGACGACCGCTGTTGACAAAACTCCACGTGCTGTCGGGGTCGAGCATATAGAGGTCGAGACCGCGGATGCCCGTGGGCGTCATGTGGTTCATGTCGAATTTAATGCGGTTGTGCCAACGGGCGTGGATTTCGGTGGCCGCCGTGCGGAAACGAACGACTATGCCGGCGCTGTGTTTGCCAAGATCCCACAGCTCATCGCGTACGCGACCCTGCAGAGAGTCGGGCAGGCGGGTATACACCATCGAGGCGTCGGGGGCGGCGCTGCCCAGACGGGGAAGACCGGCAGCATCATGGTATTCGATGCCTGCAAAAGCGGTAGTGGCCAACAGCAACAATGGCAGCAGTAAAAGTTGTTTCATGATATAAGGTAAGGCTAAAGGAGGTAAGAGGTTTCAGGTCAGAGGTCAGAGGTGAGGGGGAAAGTCTGCGGCGGCGCGGAGGACCGCCGCAGACTGTAAGTTCAGTAAGAATTACATGTTCATGCCGCCGTCGACCTGGATAACCTGGCCGGTGACGTAGCTCGACATATCGGATGCCAGGAATGTGGCTACATCGGCGATGTCGTCGACCTTGCCGCCGCGGCGGAGAGGTATTTTCTTAACCCATTCCTCGCGCACGTTGTCGGGGAGCGCTGCCGTCATGGCCGTCTCGATAAATCCGGGAGCTATGGCGTTGGCACGTATGCCGCGGCTGCCTACTTCCTGGGCTATACTCTTCGCCAGGGCTATCAGGCCGGCCTTGGAAGCGGCATAGTTAGCCTGACCGGCATTGCCGTGAACACCTACCACCGATGCCATGTTGATGATAGAACCGCCGCGCTGACGCATCATCACGGGCAGTACGGCGTGTATGAAGTTGAAGGCGCTCTTGAGGTTGACGGCTATCACGGCGTCCCACTGAGCCTCGGTCATGCGCATCATCAGACCGTCTTTGGTGATACCGGCATTGTTCACCAGAATGTCGATACGGCCGAAATCGGCGAGGACTTCGGCAACCACGGCCTCTGTCTGTGCAAAATCGGCAGCGTTGGAGGCATAGCCTTTGGCCTTGACTCCCAAAGCTGCTATTTCTTTTTCCGTTTCCTTGCCGTTTTCATCGATAACGAGGTCAGTGAATGCTATGTTGGCACCCTCGGCGGCGAAGCGCAGGGCAAGAGCCTTGCCGATGCCGCGGGCGGCGCCGGTGATAAGTGCGGTTTTTCCTTCGAGTAATTTCATTTTACTTTAAACGTCAGTTTTATGATAGGTTTATTACTTTATGACAGATTTATTACTTTCTGCAGCGCAAAGTTACTAATTTTTTTGTTCCCGCGGTGGTATCGTAACGGAAAAAAGCGTAATTTTGCGCTGCAAGACTCTTTTTATCATGATTATACTATACCGCATCTACCAGTTTCTGATCATGCTGCCGCTGCTGCTGGTGGCAACAGTCATAGCAGCCACCGTAACCATCATAGGGAGCGCCCTGGGCATGGGCCGCACATTCGGCTACTGGCCCGGCCACATCTGGGCGCGCGTGTTCTGCATCCTGTCGCTGGTGCGTGTGCGTGTTGTGGGCGCCGACAGGGTGGAAAAGAATAAATCGTATGTTTTTGTCGCCAACCATCAGGGCGCTTACGATATCTTCGCAATCTACGGTTATCTGGGTCATCAGTTCCGCTGGATGATGAAAAAAGGTCTGGAAAAAATACCTCTGGTGGGCTACAGCTGCCGTGTGTCAGGCCATATCTATGTCGACAACAGCAGCCCCGCGGCAGTGCGCGCCACCATGGCCGAGGCCGAAAAACGTCTTTCCGGCGGAATGAGCGTGGTGGTGTTTCCCGAAGGCTCGCGAACGCCCGACGGCAAAATGCACGCCTTCCGCCGCGGAGCCTTCGCTCTGGCCGTGGAATTCGGGCTGCCCGTGGTGCCCGTGACCATCGACGGCGCTTACAGCGTGATGCCTCGGCAGGCTATGCTGCCGCGCTATGGCACAATAACGCTCACCATACACCAGCCTATATACCCCGACGGCGAAGGCCGCCACGATCTGGCTCAGCTAATGGAGCGTTCACGCGCCTCCATAGCCTCGGCGCTCTGACGGGAACGTGAACTTTTTGGCCTCATATTTTGTTGTTGTTTTATACTTCCCCATACCAAAGCATAGCAAAATATGAAAACTCTCACCACTGCCTTCTTCACCACATTAGCTGTTCTCTTCTCCGTGACAATAGTATCGTCGTGCTCCAAAGCCCTCAACATCCAGGGAGCATGGCAGGCATCGCCCTCGCGCCTCGACATTCCCGGCGCAGCAGATGCCACAGCCACCGTCACCGTCGATTTCGGCACTGCCGACGGTTCCGGTACAGGCGATGTCAATCTCTCGGCAGTGATAAACATACAGCAGGCTGTCAGCGCCGACGCCCCCGCCGTCGAGATGCCGTGGATGCAGAATATCGCCGCAACGGCATCCGTTACCGGCAGGTATATGTCCTCCGAGCACGACGATGATGATATCATCCTCTCGCTCAACCCCTCGACCCTCACCGTCAATGTCGATCCATCGGGTATTTCATATAACGAGGACATGCTCTCCGGCATGGACTCCGCCGCCGTCGACTCCCTTACCGCCGCTACTGCCGACCGATGGAGAGTATTGATTACCAACGCCATCCGCGCCGAGTTTGACCGCTACACCACCATCGAGGACGTCAAAATTCACCACGGCGAGATAATGAGCGCCGAAATCTGCGACCGCGACGTAACACTCCGCAACACCGCCTCCCTCTGAAAAGACGATAACCAACCCTAAAATAAAAAAGTTGCCTTGCGGCAACTTTTTTTGTGTGGGTTCTCTTCTATCTTTCATAGCCCGGTCATCACAGGGGGATGATGTCGCAATCAGATTTTTGCGAGGCCGCCGAGGGCCGTTTCCTTGTAAAGTGAAGGAATGTCGTGGCCTGTCTGCTTCATGACTTCGACAATACGGTCGAAGTCCACGCGATGTCGGCCATCGCTGAAGGCTGCGTACAGATTGGCGTCGAGGGCACGTGCGGCGGCATATGCGTTCCGCTCTATACAGGGTATCTGCACAAGCCCGCACACCGGGTCGCAGGTAAGACCGAGGTGATGTTCGAGGCCCATCTCCGCCGAATATTCAATCTGTGCCACCGTGCCGCCGAAAAGCTGCGAGGCAGCGGCGGCAGCCATGGCGCAAGCCACGCCGACTTCTCCCTGACAACCTACCTCGGCTCCGGATACCGAGGCATTGGTCTTTACGATATTTCCGAACAGGCCGGCAGTGGCGAGCGCACGGAGTATTCTCTGCTCGCTGAAGCCTTTCGACGTATACAGATGATACAGCACCGCCGGAACGACACCGCAGCTGCCGCAAGTAGGAGCCGTGACTATGCGTCCTCCGGCAGCGTTTTCCTCGCTGACGGCAAGGGCATAGGCATAGACCAGTCCGCGACTTTTCAGACTTTTGTTATACCCCTCGGCATGAACGTAGTAACTCACGGCTTTGCGGCGAACGCCCAGACCGCCGGGCAGCACGCCCTCGGCCTCGATGCCGCGCTCCACAGCTTCTTTCATCACCTGCCACACCTCACGGAGATAGTCCCATATGCCGGCGCCCTCGCACTCGTCGACGTACTCCCAGTAGGAAGTGCCGTCGGCCTCACATCGCGCCTGGATATCGCGCAGGCGGGTGAGGGGATAAATGTCGGGGCCGCTCGAGCGGGGCATGCCCTCCTCCACTATGTCGCCGCCGCCGACAGAATAGACTGTCCAGCGGTCGATTTCGGCGCCGTCGCTGCCATAGGCCACGAAGGTCATCGCATTTGTGTGGAAAGGCAGAACGATATCGGGCTTCCATACAATCTCGGCGGGGGCCGCGGGTGTGAGAACCGACAGAATTGCCTGGTCCGTGAGGTGACCGCGGCCGGTAGCGGCGAGCGCGCCATATAGTGTCACCTCATAGCGGGCGGCGCGCCCCGCCGTGCGCCCGGTAAAGCGCTCGGCGGCCTTGCGCGGACCCATGGTGTGAGATGACGACGGGCCCAGGCCTATCTTATAGAGTTGCCGGAGTGATTCCATGTGTTTACCGCATCAGATGTCGGCAACGGCGTCGAGCTGCGATTCGGCAAGCGCCTTTTCGTCGGCGTCTTTCTTGCCGGCCTGCGAGCCGTAGGTTTCGCGAACTATCCATACTGCGAGAGCACCCAGGACAAGAAGTATGCCCGATACCGTGAGCATCATCACTGTATTCGCAGCTCCCGAGGCCGTGGCCGGGAAGAGACCGAGGATGAGACCGCCGCAGAGTGCGGCAACAATCTGCGGTATGGTGATGGTGCAGTTGAACAGGCCGAGATAGGTGCCGATATTTCCGCCGCTGAGAGCGTTGGTAAGGATCGTGAACGGCATGGAGAGCATAGCGGCCCAGGCGCAACCCATCAGTGCATACGATACGAAAAGAACATACTGGTTGTGGACGAACATCACGGAGATAAAGCCGGCGGCGCCCAGCAGCAGGCTGAGGCTGTAGGCCGGTTTGCGTCGACGCACGCCCCCGAGGACTATTGCCCACAGCACGGCTGCAACGCCCTGGATTGCCAGAAGCACGCCGTTCCAGTCGCCGGCAGCCTGATATCGGCTGCTTGCAGGGTTCAGCACGGTCTTATATGTGAGTTCTATCTCGCCGGGCGAGTTTACGGCGGGCAGCGTAGAGGTCTGCTCGAGCACATATTCGCCGGTGCCGTCGTTGAGCACGGCAATGTTTGCTGCCGTGAGTTCGGTTTCGGAACCGATGCGGGAGAGATTGGACACTGCTACTGCCGAGCGCTCCACACGCACGGGCGTGCCGTCAACAACGAGCGTTGCAGCCTCGCCGGCTATGAAGCCTTCGCCGGCAACGTCGATCTTGTCGCCATGCTCGCCTACACACACCTTGCCGCCGGCAACGAGAGTATCGCCGTCGAGCACCACAGTGGACGGGTTGCTGAAATTGCCGTCGATTTCTATACCTGCAATTGTCAGGTGCCCTTCGGCAAGGACGGGAGTCTGACCGGCAAAGATATATTTTGCATCGTAGCTCTGGCCGTCGATTACTATGCCCTTGACTTCACGCACGGCAGGAGCATCGAAAGCCTGCATTGCCACGGCGTCGGTGCTGTAGGTCCACATATAAAGGAATGCGGACCAGCAGAAGAACTGCACGAGTCCGACAGTCCAGAACACTTTGGGCGCATGCACAAGGAGCTTGAACATATTCTCGCGCTTGGCATCCTTTTCCACGGCGCCGCCATGATATTCGGCATATTCGGCCGGCGGCATTTCCCTGACCTTGGCAAAGGTATAGACCACGCACAGCAGCAGGATGAATGCTCCGATATAGAAAGCCCACGTCACAGTCGGAGGTACTTCGCCTTTAGGAGCGGTGCTGCTGAGGAACAATGCCAGGATGAAGGGCGCAAGGTAACCGGCCACAGAGCCTGCGTTGCAAAGGAAACTCTGTATGGAGTACGCCAGACCTTTCTGCTTTTCGTTCACGCAGTCGCCCACCAGCATTTTGAAGGGCTGCATGGCCATGTTGATGCTCGTGTCGAGGAGCATGAGCATTACCAGACCGAAAATGATGGCGGAGCTGACACCGAGACCCAGGCTGCCCGCATTGGGCAGGAAGCACATCACGATAATAGCCACGGCGGCGCCTAACAGCAGGTAAGGCAGACGGCGGCCGAAGCGGTTCCATGTGCGGTCCGAGGCGCTGCCGACTATGGGCTGCACTATCAGGCCCATAAGGGGCGGAAGTATCCAGAAATAGCTCAGGTCGTGAGGATCGGCGCCGATGGTCGAGAATATGCGGCTAACCTGCGAACTCTGCAGGGCATAGGCTATCTGCACGCCGAAGAACCCGAAGCTCAGGTTCCATAATTTCCAAAAGCTCAAGTCTTTAGGTTGTTTCATGGCTTTATTTTAGGCAAGTATGATATGTATGTTTGTTAATAATCTCCTAAATCAGGGCAAAGTTAACAATTTTTTTTCGTCTCGCCAACATTTTAGCTTTTGTTCACCTAAAATAAATGAGGGGAAAGGGAATGGCGCCACGTCGCGGCGACAGCGTCGGTCACAGCGGCATTGTCAGATCGTACTTTGAGAGCAGACGCACAGGGTGATAGCTCTCTTTGGCACGCCGCAGGCCGGGGTCGCCGGCATCGTCCTCGCGGTTAATGTATTTCACTGAGGGATTTTGAGCAACAATTCGCTCGGCAAACATCTTGTTGATGGTCTCGCCGGCACCGGCGACCTCGTGGTTCATCTTCTCGATATGCAAGATCAACGTATCGCCGATAATCTCGCCGGCAGTGAAGGCCACGATGCGTCCGCCGGCACGCAGGGCCGCCCCCTCGAAACCGTAGCGGGGCCATGATGCAAAGACGGCACGCGTCTGCTCGCGTTCGAACTCCGCCATTGCCACGTCGGCTTTGCCGCAGACATCTATACTGTCGATAAATGCCAGAATTTCAGGAATGTTGTCCGTTGTGATCTCTTCAAGGACCGCATCGGGGTTGTCGGTCAAAAAACGGTTCACATGATTGCGCTTTTTATTGAAAATGTGCCCCTGCAGGCTTGCGAGCTCATCGGCACTGTAAAGATAGTCGCTCCATGCATCGAGGCGCCGTATGTCTGTGGCGCCCAGCATGGTCAGTGCCGGCAAATATTCTTCAGGAACCGCCGACAGCACAAGTACCTGGTTTCGCGAGGCACAATAACGGCGCAGCACATCGATTGCATCGGCAAGTGGCAACGCTCCCAGCGGCACGGCGAAAGCCTCATGGCTGCGGTCGCTCTCGTCGAGACCCTTGATAAAGAGGGTGTCGGCGGCGATGGCATATTCATAGTTGAAATAATCCACCCACATGGCAATTCCGCCGGTGCTGTAATCGCATGTCCGCGAGGTGCTCAGCCGCAGATAAGGCGCGATGCGAGGCAGCGCGTCGAGCGTTACGCGATGGAAATCAAGTGTAATATCGGCAGTCGGGCACTCGGCGACAATGACCTGCGCCCGGGAGTTGTTCATTAGTGGCATAATGTTCTATTTACGTGTTATGCAATTATAACACGTGGCGCGGCAGTCAGTTCGACATCCGCTTTATCAGGTTGTATGCACCGACTATGCCGAGTTCGCCGGCCTTGGAGAGGTCGGCAATGCCGCGGTCACGGCGTCCTGACCGCAGGGCAAGGTAACCGCGGTTGTAGTACGCCTCGCCGAAATCGTGGCGCAGCTCTATTGCCCGTGAGAAAGCGGCGTCAGCGCCGGCATAGTCGCCCCGCTCAAAAAGGATATCGCCCTTGTTGAACCATGCCACCGCCATGTCGGGAGCCAGACGTATCAGCTCGTCGATATCAGCAAGGATATCGTCGAGAGCGGCGGTTGCAAGGGCGCCGCGTGTGGTGGCATCGGTGCCGGCGTCGCTGCGGCCGAGGCGGTAGTTGCCGTATTTGGCCTGTGCGCGAACCATATATGCCAAGGCGAGGTCGGGCGCGGCCTCGAGAGCGCGTGTGGCATCGCGCTCGGCGTTGGTGTAGTCGCGGACGGTAAGGAAATCGAGGGCGCGGCCTATGTAGTCGATAGGCCGGCCGGTATGTGTGGCAAGATAGGAATTATAGTAATCTATACTTTGAAAATGGCGCGCCGATGCAGCCTCGTCGAGGGTGGGTACCTTGTTGGTCACCAATAGGACGTGACGCAGCGCGCGAGTGGCGTTTATATCCTCGACCTGGCGGATATACGTCGACTCGCCGCGTAGTTCGGTGGGCGAGGAATAGAAACTGAGCAACATCGGCGGCTCTATCTCTATATTGACGTCGCGGTCCTGCACGCGCCCGCGGATGGCGCTGTTGTTGTACTCCCGCTCGATGGCGGCGTTGTCGTCGACGGTGAGGAGCGTGGCGAAGCGCTTGCCGGTCAGCTCGTCGGGCATGTCGCTGCCAGGGGTGACTATGCTGTCGGATGGCGCGGTGCCCTCGGCGGTACGGTCGGCATCGTCAGGGCGCAACTCGGCGAGCATGCGGCGCGCGCGCCGATAATCGCGCTCGGCAGCGGCGAGATTGCCGCGTTCCTCATTGACGGCGGCACGAAAATACACCGCACCCGGAAAATCGGGGAAACGCTCCGCAACGCGGTCCATATCTGCGAGGGCGGCATCGTATTCGCCTTTGGCCTTGTAGATTACGGCGCGATTATAGAGGGCGCGATAGTCATCGGGGTCGAGCGACAGCACACGGTTGAAATCGTCGAGGGCGAGGTCGTTGGCGCTCACCTCGGCGAGCAGTAGGCCGCGGTTGAACAGCGCCGTGGCATTGAGAGGGTCGAGGGTGAGGGCGTAGTCGTAGTCGGCCATAGCGCCGGTGTAGGAGTCGAGATTGTACCGCAGGAAAGCGCGGTTTATGTAGAGACCTGCCACGTGCGGCATCAGACGTATGGCCTCGTCGATGTCGGCGAGTGCCGCGTTGTAGTCACCGTGGCTGTTGATGGCTATGTCGGCACGCATGATGTATGCATTGGCGTTGTTGCGGTCTATGGCAAGGGCGCGGTCTATATCCTCGGACGCCCCTACGGTGTCGGCGGTAACAAGCCGGAGGCTCGCGCGCCCCAGATATCCTTTGTCGAAATTGGGATATTGGCTCAGCAGCAGAGAGTAAGTGGAGTCGGCGGCGGCATGGTCGTCGGCGTCGGTCTGTGCAAGGGCCTTGTTGAAGAGCAGCTGGCGGTTGCGCGGCAGCAGTTCGAGGGCACGGTCGTAGTCCTCGATGGCGGCGCGCAGTCGCCCGAGGTTCTGACGTGCCACTCCCCTCACCTCGTAGGCGTCGGTGAGGTAGGGATTGAGTTCGAGAGCCCGGTTGGCGTCGGCTTCGGCCCCCATGTAGTCATCGAGGTTGAATTTGGCGACAGCACGGTAAAAATAAGGCTGCGCCAGATATGGTTTTGCTGCTATGGCCTGATTGAAATACTGGATCGAGAGCATATAGTCCTCGAAATACAGCGAATTCTGGCCTATGCGCATCACCTGGTCGGTATTCACCTGAGCACGCACCCCTCCACCGCTCAATACGAGCAGGGCTACAATTATTATATCTCTGGCGTAGCGGTTCATCAGTTGGCGAAATCAATGGATATGCCCAGCTGGAACCGGCGTGGGTTCAGCGGATAATAGGGCATGGAAAAATAATCGCTGCCGCCGAAAAGGCCCTGGTTGAAATGCGAGAACATGACGTAGAACCGCGTTTTGCTCAGCTTCATGTTGCAATAAATGTTGCAGAAAGGATAGTTGCCGAGCTTCATCTCGCGCTGGTTGGTGAAGGCCATTGTGGCGGGACTGTAGCCGGGTGCATAATAGCGGGTATAATAGTCGCAGTCCACGCCGAGCTGGAAGCGGAGGGTGGCTATGCGGCTCTCGATGTACATGTTGGAGTATATCGCCAGTTTGGGAAGGGGAACGACGGCGTCGTTGCCCGTGGTCTGATAGGTTATCCGGTTGTCCCAGTGGAAGATACCGGCTCGGATATTCTGCTGCAGTTGCAGCGAGAGCACCTGTACGCTGCCGCCGTGCTGAACGGGCGACCCGTAGGTATCGAAATATATGTGATTCTGCAGGTTGCTAACCATTGCGCTGAAGGTAGTGCCGGTGCGCGCATAGGCGACGGAGCCTCCCAGGCGGAGGGTGCGCCGTTTACCCATGTCGTTGTTCCAGACATGGTGGTTGGATATGAAATGCTTTGCCAGATAAGGCGCCTCTTCGTTGACAAAGGAGCCGGTAGCGGCGATCTCGAGGCTGTCTGCGCCAAGTGGTATTCGAGTATCGACAGTACCGTTAACCCTGACATCGCCGGCCACGGGTCCGAGGATGCCTAACTCTGCGGTGGCGCTGTATCGGAGGATGGCGCCGCGCTGCTTTGTAAGCTGGGCGCCTACCCATGCCAGCTGGTCGGTGTGGCGGTGGTCGGGCAAGGTCAGCCCTTCCGGAAAGGGCGTGAGGTCGAGTCCGTCATGGTCGAGGGTGTCGACGGGCAGCGTGTAGCGGCGTACCTGATGGGTGAGGTATGCCGACAGCCCGAATTTGGCATATTTGTTGAATCCTTCGAGCAACGATACTCCGAGAGTGTTGCTCACCGTCCAGTACGAGGTAAGATCGTGAGTTACCGTCGGATTAAGATATGTGTTGCCGTAGAACGACTGTAGTTCGGCCGGCGAGCCGTCGGTGAATACGTGCTTTCCGGAGGTAAAGTCGAGAGTGTAGATGAACGATGTCACCGGAATGTATGTGCGGCTCACCACGCTGTCGCCCTCGGTCTCCTCGTGCCAATAGCCAACTTTGTAGCGATTGTTGAGGGTGAGTTGCTGACCGCTCACGCGGTTGAAGGCGTTGCTCAGACGTGTGGGTATGCTCTTGGGGTCTATGGTGGTGACGCCGCCCTGCAGCTCGGCAGGATCGCGGATATATCCCATATCGGTAATTCCCCCGTTCTCGGCGGCCACAAGGTTATAATGGTAGTAAAAGCCCTGAAACTCATACCGGTCGCCGAGGTAACTGCCGGAAAAACCCCAGTTGAGGTCTTTGGCGTGCTGGTTGGCATAGCAGCCTTTGGAATAGAGGTAATCGAGCATGACGCCTACCTGCGCTTTGGCGTTGATATTACCGGAAAAGACGGCGCGAAGGAGCTCCTGACCGTTGTCGCGTCCACCGGCTGTATTGAACGACAGAAGCGTCATCGGGATGCGGGTGTTGTAGAACTTGGCCTTTGCGGCGGAGGGCAACCAGTATGCCACGGCGTCGCGGAAAAAGAAGTCGCTCATTGCCGGGCGCTCGTCGAAAATCATATTCAGGCCCTCTGCGACGGCATTGCCGGTGCATGCCCATGCCGATGATATTTCGGAAGGCACCGACTCGCGGCTGTAATTCTGGAAAAGGGTGTCGATATCGGCGGGTTCGCGCAGCCCCAGAGGCTGTATCATACGCCAGGCATAGGAGGGCGCTATTACCGGTCCCTGAGGAGTCTCCACGGGGCCTTCGTCGGTGCCGACCTGCGCCGAACTCATCAACGTGGCGGCAACAACGGCCACGAGGACCGCCACCCTACGCATAAACACTGTGATTTTCGCCTCTTTTTCCATATATGGCCACAAAGTTAAGCATTTTTCCGTAAAAGACGGCAAAAACACACGGGCTGCAAATAGCGTTATTAAATAAAAATAACCATATCCCACTATGGAAACCAAAAAGAAAAAGAATGCACGCCAGACGGCGCTGATACTTATAGCGATTATAGCGGTAATAACAATAATAGGCGTTGTCCGCCGATGTGCCGCCGATGACGAAAGCGTGGTTGAGCATTTCAGCCGTCCCGGCGGCGATACTCTCGCCGTCGCTATCGAAATGTCGCCCCTGACATATACCTTCTGCAACGATACTGCCGACGGATTCGATTACGAAATCATCAAGGCAATAACGGAAGACCACGGCGTGACTGCCGTCTTCCATCCCGTCGACCGCCTCGACAACGCTTTCCGTGGCCTTTATGACGGTGACTACGACCTTCTGGTGGCCACCATTCCGGCCACCTCGCGCCTGCGGGAATACTTTCCGCTCACCGACCCTGTGTACCTCGACCGCCAGGTGCTGGTACAGCGGCGCGATAGCGCCGGCAACATTGCCGTCACCTCGCAGGAACAGCTGCGCGGCGACACTGTCTATATCGCCGAAGGGTCGCCCGTGAAGGCACGCCTGGAAAATATGGTCAAGGAACTTGGCGACACTGTATATGTCAAGACCCACCCGGGCTACACGTCGGAACATCTGGCCATAATGACGGCGCGCGGCGAGGTGCATCAGGCTGTTGTCAGCCGCTCGGTGGCGCGTTCCATAGCCTCCGACTATCCTAATCTCGACTATTCCACGCCCATCACCCTCACACAGTACCAGGTGTGGGCGGTGGCACCCGGCGACAGCACTTTGCTCGACTCCATCAACAGCTGGCTCAACGCATTCAAGGCCACACCGCAGTATGGCCGTCTGGTCAACAGTTTCCTCGGAGATTAGGCGTTTATCGAGTTCTCGATGGCGCTTACTTCTGTGCGCAGTTTCTTTTCGTGGGCAAGGCGCGTCTCGATGGTCTGTATGCCGTAGATAACCGTGGCATGCTTGCGGTCGAGTTTGGCGCCTATGGCCGTGACGGGCATCTTGGCGAGTTTTTTTGCCAGATACATCACTATCTGGCGGGCATCCGAGATTTCGCGACGCCGTGTCTTTGTGAACAGCAGATCGGGCGTAATCTTATAATAAGACGCTACGGCCTGTGCGAGCACCTCGAAGTTGACAGTATGCTGACGCAGCTTCACAGAATTCGCCATTACGCGGCGCGCCAGATCGATGGATATCTCGCGGTTGAGCACAGTGGCATGTGCCAGCAAAGACGTCATCACGCCTTCGAGTTCGCGCACGCTGCCCGTGACGTTACCCACAATGAACTCGGCGACATCGCTCGGCAGATCCACGCCGTTCTGTTCGCTCTTCAGGCGCAGAACCTCGCGGCGCAACTCCAGATCGGGCGCTTCCAGCTCCACCTGCATGCCGGCTTTGAAGCGTGTGAGCATACGTGCCTCGAAGCCTTCCATTTGCGCCGGCGCGCAGTCGCTGCTCATTATTATCTGTTTGTTGTGCAGGAACAGATGGTTGAAAATATGGAAAAAGCAGTTCTGCGTGCCCGCCAGGTTGTGCAGGTCCTGGATGTCGTCCACTATCAGGGTGTCGATGCTCTGATAGAAGTGGAAAAAGTCGTTGATGTTGCGTGATACGGCGGCGGTGTACTGCGCCTGAAAGAGGCGTGCGGTGGTATAGAGCACCCTCGCTTTGGGGTTGCGCTCTTTGATGCGTATGCCGATTGCCTGGATAAGATGAGTCTTTCCCACGCCGCTGGGGCCGAACACAAACAGCGGGTTGAAGGTCTTCAGCGCGGGATTGTCGCCGATGGCCTCGCCGATGGAGCGCGCTATGCGGTTGCTTTCGCCGGGGCAATAGTTCTCGAAAGTATAGCGCGGATTGAGCTGGGGATCGAAATCGCGAGCTACCGTCGGCGCAAACGGATTTGCCGGTGCGGCATTAGCCTGCTCGAGGATCACCGGCGAGAGACCCGCCGCTTTCTGCGACACTGCCGTAGAGGGGTCGTCGGCAACGATGCGGTAGCGGAAGTGGAGTTCCACACCGTCGCCGTACACTTTGCGGATGCCGGCCCGAAGCACACGCTGGTGAAAGTGCTCGAGCTGCTCGACAAAGAAGTGTGTACTGTTGACATTCAGCCACAGCACCTTGTCGGCATAACTCAGCGAAGTTATGTCGCGAAACCAGGTGTCGTACTGGTCAGGCGTAATGTTGTCCTTGATAAATTCACAACATTTCGCCCAAAGCTCTTGGTGCGTTGCTGACATTGTTATTTTTCGAGGTTAGTTTTCTCGTTTGCAAAATTCACTCTTTTTTTTCGCAAAAACAAATGTGAATTTATTTGCAAAAATCAAAAAGATTGCAACTATATTATATTTCAGCGCTTTAGCCCGACGCACCATCCAGCAGCCGAACAATACGGCTTAGCTATTTGATTTAATGAACATTACGCAACGGACTGAGCATACGTCACCGTCTGAGGTCCGGCGCTGTTTCCGTTTAATAGCCACGCCAAAGGCTCGTTTGAGAAAAAAACGCACCTTTGGCTCTATTTACAGCAGTTTCAAATAACGAGTCTCCGTCCGGATCTTGATAATGCCGGGCAAGAAGCCTTACGAAAATTTTCTTTATAAAAAAAACGCGATTTTTTTGCAATATTGCATCCATTGTTATTATCTTCGCGTATTCAAAGCCGCAAAGCCCGTGCCGAGCGGCTCCGCACCGCGATTATACAAATAAATACCACTGCATTTTTATACTTTCATACAAAAATGATATTCACTTTCCGTCTTGTTTCCGACGAAGTCGACAATTTCAAACGCGAAATCAAAATCGACGCCACCGGAACATTTCTCGACCTTAAGAAAGCCATCTGCGAAAGCGTGGGCTACGACAAAGGGCAGATGAGCTCGTTCTTTATCTGCGACCGCAACTGGGAGAAAGAGAAGGAGATAACTTTTGAAGACATGGGCGCCGACGCCGATCAGGACGTCTATCTCATGGACGAATGCGAGCTCGGCGACTATATAGAGGACGAAGGCCAGCGCCTGCTCTATGTGTTCGACTACATAACCGACCGCGCATTCTTTGTGGAGATGACAAAAAGCGAGCCGGGCAAGAGCCTCAAGGACCCGTTCTGCTCGCTGTCGATAGGCCATGCCCCCGAGGAGACCGTAGATATGAAGGCTTTCGAAGCCGGCATCGACGCCAAAGCCGCCGCTGCAGCAATCATGGACACAGACATGGACGAAGACTTCTATGGTTCCGAAGGTTATAACGACGATGAGTTCGATGTATCGGGCTATGACGAAATGACCGAAGAAAAATTCTGATGCTCGATGCCGCAGGTCAATTCATAACCGGAGGGTGGCTCTACTCTACCCTGCTGTGGATTGCCCTGGCCTCGACGGTCATCATTATTATTGTAATATTGTCGGAGAACCGCAATCCTGTCAAGAGTCTGGCATGGGTAACGGTTCTCCTTCTGCTTCCTGTTGTCGGCATCATTCTCTATCTTTTCTTCGGCCGCAACATCAAAAACCGCAGAATGATATCGCGCAGCAACCGCCGGCGGCTGCGCCGCCATGAAAAACGGCGTGCTGGGAGCGTCGCCGAACTGGCACTCACAGGCCGCAGCCGCCGTCAGCTCAGTCTGGGGCGTTCGCTAACCGGCGCCCAGTTCTACGAAGGCAACGACGTGAAGGTATTCACCGACGGCACTGCCAAATTCGACTCTCTTATCGCCGACCTCGAAGGCGCCAGAAAAAGCATAAACCTGCAATATTACATTTTTGCCGACGATAACATCGGCAACCGTATTGCCGACGTACTCAAGCGCAAGGCCGCCGAAGGTCTCGACGTGAGGGTGCTGTATGACCATGTCGGGTCGCTCGGAACTTCCAACAAGTTTTTCCGGTCATTGCGTCGTTCCGGCGTGGACGTTCACCCCTTTTTCCGCGTCACCTTCCCCAACCTGGGCGCGCATGTGAACTGGCGAAATCACCGTAAGATTGTAACTATCGACGGAACTACGGGATATATAGGTGGCATGAACATCGCCGACAGATATATCGATGGCGTCGACCGGCCGTGGCGCGACACTCATGTGCGCATTTCCGGGCCGGCGGTGGCCGCCCTCCAGTTCTCGTTTGCGGTGGACTGGAGTTTTACCTCCGGCCAGCTGATCGACGATTTCGCCAGTATCGCCGCTCCCGAGCCGTGCGGCACCATAGGCGCCCAGATTGTCACCTCCGGGCCGATGGACAACTGGAGCAACATCGCAATGATTTTCCACCGCGCAATAGCATCGGCACAGAAGAGAGTTTTCATCCAGACACCCTATTTCCTGCCTACCGAAGGCTTGCTGCGCGCCCTCGAAAGCGCGGCTCTCGCAAAAGTGGACGTTAGGCTGATGATGCCGCGACGCAGCGACTCGCGCATGCTTTCCTTTGCCTCGGCGTCGTACATCGCCGAGTGTCTGCGCGCCGGCATAAAGGTATATTTCTACGATGCCGGCATGCTTCATGCAAAGACGCTGCTCGTCGACGATGAAATGGTGTCGATAGGCTCTGCAAACTTCGACTTCCGTAGCTTCGACTATAATTTCGAGAGCAATGTATTTTTCTATAACCGCGAGCTCAACGAAAAGATGGCCCGGCAGTTTGCCGATGACCTGACGATGTGTCACCGCGTGGAACCCGCTGCCTGGCGCCGACGCAGCTTAGGTAAAAAGACCGCCGAGTCCATCCTCCGCCTCCTCTCCCCCGTGCTCTGACATAAAATACAATGAACAAATCAAATAAAGCACCGGGAACAATAACGGAATGGCTGAACAGCCACCTGTGGCAGGCTCTGGCTTTTGGCTGCGGGCTGCTGTGGTTCGCTTTCTTTATTAATGTAATTCCCACGGGCGACGATCTTGCCTATGCGGCGACATTCAAAGGCACTGACCCTTACTACGACGGAAACCTGATGTACTATCCCCGCTGGATGCTTCGCCATTGGTATCTTGTCAACGGCCGTCTCGGCAACTATGCGGCGCCGTTCGTCACCATCCTTCCCGCTTTTCTTCGGGCTGCCCTTGTGGGCGCGGGAATATGGGCGCTTTTCTATATGGCCGTCAAAGCCTCGCGCCTGCCCTCGGGCTGGGTGCCGTGCGGTCTGTTGGCCGCTATGGCGTTCGGCCTGCCATGGTGGGATGCCTTCACCCTCATCGACGTGCACGCCAATTACACGTGGAGCGCTGTTCTCGTTCTCATTTTCTACGTGCTGTTCACAGGCCGACGCCATGTAAACGTATGGCTTGGCGGAGCTGTGTCGGTGCTGGCGGGCTGCTGCCACGAGGCGGCGGGATTGCCTGTGCTCGGTGCCGTCATCCTGTTCTTCATCATAAACCGCCGGAGCCCCGACCGCTACCATTGCCTTTTGCTGATATGCTTTGGCTTAGGTGTCGCAGCCGAAGTGCTCTCGCCCGGATTGCTGAGCCGTGCCGCCTCAAACCGGCAGCCCGACGACACGCCCTTTTGGCTCTTGCTCAAAAGCGACATCATAGCCCTTGTGCTGTGGTGTGCCATCGCCATTGCCGCTGTCTTCAGGGCAGGACGCCGATATCTTGCAGCATTCTTCCGTGAGCCGGTTTCTATTCTGGCATGGGCGGCGCTGGCTTCGTCGGTTATATCGGCGAGCACAGGCATTGTGGGACGCAGCGGTTTCTTTGCCGAAGTGTTTGCCTTGATTGTGATTTTCAATCGTGCATCCTTGATTTTCCACAAAAAGGCGCCAGTTCTGTCGCTGCTACTGACAGCGTTGGTTTTCGTGCAGCTCGGCACTGCTGTCGTCTGGCAATGGCGCTACGGCGGCGAGCAGCGCGAGGCTTATGCCGGATATCTTGACTCAACCGACGGTGTGGTATATATGCACATTACCCCCGACGATGCACAACCGGCATGGATAACCTTGAATATTCCTCACGGTGTACCCGATTCCGATGATTTATATAATAATTATGCCATGACGCTCTTTCATCCCGAAGGCATATGGCCTTATATCATCGACCCCGACGATGCGGAGCTGCGTGCACGCGACAGCATCACCGAACCAATGCACCGCATCGACAACCCCTGGCATGAAATATACTATATCCGGCGCGAGGGCGCGCTTTTTACAGTCGAACCATTCGGCGACTGTTTTCTTGTGCGCCGGCTTGTTCTCGACGCCGGTGACAGACTCTAAAAATATGAACGAAAATAATGACTCCGCGCAGATGCGGGAGCGGTTCTGCGACATACTGCGCAGTACAGGCCGCGAAAACATAGATTACGTAATCGAAGACCTCGAAGCCGACGGCTTCTTCGAGGCCCCTGCATCGGCACAAGGGCACGGCAGCTATCCGGGCGGCCTCACTGAGCACTCACTCAACGTCTACGACGCCGCCATGAGCATGCGCGAGGCCCTGCTCAAACTGCGCCCCGACCTCGAAAGCGCCCTCAGCCCCGACTCGATAGCCATCGCCGCCCTGCTCCACGACGTTTGCAAAGCCGATTTCTATACTCTGGCACGACGCAAGAAGAAAAACGAGATAGGAGTCTACGAGAACGTCGATGTCTACGAAATCCACGACGAGCGTTTTCCCATCGGCCACGGCGAGAAATCGGCCATGCTTGTTCTGCGTTCGGGCCTCGATATCTCCGAAGAGGAATTGCTGGCAATACGCTGGCATATGGGACCATGGAACCTGTCGCGCGACGATGAGAAATTCTATCGTCAGGCATCGCGCATCTCGCCGCTGCCCCCGCTGATACATGCCGCCGACACCATGGCCTCGGCAATCCTTGAGCGCCCCGCCGCAAAGATCTGAACTTTCAAAGGTTCTTTTCCATTTTATATCTATATCTGTTTATGAGATGGAAAACGCCACTATATATTCAGTATTCAAAGCAGTCGTCAAGCGGCAGCCCGACCTGCCGGCAGTGATCGACGACAGTCGCACCGTCACCTATGGCGAGCTCGATGTCATGGCCGATGCCATCATGGCACAATTCTATGCCGAGGCTCCCGCGGCGGTGGGTATTGTCATGAACCATGGCGTCCTTCAGATCGCCGCCATGCTCGCCGTGCTCAAAAGCGGCGCCGCCTACGTTCCCGCCGAGCCGTCGCTGCCTCAGGAGCGCGTAGACTATATGATGGAGACTGCCGGCGCCACACTCGTCCTCACCGATGCGTACTGCCGACGTGCCGTGTCCGACGGTGCGTCAGGCGATATGGCCGACCGCTCGGCGCCCGACGGTCTCGCTTACATTCTATATACCTCCGGCACATCGGGCAAGCCCAAGGGCGTGATGATTGAAAATCACTCGGTGGTGAACTATGCCGCCGCTTTCGATGTCGAGTTTTCCGTCGGCCCCGGCGATCGGATGCTGCAATACTCAGTTTGCTCGTTCGATATCTTTGTCGAGGAGGTATTCGCCATTCTTCTCAACGGTGCCACCGTATGCGTGCCGCCGCCTGCCGTACGGAATGCCTCGATACCGGCACTGATGGAGTTCGTGGAGCGTCACGGCGTGACCATCCTCGACGGCTTTCCCTATCTCCTTGCCGAAATCAACAAGCTCGACAGCCTGCCGCCGTCGGTGCGCCTCATCATCAGCGGCGGCGACGTTATCCGCGCCTCGTATATCGACCGTCTGACACGACGCGGCGTGAAAATCTATAATACTTACGGACCTTCCGAAACTACGGTATGCTCGAATTACTATCGGGTGGACAACAGCGAGCCTCTGCCAGACGGCACCTACCCCATCGGCAAGCCCGTGGCCGGAGTTTCTGTACATATCCTCGATGAAAAGCTGCGCGAAGTTGCGCCAGGCGACATCGGCGAGATATGCATAGCCGGCGAAGGTCTGGCGCGAGGCTATGCCGGCAATCCGCCCGAGCAGGTGAATTTCACCACCTTGCCCGACGGTTCGCGCATTTACCGCAGCGGCGACCTCGGACGTACGCTCCCGGATGGAAACATGGTCTTTCTACGCCGCCGCGACAGTCAAGTGATGATTATGGGCCGACGGGTGGAGCCCGAAGAGGTTGAAGACGTGCTGGACAGCTGCCCGTGGGTCGACCGCGGCGTGGTGCACGCCAACGTAGACGACAACGGGCTGGCATACCTCACGGCATACCTCGTGCCGCGCGAGGGTTGCCGGCTGTCTTTCGTCAGGGAATGGCTCGCCGCACGGTTAGCTGACTACATGGTGCCCGAGTTCTTTGTAGCCTTGAAAGAACTGCCGCTGACACGCCGCGGCAAAGTGGATGTAGCGGCATTGCCGGTGGTGATGAAGGAGGGCGGAGTATGAACATCAGCCTGAGAGAAGTCCGCGCCATCCCCACCCTCATGCACTGGCGTGCCGAGGTGCTGCGCCACGTCTTCGGAGCGGAGCCCTCACGGCGCCTGCTGGTTGAGAACCGCAGATATTACCGCACCCACATTGCCGACGGCTCGCATCTGGCATTTATTGCCGCCGTCGACGGCACCGACTGCGGATGCGGCGCAATATGTCTCACCGCCGAGCTGCCATCGCCCGACAATCCCACCGGGCGGTGCGCTTACCTGATGAATATCTACGTCCGCTGCGAATTCCGCAACCGTGGCGTGGCCCACGCCATTGTGGAGCGCCTTATCATGGAGGCGCATGTGCGTGGCTGCTGCAAAATTTATCTTGAGACCACCGATATGGGCGAGCCTGTCTACAGCTCTTTAGGCTTTGAACCCATGGAGGGCATGATGAAACTGCATGACTCGCAATCTTGACATCGACGGGCTGAATTGCCTTTGCGCCGACTGCCCCGGCAACAGGATAATATACATCCTCTACCCGATGGATATTCTCGCGCCGTGGATAGAATCGGCCGCCGCGAGATACAGCGCAAACATAGCGGTCATCACAGGCATGGACTGGCAGAATGTGTTCAGCCCGTGGCCTGCGAAAGGTATACCGCCGGGAACACCCGATTTCGAAGGCCGTGCGTCCGAGTTCCTTGGCACTCTCCGCACTGAGGTGCTACCCGCCGTCGAACGGATGTACGGTATCGCCGCCGCCGACCGCACTCTCGTGGGTGTATCTATGTCGGGACTGTTCGCCATGTGGCAGTGGATGGTGTGCGATGTCTTCACCGACTTGGTGAGTCTTTCCGGCTCGTTCTGGTATCCGGGGTTCACGCAGTGGATAGAGAGCCAGCCCATACCCCGCAAGTCTGGGCGGTGCGTGCTTCTTCTGGGCGAGGACGAGCCGAAATCGCGCGTCACGGCCTACCGCAGCGTCGGCGCCGACACCCGCCGGATAGAGAATGTGCTCACAACCGCCGGCATCGACGTCAGCTTCATCGGCGTGCCCGGCAACCATTTTTCCGACCCGACAGGTCGACTCGACAAGGCGCTGGCAGCCCTCGGGCGCTGAATAGGGCGCTGAATGTGCTCCCCGATGAGTGCGGTTTGGCAAAATTTTCGTAATTTTGCACCGCCAATGATATCGAATATGAAAATACTTGTTACGGGCGCAGGCGGCCAGCTCGGAAAAGAGTTGCGTACAGCCTTTGATAATAAGAACATTACGGAAGTCACCTACTGCAGCCACGCTGATCTGGACGTCACAGACCCGGATGCAATAACATCGCGTCTGCGGGTTGGCGACTATACCCACATCGTGAATTGTGCGGCATATACTGCCGTGGACCGTGCCGAGGAGGAAAAAGCGGCATGCCTGGCCGTCAATACCACGGCGGTGGAGAACATAGCTCGCGCCGCCGCCGAAACAGGCGTGAAGGTGCTGCACATTTCCACCGATTACGTCTTCGACGGTAACACCAACCGCCCCTACGACGAGAGCGCCAAGACGGCGCCGCTGTCGGTGTATGGCAACACCAAGCGCAAAGGCGAGACAGCCCTGCTGGGTCTGGCGCCGGACAGCATTATTGTGCGCACGGGCTGGCTGTACTCCCCGTATGGCAAGAATTTTGTCAAGACAATGGCAGCGCTCCGCGACAAGGGTGCTACCGCACACGTGGTGAGCGACCAGACGGGCACACCCACCTACGCCGCCGACCTTGCCGACGCCATTGCCGCCATTCTTCTGGCACCCACTTGGATGCCGGGCATATACCACTACTCCGACGAGGGCGTGGCTTCGTGGTATGATGTAGCCGTGGCAATCTACGACGCCGCCGGCAAAGGCGACCTCGTTGTTCCTATATCCACCGCCGACTACCCCACGGCCGCTACACGGCCCCTCTATGCCGTGCTCGACAAGACAAAGATCAAACGCACTTTCGGAATAACCATCCCGCACTGGCAGTGCTCACTGCGCAAATGCCTTAATAAACTCATTGACGATGGCAACGCTTAACGACGAAATAAACCGGCGCCGTACTTTCGCTATAATATCGCACCCCGATGCCGGCAAAACCACTCTTACCGAGAAACTTCTGCTCTTCGGCGGCGCCATCCACATTGCCGGAGCCGTAAAAAGCAACAAAATCAAGAAAACGGCCACCAGCGACTGGATGGAAATCGAAAAGCAGCGCGGCATTTCGGTAGCCACCTCGGTGATGGGTTTCAATTACGGCGATTACAAGATAAACATCCTCGATACTCCCGGTCACCAGGACTTTGCCGAGGATACTTACCGCACGCTCACCGCCGTGGACAGTGTCATTATCGTTGTCGATGTCGCCAAGGGCGTCGAACAGCAGACACGCAAGCTCATGGAAGTGTGCCGCATGCGCCGCACGCCCGTTATAATCTTCGTCAACAAGCTCGATCGCGAGGGCCGCGACCCATTCGACATACTCGACGAGCTGGAAGCCGAACTCAAAATAGCGGTGCGTCCCCTTTCATGGCCTATAAACATAGGCACCAAGTTCAAGGGTGTATACAACATCTACGAGCACGGCCTTGACCTCTTCACCCCCGACAAGCAGAAGGCCACTGAGCGTGTGGAAATCGATGACCTTGCCGACCCGCGCATAGATGCCGCCGTGGGCGAAGCCGACGCCGCGAAGCTACGTGAGGATATCGACCTTATAGAGGGCGTATACCCCGAATTCGATGTCGAGAAATACCTTGCCGGCGAACTCGCGCCCGTATTCTTCGGCTCGGCGCTGAATACCTTCGGCGTCAAGGAGCTGCTGGACTGCTTTGTCCGCATAGCTCCGGCGCCTCGTCCCGTCGAGGCCCTCGAACGGCGTGTGGCACCCGCCGAGGAAGCTTTCAGCGGTTTTGTCTTCAAAATCCATGCCAACATGGACCCCAACCACCGCTCGTGCATAGCCTTCGTCAAGGTATGCTCCGGAAAGTTCGAGCGAAATGCTCCTTATGTGCACATGCGCACCGGCAAAACCATGCGCTTCGCCGCTCCCACAGCCTTCATGGCACAGAAAAAGAGCATTGTCGACGAGGCATACCCCGGCGACATTGTCGGCATTCCCGACAACGGCAACTTCAAAATCGGCGATACTCTCACGGCCGGCGAGGAAATCCATTACCGGGGGCTGCCGTCGTTCTCGCCCGAGATGTTCATGTACATCGAGAACGCCGACCCCATGAAGGCCAAACAGCTTGAAAAAGGTATCCAGCAGCTTATGGACGAGGGTGTGGCGCAGCTGTTCATCCACCAGTTCAACGGCCGAAAGATTATCGGCACTGTCGGTCAGCTCCAGTTCGAAGTCATTCAGTACCGTTTGCTCCACGAATACGGCGCCAGCTGCCGCTGGGAGCCCATGAGTATGTACAAAGCCTGCTGGATAGAGAGCGATGACGCCGATGCCCTCGACGCTTTCCGTAAACGCAAGCGCCAGTTCATGGCCGTAGACCGCGACGGCCGCGATGTATTCATGGCCGACTCACAATTCGTACTGACAATGGCTCAGAACGACTTTCCGAAGATTCGTTTCCATTTTTCCAGCGAATTTTAACCGCAACGGTGAAAAATTCCTTATATTTGCACCTTAATTAATTAACTGAAATTAATTAACTGAATTTAATCAATCGACTCACTTCAAGCACACCATACATCCATGGCAGAGACCAGAACGACAGAGGAAACTCCCCGAAAGGGCATGAACTTCGTAGAAGAAGAAGTATACGCCGACCTTCAGGCCGGCAAGAACGGCGGACGGCTCAACACCCGTTTCCCGCCCGAACCTAACGGATATCTGCACATCGGCCATGCCAAGGCCATATGCATGGACTTTGGTGTTGCCGAGCGTTTCGGCGGCACCTGCAACCTGCGCTTCGACGACACTAACCCCGTGAAAGAGGATGTGGAATATGTGGACTCCATCCGCGAGGACATCCATTGGCTCGGCTTCGACTGGGGCGACCGCGAATACTATGCCTCCGACTATTTCCCTCAGCTGTTCGACCTTGCCGTGCGCCTCATCAAGGAGGGCAAGGCTTATGTCGACGACCAGTCCAGCGAAGAGATAGCCGCTCAGAAGGGCACGCCCACCACACCCGGTCAGAACAGCCCATACCGCGACCGCACACCCGAAGAAAACCTCGACCTGTTCATGCGCATGAATGCCGGCGAATTCGACGAAGGCTCTCGTGTGCTCCGCGCTAAAATCGACATGGCGTCGCCAAACATGCACTTCCGCGACCCCATAATGTACCGCATCATCAAGACGCCCCACCACCGCACCGGCACCACGTGGAAAGTTTATCCCATGTACGACTTCGCCCACGGCCAGAGCGACTATTTCGAGGGCGTCACCCACTCGATATGCACCCTTGAATTCGTGGTGCACCGTCCCCTCTACGAGTATTTCGTCAAGGAACTGGCCGACGAGAGCTACTACCCCCGCCAGATAGAGTTCAACCGCCTGAACCTCACCTACACGGTGATGAGCAAGCGCAAGCTGCTGCAACTCGTTAAGGAAGGCCTCGTGGCAGGCTGGGACGATCCCCGCATGCCGACAATCTCGGGTATGCGCCGCCGCGGATACACACCCGCCAGCATCCGCAACTTCATAGATACCATAGGCTACACCAAATACGAGGCCCTCAACAGCGTGAGCCTCCTCGAACACGCCGTGCGCGACGACCTCAACCGCATAGCCACGCGCGGCATGGCGGTGCTCAACCCTCTCAAAGCGGTTATCACCAACTATCCCGAGGGCAAAGTGGAGACCGTCGAGATGGAGAACAACCCCGAGGACGCCACCGCAGGAACTCACAGCATGCCTTTCAGCCGCGAGATATACATCGAGCGCGACGATTTCATGGAGAACCCGCCCAAGAAGTTCTTCCGCCTGGCTCCCGGCGGCGAAGTGCGTCTCAAAAGCGCATATATCATAAAATGCGACGAAGTGGTGAAGGATGCCGACGGCAACATTACCGAGCTTCGGTGCTCCTACGACCCCGAAACGCGCAGCGGCATGCCCGGCGCCGACCGTAAGGTGAAAGGCACTCTCCACTGGGTATCGGCTCCCCATGCAGTAGATGCCGAAGTGCGGCTCTACGACCGCCTTTTCAACGTCGAGAACCCCGCCGCTGAAACCGACAAAGACTTCCGCGAACTTCTCAACCCCGAGTCGCTGATAACGCTGCAGGGTGTGAAGGTCGAACCGTTCATAATCGAAAACGCCGTGCCCGGCGCCAAGTTCCAGTTCCAGCGTATTGGTTACTTTACGCCCGACAAGGACTCTCAGCCCGGTAAACCCGTGTTCAACCGCACAATCGCCCTGAAAGATACCTGGGAAAAAGTGCAGAAAAAAGCCTGATGGGGTACTACGACGACGATAACGAACGCGAAGAACTGCTCGCGCGCTTCAAGGAATCGCTGAGCCGGCCCGCGGCGGAGCGATATTTCGACGAGGACGAGCTGGTGGCCGTATTCGACTATGCCGGCGACCTCAACGACGATTACGTCCGCACAGAGGTCCTTCTGTGCGGCGCCCGCCTTTACCCTGACAGCGAGGCGCTGGCCGACAGAAAGGCCCTGTACTACCTCGACGGCGACGACACCGACATGATGGCCCGCGAATACGTGGCCGCCGACCAACGCAGCAGTCTGCTGTGCGACATTGTGCGTCTTCAGGTGCAGCACCCCGAAAATCCCGAAGAGGCGCTCGCCTACCTGATGGACCAGTACAATGATTTCGGCGACGAGGAGACCATCCGCTTTGTACTTACCGCCGGCGATCTCGGCTGCTACGAATGGCTCAAGGACAAACTGCCCCAGTTGCGCAAAAAAGCCAACTATACTCCTGTGCTCCTCTACGAGGTGATGAGCGAGGCCGACCGGTACGGCGACAACGAGACCGTGGCCGCTCTCGCCGAGGAACTCATAGAAAACGAGCCTTTCTCGGATGCCTACTGGATGTCGCTTTTTCAGGCGCAGGCTCGTCTGGGCCGCGAGGATGACGCCCGAAACGCTTTTGCCTATGCCCGCGAGCTGGCCGACGACAACCTGCAGCTGAAACTGCAGATGGCTGAGACAATCTACCGCCACGCTCCTTATCTCCGTGCCGAAGCCATCGACATGATTCGCGATGCCGCCTCGGCAAACCCGGAAATCTACGCTCCCACCGACTGCCTTGCCGGGCTCCTCGAGCAGGACGGACGCACTGACGAGGCCAAGGACACTGTGCGCCGGTATTTCGAGAATCACCCCTCGGAATACGACGCCATGCGCCATCTCCTGGCTTTCGATATCGACGACGCCGAGCAAATCGTCACACAATATCTCGACGCAAACCGCGACGGCATTGATGACGATGACCTCACTCAACTGGTCCACTCTCTCCTTTTCCAGGGTAGCATAAAATCCCTTTCGGGGTTGCTCACAGTGGTAGGTTCGCGCCAGGCTCTCGACATCGATCTGCTGGCGCCATGGATAGAGGCTCTTTTCCGCGAGGGCCGCTATGATGTGGTGGTCGCCGTCTTTGCGTGTCTGCCCGATACCGAAGCGGTGCTCAGCGTGCCCATACGGTCACTGCCCATCGCCGCCGCCGTGTTCATGTCGATGATGCTCACCGGCAACGACAAGGCAGCCGCCGCTTTTGCCGACAATACGCGCCCCACTTTCGAAAGCCTCATGGCCGAATCGCCGCTGCTGGTATCGCTGTCGGCGCGCGGTGTTCTCGCACTCTATGACGCGGCGAAAGTCCATACCTCCGCCGACGTGGCCTTCTGGCAGAAAGCCGCCGAAAGAATTGCCGATAAGGAATGATTTTATTATTTTTGCAAAATAAACCCACAACGGACGCCCACGCCGTCCGGCGCTTTCAATAAAACAACCGATATGCTCAAACGTTTCTTCATATCCATGCTCGGCACCATGGCCGGCCTCTGGATTTCAATCTTCCTCCTGTTCTTCTGCGGAGCAATGTTTTTCGGCGCCCTCCTGGGCAGCAGCGACGCTCCCAAGGTTGAGCGCGGCTCCATTCTCTATTTCTGCCTCGACGGCAATGTTGAGGAGCGCTTCGAGCCCGGTTCGTTTCTGGAAATGATACAAAGCACCGAGAGCACCGCGCCCACCCTCGACGAGATGCTCACCAGCCTGCGGGCCGCCGCCAACGACGACCGCATCTCGGCACTTTATCTCGATTGCCGCGGCTCCGCCATGGGCATGGCATCGCGTCAGGAACTCCGCGAAGCCATCGAGGCTTTCAAGGAGGCGTCCGGCAAGCCCGTCTTCGCATATGCCGACAGCTACGGCCAGGGCGACTATCTGCTGGCCACCACCGCCGACAGCCTATATCTCAACCCAATGGGCGCTGTGGATATCCACGGCGTGGGCGGCATGACACCGTTCTTCAAAAACACGCTCGATATGCTGGGAATACGCATGCAGATCCTCAAGGTAGGCACGTTCAAAAGCGCCGTGGAGCCTTTTATCCTCGATGCCATGAGCGAACCGGCACGTCTGCAGATGCAGCAGTACTGCGACAGTCTGTGGAACTACGCCGTAGCCTCCATATCGGCTTCGCGCCCTCTTCCCGCTGACAGCATACGCACTCTTGCCTCGCAGGTACTGATGGCACGCCCCGCCTCTTTCTTTGTTGAAAGCGGCATTGTCGACGCATTGTGCTATCGCCGCGAATTCGACAACATGCTCGCCGCCTTTGCCGGCGTCGACAAGGCCGAGGACATCAACATGGTGACTCCCGCCGAATATATCACCGCGACGGAAAGCATCAACGCTCTCATGGCCGGCGCCGACCGACACATCGCCGTGCTCTATGCCGTGGGCGACATCGTGGACAGCGGCGACGGTGGCATTGTCGGCGAAGACATGGTGCCTCAGATTGTGGAACTCGCCGACGACGATAAGGTGTGCGCCCTCGTGATGCGCGTCAACTCCGGCGGCGGCAGCGCCTTTGCCTCCGAGCAGATATGGGAAGCCCTCGAATACTTCAAATCCAAGGACAAACCCTTCTATGTCAGCATGGGCGACTATGCTGCTTCCGGAGGTTACTATATCAGTTGCGGCGCCGACCGCATCTTTGCCGACGAGACCACGATAACGGGAAGCATCGGAGTGTTCGGCATGATTCCGGATTTCTCGGGTCTGGTAACCGATAAACTCGGCGTCACCTTCAGCACCGTGGAGACCAACCCCAACGCCGTGGGTATCACCGGCATGCAGGCCATGACTCCTGAACAGGCAGCTGCCATGCAGGCCAGCGTGGAGGACATCTACGATACATTCACCGGCCGCGTGGCCGACGGGCGCCATATGGAAGTCGATTCCGTCAAGGCTATCGCCGAAGGCCGCGTATGGACCGGCGGCGCCGCCCTCCGTCTGGGCCTCGTCGACGAGCTCGGCAGCCTCAGCGAGGCTATTGCCGCCATTGCTTCCGCCGCTGACATTGACCGCTCCAAAGTGGTGGCCTACCCCGCCGTAGAGGAAGATATGTTCCTGCGTATGCTCCGCGAAAGCGGCAGTTTCGCCGAACTGCGCCGCCAGGCCGCCGCATCGCAGATATCGCCCGAAACCCTCGAGCAGATACGGTTTGTCGAGAAGCTGCGCAACATGAACCCCATGCAGGCACGCATGGAGACCGTGATTTTCCGTTAACACACTCCCCCTCCGAACAATGGGTAAGCTCCTTTCCAACCTCGTTCTTTTGCCGTGCAGCAAGCTCTACGGTATGGGCACATATGTGCGGAACAAGATGTTCGATTGGAAGATACTCAAGGAGCATAGTTTCGATGTTCCCGTCATTTCGGTAGGCAATATCGCCGCCGGTGGTACCGGCAAGACGCCGCATGTGGAGTATCTGGTGGAAAATCTTTCCAAAAGTCACCGCATAGCCGTGCTCAGCCGCGGCTACCGCCGCAACACCAAGGGCTTTATCATCGCCGGCCGGACCTCCACTCCCCGCGATATCGGCGACGAGGCATACCAGATGTACCAGAAATATGGCTCGGTGGCTAAAATAGTGGTGTGCGAGGACCGTGTGGCCGGGATTGCCGAGATTATCCGCCTCGACCCCAAAATTGACCTCATCATCCTCGACGACGCTTTCCAGCACCGATATGTCAAACCGCTGATTTCCATCGTAGTGTCGGAATATAACCGACCGATATACCGCGACGCTCTCCTCCCCTACGGACGTCTGCGCGAAAATGCCCGCGGCATCAACCGCGCCGACATGGTGATTGTCAGCAAATGCCCGGCCGAGATGCGCCCCTGGGACTACCGTCAGGTTATCAACGACTACGAGCTCTTCCCCTCCCAGCATCTTTTCTTCTCGCATTTCGACTACCGGCCTCTACAGCCGGTGTTCCCCGACGTAGCCGTAGAAGTGCCATATCTCGACTGGCTCGACGAGGGCGACAGCATCCTCGCTCTCGCCGGTATCGGCAATCCAAGGCCCTTTGTGCGGAAAATAAAGAGCTACGAGGCCAAAGTGAAGGTCGACATCTTCGACGACCACCATAACTACACCCGCAAGGACATAGATTATATCCACGAGCGCTTCAAATCGCTCAAGGGACGCCGGCGAATGATTGTAACCACCGAAAAAGACGCCGTGCGTCTGGCAAACAATCCTTATTTTCCGTACGAGCTCAAGGCCGCCACGTTCTATCTGCCTATCGAGGTGGCTTTCAACAAGCACGATGACTCTCCTTCGATAATAAACCTCATTGAGAAAGAACTGCGACAGGCCACAGCGGCCGGGAACCGAAAAACCGACGGCGACGCCAAACATTAAGCGCCTCCGAGCCGTTACTCTCCATAGGTGATTTTCCTAACCTCCGACACCGTCTTTACATAACCGTATACCACATAAAACTACACCGACATGCTTGAAAAAATCAAACAGACAGCCGAATACCTGAACGCCCGCTGCGGTCAGAAACCCACTCTCGGCATAATACTCGGTACCGGACTGGGTACCCTCGTGGATTACATCGACGACAAGATCTACATACCTTACAAAGAAATTCCCAACTTCCCGGTGTCCACCGTCGAGGGACACAGCGGCAACCTCATCTTCGGCAACATGGGCGGCAAGCGCGTGATGGCCATGCAGGGCCGTTTCCACTACTATGAAGGCTACGACATGAAGGCCGTGACCTTCCCCGTGCGAGTAATGAAAGCCATGGGCGTGGAAACACTCTTTGTCAGCAACGCCGCCGGCGGCATGAACAAGGAATTCCGCGTGGGCGACGTCATGGTGATCACCGACCACATAAACCTCTTCCCCGAGAACCCTCTCCGCGGCAAGAACTACGAGGAACTGGGTCCGCGCTTCCCCGCAATGACCGAGCCCTACTCCAAGAAACTCATCGCCCTGGCCGACAAAATAGCACAGGACGAGAATATCCGCATTGTCCACGGCGTTTACGTCGGCACGCCCGGCCCGACCTTCGAGACGCCTGCGGAATATGAGTATTTCCGCATTATCGGCGGCGACGCCGTAGGCATGAGCACCGTGCCCGAAGTGATTGTCGCCCGTCACGCCGACATGCACGTGTTCGGCATCTCCGTCATCACCGACCTCGGCGGCAAGGACATCACCGAAGTACCCTCGCACGAGGAAGTGCAGAAAGCCGCCCTCAACGCCCAACCCACTGTCGTGGCGCTGATGAAGAATATGGTACACCGCTGCTGAGCGGCTCCGCTATGGATCAGAACCTCACCGAAATATCTCAGCTCGGCGAATTCGGGCTCATCGACCGTCTGACGCAAGGACTGGAAAACCGCCACGCCTCCACTGCCCTCGCCGTGGGCGACGACGCCGCCATCCTCCATTTCAGCGGGGACGACGATGTGCTCGTCACCACCGACATGCTTCTGGAGAACGTGCACTTCGACCTCACCTATGTGCCCCTCAAGCATCTGGGCTACAAGGCCGCCGCAGTGAACTTCTCGGACATCTACGCCATGATGGGCACACCCCGCCAGATTACCGTGAGCCTCGGTATCTCGCGGCGCTTCGCCGTGGAACACATCGACGCCCTCTACTCCGGCATCCGCCTGGCATGCGAGGTCTACGGCGTGGATATCGTCGGAGGTGACACCTGCGCATCGAACCAGGGGCTCGTCATTTCGATAACATGCATAGGAACTGCGCCCAAAGGCACAGCCGTGCGCCGCAGCGGCGCACGCGACACCGACCTAGTGTGCGTCAGCGGCGATCTCGGTGCCGCTTACATGGGCCTGCAGCTCCTGGAGCGCGAAAAAGTGGCCGGTAAAGGTGTGGAGAACTTCACGCCCGACTTCGGCGGAAAGGAATATATCATCGAACGACAGCTCAAACCCGAGGCGCGGCGCGACATCGTGGAAATCCTGCGGTCTAAAGGCATACGCCCCACCGCCATGATGGATATCAGCGACGGCCTCTCCAGCGAGCTCATGCACATATGCCACGACTCAAAGGTTGGCTGCCGCATATACGAGGACCGTATTCCCATCGACTATCAGACAGCCGTCATGGCCGAGGAACTGAACATGAACCTCGTGACTGCGGCCCTCAACGGCGGCGAGGACTACGAACTGCTGTTTACAGTGCCCCTCGCCGACCACGACAAGGTCAAGGACATCGAAGGCATTAAAGTGATCGGCTACATTACCGACGCCGACAAAGGTTGCGCAATGATTACGCGCGACGGTAGCGAATTCCCCCTCAAGGCACAGGGCTGGAATCCGCTGGCCTGACAAATTTCTTCATACATGCAGGCACCGGCGGCCCTAAATCCGCGCGGTGCCTGCCTGCATTTGCGCACATAGCATATTTTTTGTACCTTTGCAGCCACCAAAGCTGCTATGATTTCAATCAATAACCTGTCGGTGGAGTTCTCGTCACAGCTCCTTTTCGACAACATCAATTATGTAATCAACCCCAAGGACAAAATAGCGCTCGTGGGCAAAAACGGCGCCGGCAAGAGCACCATGCTCAAAATCATAGCCGGCCTGCAGAAGCCCACCGGCGGCAATGTGGCTATCCCCGAGGGTGTGACCGTAGGCTATCTCCCCCAGCAGATGGTGCTGGCCGACAGCACCACCGTGGCCGACGAGGTCCGCAAAGTATTTGCCCACATCGGCGAACTGCGCAAGCGCCTGGACTCTCTAACCGACGAGCTGGCCGCACGGACAGACTACGACTCCGAGAGTTATCACGCCCTCATCGACCGCGTCAGCTCACTCACCGACCGCCTCGCCATGGAGGAAAGCGAAAACTGCGAGGCCGACCTCGAAAAGACCCTAATCGGTCTCGGTTTCGAACGCTCCGATTTCAGCCGCCCCACCTCAGAGTTCTCCGGTGGATGGCGCATGAGAATAGAACTGGCAAAAATCCTGCTGCAGCACCCGGATGTGCTCCTGCTCGACGAGCCTACCAACCACCTCGATATAGAGTCCATACAATGGCTCGAGAATTTCCTCATCACTAAGTCGAAAGCCGTTGTGCTGGTAAGCCACGACCGCGCGTTTATCGACAACGTCACCAACAGGACCATCGAGATTACCATGGGCAAAATCTATGATTATGCCGTGAATTACTCGAAGTTCGTGGCCCTGCGGGCCGAACGCCTCGAACAGCAGATGCGCGCATACCGCAACCAGCAGAAACAGATTGCCGACACCGAGGAATTCATCGAGCGCTTCCGCTACAAGGCCACTAAGAGCGTGCAGGTACAGAGCCGAATAAAACAGCTGGCAAAAATCGAGCGCATAGAAGTCGACGAGGTCGATACCTCTCACCTCAGCCTCAAATTTCCGCCGGCACCGCGCTCCGGCGACTTCCCGCTCATTGTCGACAACGTGGGCAAAGCCTATGGCGACCATCAGGTCTTCGACCATGCCACATTCACCCTCAAACGCGGCGAAAAAGTGGCCTTTGTCGGCAAAAACGGCGAAGGCAAGTCCACACTTGTAAAGTGCATAATGGGTGAGATACCCTATACCGGCACCCTACGCATAGGCCACAACGTAAAGATAGGATACTTTGCCCAGAACCAGGCACAACTCCTCGACGGCGAGGTCACGGTGTTCGATACCATCGACCGCGTGGCCGTCGGCGACATCCGCGTGAAGATACGCGACATCCTCGGCGCCTTCATGTTCGGCGGCGAGGCATCCGACAAGAAGGTGAAAGTCCTCTCGGGCGGTGAAAAGACACGCCTGGCTATGATACGCCTGCTCCTCGAACCCGTGAACCTCCTCATCCTCGACGAACCCACAAACCACCTCGACATGAAGACCAAAGACATCCTCAAACAGGCTATCAAGGACTTCGACGGCACGGTGATAGTGGTGAGCCACGACCGCGAGTTCCTCGACGGCCTCGTTGAGAAGGTCTATGAGTTCGGCGGAGGCAAAGTGCGCGAGTGCCTCGGCGGTATCTACGAATTTCTTGAAAAAAAGAAGATGGCGTCGCTGCGCGAACTCGAAGCGTCAGCGCCCGCTGTCAGCAAAAACGCAAAATCGACGCCCGCGGCCTCCTCGTCCGACAAAGAAACTACGAAAAAAGCCCCGGCAAACGTCTCGACAGCCACAGCGCCGCCGGCAGCCCCGCAGAAACTGACGTATGCGGAGCAGCGCGAACGCGACAAGGCCCTGCGACGCGCCGCTAAGAAAGTGGAGGACGCCGAGGCCGGCGTCAGCGCCGCCGAGGCCAAAGTTGCGGAAATAGAGGCGCAGCTCGCCGCCGGCAATGCAGACCCGCAGCTCTACACCGCCCATGCCGATGCCTCGAAAGCCGTGGACAACGCCATGAGCCTTTGGGAACTGGCGCAGATGGAGCTCGACGAGCTCAAGCAGAAATACGGTCAACAATAATGTACAACCAATAAATATATTGACATGACATTGAAAACCTTCAGCATTTTGTGCGCTGCCGTCGGCGCCGGCTGTATCTACGGCGCCTGCAGCCGTAGCGAGGCCAAGCCTCACGGCATCGACACGGCAAACCTCGACACTCTGGTAGCCCCCGGTGCCGACTTCTACGATTATGCTTGCGGCGGATGGATGAAAGCCCATCCTCTGCCCGACGAATTCTCGCGCTACGGCACTTTCGACGCCCTCGCCGAAAACAGCCGGAACCAGGTGCGTAACCTCGTCGACAGCCTCGACCCCGAAACTGCCGAACCCGGCACCAACGCCTACAAAATCGCAAACATGTACGCCATGGGCATGGACAGCGTGCGCCTCAACAACGAGGGTGCCGCTCCAGTGCTCGAAGACCTCGCCATCATCAACAATGCCGGCCGCGATACCATCGTAGCTCTCATGGCAACGATGCCCGGTCTTGATGTGTTCTTCGGCACCGGCGTGGAAGCCGACCTCGCAAACAGCAACATGAACACCATGTACTGGGGTCAGGGCGGCCTCGGTCTCGGCGACCGCGACTATTACCTCGACAATACCGAGCGTGCCGCCGCCGTCCGCCAGGCTTACATCACCTATCTCAAGACCATAGCTACCCTCGCCGGATACAGCGAGGCCGACGCCGACCGCCTCGCCGCCAACACCATGGCTATCGAGACCCGTCTGGCCGAAAAGCATATGACTCGCACACAGCAGCGCGACATCGCCGCACAGTACAACCCCACGGCAACAGCTCAGCTGGTGCAGCAATACCCCAACATCAACCTGCCCGAGTATTTCCGCCTTCAGGGCCTCGACACTGAGGTCGATACCGTCGTGGTAGGACAGCCGGAATACTATGCCCTCGTATCGGAAGTCCTCGCCACCGCCCCGGAACAGCAGCTCCGCGACTACATGGCCGCCAGCTACCTCTCCAGCGCCAGCAACTACCTCAGCGACGACTTTGTGAACGCCAATTTCGAGCTCAACAAGGTTCTCAGCGGCGTCCAGGAACAGCAGCCCCGCTGGAAACGTGCCCTCGCCGTGCCTAACGGCATTCTCGGCGAAGCCCTCGGCGAACTCTATGTTCAGCGCTACTTCCCCGAAGAAAGCAAGCAGAAGATGCTCGCGCTCGTGGGCAACCTCCAGACGGCTCTCGGCCAGCACATCGACAACCTCACATGGATGAGCGACACCACAAAGGCCCGCGCACACGAGAAACTCGATGCCTTCACTGTAAAAATCGGCTATCCCGACACCTGGCGCGACTATTCGGCCCTCACCGTCGACCCCACAAAGCCCTACTGGCAGAACATCAAGGAGGCCATAATCTTCAACAACAACTATTACCTTCAGGATTACGGCAAACCCGTTGACCGCACACGCTGGCACATGTCGCCCCAGACGGTCAACGCTTACTACAATCCCACCACCAACGAGATATGCTTCCCCGCCGGCATTCTCCAGCCGCCTTTCTTCGACCCCACAGCCGACGATGCCGTGAACTACGGCGCTATCGGTGTTGTCATAGGTCATGAAATGACCCACGGCTTCGACGACCAGGGTCGCCAGTTCGACAAGGACGGTAATTTCGCAAACTGGTGGACGGATGCCGACGCCGAGGCTTTCAACGCCCTGGCCGAACGCCTCGCCGCCCAGTTCGACAGCGTGGAAGTTGCTCCCGGCGTACATGCCAACGGCCATCTCACCCTCGGCGAGAACATTGCAGACCAAGGCGGTCTCCGTGTGGCCCGCACCGCATACCTCAACTCGCTCGGCGGTGCCGAAGCTCCCGTTATCGACGGCTTCACTCCCGACCAGCGCTTCTATCTCGCCTACGCCAACGTATGGGCCGGAAATATCCGCGACGAGGAAGTGCTGCAGCGCACTCTCACCGACCCCCATTCGCTGGGCCGCTGGCGCGTGAACGCCACCCTGCGCAACATAGCTCCCTTCTTCGAAGCCTTCAACATCACCGAGGACGACGCCATGTACCTCCCCGAGCAGGAGCGCGTAATCATCTGGTAAACATCACATTTCCATAGCCAGCAGGCCGGAGCCCCCGCGTTTCCGGCCTGCTTTTTTCATCCCTTTTCCCCACGGGCAATACAGCCCCGGCAAATGATAGCAAACAACCCCTTCCCTTTTCACAGCAAGGCGATTTCCTCTCGCCGGGCTCTCCCCGTCCATATCATCCGCTTGCCTTCCCCGCCGCCACATGCTCCGTATTCCTCCCTCGTCATATTCTCCGAAAACTATACAGTTTCCCGACTTCTTTCCACATGTGATATTGTTCAAATACCTTCCGTCTGTATTAACACAGATACAGAAAAAGTGCCGGTCAACGCGGGGTTGGCCGGCACTTTCAGAATATATGGTCGGATGTTAAATCAGCGGATAGGTTGCTGTGAGGACGTTGAGTTCGGAGAAGAACCAGCTTGCTATGCCGAGACCGATGATGCCTGCAACGGTTATCCAGAGGCCGAGGCGCTCGGAAGCGGAGCTGCGGAAGGGCTCGATGACGCACTGATCGTCGGCGATGAACATGGCTTTCACAACCAGCAGATAGTAGTAGAGCGACACGATTGTGTTGATCAACGCTATCAGCACGAGAACGTACATTGCCGTGCCTACGCCGGGAGCCGACAGGGCGCCGGTGAAGATGAAGAACTTCGAGAAGAAGCCGGCGAACGGAGGTATACCGGCCAGCGAGAACATTGCCAGCATCATGGCCACCGACAGACGCGGATTGGTGCGGTAGAGTCCGCGGTAGTCGTCCATCGACAGTTTGCCGGAAGCACGCTCGATGGCGCCGATAACGCCGAAGGCTGCCAGGTTGGAGAAGATGTATACAAGAATGTAGAACATCATTGCCGCGGTTGCCACGGGAGCGCCGTCGGAGATTACGCCGAGCATGATGTAACCGGCCTGCGACACCGACGAGAAGGCCAGGAAGCGCTTCATGTTCTTCTGGCGGATGGCGAAGAGGTTACCCACGGTGATGGTGAGAATGATCAGCGCATAGAGCATCCACTCCCAGAGCTGGGCATAGAGCATGCCGAATGCCTGGACGAGGATTACCAGGAAGGCAAAAGCTGCGGCACCCTTGGAAATGACACTGAGGTAGGATGTCACACTTGTTGGAGCACCCTGATAAACGTCGGCGGTCCACAGATGGAAGGGTACGAGCGATAGTTTGAAACCTACACCGGAAACCACGGCGGCAAGGGCTACTATGAGCATCATGTTCACGCCCGCGCCCGTCAGTGCGGCATAAATATCGTTGAAATACAGCGAGCCGGTAAGGCCGTAGACAAAGCTCAGGCCCAGCATGAATATTGCTGAGGAGAACACGGCCGTGAGGATGTATTTCACGGCGGCCTCGTGGCTTTCATAGCGGTTCTTGTCGAGGGCTACCATAGCGGCGAGGGGCAGCGAGGCGCTTTCCAGACCAATGACAAAGAGCAGGAAGTGACGTGCCGACACCATGAGATACATGCCGAAGAGAGTAACGAGCAGGAGCTCATAGAACTCGCCGCGGCGCATGGCCATGAACGAGCTGTTTGCCCAGTTCACACTCTGTATGAGTACTATCACCACGCCCACGTTGAGGATGGTCTTGAGCGCAGCTATCACCGGGGTGGAAACATACATTCCGGCGAAAGCCGTCTTGCTGAGGGTCTCGGGCGCAACGGCCTCGAACACGATGCCGCATACCGTCAATATCAGCATCAGCACAGCCGTCAGCCCCGGAAGGGCTTTCTGACTCTTTGCCGGCAGGAAAGTGTCGTAGAGAAATACTACAATGAAAACTATCAGAAGCCCTATTTCCTGTTTCATCGCCAGGAACTGGGTGTAATCCATATTTACTATTTCCATAGCTTTAGAGTGCTGTGCTGGTCATTCCCAATACCGAGAAGATTTCGGGAGTGAAGGTTTTGTTAATCAAATCCACAAAGAAGTTGGGGAAGCAGCCTATGGCAGCCACGGCGATGATGAGAGTGACTGTCGACAGACGTTCCCACCACTCTGCGTCGGTGAGCGAAAGATGATGCTCGTCGTAGACGGGACCGAACAGGAGCTTGCCCACAACACGCAGGATATACACTGCCGTGATGACTATCGAGCAGCATGCCACGATTGTGAACACGCGGTGGAACATATCGGCGTGCATGAACGAACCTACGAAGATTGTCATCTCCGATACGAAGCCCGACAGGCCGGGAAGACCGAGCGATGCCATACCGGCGATGACGTAGCAGACACCGAGGAACGGCATGATTTTCATCAGGCCGCCCATCTTGGTAATTTCGCGGGTGTGCGTGCGGCCATATATCATGCCGATGAGAGCGAAGAAGAGTGCCGTCATCAGGCCGTGGGAGAGCATCTGCATTATTGCGCCGGTCATTGCTGTGGTGTTGAGCATCAGGATGGCAAAGAGCACAAGGCCGCAGTGGCTTACCGACGAATAGGCGTTGATATACTTGAGGTCGGTCTTCACACACGCGCAGAAGGCACCGTAGACCACCGAGATACCCGTAAGGATAAGGAAGATGTAACTGAGTTCTGCGGCGGCGTAAGGCATCAGGTAGATGGCCACGCGGAAGCAGCCGTAGCCGCCCAGTTTCATCAGCACACCGGCATGGAGCATAGATACCGCTGTCGGGGCCGATGCATGGCCGTCAGGGCTCCAGGTGTGAAAGGGAAACATAGCGCCGAGCACGCCGAAGCCCACAAAGGTCATCGGAAACAGGAAGTTCTGCCAGCCGTGCGGGATGGCGTCGTTGGCGGCGATGGTGAGGATGTTCCATGTCAGGTTACCGTCGGCTGCGCTGTGGTAATAGATGCCGATGAGGCCGAGCATCAGGAATGCCGAGCCGCCCATGAGCATCAGCGTGAGCTTCATGGCCGAGTAGTTCTTGCGGCCCGAGCCCCACACGCCGATGAGCAGATACATCGGGATGAGTGCCACCTCGTAGAACATGAACATTGTGAACAGGTCGATGGAGATGAAGAAACCGAACACGCCGGTCGACAGAAGGATGAGCCAGAGGAAGAATTCCTTGGGCTGGTCGATTTTCCACGAGGCGAAGGTGCCCGTGAAGAGTATTATCGACGAGAGCATCAGCATGGCCACGGAGATGCCGTCCACGCCGATGGCAAGATGGATATTAAGCGGAGCGAACCATACCACGGTGTCGTTGACAAAGAGCATGGCGGCATCGGCGCCGGCGGCGCGCTGTCCCAGGAAGTCGACAAGCAGGAAAGTCGACAGCGTCAGCAGGGCCAGCGATCCTATGACGGCCACGGCACGGATGGCACCCACATTGCGGTTGTTGCACAGGCCTATGCCCGCAAGCATCAGCAGCGGGATGACCACGAAATATATCAGTGGATTTGTAAGCATAGCAAAATTCATAATCTGTTAAGCAATGTCGGCTATTGTCAGAGAATACATGCGGCGCATATGCCGGCAAGAGCGAGGACGCCGATGAGATAGTACCACACGTACATCTGGATCTGGCCGCTCTGCAGCGGGCGTATAGCCTCCGACGCCTTGTTTGTCACGGCTGCGAAAGAATCCATGGTGCCGTCGATGATGTTGCGGTCGAACCATGCCAGCGGACGGCATATTCCACCGAAGATAATCTTGTGGGTGATGAACATATAGAGTTCGTCCCAGTAGAAGCGGTGGTAGCACCACGTCCACAGTGCCGGCACGGCATTTCTGAATTTTTCGGGGAGTGCGTTCTCGCGGCGGTACATCACCCATGCGAGAGCTATGCCGGCTACGGCGATAGCGAGGCTTATGCCGGCCACGCTCCAGTCGAAGTGCGCCATGAAGTCGTAGGGATGTCCGTTCCAGCTCACCAGTTCGCCGAAAGGTATGAAACCGGCCACACAGCTGATGGCGGCGAGGATGATCAGAGGCAGGCTCATGGTCCATGCCTGATCGTGGGGGGCATGGTGTCCTTCATGGATTTTGTGCTCCTTCCACCAGAAGATGAGGAAGTAGAGACGGAACATATAGAAAGCGGTGAGACCGGCTACCAGCGACATCCATACATAAGCCACCCAGTCGTAGCCGAGGCAGGCGCTGAGAATTTCGTCCTTGGAGAAGAAGCCCGAGAAGGGTATGATGCCGGCGATTGCCAGACAGCCTATGAGGAACGTCCAGTGGGTGATGGGCATGTATTTGCGCAGGCCGTGCATGTCGGTGTAGTCGTTGGAGCCTATGGCGTGGATAATGGCGCCGGCACACAGGAACAGCAGAGCCTTGAACATGGCGTGAGTGAACAGATGGAACATCGAAGCCATGTAACCGAGGGCCTCATGATGCTCGGGGCGCGCAACACCCAGCGAAACCATCATGAATGCAATCTGCGAGATGGTTGAGAAGGCGAGCACGCGCTTGATGTCGAGCTGTGTGCAGGCCACCATGGCGGCATACAGCGCCGTGATGGCGCCGACCACCGTGATGATCACCAGCGCAGTGTCCTCCATAAGGTAGAGGGGGAACAGGCGGGCCACCAGATATACGCCGGCAACAACCATGGTTGCGGCGTGGATGAGTGCCGACACAGGCGTGGGGCCTTCCATGGCGTCGGGAAGCCAGATGTGGAGGGGCATCATTGCCGATTTGCCCATGCCGCCCATGAAGATGAGCACCAGTGCCCAGGTGAGCACGCTGCCGCCCATGAATACAGGCGCTGCATTGTCGGCGAAGATCTGCGCAATGTGCTGCGGTGCGGCGATATCAACACTGAACGTTTCGGCAAGACTCGCTACGGGCGACGATGTCAGGTTCATGAAATCGAAATTACCTACATAGTAGCTCAGGATGAGAATACCGATGAGGAAGCCCAGGTCGGCGAAGCGAGTGACGATAAAGGCCTTTTTCGATGCCGACACCGCCGACGGCTTGACGTAGTAGAAGCCGATGAGGAGGTACGACGAGGCACCCACCAGCTCCCAGAAGATGTACATCTGGAAGATATTGGTAGCCACGACCAGACCGAGCATCGAGAAGCTGAAGAGCGACAGGAAAGCGTAGAAACGCTGGAACCCGTGCTCGTACACGCCGTGGTGGTCGCGCATATAGCCCATGCTGTACAGATGCACCATAAACGATATGGTTGTGATCACCACCAGCATCATGGCCGAGATGGGGTCGAGAAGGAAACCGAGCTTTATGGCCATTGTGGGCGTGAATTCCAGCCATGTCTGGTTGAAGACAATGTGCTGAAGGCGCACGCCGTCGGCGCCGAAGAGCTCGTTGCCGCTGAAGAAATACTGTGCGGCGGTATAATAGGCAAGCACCAGAACAGTGCCCATGCCAAGGCAGCCGAGGATGCCGGCGGTGCGGTGGCTCATCTTGCAACCGGCGATGCCTAAGAGAAGGAACATCGTCAGCGGTATGGCAAGGATAAGAATAGGTATTGTAACGTCCATAGCGCTCAGAATTTCATTTTATCAAGGTTACGCACGTCGATGTTCTTTTCGGCACGGAAAATGTTGATTATAATGGCTATAGCGAGGGCCGTTTCGGCGGCTGCTATCGCTATTGCGAAGAGGGTGAAGAACATACCCTCGAACGCGCCGGGGAAGAGGTACCGGTTGAACACCACAAAGTTGATGTCGACGGCATTGAGCATAAGCTCCAGCGACACCAGCATGGCTATCATGTTCTTGCGTGTTATGAAACCATAGACACCGCACGCAAACATGACCAGCGCGGGAACAAGGTAATATATAGCTGTTATTTCCATAATTCTGATGTCAACGTCTGCGGGCGACGACAACGCCACCGATTATACATGCCAGAAGCAACACGCTCACGGCCTCGAAGGGCAGGAGGTACTGCGCGTGCGAGGAGCCCATCAGTGTGGTGCCTATCGTGACCATATCCAGAGCTTCCATGTTGGGCTTTGCGGCCGTCAGCAGCTCGCAGCGGCTGAATAAGGCATAGCCCACAACGCCGAGAGTTGCCAGGGCGGCAACAAGGCCGAGGCCGCGGCTGCGCGAGGTGAGCCGTTCGGTATTGTCGCCGGGCTTGCTGGTGAGCAGGATAGCAAACACGAAGAGCACCACTATGCCGCCGGCATACACCGCTATCTGCACGGCGCCCAGAAATTCATAGTCCATCATGAAATAGGCTACGGCGGCGGCAAAAAGGGTGAACAGCAGGTATGTGGCCGCACGCAGTATCTTGCGGGTAGTGACAGCCAGCACGGAGAACAGTATCATTGCCAGGGCAACGATAAAATACAGGATTAAACTTCCTACTGATTCCATATTGATTGATTTATTATTTTTCGGTGTTATTCCTTTGCCTGTTCGTCAGCTTTGGGGGCTTCGGCGGGTTTGGGAGCCTCGGCGGGTTTGGGGGTTCCGGCGGCTTCGGCGGCGGCTTTGGCGGCTTTGGCGGCAGCGGCCTTGGCCTTGGCCTCCTCTATCTTACGCTGACGTTCGGCCTCGGCGGCGGCCAGCTCCTCGGGGGTGGGCTCGGGTTCCGGCGGCTCGGGGCGGTTGTTGAGGAGTTTCACCAGTTTGTCGCGGGTGAACACAGCCTGTTCGAAGTCGTTGTCGAAAGCTATGGCGCCGGTGGGGCAACTGGTGACGCACAACTGGCAGAAAGTGCAGCTTCCCAAGTCGTAGAAGTACTTGTCGAGCTTCTTTTTGGGCTTTCCGGCCGGCGTAGTGACCATTTTGGTCTCGATAGTGATGGTGCCGTTCGGACAGGCGCGCTCGCACGAGCCGCACGCAATGCATTTGTGGCGTCCGTCGTCGCCGTACACGAAATGAAGCTCTGCGCGGAAACGCTCGGCAGGATGATGCTCCTTGCGGTTCTCCGGATAACACTCCGTTATCTTCGGGGTCACAAATTCGCGGCCCGTGACAGCCAGTCCCTTGACGAGGCTTGCTATTCCGGAGCCTAAGGAAGAAAAATATTCTTTTACACTACCCATTTTAACGGTTGATGATTATATTTCATAAAAAACGCGTCGGCTGTCAATCTCTCGCCTGCCCTCCGACAATGTCGAGAAGTTCGGTGGTGATGCTCTGCTGGCGCAGTTTGTTGTATTCGAGTTGAAGTTGGTCGAGGAGTTTGTGGGCGTTGTCGTTGGCGCTCTGCATGGCCATTACGCGCGCGGCCTGTTCCGATGCCCTGTTCTGCGCGAAAGCTTCCTGAAGTTGCGACAGCAGATACATTGGGAGCACAGTGGCGAAGATGGTGGCGGCATCCGGCTCGAAAATGCACGGATGGCCTTTGGCGTGCTTTGCGTCGGCATCGAGGCTGTCGGGAGCGATGGGGAGGTAGCCGTCGGTTGTGAGGCGCTGGCGTCCTGCCGAAAAATAATGCATGTACACCAGTTCCACACGGTCGGTGTGTCCGGCGATGAAACTATCGGTGAGCGTGCGGGCAAAAGCCTTGACATCGTCGCCTTCGCTGCGCGAGTCTATGTCCTGCGGCGAACTTATGGTCAGGCTCTTGTCGTCTTCGGCGATACGACGTGCCGCTTTGGCCATTTTTTTGCCGACAGTAAGCACATTTATCGCTATGTCGGAGCCATAGTCGGCGCGCAGGCGTGCCAGTGTGTCGAGCATGCCCTTGAAGATATTCACGTTGTATGCTCCGCAGAGGCCGTCGTCGCTGCCGAACACCACCACGGTGGCGGTGCGCACCTTCTCGCGCGCCAGCATCAGAGGCGACGATACGGGAGCCTCCGAGCTGAGCAGCGACGCTATGATGGTGTTGATGCAGTCGCGGTACGGCGAAAGACGGCGGACAATACCTTCGGCCTTGTGCATCTTGGCCGACGATATCATCTTCATGGCCCCGGTGATTTTCTCGGTAGAGGCCACCGAGCCTATTCGTCCTTTAAGTTCGCGTAGTGTTGACATTTATCGTTGTCTCGATTCTGTTTTCGTAATGATTAGAAGCGTGCGGCCACGTCGCGTGCGGCGTCGGTGAGCATACGCTGTACCTCGTCGGTCATCTGGCCTTTGCTCAGGGGTGCCAGCACATCGTCGGTGTGTTTGGCTTCGAGATACTGCAGGAACTGCTTCTCGAATTCGGACACCTGATCGAGGGGAACGCGCTCAAGCAGACCGTTTACGCCACAGAAGATGATGGCAATTTCCTTTTCGACGGGCATGGGATGATACTGGGGCTGAATGAGCAGACGCTCGTTCTTGCGGCCCTTGTCGATGACGCGTGCGGTCACCGGGTCGATATCGCCGCCGAATTTGGTGAACGATTCCAGCTCGCGGAACTGCGCCTGGTCGATTTTCAGTGTGCCGGCCACCTTTTTCATGGCTTTCACCTGAGCGCTGCCGCCTACGCGCGACACCGATATGCCCACGTTGATGGCAGGACGTATGCCGCGGTTGAAGAGCGCTGTTTCGAGGAAGATCTGACCGTCCGTAATGGAAATTACGTTGGTAGGTATGTAAGCCGAGACGTCGCCGGCCTGCGTTTCGATGATAGGCAGGGCTGTGAGAGAGCCGCCGGCCTTCATTATGGGTTTGAGTTCTTCTGGGAGGTCGTTCATCTGGGAAGCCACCTCCTGATTGTCGATAATCTTGGCGGCGCGTTCGAGCAGACGCGAATGGAGATAGAAGATATCGCCGGGATAAGCCTCGCGACCCGAGGGACGTTTGAGGATCAGCGACACTTCACGGTATGCCACAGCCTGCTTGGAAAGATCATCGTAGACAATGAGGGCATCGCGGCCGGTATCGCGGAAAAATTCGCCGATGGCCACGCCTGCAAAGGGAGCGAAGTAACGCATGGCTGCCGACTCGGAGGCCGTTGCGGCTACCACCACGGTATAGTCGAGGGCGCCGTGGGTGCGCAGGGTGTCGACAATAGCAGCCACCGACGAGGCTTTCTGACCTATAGCCACATAAATGCAGTATACAGGCTTTCCGTCCTCGTAGTTCTTGCGCTGGTTTATGATGGTGTCGATGGCGATAGCCGTCTTACCTATCTGGCGGTCGCCGATGATGAGCTCGCGCTGGCCGCGGCCTATGGGCACCATGGAGTCGATGGCCTTGAGGCCGGTCTGCAAAGGCTGCTTCACGGGCTGACGGTAGATAACGCCGGGGGCCTTGCGCTCCAGGGGCAGACGTATGAGCTTGCCGTCGATGGGTCCGCGGCCGTCGATGGGTTCGCCGAGGATATTTATCACACGGCCCAGCAAACCTTCGCCAACGGGAATAGAAGCAATTTCGCCGGTTCGGCGTACCGACATGTTTTCGGTCACCGTTTCGATGTCGTTGAGCAGGATGACGCCCACATTGCTCTCCTCGAGGTTGAGAGCCACGCCCTTGACGCCATTTTCGAACTCCACGAGCTCGTTTGCGCCGACATTGTCGAGGCCGTAGACGTGAGCCACGCCGTCGCCGACGTTGAGCACGGTGCCCACTTCCTCGAACGACACCTTGGCGTTGACGTTCTCGAGCTGCTGCTTAAGTATTTGTGAAATCTCGCTGGGATTTATCATTGTTTGCCGGATTGCTTGATTTTACTTTGATTTGAAGGTGAAAGAGAGAGTGGAAGCTACGGACGTACCGCCGTCTTGCCGGTGAGCGACATCTGCAGGTCGCTCAACTGCTTGCGCACCGATGCGTCGAGACGCTGCGAACCCATATCGACCGTAAAACCGCCGATCAGGGCCGGGTCGATACGGTAATCGCACACCACGGTGGCATCCTTGCCGGCCTGTGCGCGGATGATGCCTTCTATGCGTGCACGTGTTGCCTCGGCCATGGGTGCCGCAGACGTCACAGTAACTTTGAAGATGTTGTTACGCTGGCGGTAGAGGTCGATATAAGCTCGCGCGGCGTCGCCGGCGAGGTCCAGTCGCTCGTTGCGTCTGAGCAGGGCCGTAAACTCATCATACAGGGTCTCGGCTGCGGCGTCGGCTTTGCCGGCAGCTTCGCAAAGAAGCGATGTCTTGTCGGAAGCTGCCACAAAGGGATTGGCCATGGTAGACTGCATCAGAGGTTCGGCGGCATAAGCGGCCACCACACGTTCCATCATGGTGTAGAGTGCGGCATCGCAGTGCCGTTCGGCGGCCACTTCATAGAGCGCCTTGGCGTATCGTCGCGGTATCAGTCCGTTGTCCATATCGGTCAGTTGGTTTTTTCCATTCGGTCAATGAGCTGGTCGACGAGGCGGTTCTGCGCATCGTCCTCCTTGATTTGCTGACCTACTATTTTGCCGGCTATAGCCACGGCGAACTCGCTGACACGGTCGCGGAACTGCTGCTCGGCTTCTTTCTGCTGCTGCCGGATCTGGAGCTTGGCGTTGTCCATCACCTTGGCTGCCTCCTCCTTGGCGGCGGAGCGAGCCTGCTCGATGATCTGTGTTTTCATCTTGTCGGCGTCGCGCAGCATATCGGCCTGCTGACGGCGTGCCTCGTTGAGGTATTCTTCGGCCTGCCGGCGGGCGTTGTCGAGCTGTTCTTTGGCGTCCTGTGCATACTCCACACCCTTGTCGATGAGGTCGGCGCGTGCATCTACAGTCTTGAGGATCATCGGCCAGGCAAATTTCCACAGTACGAGGAAAAGGATGCCGAAGGCGATGAACATCCAGAAGATAAGGCCGAAATCAGGGGTGAAAAGTTCCATCCGTAAGGAATTTGTCGATTAAACGAAAAGAGCGAGAACGCAGACGATGACGGCGAAGAGAGCCACACCTTCTACGAGGGCGGCGATAACGATCATGTTGCTTCGGATGTCGCCGGCGGCCTCGGGCTGACGGGCTATAGCTTCCATTGCGGAGCTGCCGATTTTACCAATGCCGATGCCGGCGCCTATTGCTGCCACTGCTGCGCCGAGGCTGGCGCCGAGTCCCAGTACGGGAGCTACTTCTGCTAAGAGTCCGAACATAATTTTAAGTTTTAAGGGTGTTGTTTTGTTATTTTGTTTATTTGTTATCTATGACTTTAGTTTCCGCAGTCAGGGGACCTGCGGCGAGTTCTTCCTTAAGGTCGGCCTGCACCTGATGAGCTTCCTTGCCGTGTTCCTTCTCTTGTGCCAGGGCAATGAACAGGGTGCTGAGCATGGTGAACACATAAGCCTGGATGAAGCTCACCAGCACGTCGATAAGGAGCATGAAGATGGAGAATGCCAGCGATACCACCGTCGAGGCGCCACCCGCTGCCGGGCTCACGGCCGTGAAGATGAATATCAGCAAAGTGAGGGTTATCACTATCATATGGCCACCCATCATGTTGGCGAAAAGACGCACTGTCAGTGCCGCCGGCTTGGTGAAGATGCCGAACACCTCGATGACCTGCATGATGGGGATGGGGAATTTGAGCCAAATGGGCACATCGGGCCAGAAGATTTCCTTCCAATAATGTTTATTGGCAAAGAGGTTGGTTACCAGGAAAGTGCACACCGACAGCACGAGCGTCACGGCGATGTTGCCGGTGAGGTTTGCACCGCCCGGAAAGATGACTATCAGGCCCATGAGGTTCATCACCAGGATGAAGAAGAACACAGTGAGGAGATATGGCGCGAAGCGCTTGCTCTCGGGGCCGAGGGTAGGCCGTATCACGCCGTCGTAGACAAAGGTGACGCAAGCCTCGACGGCGCCGAGACCCTTGCGGGGTGCCCGCAGATGACGCCGACGGTAATAAGACGCCAGCCAGAGCATAACACCGCCGACGATGAGTATGCAGATGAACAGCGCTGCCACGTTTTTGGTAATTGAAATGTCGAAGGGACGTTCTTCGCGTCCGTCGACAATCTCAACGACCTTGCCTTTATGGGGCGAGTCCACGCCGGCGATGACAAATGTGCTGTTCCCGTCGGTATAGGTCGCACCGTGATCGAGGTGTGCCGACGAGAAGCAGTGCAACCCGTCGTGGCCCCATACTATCACCGGCAGAGGAATGCGGTGATGATGGTCGAAAGGAACTTCCCAACCGTAACCGTCGCCGAGATGCTCGAAGATGATCTCCTTGGGGTCCACTTTCGTGGCCTCTTCCTCCACCGGGTCGGCTGTTGCGTCCGGCGCTGCCGCCGGCGCGGCGTTGGCCGTGACGAACACCATGGCGGCTGTCAGGAGCGTGGTCAATAATCTAAACAAGCCTGTCATCGGATAAAATCAGTAAACACAGACGGAAATAACATTGTTGTCCACATCGGCAATGCCGCCGGTAATGTCGGCGTGGTCTTCCTTGCCGTCGGCTTCGGTGTATCGCACCTTGCCGGCGGTGAGGGTGGCCAGCAGGGCTGCGTGGTTGCGCAGCACGGTGAACTCGCCCATGGTGCCGGGGAGTGTCACGGCTGTCACCTCGCCGTCATATACTATCTGTTGCGCCGATATTATTCTGAGGGTCATTGTTATTTTCGCTGCTTGTTGTTAATAACTTATTGATATCCGATGCTTATCATTTCACTTCAGCGAGAAGCTTCTTGCCTTTTGCGATAGCGTCGTCGATGGTGCCTACGTTGAGGAACGCCTGCTCGGGATATTCGTCCATTTCGCCGGAGAGGATCATCTTGAAGCCGCGGATTGTCTCTGACAGAGGCACCATCACGCCGGGTACACCCGTGAACTGCTCGGCAACATGGAAAGGCTGCGAAAGGAAGCGCTGTGCGCGGCGTGCGCGGGACACTACGAGTTTGTCTTCGTCGCTGAGCTCGTCGACACCGAGAATTGCGATGATATCCTGCAGTTCGTTGTACTTCTGGAGCAGCTGTTTAACGGCCTGGGCCACGTTATAGTGCTCTTCGCCGATTATGTTGGGGTCGAGGATACGGGAGGTTGATTCCAGGGGGTCTACAGCCGGATAGATGCCGAGTTCCGCAATCTTACGGCTGAGCACCGTGGTGGCGTCCAGGAAGCTGAAGGTTGTTGCCGGTGCGGGGTCGGTGAGGTCGTCGGCAGGCACATAGATGGCCTGCACGGAGGTGATGGAGCCGTTTTTCGTAGATGTGATACGCTCCTGAAGCATACCCATTTCGGAAGCGAGGGTGGGCTGATAGCCTACTGCCGAGGGCATACGGCCGAGCAGCGCCGACACTTCGGAGCCTGCCTGGGTGAAACGGAATATGTTGTCGATGAACAGGAGCACATCCTTGCCGCCTGCGCCCTGGTCGCGGAATTGCTCGGCGACGGTAAGGCCCGAAAGAGCAACACGCAGACGTGCGCCCGGCGGTTCGTTCATCTGACCGAACACCAGCGTTGCCTGACTCTGCTGCAATTCCTTGAAGTCTACATCGGCAAGGTTCCATTCGCCTTTTTCGAGACCTTCCTTGAATTTTTCGCCATAACGCATCACACCGCTCTCGATCATCTCGCGGAGAAGGTCGTTACCCTCGCGGGTACGCTCGCCCACACCGGTGAAGACCGAGAATCCGTCGTGACCCTTGGCTATATTGTTGATGAGCTCCATGATCAGCACAGTCTTGCCTACGCCGGCGCCGCCGAACAGGCCGATTTTACCGCCCTTGCTGTAGGGCTCGAGCAGGTCGATGACCTTGATGCCGGTAGAGAGTATTTCGGTACCTATCGTGAGATCCTCGAATTCGGGTGCGGGCTGGTGGATGCTGCGCAGGTGGTCGCGTTCGAGGGCCGGCAGCTTGTCGATGGCTTCGCCGACGACGTTGAGCAGGCGACCTTTCACCTGCTCGCCGGTGGGCACGGAAATAGGCTGGCCGGCGCTGACAACCTCCATGCCTCGGCGAAGACCGTCGGTGCTTTCCATGGCCACGCAGCGCACGGTATCTTCGCCGATGTGCTGCTCTACCTCGAGCACCAGAGGTGCGGCGCCTGTGCGCTCTATAGTCAGGGCCGTGAAGATGGGCGGGATGAGGATATCGTCGCCTTCGAAGACAACATCGACCACGGGGCCGATAACCTGAGCGATTTTGCCTTTAGTTGAGCTCATTGATTTTCAGATATTTATAGGAGATGTTTTTGCGTATTAGAAATGAAGGCCGTACACGATGACGATAACCATCAGTACGAGGTTGAAAAGGTTGATCGGCAGCAGATACTTCCATTCGAGCGACAGCAGCTGGTCGATACGCAGGCGAGGATACGTCCATTTGAACCATATTATCACGAACGACAGTGCGAAGCACTTGGCGAGGAACCATACGGTGCCGGGACAATAGTCCATGATGCCATTGAATGTATCCCATCCGGGGAAGTGCAGGGGCTGCCAGCCACCCAGGAAGAGCAGCGACGCCACACCCGACACAACGAAAAGATTGAGGTACTCGGCCAGATAGAAGAAACCGAAGTGGATACCGGAATATTCGGTGTGGTAGCCGGCGGTAAGCTCACTTTCAGCTTCGGGGAGGTCGAACGGGCCGCGGTTAGTCTCGGCGGTACCTGCTATCATATATATTACAAAAGCTATCAGCGCCGGAACGTGGCCTTTGAAGATGAACCACAGGTCGGACTGCTCGGCACAGATATCCGAAACGGACATCGAGCCGGCGAGACATACCATGGTGAGGACGGTGAGACCTATCGACAGCTCGTAGCTCACCATCTGGGCGCCTGAACGCAGCGAGCCTATGAGTGTGAACTTGTTGTTGGACGACCAGCCGGCCAGCAGTATGCCGAGCACGCCTATGCTCGAAACGGCAATCAGGAAGAAGATGCCTATATTGAAATCGATAATCTGCAGGCCGTCGCCCCATGGCAGAACGGCAAAGGCGAGCATCGAAGCTATGATCACCAGATAAGGAGCCAGGGCGAAGAGGAAGCGGTCTATATGCTGAAGATGGATAATCTCTTTTATGAGCATCTTGAACATGTCCGCAATACTCTGAAGCAGACCCCAGGGTCCTACGCGGTTGGGGCCGAGACGGCACTGGAAGGCGGCGCAGATTTTACGTTCGTAATATATGTAAATGAGCGCGAGCACGGAGTAGACCAGCAGAAGGCCCACACCCACGAGCAGACACTCGATAGTTACAGCCAGCCAGGGCTGGAGATTGAGGGTCTCGGTCAGGAGAGTGTGCACTCCGGTGGTATCGAGAAAAAGAGCTTGCATAATGCCTTATTGATATTCTACTGTGTTGCTTATTGGTATTTGAAGGTTTTCAGCGGTCCATGTCGGGCACGATATAATCGAGCGAACCGCCGATGGTTATCAGGTCGGCGATCTTGAAGCCGCGGGTGATGTGGTCCACCACGCCGGCCTGTGGCAGGCACGGGGGCGCTATCTTGAGGCGGTAGGGTTTTGTGGTACCGTCGCTCTCGAGATAGAGGCCGAAAGCGCCGCGGCAGCCCTCGGTAACCTGGAACCAGGAGCCTGCGGGGAGCTTGAGCACTTTGGGGACCTTTACGCAGTACTCGCCCTCGGGAATGTTGTCCACCAGCTGCCACAAAATCTTGGCGGACTCCTCGATCTCGCGCACGCGGCACTGGAAACGCGCCATGGAGTCGCCCTCGGTGGCAACGATCTCTTCGAAGTCGAGTTCGGGGTATATGCTGTAGGGCTGGAGCTTGCGCATGTCGCATGCCCAGCCGGAGGCTCGGCCCGACGGACCGGTCACGCCGTAGGCTATGGCATCCTCGCGGCTGAGGACGCCCACGTCGGTGAGACGGTTTTTGGCGATAACGTTGCCGGTGAAGAGGGTGTTGTATTCCTTGATGTTTGCGGGTATGGTTTCGAGGAGTGCCTTGACGTCGGCGACAAAGTTTTCGTCGAGGTCGGCCATGACGCCGCCTATGCAGTCGTAGTTGAATGTCATGCGGGCGCCGCAGGTCTTTTCCATAATGTCGAGAATCTGCTCGCGCACTCGCAAGGTGTAGAACAGCATGGTGGTGGCACCTAAGTCCATGCAGTATGTGCCGATGAAGAGGCAGTGCGAGGCTATGCGCGAGAGCTCGTCCATCATCACACGTATGACCTGCGCGCGGCGGCTGATTTCTATACCGGCAGCCTTCTCATAGAGCATGCACAGGGCATGGTGGTAGTTGTGGGCCGAGAAATAATCCATACGGTCCATGAAATGGAGGGTCTGCGGATAGGTCAGGGTCTCGCAGAGTTTTTCAATGCCGCGGTGGATATATCCCATGTAAACGTCGATTTTCTTGACGGTTTCGCCGTCGACGCACGTGCGGAAACGCAGCACGCCATGGGTGGCGGGGTGCTGCGGCCCTATATTCACCACAAAATCTTCGGGCTGGAATATACGTTCCTCGGTGCAGTTCACCGTGCCGTCGGCCGAGCGGCTGTATACCTTGGTGAAGTCGCTCTGCCGCTCGCTTTCGATGCTCACAGGGTTGATGTCGGGGTTGGCGTCATAGTCTTTGCGCAGCGGATAACCTACCCAGTCGATATTGAGGAACAGACGCCGCATATCGGGGTTGTTGAGGAATATGATGCCGTAGAAATCGTAGACTTCGCGCTCGTAGAGCGTGGCCACTTTCCATATATCGGCGGCGGAGGTTATCAGGGGCTGTTCGCGGGTGCCTTTGGCGAGAACCTTCACGCCGAGTATGCGGTCGGCGTCGGTGTTCATCATATAATATATGGCGCCGAGGCTGTCGGTCCAGTCCATGCCGACGATGGTCACCAGATAGGTATAAGCCAGCTCGGGATCGTCGTGCAGAGCCTTGGCCAGCGCGTGCCAGTGGTCATCGTCAACGGTAACGACGGGTATGTTGTAGCCTTCGACGGTTGCCGAAGGGCACAGGGTCTTGATTCGTTCTGTTATGTTAGCCATACTTTCGGATGGGGTAGATACCGGTGGTTGATTAAGGGGATAAAATCAGTCTTCCACGCCTTCCACGGGATGGGCGGCAAGGAAGTCCTTGAGTTTTTCCTGGCGGTTCACCCCGCCGAAGAAGCGTTCCACTTTCATTTTGCGCGACAGCTGCATGATGCCGTAGATCATAGCCTCGGGACGCGGCGGGCAACCGGGCACAAAAACATCGACGGGCACTATGTCCTCGATACCTTTGGCCACATGGTAGCTCTTGCGGAAGGGTCCGCCCGAGATAGCGCACGAACCGCAGGCGATGACGTACTTGGGCTCGGCGAGCTGATCATAGAGACGCCGGAAAACAGGCACCATGCGGTGTACGATAGTACCTGCGACCATCATGAAGTCGGCCTGACGGGGGCTTGAACGGGCTACCTCCCAGCCGAATCGCGCCATATCGAAACGGGCGGCGCCCAGCGACACGAATTCTATGCCGCAGCAGCTGGTGGCGAATGTAAGCGGCCATACGCTGTTGGAGCGGCCCCAGTTTATGAGTTTGTCCAGCGAGCCAACCACTACGTTGGTGCCGCTGTCACGAAGTTCCTGAACGAGTTTCTCGATATATTCGTTATCTTTCCACTCGCCGTAGGGCATGCTTTTTGTCGTTACTTCCATTCCAGAGCTCCTTTCCGCCAGGCATAGACAAGACCCAGCACAAGAACGCCGAAGAACACGGCGATACACAGCAGACCGTCGACGCCGAGTGTACGCATCGTTACGGCCCATGGAAAGAGAAAGACGGTTTCTACGTCGAACATCAGGAAGAGGATGGCGAAAAGATAGTATCCGATATGGAACTGCGCCATACTTTCGCCGCGGGTGGGGATACCGCACTCATAGGCCTCTCCTTTCTGCAGGTTGTACGACCGAGGCGATATCAGTTTGGCAACCCACAATGCAAGAAATACGAGAGCGACGCCCGTCAGCATCGCCGTGATGGCGAGGGTGCCGCTGTTCTCGATTCCAAAAATGGCTGTAGAGATCATATTTTATTTTTTAAGTTTCTTTCAAGTAGATAAAATGAGAAGAGACTGGATACCAGCACAATAAAGGCTCGCATGCCCATGCGTGGCCGATTTCCGAGGGCAAAGGTAGTGAAAATTTCTTAAACCCCGGCTCTGCGCCGCCGAAAATTTATCGACTTTTTTGTCTTTTCTACATTTCTACGAATTATGATACATAAGCGGACAGACAATCCCGGCGCGTGGCCGCGATTGTCTGTCCGCTTATTCGATGTGCCGCCCGATAAGCGGCGCTTTCGGGCTTATTTGCGCACGGGCTTCATCTCATAGCCCACCATGGCGATGGAGAAACCCCAGTAGATGAAGGCTATGGCCGTCAGGAACGACACCATGAAGATGTTGTTCACTATGCTGCCTTCAAGGAAGAAGAAACCGATGAGGCACAACAGGATACCGTTGATCAGGCCCAGCCACCAGTAACGGTAGCGCGTATGCATGGCGGCGCCCACAAAGGCCTCGATGCCCCAGAAGATGAAGACCACAGCAAGAAACAGCGGCAGAACAGCCTCTGAAAGACCCAGATTACGAACCAGCACAAAGCCCACAAAGAGGTCGATGACGCCGCCGGCAATCCACCAGCCCCAGCCCTTGGGATGGTCGGGCCCGGCGGCTACGCACAGCTGAACGATACCGGCGAGGATAAGCAGCCAGCCAAAGAGGACAGCAGCGGTGACAAAACCTTCGATAGGCCACAGCCAGTAGGCGAAACCGCCCAGTATGAGAAGGATGCCCAGCACGAGGACCACCCACCACCAGCGGGACTGGCCCATATAGCTCAGATTGATACTTTTCATGACAGTTGAATTACGTTGGATTGTTAATAGTATGTGTTTTCTGTGTGTTTTAGCTTTTTTATAAAATGTAAACACATAGTAGGCCCAAAAGTTTTGTTCGCCGGGTCACTATTACGCAATGTTTGGCGGAAAAAGTTTGCAGAAAAATTGATTGGCCCGAAAATTGTGAGTAATTTTGCAGTCGGAAACACCAGGGTACTATTTATGGAAACCGACACCAGCACACCGAGCATGCAGCGCCCCTATGATATAGGGGTGGCCCTCAGCGGCGGCGGGGCCCGCGGATTTGCTCACGCAGGCGCTCTTCTGGCTATCGAGGAAGCAGGCATAAAGCCCGACATCATAGCCGGTGTCAGCGCCGGAGCCATAGCGGCGGTGCTTTATGCCGGTGGTCTCAAGCCCATGGACATCGCAAAGAAGTTCGCCAACCGGGGCTTCCGCGATTTCGCCACCCTCAACATAGGGCGCGAGGGCATTTTCAAATTCGACCGCCTCGAAAACTTCATCTGTTCGGCCATCGGCAACCGCCGCAACCTCGAGGATCTCGACATACCCACCTACCTGGGCGTTACCGACTTCGACAACGGAGTGCCAACATACTTCAACAGCGGCGAAATAGGGCCGCGCGTGGCAGCATCGTGTTCCATTCCCATAGTATTCAAGCCCATAGAAATCAATGGTGTGAATTATGTGGACGGCGGCGTGCTCCGCAACCATCCCGCCTGGATAATACGCGACAAATGCCGCAAGCTTATCGGCGTCAACGTCAGCCCGCTTCGACAGGGCAAAGGCTACAAAAGCCTCGTAGACGTTGCAATGAGAACTTACAACGTCATGGCCAAGGCCAACCAGGCGCGCGACATGGCGCTCTGCGATGTTTCGGTTCAGACCCCCGAAATAGCCGCATACGCCGTATTCGACCTCAGCAATATTAAGAATGTATTCATCAGCGGTTATGTGCACACCCGCAGCGCCCTCCGTCAGGCCGGCATGTGGAACCCCAACGGTATACCGCCCCGAATATCCGACCTCGAACCCACTTCTGAGAATATCTGATCCCGCCATGCCCCATACGCCTAACGCAAAAACAATTATCTATCAACTGCTGCCGCGCCTGTTCACAAACTATTGCGAATTTCCCGTAGCAAACGGTACAATAGAGCAGAACGGCTCGGGTAAAATGAACCTCATTACACCGACGGTGCTCAATGCCATCGCCGATCTTGGCGCCACCCACGTGTGGTACACCGGAGTAATCGAGCACGCACATGCCACCGACTACTCAGCATTCGGTATAACCCCGGACAACCCCCATGTGGTGAAAGGGCACGCCGGCAGCCCTTATGCCATCAGCGACTACTACGACATCGACCCGGACATCGCCGTCGACGTCGACCGCCGCATGGATGAATTCTCGGCACTGGTGGAACGCACACACGCCGCCGGACTGAAAGTTATTATAGACTTCGTGCCGAACCATGTTGCCCGGCGGTACGCCTCCGATGCAAAACCCGCCGGAATCGCCGACCTCGGCGACGGCGACAACCGCGACATGTTCTTTGCCCGCGACAACAATTTCTATTATATCACCCGCCAGCAGTTCGCCCCGGCCATCGATCTGGGTCATGGCGCCGACGCATATGTGGAATTTCCGGCTAAAGCTTCCGGCAACGACTGCTTCACGGCTTTTCCCGGCCGCAACGACTGGTACGACACCGTCAAGCTCAACTACGGCGTAGACCCCAACGACGGCAGCCGACATTTCGACCCCGTGCCGGACACGTGGTTCAAAATGCTCCATATCCTTCGCTACTGGGCTGCCAAGGGCATCGACGGCTTCCGCTGCGACATGGTGCACATGGTGCCAATCGAATTCTGGCGCTGGGCAATTCCTCAGGTAAAGCGTCATTTTCCCGGAATTATATTCATCGCAGAAATATACGACGTGGGGCTTTACCGCCCATTCATCGACGCCGGCTTCGATTATCTCTACGACAAGGTCAACTTATACGACACCCTGCGCGACATCGAAACTCACAACCACAGCGCCGCCACTCTCACAAACTGTTGGCAGACCGTCGAAGGCATAGCCCCGCACATGCTCAACTTCCTCGAGAACCACGACGAACAGCGGTTTGCGTCGCCTTTCTATGCCGGCGATGCCACGCGCGTGCTGCCCTCGCTCGTTGTGAGCTCGATGTTCAACACCGGTCCGATGATGATATATTTCGGACAGGAACTCGGCGAGCCAGGTGCCGACGCCGAAGGGTTCAGCGGCCACGACGGACGCACGACAATCTTTGACTACTGGAGTGTGGCAACCGTGCGGAAATGGCTGAACGGCGGTACTGCCGACGGCGCCCTCCCCCACCCCGTCGACGCCCTCCGCGAGACCTACCGCAAAGTCCTGCGCCTGGCCAACAGCGAACCGGCTCTCGCCACCGGCGGATTTTTCGACCTTATGTATGTCAACTACGACAACCCCTCGGTCAATCCCCACCGCCACTATGCGTTCATGCGCCACCTCGGCGATGACATAATTATCATAGGTGTAAACTTCGGCGACGAGGCCGCCGATATGAAGGTGAATATTCCGGCCCACGCTTTCATGACTTTAGATTTCCCCGAAGGCGAAGATCCCGAGGCCACAGAACTTCTCGGTGGCGAGCGGGCCTCGCGCCGTCTGAGCGCCTCCGAGCCTTTCGCCATCACAGTGGCGCCCCACGGCGCCGCCATGTGGAAATTAAACCGGCAGTCAATGCATGCCTTGCGTGCAAAAGCAGCCCCGGCAAAAGACGCCGCTTCTAAAAAGGACACAAAGCAGGCATCGGCAAAGAATAAGGCAAAGAAACGTCCGGCCAAAACAGAAAAATAACAATCCACACATATTATTCTTCTACCAATCCAATGGATACAACACTTCCTCCTTTCAAGATTTTCGCCGGCTCGGCCTCCGAGTACATGGCCCAGGAAATCTGCAAAGAACTCGGCGTAGAACTCGGCAAAATGAAAATCGAACATTTCGCCGACGGCGAATTCGAGGTTTCGTTCGAAGAATCGGTGCGCGGCTGCGAGGTTTACCTCGTGCAGAGCACTTTCCCCAACTGCGACAACCTCATGGAGCTCCTGCTGATGATCGACGCCGCAAAGCGTGCTTCCGCAAAGAGCGTAGTCGCCGTGATGCCATACTTCGGATGGGCGCGCCAGGACCGCAAAGACAAACCGCGCGTGAGCATAGCCGCTAAGCTCGTATCCGACATGCTCGTCACTGCCGGTGCCGACCGTGTGATAACCATGGATCTTCATGCCGACCAGATTCAGGGATTTTTCAACATCCCCGTCGATCATCTCTATGCCTCGTCTGTATTCATACCTTATATCCAGAGCCTAAAATTGCCCGACCTCGTCATTGCCACTCCCGACGTCGGCGGTGCCAAGCGCGCAAACTCATATGCCAAATATCTCGACGTTCCTCTTGTGCTATGCCACAAACAGCGTGCCAAGGCGAACGTCGTGGCAAAGATGACCGTCATCGGCGACGTTAAGGACAAGAACGTTATCCTCGTGGACGATATGGTCGACACCGCCGGCACTATTACAAAAGCCGCCGACCTGATGATGGAAAATGGCGCCAAGAGCGTGCGAGCCCTCGCAAGCCACGCCATCATGAGCGACCCCGCATGCGAACGCGTCGACAACTGCTCGCTCGAGGAAATAATCTTCACAAACTCCATTCCTCTCAAAAAGGAATGCCGTAAAGCCACAATAATATCTGTGGCAAGGCTCTTTGCCGACACCATACGCCGTGTCCACTCCAATCAGAGCATATCAAGCCAGTATCTGATTAAATAAAACAACCCCATTGCGGACGGAGCGCCGGCGACATCTGCCTCCGGCGCTCCGCCGTATTTTTATACAAAATTTAAGAGAGGACTTTCTTTAAGTGAAATTTTATCAAAAATAAAACTGCCGCGCTGCAATAACGATGTATTTTCGTTACATTTGCAGTATGAACGGAACATTACAGATCATAGCAGTCATCGTCAGTGTGGCGGCCCTCGTGGCTTGCTACATTCCGCGCGTGCCTGCCGCCACCATAGCACTGGCAGCCCTCGTGGCTGCATATTTTGCCGCTCCGCAAGGTTTCATAACCACCGATATAATCATTTTCTGGGCTGTCGCCACCGCCATAATCATCGGTCTACGCTTCCTTCAGCCCCGCGCCCTGCTGGCCATGCGAGCCGGCTCGGCATACATCGCCACCGGCACTATCGCCGGCGCGGCCATAGGCCTGGCAATCAGCGCTTCGTCGGCTGCAGTAATCCTGGGCAGCGTCATCGGCGCGTTCCTTGCCCTGACGGCATATATGCGCACGCCTGCCAGCCCCAAACTCCCTGTGGCTTCCTCTCCTTTCATACAGTATTATTGCGCCAAATCCTTCCCTATCATCATAGCGGTGAGCATGTCGGCCATTAGCCTTGCATCTGTGTTGCTATGAAGACCGCAATCCTCCGTCTGCTCATCGTCGCCGCAGCCGTCATGGCCTCGACTCATGTTTTCGCCCGCTCAAATGCCCGCGCCGAACTCGGTGTGCCCGACCTCGAAAGAATTGCCGCCGAAACATGCGATGAAAACTCGCAGTTCAGCTATCCGCGGCTGCTCCAGAGCTTTATGGCCAACGATACCACCATGACCGCCGAAGAATTTCAGTTTTTCTATTACGGCACCATGTTTCAGGAAGACTACGACCCCTACCGCGAGTCGCCCAACCCCGCCCTCCTTCAGGAACTTATACCCATCTACGCCAAAGAGCGAAAAACGCGCGCCGACCGTGCCAAGATGCTCGACTATGCCATGCAGGTTCTCGCCGACAATCCCGTGGACCTCAGGCAGCTCACCAACCGCATCTATGTCTACGAGCAAAACGGCAAATACGACCTCGCGAAAATCTGGCAATACAAACTCAACCACCTTCTTCTTGTCATTGCCGCCAGCGGGACCGGCGTGGATGCCGAAAATGCATGGATGGTGGTGTATCCGCAGCATGAATACGATTTTCTGAACCTCTCGGGCCGCACCGCCAGCAGCCAGCGCTTCGAACCGCCTTATTTCGACTATATCCTCGTGCGTAAGCGCTCCGACAACGACCCCGACGGCTACTATTTCAACATCAACGAACTCCTGCACCAGTACTTCATCAAGCACCCCGCCGAACTCGGAAACGGCGAGGCCGCAGAGTTGTGACCGAGAGCCCTCACGGGCGTGCTTTGTCCTCTGTAAGACGTATATTTCCCAGTTTACATTGCCAAAAGAGCACAAAATCCACGCTTTTAGCATTTTTTCATACTCTTCTTTGACTGCTCCCGCGCGATTTTTAGTAAATTTGCTGATTATTAAACAAAGAAAAAATAATAGACCGGAATAAATGAATACAAAATTACTATCACTTCTTGCTGCCGGTGTGCTAGTCGGCACTGTGGCCGCTTATGCGGTACCGGCAAAACCGGGGCTGAGAACCATAACCCAGCCCGACGGTTCGACTGTTGTCGCCGAATTGCGCGGCGATGAGTATTTCAGCTTCTACGTCACCACCGACGGCACGCCCATGCAGCTCGCCGCCGACGGCTATCTGCGCTACGTAACCACCACACCCGACGGCGCCATTGAACTTGTCGCCGACAAGCCTGCAGCCGATAACGATGCCGTTTTCCGCGCTTTCACAACAATAGCCGCCGAACGCCGCGCTCAGGCAGCCTCAATAGCCGATGCAATTCCTGTCGCTATGGCAGCCGAAGGCTCCAATCCCCGCGACGAAATGCCCTGGACAGGCCTCGGACTGATGAACCGTCAGAACTTCCCACGTACCGGCAACATCAAGAGCGTGGTAATTCTCGTGGAATATACCGACGTTAGCTTCACAACCGAAAATGCCAACGACTTCTTCACCCGCATGATCAACGGCGAGGAGTTCTCCGATTACGGTGCCGTAGGTTCCGCCCGCAAATACTTCATCGACAACAGCATGGGGCAGTTCGTACCCGATTTCGACGTTTACGGTCCCGTTAAAGTATCGCGCGAAAGAGCTTACTATGGCGCACAGAGCGGCTCATCGCACGACATCCGCCCCGGAGCAATGGTAACCGAAGCCGTAAACCTCGTCAACCAGCAGTACCCCGACGCCGATTTCAGCCAGTACGACCTTGACAACGACGGGTTCATCGACAACGTATACATCATCTACGCCGGTCAAGGCCAGGCCACTTACGGCGGTCCCGACACCATCTGGCCCCACAGCAGCACTATCACCAACGGCATTCTCGTCGACGGCGTACGCCTCGGCCGATATGCCTGCAGCAATGAATGGGAATACGACCGTCCCGACGGCATCGGCACATTCATCCACGAATTCTCCCACGTGATGGGGCTTCCCGACCTCTACGCTACCCAGTACACCGGAGCCATAACCCCGGGAACATGGAGCGTCATGGACCAGGGCCCCTACAACGGCCAGGGAATGTGCCCCCCGTTCTACACCGCATACGAGCGCAACGCCCTCGGATGGATTGACCTCGACATCATCGACGGTCCCCTCAACGGCAAGCTCTACCCGATTCAGGACAACAGAGCCTACATAATTCCCTCCGTCCTCACAAACGAGTTCTTCCTCCTTGAATATCGTAACCGCACCGACTGGGACGCCGGCACACCCGGCAACGGCGGCATGCTCGTATGGCATATAAACTACGATCCCACCGTGTTCAACTACAACCGCGTAAACAACGACCCCGACAAACAATATGTCGACATCGTCAAAGCCGGCGCCTCCGAATCGAAATATCCCTTCCCCAACGGAATCAAACGGCGCATAGCTCCCACCACCAACCCCAACCTCACTCCCTGGGTCGGCCCGGTTATCCAGTTTGATATCAGCAATATCCGCGTAAACAGCGAAGGCTACGTCACCTTCATTGTCGATGGAGGTGCATCGTCTCTCGACGTTCCCGTGGCTACCGAAGCTTCGGCAGCCGGCAGCAACGGGTTCACTGCCAACTGGCAACCTGTGGCCGACGCCGTAAGCTACGCCGTCACTGTCGCACATGAAATTGCAGCAACGGCCACCGCCCAGTCGCTTCCCTTCGGCTCGGCGTCCGACACTCAGGTAGTCCTTCCCGACGGATGGTCCTTCTCCGGAGCTGCCAATGACATTTACACCGCCGGCACCACCTTCTACGGCCCCTCCGGTAAGCCGTCGCTCAAATTCGGTTCAAACGACATCAGCCTCACCTCACCGGTATTCGAAGGCGTCGCTTCAAACGTCGAATTCTTCATCCGTTCCGTAACACCCCCTGCAAACTCCAGCTTCGTAGTGTTCGGCCGCAGCACGGCAGCCGAGAGCTGGCGCGTGGTCAAGACCATCGACAACCTCTCCGACTATTCCACGCGCGGCCAGACCCTGACCATCGACCTCACCGGCCGGAACGTAAGCCAGATTAAGTTCAGCTACTACGGCGAAAGCGGTCGCATAGCCCTCGATGACGTAAAAGTGGACTTCGCACCAACCTACCCCGCTCCCCTCGAAGGTTTTGTACGCCTTGATGCCGGAACAGCCACATCGCTCCCCATCAACCTTGTGCCTGATGGTACCGGCAAATACAGCTATTATGTCGAAGCCCTCGATGCCGACGGCTCTTACACACGGCACTCCAACACCGTGACCGTCGACCTCAGTGCTTTCCTCTCCGGGGTTGAAAACATTACCGTCGACGATGCCAACGCCCCTGTCGAGTACTTCAACCTTCAGGGCGTCCGCGTCGAAAACCCCGCCAACGGCATCTACATCCGTCGCCAGGGCAACAGCGTTACAAAAATAGTGGTTGAATAACCACTTCCCATACCCCACAAAAAAAGCTGCGCGGTTTTTTGGCTGCGCAGCTTTTTTTGTGGGAGGAGGGGTTGGTCAGTCGGCGATGGCCGTTTTGATGGCGTCGACGATGCGGCGCACATCGGCGTCGGTCACCCAGGGGCCCGCGGGAAGGCAGATGCCGGTGCGGAACAGGGCTTCGGCCACGCCGCCGGCGCCGTAGGGCGCCCCCGTGTTGAGGTAGCGCGGGTTGGCGGCGTAGACGGGCTGCGCGTGCATGGGCTTCCACAGGGGGCGGCTTTCGATGCCGGCGGCGTCGAGGGCAAGGCGCAAGGCTTCGACGTTGCGGTTGGGCTCCAGCGCGGTGTGGGCCGACTTGACGGCGTGGGTCACGCCCGCCGCGCCGCCGACGGCGCCGGTAACAACCTCAGCATAAGCTAATTCTTCATTTTTAATTTTCAGCTCTTCATTTAATACGGCCGTGCAGAGCCAGTAGTTGGAGTCGAACTCGGGCGAGGGTGCGCGGTGCATGGTTATGCCGGGTACGTCGGCGAGGAGCTCTTCATAGAGGGCCTGGACGTGCTGATGGTGGGCGATGTGCTCGTCGGCGACGGTCATCTGGCCGCGGCCTATGCCGGCGCAGATGTTGGACATGCGGTAGTTGTAGCCGATGGCCTCGTGCTGGTAGTAGGGATAGCTCTCGCGGGCCTGCGTGGCGTACCACATTATCTGTCGCTTGGCTTCGTCGTCGGCGCAGATGAGTGCTCCGCCGCCGGAGGTGGTGATCATCTTGTTGCCGTTGAAGCTGAGCACGCCGTAGCGCCCGAAAGTGCCGAGCACCTGCCCGCGGAAACGGCTGCCGAAGCCTTCGGCGGCGTCTTCGATGACGGGGATACCGTAGCGGTCGGCCACTTCCATTATGCGGTCGATCTTGTAGGGCATGCCGTAGAGTGCCACGGGCACGATGGCCTTTGGCTTGCGCCCGGTCTTGGCAATGCGGTCGGCGATGGCGCGGTCCAGCAGCTCGGGATCCATGTTCCATGTGTCGGCCTCGGAATCGACGAACACGGGCGTAGCGCCCAGATAGGTCACCGGATGACTCGACGCGCAGAAAGTGAAACTCTGCACCATCACCTCGTCGCCCGGCCCAACGCCGCAAGCCAGCAGCGCCAGATGCACCGCCGCAGTACCCGAAATTAGAGCTGCAACTTTCTTGTCCTGGCCCACAAATGCTTCCAGCTCATGCTCAAAGGCATCGCTGTCGGGCCCGAGAGGCACAGCCCAGTCTTCGGCAAGCGCGGCACGGATAAAATCAATCTCCCTACCGCACATCTTCGGCTTGCAAAGCAAAATCCGTTCCACTATTTAACTATGATTTCCCGAAAAGTAAAAAACTTTTTTACAGCCTACGCGGGTCTGACGATAGGATACAATGCTTTTGGAGTCGGCCTTGATCCATATATCGAGCACGGCGGAAATCGGGCTGAGGGCAATCAGCACCAATCCGCTCGCCGTGAAGTCGAAAAGCCTTTTCAAAAACCTTTGATAATGTCAATGAAGCTGGCGAGTATATATTCCACCTCATCGTCGGTCAGTCGAGTGTGAAGTGGTAGGGTTATCTCGTTGTGATACTGCTCATAGGCATTGGGGTAATCCTTTATATTGTAGCCAAGAGCCTTGTATGCTGTCATCATCGGCAACGGCTTGTAATGCACGTTTGTGGCAATGCCGCGCTCTGCCATCTTGACAATAATGTCATTCCGCTCCTCGATCGTAATACCCGGTATTCGTGTGAGATAGAGGTGTCCGCTCGAAGAGTGCTCGTTGCTGTAGTGGGATAGTACTTTTACTCCAAGCGGTTCGAGAGCAACGTTGTAGCGTTCGATGAGCTGGCGGCGACGACGCAGCATCTCGGGATAACGTTTGAGTTGGGCAAGACCGATTCCGGCCATGATGTCGGTCATGTTGCACTTGTACCATGTGCCGATTATGTCATATTCCCAAGCGCCGAGCTTTGTCTTTGCAAGAGCATCTTTATTCTGACCGTGAAGACTTAAAAGTTGCAGCTTCTTGTAGATTTCACTGTCATCGACACGTTCGTGGGCACGCCATGTAAGAGCACCACCTTCGGCCGTCGTCAGATTCTTGACCGCATGGAACGAGAAGGAGGTGAAATCGGCAATCTCGCCGCACATCTGTCCATGCCGCATAGCGCCGAATGCATGAGCAGCGTCGGCAATAACAATGCAACGACCGAATGCTTTTTGAATGTCGTTGTTAGGCTTAAACAGGCCCTTTTTTGCTTCGACAGCAGCGAACACCTTATCATAGTCGGCAACTATGCCACCAAGGTCAACAGGCATGATAGCTTTGGTGTGCTCGTTGATTGCAGCCGCCATTTTATCGTAGTCCATTTCAAACGAGCCGGGAGCACTGTCTATCAAAACAGGGCGGGCACCCACGTGGCAAACCGAACTTGCCGTAGCCGTATAGGTGTAAGCCGGTACGATTACTTCGTCGCCTTCGCCAATTCCAAGGACTCGTAGAGCCAGCTCCATAGCCGCAGTAGCCGAATTGAGGCAAACTGTAGTGGGCAGAAAATACCCCTTGGCATCCGTGCGAGCCGTCTGGCAGCACATCGAAATCAGATGTTCAAACTCCTTAGTTTTCGGACCGGTAGTAATCCAGCCCGACTTCATGGCCTCGGCCACCTCCTGAATCTCTGCCTCCGACATATCCGGAGGCGAGAATGGAATATTCATTTTTACGTTCATTATATTTTTGGTCAATATCTTTCAGTAGTCTATACATGATTCTATCAGGATAGACAAAGAACCGTTATATTTTAATTGATATTGTTTATACATATGTCTGGTTTGTATGTTATTTTTCTCAGTAGACCTTATTCTATGGATGTCAAGGAACTCATATCTTTAGTGAGGACACGGTTCTACTATTTTTTCAAGTGCATTAATGCTTCTACTTACAATATTACGATTTGATTCACTCACATTCTTTAATGTCATATATTCGAAAGCCATATTTAAAATTTCGTGATAAGCCTTCTTATAATGAAGGTATTCATTGAAGCTCACCGTAAATTGAAAACTCGAAGAAAGGGCGATGATTATCGCTATTATATTTACCGCGTCGCTGCCGAATATCTTCCATTTTGTAGAAAATAACATAGCAGGTTTTCGCCAATAGAAAAAGTTCTTTTAAATCCACTATTCCCTAAAATTTAATATTTTGAGCTGGAGCGTGTTGTCGAGTGACAATATCAGACCAATGATTTTTATATTCCCCTCAATTTTCTTATAAAGGGGATAAAAAGCAATTATTTCGTATTGTTTGTTGCATTTGTGTAAATGTTTTCTCTCTTAAGTACTGTCGAAATCGTTTTAAATAGAATCTTTACATCAAGAGAGAATGTAACATTATGGGCATACCAGGCATCGTAAAGCCTCTTTTCGCGAACGCCCAAGTTATTGCGGTAATAAGCCTGCGTATACCCCGAAATGCCAGGTCTTACCAACGTTTTATCTTTTTCATCTTCCTCGTATGTGTCTTTGGATTCTACGTCACCTGCACGAGGACCGATTAAGCTCATGTCTCCTAAAAGAACATTAATTAATTGTGCAATTTCATCAAGACTTGTTTCCCGCAGGACGCGGCCTACTCTTGTGACTCTATAGTCTTTCGAACTATTGAAGGTACTTCCGTCCGAATTACGAATATCGGGAGCATTCACTTTCATACTTCTGAATTTGAACATATCAAATTCAGAAAAACCTTTGCCGATGCGGCGAGATCTATATAGAATCGGGCCTCCATCGTCGCACTTTATTGCTATTGCGATTATTGCGAAGATAGGAAGCGCAACCGGAATGGCAACTATGCAACAAAGTATGTCAATGACCCTCTTTATTCTCAGTTGATATGAGCCCTTATAGCCATTTCCCTCAATTGACGAAATATCTAAGACGTTCTTCATTTTGCTCTCTGTATTGTTTTATCTAATAATGCAAGTGCTTTCGCTGCTTTGCATTCAGCCTCAGCGGCAGACTCTCCTGTCGCTATAATATAGCCACATCCGTCCAGATTAGTTCGATAGCTTGTGATCTCATCACCGACTGAAAGATGATGCTCGATTTTGACATCGCATGTTTTTTCTAAAGATTCGAAATTGGGTAAAGACACTACTCGCCCCGGCGTTAAAGCCAGAAGTTTTGTTGCAACATTTGAGACCTCGGTACCTTTAAGGTTAACTTTATCCCCCATGGCTGCTTGTATTATCGCTCCCATATAGTCAACACCTGTGCCCATTGGAATTATGTGTGAGCCTATGAGGTTTCCCCCCATCCGGGCGCCTACATCGACTATGTGAACCTTGCAATCGGCTGTTATGAGCAAATCCATGTTCACAGATCCGAAGTTGACTCCAAGCGCTTTGATTGCGCTTGTTACACAGTTCCTGACTTTTGCCTCCAAGACTGTTGACAAGCCGGAGGGAATTGCATGTCCAAGTTCGGCATAGTAAGGAGCTACTGTCATCCACTTTTTCATCACACCGAGAATGTGGACCTCTCCATCGTAAACGAAGCTTTCCACACCGTATTCCTGACCGGTTATAAATGACTCTATTATGGCTCGGTGCGTCAACGAACCGTCAATGGCGTATTTAATTGCGGGAGCTAACTCATCTCGACAATCTACCCTGCTTGCTCCGCGGCTGCCCGAACCATCGCATGGCTTAACCATTACGGGGAAAACCAATGTCTTAGAGATTTTGCATATATCCGTCGTTTCATCAACTTGATATGCCTGTTGGGTATCGTCGACTCGTTTCTGGAATAGACATTTGCGAACAAGAAACTTATTCTTTATCAACCTGGCAACTTCAGGATTAAGTCCAGGCAATTTCAAAGCTTTTGCTGTTTCGCCCGCAGAAATCACCCCATAATCGGAAGCTGCAGTAACAACTCCATTTATATGTTTTGAACTAGCATAGCGAATACATGCTTCAGGGTCGGTAATATCTATACATGCAGACTCATCGGCAAAACGGAAACCTATGGCATTTGGATTGCCGTCTATTGCAATCACATGATAACCGAGAGCCTTTGCTTTCTTTATAAGAAACGTCTGCAAATAACCAGCAGCGATTACTAAAAGTCTCTTCATACTCCTAAATTTCGAATTACATCTACATATAACTTTGTGCCTATCTCCCGGGAAAAGTTTTCAGTTACTACTCGTAAACCATTATGTCCATGCATAGAGCACAACCCACGATTATTGTAGTACTTTTCTATCGTGTGTGTCAGCGCCTCTACATTGTCTGCATCGGCAAATGAACCACACTCATAAAACTCTATAATATCTTTAAGTTCTCCGCTATCAAAACTTGCTACTACGGCAGTCCCTGAAGCCATTATGCTCCATGTCTTGCTTGGCATCGCACTCTTGCCAAATCCTTTCTTACAGCTTACAATACCCAAATCACCAAGACTATAAACGGACGCGACTTTTTCATACGGTTGAAATGGCAAGAACCGAATATTTGAGAGGCTCTTGACTTCGACTTGTCTTCGAATATCATCAACAAGTGTTCCTTTTCCGAACAAAAGGAATTGTATGTCTAAATGTTTAAGACGTTCAGCGGCATCGACTATGATTTGGATATTTTGTGCGAGACCCATATTACCTGCATAGACGACAGTGAATTTGTCCCTAGATATTTTGAACTCATCATAAAGCTTATTATCAGCTTTATTAATAGGCTTGACTATATTTTGGTCTACCCAGTTATAAATCACTTCAATTTTTTCATCAGGGACTCCTTTCTCCAATAAGTTCTTTCTGAAGTCTTGGGAAATTACAATAATCTTATCGGCATTGCGATATATAAAATTTTCAAGACACCTCCCAATTCGCCACAATATCGATTTCTTGCTCGTCAAACCTGCTGCAACAAGAGAGTCAGGAAATACATCCTGAACATTATAGACAAGCTTAGTTCTTTTTATGATCTTCAACAGAACTGCAGCGATTCCAGTAGTCGGAGGCGTGGTCGTGCAAAAAATGCAATTTATGTTTTTCTTAGTCAGACCTCTTATTAGATGATTCAAACTGACCAACAAGTAGCGTATGCCCTTAAGATAAGGAGATTTATACTCCTTAAATAAAGGGAATCGCATTATTTTGAGCATTCTATTATGTTCATATATTACTTTTTGGGCAGAAAACTCTTTTCGTGCGGTGTCCGTGATGCCACGTGTGGGTGTTGGGACCAACATTTCGACAACAATTCCTGCGTTAGCGAATGCTTGTAACCTATTTTCAATAAGATAGCTACTGGAGAATATTTCCGGCGAGTAATATGCATTAAGCATTAATAGTTTCATGGGGCAAATTTAGTTGCTTTTCAAGCTTGAATTCATCGAATTTTAAAGTACGGACATTACCTACTATCTTAAAACCGCGGTTCAAATAGAAATTCAAAGCATGGTTGCTCTTTTTATAAACCTCACAACTGAGATTTTTACATCCTTGGCGTTGTGCTGTAATTTCCATCTGATTGATACAGAATGAACCAATCCCTCCTCCCGAATGTTGCGGTGACACTGCCAACTTACAGAAATGCATCGAAAGGCCTCTTTGGTAAAGTTGATAGGTCGCAATTAGGCTCTCAGATTCAAGGACTGCAAATAGTGTACCTCTATTTCGGATAACAGTATATATGGTAATAAGAAAAGTCTTCAAGAACGAATTTTTCCAATGAATCAATCCATACTTCGCTTTCATATCATTACCACAGTCCACCAGCAACTTCGCTATCTTACACAGACTATTGATTTGCCACAACGGAATTCGTTTTACAGTGACCATGACTTCGCCTTAAAAATTCTCGGTAATCCAATATTTTGAAATATATCAAAATAAACTTTGAAAATATATGACATCACCTTTACAATATTCAATATGAAATATCGAAGTCAGTGCGCTCTCAAAAGGTGGTTTGCCCGTTCACTCTTTCCGCCAGACCATTTTGTTGACGACGGTGACGTATGACTGGATTATTTTGACGACGATGTTGGAGACGTTCTCGCCGACGTATACGTCGACGGGAGTGCCGTCGTCGTGGTTGCGGTTCATGGCGATGGCGGTGTCGACGGCC
>JAGATX010000022.1 GCA_017621055.1 Muribaculaceae bacterium | reverse complement strand
GTGTCGCAGACTGAATCTGACGAAAGATTACCTCTGTCGCTGATGCGCTCAACGGGGGCTTGCTCAGCCCCCTCGGCGCGCGGCCTTCCCCTGAGGAGGAGTGAGGAGAATAACCGTTGCACTTCTTATTGGAATCTTTCTTGTCTGTATTCTTCTGCAAAAGAACTCATTTTTTTTCGGTTATGGGCATTTTTTAGTAATTTCGCGGCCATGAACCTGCGCGCCGCCGTCAACCGTACCCTCTACCGCATGTTGCTGCCCCTGAGGCGGCGGCAGTTGCGCAATACCTCGGTGTCGATTATCAGCAACGACTGTTTCAGTTCGTTCATGTACCGGTTCTACGGCATACCGTTCAATTCGCCGTTCGCGGGGCTGTTCGTGATGCCCGACGACTATCTGGCTCTGCTCGAGCACCCCGAGGTGATGACGCAGTCCATGACGATGACGGACTCCACGCACTCGCGCTATGCCCCGCAGCTCGACGTCGCCGCCAAAGGCTATCCGTTAGGCATTCTGCCGGGCGGGATAGAAATCCACTTTCTCCACTACGGCAGCGCCGACGAGGCACTGGAGAAATGGACACGTCGCACCCGCCGCATCGACTGGAACAACTGCATAGTGAAGTTCTCGCAGAACAACGGTTGCACCCTCGGGCACATACGGCGCTTCGACGCGCTGCCATACGCCCACAAGGTGTGCTTCACCACCGACCCGCACCCCGAACTGCCCTCGGTGGTGCCGATCCCCGAGTTCGCCGGCGACGCTCAGCTGGGAAAATACTGGAAAAACGCCGATCTGCACTATAATTTCGCCGCCCACGCAAATTCTATCAAAAAAATTGACTGACTCTATCAGATTTTTGACTAACTTTGCCGCCAAATAAGGCCCTCCCCCTACCGCTTACAGATCAAAAAACAGCCATCGCCACCGGCGGTGTGCCTTTGTGCACGCCCCTGCCCGTCGATGAGCAAAATAGTTCTTTGATTTAATCTGTAAGCTTTTATGAAACGAAAAGAGCATTATTGCGACCGCCTAAGCGGTCTGCGCCTTGTGATGGGCACCGACGACGACCAGCCCATAGTCGCCGAAATCTGCACAGGGTTCACCCCCGAGGGGCAACTGGCAATAACCATCGATTGCTACGACTACGAGGACCGCTGCTCCGACAGCTCCGCAATCATTCTCGTCAATCCCGATGACTCGCGCACCATGGCGCGACGCAACGGCGTGGCGCACAGCGACCTCCCCGGCTTCATCGCCGACTGTCTCAGCGAATGGCGCGAGATAGTGAACGCCAATTTCCGCGAGGCCCGCGACTGCTTCAAGGAAATCACCGAGTGCCTGCTCGACGAGGGCTGCCGCTTCAGGATAGAGCGGACGCCCGGCCGATGCATTGTCTGAGCGGGGTAAGGCCAAAACCGCCAATCCGACTTTTTTGCCCCGATATCATTGCCGATTGGCGGTTTTGGCGTAACTTTGCGGTGTGAAAACCACTACGGCAGCAATTGCCCTCCTTGTTATAGCCGCGGCGCTCCTTGCGGGGTGCTCGTCGGTGCGCCATGTGCCGACGGGCAGCTACCTGCTCGACGACGTCAAGGTCACGCTGGTCGACAGCGCCGGGCGCCCCGCCGACGCCGAGGGTGTGAGTACCGTCGAACTCGTCAACTTCCTTCGTCAGACCCCGAACCACAAGGTGCTGGGATTCGCCAAGCTGTCGCTGGCAACCTACAGTCTGTCAGGCACCGACACCACGAAGTGGTACAACCGGTGGCTGCGGCGCGTGGGTCAGCCGCCGGTTATCTACGACAGCGTCCTCACCGAGGCCTCGCGGCGCCAGCTCACCCAGGCAATGGTGAATAGCGGATACATGGACGCGCGCGTGGCCGCCGACACCATCCACAGAGGCGACCGCCGCATGAAAGTGGTATACACCATAGCGCCGGGCACGCCCCGCCGCGTGCAGAGCGTGGGCTACAACATTGCCGACACGGCACTGCGCCGCATAGTCCTTGCCGACGTCGCCGCCGAGGGCACATTGCGCCCGGGCATGCTCCTGGACCGCACTGCCCTCGACAACGAGCGCTCGCGCATTGCCCGCATGCTCCAGAACCGCGGATATTACCGCTTTTCGCGCGAAAACATCAATTATACGGCCGACACCGTGGCAGGCAGCCCTCTCACAGCCCTGATAATGAATATCCACGCGCCGGCGGCGACAGCGGCCGCCACGCCCGACTCGGCGCTCCTTGCCGACCGCCAACACCACCGGTATATGATACGGCGCGTCAACTACTATATCGACTGCGAGCCGGGGGGAGCCGGCGCCCGCGACACCGTGGATTACCGCGGCGCCTCGTTCTACTATGGCGCCGACCACTACCTGCGTCCCGGACTCCTCTATGAGATGTGCCCCCTCAACAGCGGCGACACCTACAGCGCCCGGAGCATGGAGCGCGTCTACGAGGCCCTCGGGCGCCTCGCCATCGTCAAGTTCGTGAACGTGCGGCTCAACCCCGCCGGCACCTTGGGCGACATCGGTCTGCTCGATGCCGACATCGTGCTCTCGCGAAACAAAAAACAGAGTGTCACCGCCGAGCTCGAAGGCACCAACAGCGAGGGCGACCTCGGCTTCGGCATAGGGCTCGGTTATCAGCACCGCAACCTCGCCAAAGGCTCCGAACTCCTCTCCGCCAAGCTGCGCGCAAACTACGAGAGCCTCTCCGGCAAGTTCGACGGTCTGGTGAACAAACGCTACACCGAATATGCCGCCGAGGTTGGCCTCACCTTCCCGGTATTCAAGTGCCCTTTCCTGTCGCGCTCGTTCAAACAGAGGATACTGGCGTCGACGGAGTTCGCCGTATCGTTCAACTATCAGGAACGCCCCGAGTACACCCGCATCATCGCCGGCGGCTCGTGGCGCTGGAAGTGGCAGCAGCAGCGCCGCCGCGCCCTGCGCCGTCATACCTTCGACCTCATCGACATCAACTATGTGCGGCTGCCCCGCTCCACCATCGATTTCATCGACCAGATAGCGCCGTCGAACCCTTTGCTGCGCTATAGCTACGAGGACCACTTCATCGTTCGCATGGGGTATACCTACTCCATCACCAACCGGCGTCTGCCGTCGGCCACCGACGCCCGCAACTACTACCAGCCGTCGGTCTACAGCTTCCGCGGCTCGGTGGAGACCGCCGGCAATCTGCTCTATGCCATCAGCAGCATAGCCCGCCAGCGCCGCTCCGACGGAGTGTACAAACTTCTGGGCATACAGTATGCCCAGTACGTAAAGGGCGAGGCCGACTATACGTACACCCACGCGCTGTCGGGTCGCTCGTCGCTATCGTTCCACGTCGGCGCCGGCATATGCTATCCTTACGGCAACTCCAGCATGGTCCCCTTCGAGAAGAGGTTCTATGCCGGGGGCGCCAACGGCGTGCGCGGCTGGGGCGTGCGCTCGCTGGGCCCGGGACGCTACGACGCCCGCAACTCCGTGACCGACTTCATCAACCAGTGCGGCGACATACGCCTGGACATGAGCGTGGAGTACCGCGCCAAGCTCTTCTGGGTCTTTGAGGGCGCCGTGTTCATCGACGCCGGTAACATATGGACTATCAAGGACTACGAAAACCAGCCCGGCGGTCTTTTCCAATTCAACAGTTTTTATAAAGAAATAGCCCTGGCCTACGGCGTGGGACTCCGTATGGACTTCACATACTTCCTGCTGCGCTTCGACCTGGGCATGAAAGCCCACAACCCCGCCATGAACCAGGAGGCATGGCCAATCGTTCATCCCAAGTGGAGCCGCGACGCCAATTTCCACTTCGCCGTGGGCTACCCCTTCTAAGTTGAATATGAAAAGTTACGTTATCTTCGACCTCGACGGCACGCTACTCAACTCCATCGACGACCTTGCGCAGGCCACCAACCACGCCCTGGCGGCAATGGATTTCCCGCAGCACGGAATGTGGGTATACCCCAACATGGTGGGCAACGGCGTGACAAAACTGATAGAACGCGCCCTGCCCGACGACGCACGCTCCGAAAAGAACATCCGCGCCGCCCTGGCGCACTTCACCGAATATTACAACGAGCACTGCTGCGACGCCACAACGCCCTACCCCGGCATCGACGGTCTGCTGGCCGACCTTACGGCGCGCGGCATAAACCTGGCGGTGACGTCGAACAAATATCAGGAGGCCGTGACGAAAATCATAAACCATTATTTTCCGGACGCCAACTTCCGCGCCATCCTCGGCAACGAGGACGGCATGCCCCGCAAGCCCGACCCTTCGATAGTGTTCAAGGCTCTGGGCATGTGCCCCACGCCTAAGGCCGACGTGCTCTATGTCGGCGACTCCGGCGTGGATATGGAAACGGCGCGCCGCGCATGTGTGGAGAGCTGCGGCGTGACATGGGGATTCCGCACAATCCACGAGCTCAAAGAGGCTATGGCCGACCACATAGTGTCCACGCCCGACCAGATCGCCGCTCTCGTACTCGAGCCTTGAGAACCCCGCCTCAACATTTGCCGCCGCAGGCGTGTTTTAATTGCAAAACTTCACGAATTATGCAGAAAAAACGCCTGGTGATAATCGGCGGAGGCTTCGCCGGTCTGAATGTCGCCAAAAACATAGATAAAACGCTATACGACGTGACGGTGGTGGACCGCCACAACTACCACAGTTTCCCGCCGCTGTTTTATCAGGTAGCATCGTCGGGTCTGGAGCCGGCAAGCATCAGCTTTCCGCTTCGCCGCGAACTCACACGCCGCTGTTACCGCGGCTGCCGCTACCATATGGGCGACGTCCGCGCCATCGACGCCTCGGCAAAGCTGGTGCGCACGCAGTACGAGGACATACCATACGACGTGCTGGTCATAGCCGCCGGCACCACCAACAATTTCTTCGGTAACACGGAGTTGGAAAAGCACGTATATACTCTCAAGAGCACGCCACAGGCCATACGCTGCCGAAACGAAATCCTCGACCGCCTCGAGCGGGCATCGCTTACCGCCGACGCCGGCGCCCGACGCCGGCTGCTGACCTTCGCTGTGATAGGCGGCGGACCAACCGGCGTGGAGATTGCCGGCGCTCTCGGCGAACTCAAGCGCTTTGTGCTCAAAAAGGAATATCCGGGCATAAAAGAGAACGAAGTAAAGGTCATACTCATCGAGGGTACCGACCGGCTGCTCAGAACGATGAGCGCGCGCAGCAGCGCCGACGCCGCAAAAGCCCTCGACCAGCTCGGTGTGGAAGTTCGGCTGCACACAATGACGAAAAGTTACACCAAGGGCATCGTCGAGCTCGAGGGCGGCGAAACTTTCGCCGCCGACACCGTGATATGGACAGCAGGCGTTCAAGGTGTGGCTTTCGACCTTGAGAACACCGATGTCAAGCCGTCGTTCGGCGGACGTTTCGACGTGGACGAGTACAATGCCGTCCGGGGACTCGACGATGTGTATGCCATCGGCGACATTGCCCTGCATATGGACGAAAAATACCCCAAGGGACACCCGCAGGTGGCTCAGGTGGCCATACAGCAGGGACGCACACTGGCGCGCAACCTCAGCCGCCCCGACAGCCGAAAACCGTTCGAATACCACGACAAAGGCTCCATGGCAACTATCGGACGCAACCGCGCAGTGGTGGACATGGGGAAAATGCACCTGTCCGGCCGTCTGGCCTGGATGGCGTGGATGTTCATCCACCTCATCTCGCTGCTGGGCATGCGCAACAAGATAGTGGTGCTTGTGAACTGGACGTACAGCTACTTCACTTTCTCGTCGGGTCTGCGCCTGATGCTGCGCCCAGGCAAATACCCCGTACGCTCTTACTGGAACGACTGATGGCCAACACACGACAACTGCGAGAGATTTTCGACGTCTGCTTCGACGAGCCACGCCGATGGACAAACTGGTTCTTCAGCTCCATAGCGCGCGATGACGATGTCGTCACCGTCGAGGCCGACGGCAAAACGGTCAGCGGCGCACTGATGCAGCGATATTCCTCTGCCTACGCGGGCGCCACGCTCACATCGGCATACATAAGCTGCGTGGGCACCCTCCCCCAGGCTCGTGGCCACGGCCACGCCACCGCCCTGCTCGCCGGCTGTCTGCGGCGCGCCCGCTCTGCCGGCACGGCGCTTGCAGAACTTATCCCCGCAGAGCCCCACCTGTTCGACTATTACCGGCGCTCCGCCGGCTTTGCCACCGTCTTCTATGTCGAATCGCTGCACTATACTGCCATCCACCGGTTCGATGAATGCGGCGAGGTAGTTGAACCGACTTTTGAGTTGCTCCATGATCTGGAACTGCGGCATGGCTGCGGTGTGCTCCACAGTGCCGACGATTTCAAATACATTCTCACCGATCTTAGTCTTGACAAAGGTTCGTTCATGACGGCGGCATGCAACGGCGCGGGGAGCGCCATTGCTGTGGCGGTCGACACCGACGGTAACGCCGCCACGCCGGTGTGCGTGCGCGCGCTGCTGGCCGACAACACCGAGGCCGCTGAGACCGTGCTCGCCGACGTGAGAAAGCGTGTGGGAAAGAGGTCGCTGACGGTATGGGCACCCCCGTCTCGGAGCGCCGCCGCCACTGGTCTGCGGCCGCGTGCCATGCTCCGTATTGTCGACGCCGACGCCGTGCTCGGCGCCCTCGCCGCCGCCAACCCCTCACTGTGTTTCTCCATCGTTCTCCATGACCCCATATTGCCCGAAAACAGCGGTGTCTACCGGCTGCGCGACGGCGTATGCACCCGCGACGACGAGCGGCCGCGACGGCCCGACCTCGAAGCCGACATCACCACCTTGACGGCAATCCTTTTCAGCGCGCCGGCCACCGGCGACATCTTCGGGCTACCCACCCGCCGCCCATACATCTCGCTCATGCTCGACTGATCTGCGTTTTTCCTCGTTTGTTTCCCGTTTTAAGTATTATTAGTAAGTGATTTGCTTATTGTTTGAAATAAATAATGTAATTTTGAAAAATAATTACATCCATTTCGAGCAATGATGAAATCCAGACGAATATTGTTGTGGAGCCTAACCACAATCATCATACTGACCGGTGCAGTCTTCGGAGTATGGCGAATACTGTGTGCGGCAACATATGAAGGCGAGCCCTGCCGGATATATATACCCTCCGGCGCTACCGCCGCTGCCGTGCGCGACACCCTCACGGCCAATCTCGGTGCTTACGGCGCTAAAGTGGCACGCCTATGGGAGCTGCAGGACGGCGACGCCGCCCGCTCGCGGGGTTCGTACGTCGCCGAGCCGGGCATGCAGGCGCTGACGCTGAGCCGTGCCATTGTCCGCGGCAGCGAAACGCCCATACGCTTCACCTTCAACAATATGCGCACCTTCGGCCAGCTCGCCGCGCGTGCCGGCAGCCGTTTCGAGGCCGACAGCGCAGCCTTTGCCGCCGCCGCCGACAGCGTGTTCGGCACCGCCGGCTATACCCCCGAGCAGTATGCCGCCGCCGTGCTGCCCGATACCTACGAATTCTACTGGACAGCCGACCCGGCCCTGGTTCTTCAGACAATGTTGAACTACCGCGACGATTTCTGGACCGAAAGCCGTCGCGCCGCCGCCGACAGCCTCGGCCTCACGCCCGTCGATGTAGCCGTCATTGCCTCGATAGTGGAGGAAGAAACAAACAAGACCGACGAGCGCGGCGCCGTGGCGCGACTGTACATCAACCGGTTGCAGCGGGACATGCCCCTGCAGGCCGACCCCACTGTGAAATTCGCCCTCGGCGACTTCGGGCTACGACGCATCACCGGCAGCCACCTCTCCGTCGACTCGCCGTACAATACCTACCGCAACGAAGGCCTGCCACCCGGCCCGATACGCATTGCCGAGGCTTCGACGCTCGACGCCGTGCTGTCGGCACCCGTCCACAACTATCTTTATATGTGCGCACGCCCCGATTTTTCGGGCTACCACGATTTTGCCGCCGATTACAACCGACACCGCATCAATGCCGCCCGATACCACCGCGCCCTCGCGGCCCGCGGCCTCTGAAAACATCCGCAAAAAAAACTGTCAGTATGAAAGCTAAAACCCTATACATCATCGCACTTATCACCGCAATGGCTACAAATATCACCGCCAAGGCCGAAAACGTTTTTTTCCATGAATTCACAGGCGTGCACGGCACGGCGCCCTTCTCGCAGATCAACGACAGTCTCTGGAGCGAGGCCATCGACCGCGGCATCGCCCTTGCACAGGCCGAAATCGACGCCATAACCTCCAACCCGGCACCCGCCGACTTCGACAACACCATAGTTGCGCTGGAGCGCTCGGGCGCCGACCTCGACAGGGTGCTCAACATCTTCTATCCTCTGCTGAGCGCAAACAGCACCGACGCCATGATGGAAGTCGCCATGACAGCCTCACAGAAGCTCAGCGACTACAGCACCTCCATCACCCTCAACGAGCCGCTGTGGCAGCGCGTGGCGGCAGTATACGACAACCGCGCCAACCTCAACCTCGACACCGAGGACGCCATGTTGCTGCAGCGCACCTACGACAGCTTCGCCCTCTCCGGCGCACGCCTGCAAGGCGAGGACCGCGAGGAGTTCCGGCGCCTGAACGCCGAACTCTCGGAACTTACCACCCGCTTCGGGCAGAACGTTCTGCGCGAGATGAATACCTACGAGATATATCTCACCTCCGACGACCTCGCCGGTCTTCCCGAAAGCTCGATAACCGCCGCCGCCGAGGCCGCCGAGGCAAAAGGCCGCGCTGGTGAATACCTCTTCACGCTGGCGCAGCCCGTATACAGCGCTTTCATGAAATACTCGGAACGCCCCGACCTGCGCGAACGAATGTACCGCCTCTACAACGGCCGCAACACTTCCGGCGAATATTCCAACATGGAGAACATTGTGCGCATTGCCGATGTGCGCCGCCGGATTGCCGCCCTGCTGGGCAGCGACACCTACGCCGCACACTCGCTGCAGCGCACTATGGCTGAGACTCCCGATGCCGTCTATGACCTGCTCGGCCGCCTGCGCGACGCCTACCGCCCTGCCCTCGACGCCGAAATGCAGGAACTCGCCGAATTTGCCGCTGAGCTCGAGGGTCACCCAGTGACCATCCGACCCTGGGACTATTCATATTATTCAAACAAACTCAAGGCCGCCAAATACTCGTTCGACGAAGAAGCCCTCCGCCCCTATTTCCGCCTCGAAAACGTTATCGACGGCGTATTCGGTCTCGCCACGCGCCTTTACGGGCTGCAGTTCACGCCCAACGACAGCATAGAGGTCTACCATCCCGATGTCAAGGCCTTCGACGTCACCGATGCCGACGGCTCCTTCGTCGGCGTGCTCTACACCGACTTTTTCCCTCGCGCCAGCAAGCGTCCCGGCGCATGGATGACGGGCTTCCGCGACGAGAGCATAGCCGCCGACGGCACGCGCGTGCGTCCGCACGTCACCATTGTGATGAATTTCACCAAACCCACGGCCGACACCCCCTCGCTGCTCACGCCCTATGAAGTGGAGACCTTCCTCCACGAGTTCGGCCACGCCCTCCACGGCCTCCTCGCCGACACCCGCTATGCCTCGCTCTCGGGCACGAGCGTTTACCGCGACTTTGTGGAGCTGCCCTCGCAGTTCAACGAGAACTACCTCACCGAGAAAGAGTTTCTCGACGGTTTCGCACGCCATTATCAGACCGGCGAAACCCTGCCGCAGGAGCTGCTCGACCGTCTGACGGCCTCGCAGCGCTACGGCGCCGCCTACGCCTGCATGCGCCAGCTCGGCTTCGGCTATCTCGACATGGCATGGCACACCACCACGGCGCCCGTGGCCGACCCCGTGGCTTTCGAAAGCGCCGCCATCGACGGTGTGCGCATCTTCCCCGACGAACCCGGCGCGATGATATCTCCGCAGTTCAGCCATATTTTCTCCGGCGGTTACGCCGCAGGCTATTACAGCTACAAATGGGCTGAAGTGCTCGACGCCGACGCTTTTGCCTTCTTCAAGGAAAACGGCATCTTCGATCCGGCGACGGCCGACAGTTTCCGCCGCAACATCCTCACGCGCGGCGGCACCGAGAACCCCGCCGAACTCTACCGGCGCTTCCGCGGCCACGACGCCACCATCGACGCCCTCCTCGAGCGCGACGGCATAGAGCCGCCGGCACACGAGCCCTCGGTGGCTCGCCCCGCACGCGACTGACAGCCAACGGATGAACACCTCCACGCCCACGCCCGGCGACACCGGCAGCGCCACCCTCTTCCGACCTGATGCCGCCCGCTACATAGGGCTGCTCACGCGCCGTGCAATCGTGCGGAACATATGGATAGCGCTTCTCGTCCTCGGCGGTTGCGGTGTGGCGGCGCTGTCCGACCTCCGTTTTGCTTTTGTTGGCATAATTTTTGCTCTTATCGTCTATCCGATGGTGCTCGTCATGGTGTGGCTCACCCACGGCGCCCGCCCGGCAACGGCACTGCTGACGCGCCCCCAGCGCTGGGCACGCCGCTCCGACGGCGCGATTGTGATAACGTTCTATCCGTTCACCGCCATGGAGAGCGATGAAGCCGCCGAAGCCTCGCTCCGTGCCGCCGGTACGCTGACGTTCACGCCCGGCGAGGTGACGGCAATCGATGCCGGCGGAAGGGCCGTGGCCATATGGCTCCGGAAAGGCCGCGCCGACGGCGTGAGGCTGCTGACGGCGCCCGCCGACGCACTGCCCCCGGGTACCATCGACCTACTGAACAAGATGACAACTTTCAAAGTTTAAATATAGATGGACTACACAAGCTCCGACAGCATAAGCCGACAGATCGCCGCCGACGCCGCCAGCAACCGCTTCGACCGTTGCTTCGAAGGGCTTCGCCAACTGGCCGGCCACCCCGCCACAAATAGTTACGGGCCGCGTATCAATGCCCTCGAGGGCCGTTTCTTCTACATGTTGCGCTATCTCATGGGCGCTCCCGCCGATGCCGACGTCAACGCCGAGAAAACGGCCATGGCGCTCGCCATAACGCGCCTTGCCGACACCATGAACTTCGATATCCATGCCGCCGACGACCCCTCGCTGTTCTGGAGCACCGTGCGCTTTGTGCGAATGCGTCCCGACGACTCGCTGGAGAGCCTTATGGCCGACTATGTGATGGAGCAGAAGCGGCTGAGCACCGACGTGACGGCGCTGACCGACACACGAAGCCGAAAAGAACTCGAGCAGATAGCCTCCGACATCTTCAATCTGCTGTGGACCGACCTCTTTTTCGACGAAGATGTATCGCAGGCCGCCATGGCATTCATCACCGACGCCGACATCGCCGCCTACGACCGCCGACTGTGGATAGCCGCCGCGGGTCTCGGCCTTGTCCGCCGCTGGAACAGCAACCGTGCTATCTTTCTGGCGACTCTGGCGCGCGACCCCGACATATACATTTCTTCCACCGCAAAGGTATGGCTTGCAACGGCTATCGACATCCATGCCGACAACGATGACCTCCGCGACGTGATTTCCGCCTTTGTGCACACCCTCAAACCCGCCCTCGCCTCCGACATCGTTGATATAATCATCGAAAAAATACGCGCCCTTGGCGCCGGCGACCTCTCGCGGCGTTTCAGCCGCGACATGGGGAGCGAACTGGGCGAACTGGGGCGCCGGTTCAGCAACGGCGGCGCCGACATGGACTTCTCGGCGCGTACAGATGCCGCTATGGCCGATATGCCCCAAGGCACCTTCGACAAACTCAGGCAATTCAACGACGCAGCCATGGCCGGAGACGATGTTCTCTACGGCACACTCGGCGCCATGCGCTCGTCGCCTTTCTTCGGTCAGGTGAGCAACTGGTTCCTGCCCTTCCACCCCGAGAACAGCGCTCTGGCGCCTGTGGTGGACAGCGAGGGTATTGCTCTGGCCGAAGTACTCACGGCCATGCCCATGCTCACCGACGGCGACAAGTATGCCCTTGTGCTCTCTGCCGCCGAAGCACCCGAGAGCATGAGGCGCCGTATGCTCGAAAGCACTGCCGGTCCTCTGGCGTCGCTCTTCGATGACGGCGACGCACGCGAGGCCCTCGACAGCATGAACGAAAACATGAAGGCCAACCGGATATACAACCTGCTGGTGCGCGACATTTTCCGCTTCGCCACGCGCTTCGGCAAAGCCGCCGAAGTTTTCGGCAGATATGCCACCACAAACCGGTCGCTGGAGTTTTTCGACACAGAAATTACCGGTGACCGCCGGGAAAAGGCTCTCAGACTCATGACAGCCAACGGCAATGCCGCCGACGCGCTGGAAATATTCGATACGTTATACCCGGACCCGACGTCCGACGACCTCGTTCTCAAAGCCGAAATCTGCATTGCCGCCGACAGACCCGACGACGCGTTCAACTTCTATCTGGAGGCACGGCTCACCGACCGCGATAACCGCGATGCCGCCCTCGGCGTGGTTCGCTACGCCAAGTACGGCGCATGGACCGACGACCTCGCCGGCATCCTCGAACCTTTTGCCGACAGTGCCGGCGACGACCCCGAATTTTTTGAACTTGCAGGGCTGGCGGCACTCTACAGCCGCGATTTCGAGGGCGCCGAGCGCTATTTCCACCACCTTGCTTTCGTCAGCGACAGCCGTGCCACCCGTCCTCAGCACCTGCTGGCCGCAACAAAGCTTATGGCCGGTGATTACGATGGCGCCGCCGACATTTTCGAAAAAATAGCGCCGGTGCGAGCGGATCAGGAGCTGAACGTGGATGCCGCTGTGGCGCTGTGGCTCGCCGGCCGACGCCCGCAGGCGCTCGATGTCCTGGCCGACAGCGTCGCCGACGACGGCTTCGATGCCGTGGCCCGCGACATACGGCACCGCCTGCTTCATTACTACCGCATGGGGGGCACCGTTCCTGCCGATGCCGTCGCCCTGCTGCCGGCAGCCCTTCGCTACCGTACCGGCCCCTCGCCGCTCGGTCCGCTATGACGGACTTGACATTCGCCGACTTTTCAACTTACTAACTTTCATAAAACTATGGTACTTCAACGCTGGCAGACTGTTATGCTGCTTTTCGCCCTCGCCCTGATGGTGGTGTTCATCCTCACACCCATGGCATATCTGGGCGCTACTCCCGTCTATGTATGGCAAAACACCGGATTTTTCATCCTCAACATCGTTATCGGCGTACTGCTCCTCATCGACATCTTCCTGTTCAAAAACCTCAAGCTGCAGATGACTGTGGCACTCATCGCCATCATCCTCCTTGCCGTGTCGGTAGGCCTCGGATGTGTGGTCTACACCGGTCCCGACCTGTCGTTCACTTTCTTCGGCGTACCATTCACCGTCGCCGCCCTGGTAATGACGTGGTTCGCACGCCGTTTCATGGCTAAGGACCGCAGGCTCCTCGCTGCCGCCGACCGCCTCCGTTAAGAGCCTTTTCCCTATAAACTTCAGGCTTGCAAGTTCATACGGACCTGCAAGCCTGAAGTTTTAATACCCGCCCCTTGCGCGGGAAAGGGGGCTGTCTATCTGTCGTCGTTGCGAGGATTGCTGTCGAGGGTGCGCGTACGCTCCTTCACCAGTTCCTTATCTACTTTGTTGTGGTCGGCCTTGTTGATGGCCACGCCGGGATATTTTTTCCCGTTGCCGCTCACGGCATTATTGTCCTTGTCCATAATTCATCAGTTTTTTTGTTCGTGTGATGAAATATAAACGCTCACAGGGGCAGACGGTTCAACTGCTCGATATAGTCGAGAATTTCGCCGCGTCCGCGACCGTCGGCGGCCGACGTGCGGAATACGGGCGGCAACTCCTCCCATTGCTCCAGCATCGTTTCGAGGTATGCGGCGGTCTGTTTGGCACCGGCCGTCGGGCTCTGTTTGTCCATCTTTGTGAAAACCAGGCTGAAAGGCACGCCGTTCTCGCCAAGCCACGCCATGAACTCCAGGTCGATTTTCTGGGGTTTGTGGCGGCTGTCCACAAGCACGAACAGGTTGGTCATCTGCTCACGGTTGAGGATATATGATTTTATAATCTTCTCGAGGCGCGCGCGGTCGGCCTTGCTGCGCTGCGCGTAGCCGTAGCCGGGAAGATCGACAATATACCAGCTGTCGTCCACCAGAAAATGGTTTATAAGCATGGTCTTGCCTGGGGTGGCCGACGTCATCGCCAGGTTTTTCTTGCCGGTGAGCATATTGATTAGCGTGCTCTTGCCCACGTTGGAGCGCCCGATGAAGGCATATTCGTGGCGCCGGTCGTCGGGACACTTCGTAACGTCGGTGTTGCTCACCACAAAGCGTGCTGTATTTACTATCATATTTCAAAGTTTATTCATATAACATTTATAACGGCGCTCCTGCTCATTTTCCCTTGAAATAATCCGAACGGATAATCAGGTCCGAGGCACGCCGGCGCTCGGCGGCCATGCTGTCGGTCATGCAGTAATCACCGGCAAGGAGGCTGCGGCCCATGCCGCGGTAGCCGTCGCCGCGCCAACCCATCATGTCGAGGATTGTGGGATATACGTCCATCTGGTAGGCCTGATGTTCTATTCGCCTCCCGACCCCGCTGTTCAGGGCTATGAACGCTATCGGATGGCGTTCGGCGGCGTTGCGCGAATTGGTTTTATATGCCTGGTCGTGGTCGGAGGCAAGGACTATCACCGAATTGTCGTAGAGCCCTTCGCCCTTTAGCCTTTCGAGGAAATGGCCGAGTTCGCCGTCGAAATAATTGAGGGTCTGAAGGTAATTGCGCTCCAGTGTCGCGATGTCCGGCAAGGAATCTATCCAGCGGCGACGCGGAGCTCCTTCGTCGATGTACGGATAGTGCATCGACAGTGTGACTATCTCAGCAAGGAAAGGTTGCCGCATTGACGGCATAAGTCTCAACGCCATCTCGAACACCGCGCGGTCAAGGCCCACTTGCTCGGCATCGATACCGAGCGCCGCAATGCTGTCGGCATCATTGAGTGCCGAGTAACCATATGCCACGCTTGTGGCATAGTGATTCCAGCATGAACCTCCCTCGGCCACATACTCACACGCATCGGCCGCCGGCAGGCTTCCGGCAAGCGACGGGAATGTGCGGTTTCCGCCGAATGTCATTGCGGCGACATCCCTGTATACCGGCAGAAGCCCGGTGTTATATATCATCTGACCGTCGCTGCTGCCGCCCACGCCTACCTGCGTTCTTACGTTCAGCGCGGCAAAAGTCATGCTGTCGGCCAGAAGGCTGTCGAGCACGGGCGTTACGCTCCAGCCGCCATAGCGCGCTCCTATGACATCCGCATTCAGCGACTCTACAATTATGAATATCAGATTTTTTCCTTCATTTCCTGAAATAAGTCCTGAAGTGGAGCTTTCTCCAATGGTTCTCTCAATAAAAAGCGTCTCATCCTCCGTCAGTTCCACTATATCCACCGAGCCGATGTCCGATATTTCGAAACAAAAATACAATAGAGGACTTTTGACGAAATTATCGGCCTTTATGCTGCCGCTTATTTCGAGCTTCACCCTCATAACCTCTGCAACAGCGGGATTTTCGCCGATACTGCGCATGTAGTTTCTCATCTGAAAAATCCCGGCACACGATATCAAAAGAAAGAACGCCACAGCTCCGGCGAGCCACAGCAGACGTCCGCGCAGGCAGTATACACCGGCGCGTTTTCGTCCTGTCAGCCACAAGCCAACGCCGTAGGCCGCCGTGATGAGCATAATGGCCCATTGTGTGGCGCCGAACAGCGTGCCGGCGGCATCGGCTACGAAACCGTTCCACGACGCGCTGCGGAAAACAAGGTCGAGTGGCAGCGTATCGTGCCAGTACTGGAAATAAGCCTGACTCGCCATCAGATAAAGCGCCGTCAGTGCCACCGGCAAGAGCATGACCATACGCCAGCGGCGCGGCAACAGCAATGCCGGCGCGGCCATCAGTGCGGCGTCGCCGGCAAAATACATCATCTCATATTGTATGCGCACCTCCTGGCCCAGGCCGAGAGTGAACACCACGAAGATACCCCACAGCGCCGCCACACATAATATATATGCGGCCGGAACGGACCGGGGCAAGCCGCAAAAATTTCCTTCCAGAAGTTTCATAACCCTGCAAAGGTACAAAAAAATTAAAATTTAGAATTTATAATTTAAAATTCATGCCGTGGCGGGTACCAAACCAGCGCTCAATTTTCAATTTCCAATTTCCAATTCACACCCCTCCGCAAAAACAGCCCGCTAATCATATACTACATAGCAGCAATCCATTAAGTTATGTTAATCAACCAATTGTTTAACTTCATTTAACTTTTAGGGGGGGTAATTTGTTAACTAATATTTAACTTTGCGCACTAAAACCTTTCATTACGCTAATTTCTCAAAAAAACACGACCAAGTAACAACTGTTATGAACCATTACTTCCTAAAAATCTGCTCATTAGCAGCCGGATTAGCGCTTACAGCCGCGTCGTCCACAGCAGCTGAACAGGCAATTCAGGGTTATTACCGCGTACAGAGCGCCCTGGGCGCCTCCGACGGTAGCGGCATCGTCGCCGTCAATGGTCCCCTCACCACGGCCCCCGATGTCATGCTCAACGATGCTCTGACAAACGCAGGTACCATAATGCGTCTCCGCGCAATTCCCGAAACCGTCAACGGTCAGCTGAGATACAAAATCGGCAATCTCAGCAGCCAGGGCATCGAAGTTTTCGGTGCTCCACAGACAGATATCGACGCCGCTCTCAACGAGCTCGTCGCCAACATCCAGACCGGCGACTTCAACATGATGGCCTACAATATGGCCGCCACTGCCGGCAACGCCGGTTACATTTCCACCGGGCGCCTCCTCATCGAAGCCGTGTTCGAAATGGTTGCCGGACGTCTCGACCAGGAGATAGGCCGACTCACCGCCGAACAGAAAGAACAGCTGGGCATCACCGCCGACCAGGAATCGCTCGCCGAGTTCGCACGCCGCTTCAACACCGAAGTGAGCGAGCAGATGGATCTCTTCGCTTACCTCGAGCCCACCGGTGTCGAAAATGAATACCGTCTCTATTTCAACTGGATCGACTGCACAAAGGCTTCCGAGTTCTATCTTGCAAACGAAAAGAACAAGCGGTCGTTCGAAATCGGTTTTGAATGCATGCGCCAGTATATGAACGGCAAGAACGGCCTTGCTTCCGGCGAGAATATCGACGACAACGAAGCCGCACTCTGGCAGAGCTGGGGATATGACATATCCACAAAATACGCAAGCTATTACAACACCGAAAAGCACCAGTACGAACTGTCCTACGAGCTCATCTTCGCCGACCACGAGCTGCTCTACAACTGGCTGAAAATGAACATCGAGCGTATGCTCGACCCCGAAAAGGCCCCCAACGTCACAATTCTGGGCATAAACTTCAAGGACTTCGCCACCGAGATGCAGCGCCACGAAATCATGCAGGGATTTCTCAAATATATTCCCAGCATACAGGAAGGACAGAAGCTATATCTCACAAACGGCCGTTTCAGCGATGGTGTGAATATTTTCAGCACCGTGGGCACCGTCAGCGACAACTCCTCCGAATTCGGCCTGCTCGCCGAAACACAGGCCAACGCCGCCGGCAACGCCGCCAAGTGGGTGCTTCGTCCTGTCGACGAGAACTCAGCGAACGATTATTTCGCCATTGCGCCTGCCGCCACCATTGAAATCGGCAGCGACTATCGCCGCATGGCAGCCGTGTACTACGACTTCCCCATCGAGGCCATTGCCGGCAGCGACGTCAAGTTCCACACCTTCACGCCCTCGTCGCTGAGCATGACTACGCTGACGAACTTCGGTTCGATAGAATATGTCGACCTCGAGGCCGAAGCAGCATCGGTTCCGCGCCTCAGCCCCGCTCTGGTCGAGCTGTCCGTCAACTCCGACGAGGTTTCGGCAAACAAGGTGAAAATAGTATGGGAAGCCCAGGACGGCGATTATGACCCCGAAGCCACCGTAACTCCCGGCCTGCCTGTGGGCGATGATGTTATCACCGACCAGCATGCTCCCGCCACCGGTGAACCCGGCTCGGCCCACGGCATCCTCCTTGCCACGCCCGCAACAACCGAACGCCTCAAGGGCTATTGCGGCATAGAAGGCGACTTCGAGAACGACCACAGCGCATATGTGTTCGGCACAAAGACCTATACAGCCAACACCGACGATGACCTCAACGGCATGACGGTGACCACGCCCTGGTTCAACGAAGCGCCCTTCATTCCCGCCAACAGCGCCATTATCGTTGCCGCAAAACGCAAGAACAAAAACGCCATCAGCCTGGGTGTGCCCGTCGACGGTGAACCCGAGACCCCCACAGGGGTGATAGGTGTTGAAGTCGCCAATCCCTCGGCCGACGTATTCTACGATCTCCAGGGCCGCCGCGTAATCACTCCCGCTCACGGCAACATCTATATCCTCAACGGCCGCAAGGTATTCGTCCGCTGAGCAGCGCATCGCCTATGCCGGCAGCGAAAGCCTGTATTGCAATCCTCTTGATCTTCGCGGGCATCTGCAGTGCCCACGGCACCGCGGAGCCCGTGAAGGTCTCGCTTCTGGTCGCATCGCCCGGCGACAAGGTGTTTCAATGCACCGGCCACGTCGCCATCAGGCTTGAATGCCCGGCATACGGTCTGGACAATGTGTTCAGCTACGAAACCGACCGCGGCTCCCTTGCCGGACAGGTTTTCGGACGTGCCAAGGGCCGGTATTCGCGAATAGCCTTCTCCGACTACTGCCGCGAGTTCATCGACGAGGGCCGAGGCATAACCTCCTACCCGCTGAACCTCACCGACAGCCAGATACGCCGTCTGTGGATGTTCTGCGACGGCGATGCCGAGCAGGGCGCAGAGAGCAATTTCAACATCAGGTGGCGAAACTGCAACTCGGCGGCATTCGACAAGATTGCGGCAGCCCTCGGCGGCGAATCCATCGTCGTGGCACGCGACAGTCTGGTCACCCTCGACAACGGCGACGCCCTGAAAGCCATCCTCCTGCCGTCAAGGCCATGGGCGGCACTGGTGCTCACCGCCGCTCTTGGAGCCGATTGCGGCGATACCGACTCATGGCGCACGCGGATGGTACCGACGGCCATGCCGGCAATGCTCCCCACCGCGACAATATGTTCGGCCGACGGCACCAGCCGCCCCCTGCTTGCCGGAGAACCGGTGGTCTTGGCTGCCAAGGCTACAGATGACAGCCCGGCCGCCACTCCCGGCGCCGTTTTTGCCGCCATACTGGTTCTCTCCGTCGCGGTATCGCTCGCCGATCTGCGCCATCGCCTCCCGCGGCTCGTCGCCATCGCCGACCGCACAGCGCTGGTTCTGCTCACGGTGACGTCGCTCGCCCTTATCGCCGTCTCGGTATTGCCTCTCAGCATCGGAGGCACCTGGAACTGGCTCTATATCCCGCTCAACCCGCTGCCGGCAATAGTATGGCTTGTATGGCGCCGGCGAAGATGGGCGCCGATATTCTTCTTGGTCTACGGCGTTGCGGCCGCTCTTTTCGTCGCCGCTCCGCTGTTCACCTCCAACGCCGGAACATGGAGTTCACTCCTGTCCGCCGCAATCGCCCTGAGAGTTCTCTCCCATTATATTCCAATCATTCTCAAATACTATGAATAAAATTATCAAAATCTTCATGCTCCTTTTCTGTCTGGCGATCGCGCCGGCAGCATCAGCAGGGACTTATTATGCCAAGGCTGTAGCTCACGGACAGTCCGGCAAAGGCAAGGTTTATGTTTCGAAAACGGCAACCGTCCCCGCAGCCTCGAGTTTCAGTTACGACCACGAGATGGTCAACTCCGCCTCGGGTGGCAACAGTGTGGGCAACGTACCGTTCTACCTCCACGCCCTTCCCGACGAAGGATATGTGTTCCGCTGCTGGTCGGACAAGGCCGACGGCTCCAATGTACTGTCGACCGAAAACCCATACAATTTCGAGATACAATGTTCAACCAAAGAAGAGGCTAATCCTCTCACCAAAACATATTACGCCATCTTCGACCGCGAGTCGCCGGTGCGTGTGGTTGCCGAACCTCAGGAACTGGGCAGCCCGTCGCTGAGTGCCTTCGAGAATGCTGTGGGCGATGAAATCACGCTCTACGGCACTCCTGCCGCTGAAGTTTACGATTACGCTTCTTTCATCAATAAATATGGGCGGCAACCGAATAAGAACATCAGGTTCATAGGGTGGAAAAATTCCGCCGGTGAGATAGTATCGACCGAACAGAACTATACGTTCACCATCACCGAAGAAAACAAAGGTATCTATACCGCAATGTACGAGGTTGAGGCCGAAGTCGACGGCAACGGTTATTACCGTATCTGGACGAGTGCCGACGCCATGGTGCGGGTCGCCGGCAAAGTGAAACTGCGCCTGAGCGCTTCCAATGTTTGCGTTCTCACCGATGTGGGCCTTGTACTCAATCCATATAGCAACTATGATCAGATTAACAACTGGTTAGGCACAGACAATATATACAACGATCCCTCGGGCATCATTCATATTTCGGGTACCACGGGCACTTATACAACAACCTATTCAGCCGATCAGACGGTGTTGTCCGACGTTACCCTCTCCGGCCAGGGCGTGAACTCGAAAGAATTCTTCCCCAACAATACCCTGAGTATACAATGGATCGACAACCCCGGATACTATAAGCTGTATTCAAACCCTGCCCTTCTTAAGCATCTTTTCGATTCGGGCGTCCCGCACGTAGGCTGGGGTACCCTGAAAGCCTCTTCGAATCAAAACGGCATAAACAGCCAGTTCGAGATAAACAAAGTCAGCCGAGAGACCATGGACCGCGACCGCCACTGGTTCGGAGCCTGCCCCGATGAATCCATGTTCTTCGACGGCGGATACTGGGAGTCGATGTACACCTCTTTCCCATATGAGCTCGTCGAGGAAGACGGCCACGAAGCCTACATCGTCGATGCATCGCGCGTGGAGAACGGCGTTACAGTGCTCTCGCTCAAAAAAATCGAGAACGGCATAGTGCCGGCCAACACGGCTGTACTCATCAAATGTCAGCAGCCTACCGACCTCACCGAGTACCTCAAGGGCTACGACGGCAACGGCCTCACGCCCCAGAACCGTCTCATACCTCTTGAACCCGATGACAGCCGCATCGACGCCTCGGTGGCCGACGGCAACCTCCTCAAAGGCGTATTCCAGCTCAACACAGTGGAAATTACCGGCGCTGTCGAGGTAACCAATGATTACGCCGACGAGGGTTATACCCGCTACGATGCCACCGCCATGCGCGTGTTCGGCGTCAACGCCGAAGGCAATGTCGGCTTCTACCAGCTTGCCGAGAACGCGGTGCTCAAATCCAACCGCGCCTATCTCGACATGACGCTGCTCTCGCCCGAAGCCCAGGCAGCTCCCCGCATAAGAATGGAAATCGGCGGTTTCGGCACAAACGGCATCGTCGAGCCCGGCATCAATGCAGATGTCGAGACCGAGTACTTTACTATCGAAGGTATTCGCGTGGAGAACCCCGTCGAAGGTCAGCTTTACATCCAACGGCGCGGCTCCTCAGTACGTAAGATAATTTATTGATAATTTATTAATCTCAGGATTGGTGCCCTCCGTCAGCGATGATAGAGGGCATCGCTTTTTTGATACTTTTTCATCATTTTTTGCGGAAAAATGAGCCAAGGTATTGCAGTTTCAAAAAAAATGCGTACCTTTGCAGTGCTTTTCCAAATGGTACCCTTAGTTCAGTTGGTTAGAGCGTCGGATTGTGGTTCCGAAGGTCGTGGGTTCGAGTCCCACCGGGTACCCTAAGGCTCACCGCCGGCAGCAATCGCTGTCCGGCGGTGTTTTTTTACTCATTACTTCGCTCAGCGATGATCAGCTTTTATGGATAACGGACTGAAAGGCACCTTGGACGCTCTGGTGGAGCGATACAACCGGCCGGCATTCGCCGCCGCCGACCCCGTGCAGTTCCCGCGGCGGTACACCGACCCCCGCGACATCGAGATCTCGGCGCTGCTGACCTCCACCATAGCATGGGGACGGCGCCCGATGATTCTTCGCGACGCCGAACGGCTCCACGGCCTGCTGGGCGGTGAGCCCTACGCCTTTGTCGCCGGCGGCGATATCGATGCCATAGGCGACGGCAACATCCACCGCACTTTTTTCGGGCGCCATCTGCGCCACTACCTGAGAGGGCTGCGCGAGGTATACAGCCGCTACGGCAGCCTCGAGGGTCTCGCCGCTCACATAAAGGCCGACACTGCCGAGGCGCCGGCTTGGGAGATAGCATCGGCGCTGGCGGCAATAATATCCGACGCCAACGGCGGCGCCTGCCCTGCCGGCGGCTCGCGCTGTCTGCCAGCCGACATGCGCGTCACGGCCCTCAAGCGCTTCAATATGGCCCTGCGGTGGCTGGTGAGGCGCGACGGCATAGTGGACCTCGGCGTATGGTCGCTGCTGAAGCCCGCGCAGCTCTTTCTGCCCCTCGACGTACACAGCGGCAACACCGCGCGCGCCTTAGGGCTGCTCGCACGCAAGGCAAACGACCGCAGGGCCGTCGAGGAGGTGACGGCGGTACTGCGCCGCTACCGTGCCGACGACCCTACGGTCTATGATTTCGCCCTCTTCGGGGCCGGTGAGGAGGGCTATCTGCGCTGATAGCGGGCCTCCAGCGGTACGGGGAAGCGCGAGAACAGGGTCTGCACGGCCTCGGCGATGCCCGCCAGATTGCGGAAGCGGCCCTGGCCGTTATCCACGATCGTAGCTACCGATGCCGAATAGAGGGGCGTCATGGTGCGGATGTTCACCATATCCATTGTCAGCACGCCTTCCTTGTACATTCCGGTGATAACCTGCGCGTTGGAGTAGTAGTTCTGCCAGTAGCTCATGCGCGGGTACATGAAATAGGGGTAGAAGCCGTTGTAGTACGGACCGGCATAGGGCACATAGCCAGGAGGCATGGCCGGTTCGGTCTCGATTTCGCGGTGGACGGTCAGGCCGATGTTGATGAGCAGCGGCGATGCAGAGTCCTCGGTGAAACCGCGCTCGAGCATCTGCTCGCGGATGGCGGCGGCGATGTTGTAATATGTCACCATCTCCATGCCGGGCGGCAGATGACCGTCGGCGGGCGATACTATGCGGAAGGTATGGTAGTCGGCAAGGTCGGCATTGTTGTATGTCTCGCTGTTTACCAGCGCGTAAGGGCTGCACGCCCACAGCAGCGAGCAGAACAGGGCAATGGCGAGTAACTTTTTCATAGACGGGAGTTTGAAAATTGAAAATTTAAAATTAAAAATTTAAAATTAAAACGCCCTCGCAACGGCGAGGGTTCACTCTCAATGGAAAGGCGGTTTTCTTTGCAGAGCAAAGCGCTTCGCGATAACCAACCGCCGGCCACACTCGCATAACCATGTCTGAAACTATCGTGACCACATCAGCACCTCGCGGAAGTGCCCCGTGCCCAACCCCGGGTAAGCGCAGCGGCACCCGGGGGATGGGATCCCACACCCCAATTCAACATTCAGCATTCAAAATTACTCCCGCACGGGCGGCGGCGCCGCCCGTGCGGGAGTAAAAGTATACGTAAGGGGTTTTGTGTGTCAGCGAACGAGGACCTTGCGGCCGCCAATGATGTATACGCCGGGCTGCTGCACATCGACGTCGGTGCCGAGGCATCGGCCCTGCGTATCGTAGATGGTGCCGTCGGTGACGGTTTCCATGGGATTCAGCTCGACACCCGTCTGCTGATACGGCTCGATCTTGAAATCCATATCAGGGAAGGTGTTGAGGTAGGCGGGAGCATCGCCCTGCTGCGGGCTAAATTCTATGTTCGTTACGTGAACGTTGACGGGTTCATCAGTGGCAGTTCGAGCTGTGGAGGCAAGCACGGTGAATGAGTAGAACAAGCCTCTGCACGGGCTGGGAATAGGTCTTGCCGAGAAACCAACAAGGCGATAGAAGTGCACTCCTTCCTCCACCAGAGCAGGGTCGGTGGTGTGGGTTCGGTCTGCACCTATGAATGAGTATCCGCGTGCGAAACGTGGATTCACATCACATATCGGCCCGTATTCATCCGATTCGATGGTAATCTCCGCCGGCATCCAGAAGTCCATCTGCAAGCCGTTATATCCCTCTATATCAGATTCAAAATACACTTCGACCGTGGCACGACCTTCTTCATCGAAACGAACATCGGGAATTGTGAACGTTCCGGGATTCTCATCCTCTGCGACCATCGCAAGATCGCCGAAGAGGAGTACGGCAGTTGCTATGCCGGTTTTAAGTATGTGATTCATATCGTATTACTTTTGTAGAATTATATTCGCCGTTCCTGTTATATCGGCGACATTGACAGCCGAGTCAAAATTGACATCAGTAGCAAAGGAGTTCAACAGAGAAATCAGTCCTTGCGAAATATGGCGTGCAAGGCTCGTTATATCCACCACATTTACGGTGCCGTTGGCGTCGACATCGCCGAGGAGGAAGTGGTGTCCGGTGACGAGCGACGACACATTCTCCAGGTCGGGCGTGGAGATGCGGACGTTGCACACCTCGAAAGGCTGCTCAGCGGCAGCGGTGGCCGAATAGGGGATATTGAGCACCAGGCCGCTGCCGCGCGCCACAGCGGCGCCGCCGAGCGAGTAGACAAAGAAGCGCTCGGTGCCGTCGGCGAGGGTGCGCCGTGTGACGGTGAAACCGTCCATCCGCGCCGTGGCCGCGGCGTCGCCGAGCGAAACGCCACCGGCGGTGCGCACGTCGAACTGGAGGCCGCTCACGGCGTCGTTGTTGGCGAGCACCACGGCCACCATGCCGTCGGCGCCGGCCGCCGCGGCGCGGGCAACGCCGAAGTGCAGCTCATTGGGCGAATACCGGTTGCCGGTGAATGCCACATCCACCATCTTGCGCTCGGGGTCGTTGCTGTATATGCTCAGCCGGCCGTCGACGTCGCCGCGGTAGGCATTGCCGATGGAGAGACGGAGCGTGGCCGTGGACCATGGCTCGACGGTGAGGGGCAACGGCGTGGCCACCTCTACGTTGTCGTTGTCCGGCACTGCGCGCTCTATGGTGAGCGGCGCATTGCCGTAGTTATGGATTTCCAGCTCGGTGTTTGCGGTCTGCGTAACGGGCGTACGGCCCAGCGAGAGGTCGCTCTGCACCGATATCGACGGATAACTGATGGAAATACCACCGGCATAGGTATCGGAGGTCACATCCATGATCTCGCCGCGATAGAAGGCGCTGAGGCGGCACTTTTTGAGCGCCAGCGAGTGGTAGCCCTTGCCCTGAAGCCGCACGCGGAAGGTGGCTACGGCGCCGTCGCTGCCGGCGAACGGCTCGTTGGTCAGCGAATAGGCGTTAGCCACCAGACGCTTGCCCGTGCAGTTCACGCTCAGCGAGTGGGCGGCGCCGCGCTCGCCGAGGACAAAGCTGCCGGGAACGTATTCGAGAGCGTCGGGCAGGTCGAACTCCATGGTGAAGCCGTTCACGGCGTCCATATTGTTCATATTCAGGGCCACAGTCACCTCGTCGCCGGCAGTGCCGGCGGCATCGGCCACGTGCACCTCGTTCACGGCAAAAGGCCGGCCGAGGAGCCGCACGGTGTTGTAAGTCTGCGGACTGTTGCACAGCACTTTCACGGCGGCATCGACCGTTCCTCGTTCCGAGGGTGCGAATTTCACCTCCAGGGGCATTGCGGCGCCGGGGGCCACGGTGAACGGCAGGACGGCCGTGCTGGTGAACTCGGCATTGTCGAACTCCAGGCCGGACACCGTGAGCGGTGCCGTGCCCTCGTTGGTGACGTTCATCGAGAGCGTGGGCGCCGTGCCGAGAGGCACACGCCCGAAATCGATCGCGCGCACGGAGTAGGTGGCCTGAGGCTGCCGGCAGAGCAGACGCAGCGAGGCGGACGGCACGGCGACCATGGCGCCGGCGGCGTCGACGGCCTTCACCGTCACTCCCACCGTGGCGTCGAGGGGCTTGTTGCCGTAATTCACGGCAAAACGTGCCACCAGCCCCTTGCCGGCGGCGATGGTGGCGCCCGATGCATTGAAGAGCATCACCGAGCCGCGGCCCTCGCGGATGCCGGCGCTCGCCGAGAAAGCGGCGGCGCGCCCGGCGCCCTCGGCGTTCCCCAGGCTGATGTCGCAGCCCCCGGGAACATCGAAGAGCAGCTGCAGGCCGCTCAGCGGAGTGTCGGCGGTGAGCTCCACCTCGACAGTTGCGGCGCTGCCGCCGGCTGCCGAGGCGTCGGTGAGCGTAACCTCCATTGCGGCGTGGCTCATAAAGCCGGTGAGGGCGAGGAATATCGCCGTCACCGCCTTTTTCAGATCAAGGGTTCTCATTTAATCACCTTCCAGCCGTTGACAATGTAGATGCCGGCGGGCAGACGGTCGAGGTCGGCCTCGCTGTCGCCCACTTTCACACCCATGATGTTGTAAACGCCACGGCGTGCGCCTTCCACGCGCTGTCCGTCGAGGTCGGTTACGTCGATGCCCGACGTATTGCCGAAGTTCACCTCGATGTTCTCGCCCAGCGGCGAGCTCATGCGGGCGTCGGCCACGCGGGCGTCGCCGATGCGCAGCAGGGCGTGGCGGCCGGCGCCGATGGTGCGTCCGGCGAGGTTATATGCCATGAAGCGGTAGGTATCGTCGGCATGCCACGAGCCGGTGGTCTCGAAGCCGGCGAGGGCCTCGAGCACGCTGATGCGGTTTGCGGGGTCGGTGGTGAGGTCGAACTGCACGCCGGCGAACTCAACGGGCGAGTCGATCCACAGCACGCCGTCCTCGACGGTGAGCGTGGCCTCGGCGGTGCTCTGCAGCATCGACGGATCCGGTGTGCCCATAATCACGTTGATGATGCCCACGACGTCGACAATATCGATGTCGGAGTCGGCGTTCATGTCGGCGGCCTCGAAGATAAAGGGCTTGGGGCTGTAGCCCGAGGCGAAGCTCACGGTTGCGAGCACGTCGGCCACGTCGACGTCACCGCTGCCGTTGGCGTCGCCGCGTGTGGCCGTCAGGGGCGTCACGGCGATGGTGCGCGACGGGTCGGTTTCGCGCATGGCGGTGGTCATCACCTTGTAGTAGTAGCGGTAGGTGTTGCCGGGGGTAACGTCGTAGTCGGTCATCGTCGTTGTGCCGGCGTCGATAAGGCGCTGGTTGAGCATCACGGTGTCGGCGGGAGCGCCCTCGGCGGCCGGATTGATACGGTACATGTTGTAACCGAGGATATCCTCGAAATTCACGTCCATGTCCTCCCACTCGAGGTTTACGCGGCCGAGGCCTGCCTCGCCGGCAAAGCCTGTGGAGAGCGAGCCGGCAGCCTGGACGTTGACGTTGAAGCGGGTGTTCTCCACGGGGATTTCAAAGAACTCGTCGTCCTCGGCGCCGGAGACGTAGATGCGGTTGAGGCCGTCGATGTTCTCGCGTCCGCTGATGGTGAGGTAGGCGGTGTATATGTCGCCGGCCTCGTTCCATGCGCCGTCCTCGCCGATGGAGGTTTGCGTGTAGGGCGGACGCACGCCCATGGCGACGGTGGGCGCCACGGCCTTGTTCATCGGCCTGTTGAAGTATACTTCGAACTTATGGCGTGCCACGCCGAGAGCCGGCAGAAGGTCGAACTCGTCCTGAGCGTCGTAGCCGTCGACAACCACCTTCCACACAATGCCGTGGGCTTCGGCAACAGGACGTGTCAGCATGTTCGAGAGATCCAGCTCGCCGAAGCTGCCGCTACCGGGCCAGTTGATGTCAACCACATGCGAGCGGACGATATCCTGCCGTCCCGAACCCAGATAGCTCGGCTCCGAGGGGGTGTATTTAGAGGCTGTAAATTCGTCTACTAACGAGACAGATATAAAGTGCCCATCAACGAAATTGCCGAAACAATTAGAATTGCTCGTTCCTTCAATATTGACAGCAGGCTGTCCTACATGAAATTGTTTCTGCCATAAATTAATTATATTGCTTGTACTTCGTCTGCCACCGTGATTTGATATGGTTGCAGTTAGGTTATAATAATTACTTTTATCGAAGATAAAGCCCATTAGGGGGTAATGACCTTTGCAGTTTCTATATATAACATTCTCACCGTAAACACTTTGATTATTCATATTTAAAAACGCTAAATTCTCAATTATGCAATATTTGAGAATGCTTGGAGAGCTCACCCTAAAAGATGTGATTTCCCCCAATGCAAAGTCTGCCTTCGTGAAAGTAATCATATTCCCCGGTTGGCCGACCGCATTAAGCGTGCCTCCGCAAAGCAGACCGGTGTTATCCTTGAACTTTATGACAGCGCCGGGTTCGATGGTGACGGTCACACCCTCGGGAATGGCAAGTGGGGTGGTGACGATATAGTGCACGCCAGCATGGAGGGTCATGTCCTCGCCGAGGACGCCGCCGATCTCCACGCCGTTCTCCACATTGATTTCGAACTCCTGCTCTATGGTCTGAGCATTAGGTGCCGAGGCTATGAAGCGGAGGCGGCAGATGCGGCCGTCCACAACACCGTCGTTGATCTTCAGACGCAGAGGGTTGGCGGAGCGCGCCTTGCTGTAGCTGCTCAGAGAGTTGCCGAAGTCGGCCTCGGAGGCAAGGAACTCGCAGAAGGTGTTTGCGGTCTCGGCGCACTCTATTCGCACCTTGATGTCCGAGACATTGCCCCATGCGTTGCGGATCACGGGGTAGAATTCAAGGGTCTCGCCGGCATCGGGGCGGCCGTCGCCGTCGGCGTCGACCATGTCGAAGCTCACGAACTGGAGTTCGGGGCGGCGGTCGGCGGCGGTGATGGTATAGGCGCGGTAGATGTCGAGATTACCCTTGTCGGTGACCGAATTGATAAGGTCGCCGAAGAGCTCTTCCTTGTTGGCATATTCCTTGGCCTGAAGGAGGCGCGACACAGCGCCGGCAACTAAGGGCGTGGCCATCGATGTGCCGTTGAGGTTCTTGTACTGGCCGCCGGGGTAGGTGGACATTATTCCCACGCCGGGAGCGGTGATCTCGTAGTTATAGAGCTCTTCCTCGGAGTAGGGGCTGAACACGGGGCCGTCGTCATCGTAGTTCGAGAACTGGGCGAGGCCGCCGGCGGTGGTTGCCGCCTGCACGCCCAGCACAAAGTTATATGCCGCGGGGAACATCGGCATGGGCTGCATCTGGCCGCGCTCAGGGTGGCGGTGATTGAGGCAGTACCCGTCGTTGCCGGCGGCGGCCACAATCACGGCCTTCTGGTAAGCGCGGCCCAGGGCCTCGCGAAGGGCTATGGACTCGGAGTATGTGCCGAGGCTCATGCTCAGCACGTCGGCGCCGTTGGCGGCGGCATAGTCGATAGCCTTTATGATTGTGGCGATATCGCCGGTGCCGTTGCTCTGGAGCACCGACAGGGCCATGATGCGGGCGTCCGGGTTGGCGCCGATAATGCCGATACCGTTGTATCCGCGTGCGGCGGCAATGCCGGCGCAGTGGGTGCCGTGGCCGTTATAGTCGGCCACGCGGCCCGTCTGGTTCACGAAGTCGTAGCCGTGGACGTCGTCGGTGTATCCGTTGCCATCGTCGTCGTATCCTTCCGCGCCGGCACCCTCACGCGGGTTTGTCCACAGGTTGGGGGCAAGGTCGGGGTGCTCGAGGTCCACGCCCGTATCGATAATTGCTATCACGGGTCCTTCTTTGGTGAGCACGGGCTGGCCCCACAGCTGATAGAGGTTTATGTCGGCAATGCCCCACTGCAGCGAGTAATAGGGATCGTTGATGTCGGGTGCGGCATCGAGGGCATAGGCCAGGTAGTTGGGCTCGGCGTATTCCACATCGGCCACGGCCTCGAGGGCGGCGAGGGCGGCGGGCACGTCGGCGCTGACGGTGAGCACATAGGCGCGCTCCAGCGAGGGCGCCTCTACCACGGCGCCGTTGAAGGCACGGGCGCGCCGGGCGAAGGTCTGACCACCGGTGAGGGGCATGAGCGGCTCTATGGCGTCGACGCCGGCGGCGCGGAAGGCCTCGTCGAGGGCTGCCACACGCGTGGCGGCGGGAGCATGACGGCCGGCCACCACACGGGCGGCGCTGCTGTCGCGGAGCTTGACAATTACTTGGTTCGGAACATAGGCGCCCCGGGTGCGTGCGGCGTCGACGGTAGCCACGTCGCAGTCGCCGGGGGCGGTGCCTGCCGGTGCCGTGGCCCATGTGCAGGTGGCGGCGGAGAGCAGCAAGGCGGTCGCTATGGATTTGTAGCTCATGGTATGAGTCGCTGCCGGAGGGCCCTCTCTTCCGGCTTGCTTTTGTGTGACTGGTTTATAAAAAAAGTGCGTGAGAGCCATACTTGTTGCCCGTTCACGCATGGAGGCTCTGGTATTGCCCATCTCAGTAGAACGGACAACGTGCAGAAGCCTCACGCAGAATATGCTCGGCATCGGGGCGGAAGTGCTCTCGCACTCCGTCTCCGATGTATCGTCGACATATCCACATGGCTGCTTACCGTTGTCTCACTCTTGACTGAGATTGAAATTTACCAGATTTCCATGCGTCAAGAAGAGCGTCGTTGTAAACGCCTTTTTTTCATCGAAGTACCGGCATGCCGCGCGGCACGCCGTGCTTTCCTACCCGCCTCCGCCCCTTGACCGGGCTTCTGCGGTACGGTCTGCGCCCCAAAATTATAAACAAAATTTCACATTCACAACGTTTTTGCAGATTTTTTTTGAAAAGAGGCAAAAAAAAATGTGATTGATGTGACTTATGTGGCTGATGTGCATAAGTCACATCCGCCGCATAAGTTATTCTCTAAAGCAGTCTTCGCTCCAGCGGCGAACATTATCATCCACATAGAACATAATATTGTCGAGCGCCTGTTGTGAACGGATAATACGGTCATGGAATGAACGTTGCCAGACCTTGTAGGGGCGCGATACATCGCGCCCGCATGTTGCATCAGACTGCGAAAGGCTATCCCGGGTTACAATCAGATTATTTCTTCGGGCTTGTCTTGTTACGGCCGCTTTATACGAACCTATTATTGTTGCAAGCGTGCTATTGTGATGGAGATTCTTATCGTTCTGTTCTTTGTTTGGCCGCAGACGTCCATACTTTCTCTTCCGGTTTTGTGAAATATCCTCGGAGCAAGATTGCAAACCATTATGATCTATGCCGTCATCGTCGGCGGGCATGTCTGCGGGGGTGTCGGCGGGCGTGATATATCGCGCCCCTTCACACCACCACCGGGTTTTCGTCCGGGGTGGGGCAGTCGAAGCCGGCGATGAAGGCGTCGAGGCGGTCGGGGGGGACAATCTGGTCGTGCGGGCCGTTGCCGCGGCGCAGTGCCATGCGGCGGTGCAGTTCGGCGGCGTCGGTGTCGAAGAACACCAGCCGTACGGGCGCATCATGCCGCGCGGCGAGGGCGCGCAGGGCGTCGCGGCGGCTACGGCGGCAGTTAGTGGCGTCGACGGCCACGCGACGCCCCTCGCCGAGGAGGCGCCCCACTTCGGCGTCGATATCGGCGTTGACCAGGGCGAATACCTCGCGCTGGCGGTCGGGCGAGAACCCGGCGAAGGCATCGCCGCAGCGCTCCCACGCCAGGGCGTCGGCGCTGACAATGGCGAAGCCGCCGTCGGCGAGGAGGGCGGCGCCGGTGGTCTTACCTGAGCCGCTGATGCCGCTGAGCAGGACAAGACGGCTGCCGGCGACAGCCGCCGGCAGCTCCCCGAGGGTGACTGGAGTCGGCAGCTCAGAAGGCTGCATCTACTGCCGCCGGCTCCACGTTGACAATGCGGTACTTGCGCGTGCCCAGGCCGAGCTGTTCGGCATAGTCCAGAATATGGGTTGCGCCGCGCGACTCCATGCGCTCTATCAGGTGCGATTTTCCGGGGTCGGGCGAGTTGTAGACCATGTCGACGCAGGCGCTGTCGAGGGCTACGGGGTCCAGCGATGCCAGGATGCCGATGTCCTCCATATGGATTGTCTCCGGCTCGGCAACGCAGTCGCAGTCTACCGACAGGTTGTTTGCCACGCTGATATAGAGGATGTTCTCGCCGGCGCGGTCGAACACGCTCTCGCAGGCTTCGGCCATGGACTCGAGGAAATCGTTCTGCGGCGGCACGTTCGACCAGTCGACGGGCACGGTCCTGGAGGCGCCGGCGGTGTGGATCCATGCCTTGCCTTCGGCGGAAGCCATGCCTATGGCCACATTCTTGAGAGCGCCGCCGAAACCGGCCATGGGATGACCCTTGAAGTGAGAGAGCACGATGGTGAAATCATAGTTCAGCCAGTTTTTGCCCACATAGTTCTCCTTGAGATGGCGTCCGTTGCGCACGGGCAGCGCCACGTCGCCGTCGGCATCCATGATGTCGACCTCGGCGATGGCCGTAAAACCGTGCTCGGCGGCAGTCTGCAGGTGGTCGGCGGCATTGCAGCGGCGCCCTTCGTAGGCGGTGTTGCACTCCACGATAGTGCCCTCCACGAGATGCACCAGACGCTTGATGACGTCGACGCTCAGGTGGTTGGGGTTTCCGGCCTCGCCGGTGCTCAGTTTGATGGCCACTCGGCCTCTGGCCTGGCGACCCAGGGCATTGTAGACGTTCACAAGGTTGTCGGCGGTGATGCGCGGACAGAAGTAGACGGTGGCGGGTGCCACATTTTCGCTCATTTTTTCGGTTTTAGAGGGTTTTGTGCAAAAATAACAAAAATGGCGGTCACTGTCGGCGCCCGGATGCGTTTTTTTACATTTTTTTCAATAAAATGCCGAATGCGGCGTTATAAAAGAACCATGCAAGAACCGCAACACATCCTTCACCTTATATATCAGCTCCATCTCGGCGGAATGGAGACCATGCTCGCCGACATTGCCAACGAGCAGAGCCGCCGCGGCCTGCGCGTCACCGTGGTGGTGGTCAACGACGAGATCGACCCGCTGATGATACGGCGGTTCGCGCCGACGGTATCGGTGATAACCATGCGGCGTCGGCGCGGCAGCATGCCCCTGCTGATGATGGCGCGTCTCAACCTCCTTGTGGCGCGGCTGCGTCCCGATGTGGTGCACCTCCACCAGCCCAATTTCCGCAAATTGCTGCGTGTGTACCGCAACCGTCAGGTGCTCACCGTCCACGACATCAACACACCACTGGAACATGTGGACGGCGCCTGCCCCATGGCCGCTATCACCGACGCAGTTCGTGCCGACATACTGCGGCAGCGGCCGGCCGCGCGGGTAGAGGTTCTTCTCAACGGCATATGCACCGACGCCATAGCGCCGCGTCCCGGCCGCTTGCCCGACCCGGCGAATTTCCGCATCGTCCAGCTGGCACGCCTCAACTACGAGAAAAAAGGTCAGGACATACTTATCGACGCCCTCGCCGAGCTGCGCCGCCGCGGGCACCGCGACATTACCGTAGACTTTATCGGCGGCGGCGTGTCGGCCGACCCGCTGCGGCAACGCGCCGAGCGTCTCGGCGTGGCCGACGCCGTGAATTTCGTCGGACCCATGGACCGCGACGAGGTATACCGCCGTCTCGCCGACTACGACGCCATGGTGCACCCCTCGCGCTACGAGGGTTTCGGCCTCATAATCGCCGAGGCCATGATCGCCGGGCTGCCGCTCATAGTCACCCGCCACGACGGCCCCTGGGAAGTGGCCGACCGCGGACGCCTGTGCAGCTCAATAGACCTTGGCGACGTGGCCGGCCTCGCCGACGCCATAGAGGCCATGATGGCCGAATACCCGGCGGCGCTGCGTCGCGCCGCCGACGCCCGCGACTTCGCCGCCCGATACGGAATCGGGCGCACGGTCGACAAATACCTGGACCTGTACCGGCGCCTGCGATGATGTAACTGATGTGACTGATGTAACTGATGTGCATCAGCCACATAAACCACATAAACCACATCCGTCACATTAAAAAATCAAAAAAAATTTGGCGGTATGAAAAAAAAGCAATAACTTTGCACTCGCAAAACGGCGGGATAGCTCAGCTGGTTAGAGCGTCGGATTCATAACCCGGAGGTCACGAGTTCAATTCTCGTTCCCGCCACACATCTTTTTGTTAGACACAATGCCGTTGCGCCGCCGAGCACAACGGCATTTTTCATACCCGCATCCACCCAACTATGCGCAAACAGATCTTGACCCTCACCGTTGAGAGCAACACCGATGCCGGCGACGGCATGAGCGTGCTGACCCTCAGCGGTCCCGACTGCCCGGCCATGCTGCCGGGACAATTCGTCGAAGTAGAAGTGCCGGGCGCCGGCGTGCTGCTGCGCCGCCCCATATCGGTATTCGACAGCGACACCGGGCGGCTGAGCCTGCTGGTGCGCGCCGCCGGCCGCGCCACCGACGTGCTGGCACACATACAGCCGGGCACCGCGCTCAGCGTTGTGGGGCCGTTGGGCCGGGGCTTCGCCATGGACGGGCGCCGTCCGCTGCTCGTCGGCGGCGGCGTAGGACTGGCGCCCCTGTATCTGCTGGCGCGGCGGTACAGCGCGCAGGGTGTGCGCCCGCGGCTCATCGCCGGCTTCCGCACGGCGCCGTCGCAGCTGCTCAAGGACCTTTACGCCCGCTATGCCGAGGTGACGGTATGCACCGACGACGGCAGCGAGGGCATCCGCGGCAACGTTTGCGCCGCCCCCGCGCTGCAGCACATCGACGCCGACATGGTGCAGGTCTGCGGCCCTCTGCCGATGATGAAGGCCGTGGCCGGCGCAGCGCGTACCGCCGCCGTGCCATGCCAGGTTTCGCTCGAGAACAAAATGGCGTGCGGTCTGGGCGCCTGCCTCTGCTGCGTGGAGAATACTACGACGGGCAACCGGTGTGTGTGCACCGACGGTCCCGTTTTCAACATAAACGAACTGACATGGTGAACCTCACTGTTGATTTAGGCGGCCTGCGCCTCAAAAACCCGGTGCTCACGGCCTCAGGCACCTTCGGCTACGGCCACGAATATGCCGACTTCATGGATCTTTCGGCCCTCGGCGGCATAATAGTGAAGGGCACAACGGCGGAACCCCGCCAGGGCAACCCCTATCCCCGCATGGCAGAGACGCCCTCGGGCATGCTCAACGCCGTAGGGCTGCAGAACAAGGGCGTGGAGCACTTCGCCACAGAAATCTACCCTACCCTACACGGCCTCGGCACCGAGGTGATTGTCAACGTGTCCGGTTCCTCCGTCGCCGCCTACTGCGCCGCCGCCGAACGCCTTGCCGACCTCGGGAAAATCCACGCCATAGAGCTTAATATCTCGTGCCCGAACGTTCGCCAGGGCGGCATGGCATTCGGTACCGACTGCACGGCCGCCGCCGAGGTGGTGGGCGCCGTGCGCCGTGTGTGGCCGCGCCACCTGATGGTGAAACTCTCGCCAAACGTCACCGACATCGTGGCGATAGCGCGTGCCGCCGAGGACGCCGGCGCCGACTCGCTGTCGCTGATCAACACTCTGTTAGGCATGGCCGTGGATGTGGAACGGCGTCGGCCCGCGCTGAGCACCGTCACCGGCGGTCTGTCAGGTCCGGCGGTGCGTCCGGTGGCCGTGCGCATGGTGTGGCAGGTGGCAAAGGCTGTTAAAGTTCCCGTGGTGGGCCTCGGCGGCATATGCAGTGTACGCGACGCCCTCGAGTTCATCATGGCGGGCGCCATGGCAGTGCAGATCGGCACCGCCAACTTCGTGAACCCGCGCATTGCCGCCGACATAGCATCCGGGCTCGCCGACTACTGCCGCCGCGAGAGCCTGACCTCGCTCGACGAGATCCGGGGCGTGGTGTGAATTGAAAATTGAAAATTGAGCGCTGTTTTGCGGGTACCCGCCACGGCATGAATTTTAAATTATAAATTTTAAATTTTAAATTTTCTCCGTACCTTTGCGCCTGTTATGAAGAGAATAGCAGCAATCCTTGCGGCCGCGGTGCTCGCCGTAGCCACGGCGACAGCCCTCGACCTCCCCGTACGCACCATCAACGGCGTGCAGTACTATTACTATGAGGTGAAGAAAAACGAGACCGTCTACGGCGTGTCGCAGCGCCTGGGAATAAGCCGCGCCGACATCGTGCGCCACAATCCGGCGGCCGCCGACGGTCTGCGCCGGGGCAGCACACTGTACTTCCCTGTGGCCGAATATGCCGGCGACGAGCCCGACGATATCGACGCCGCACCCGTGCCTCCTGCCGGTCTCGCACCCACGGGCGACACGAGCGCCTCCGAGGCGGCACCGGCTCCCGTAGTGGAGGAAAAGACCTCTATGGTGGAACTTGCGCTGCCTTTCGGCCTGGGCGCCCCCGAGCCCTCGCGCCGCAACCAGCACTTCATTGATTTCTACAAGGGATTCCTCATCGCCGCAGACACGCTGTGCGACCGCCCCGGCCGCATAGTGGTGGACGCCCGCGATTACAGCGCCGGCGTGCCCGACAGTATTCTGCGCCGCGTCTCCGTACTGATAGCCCCCGACGACGCCGGCTTCGCCGACCTTGCGCGCCGCGCCGCCGATGCCGGCACTTATGTGCTCAATCTCTTCGACACCCGCGATACCCTCTATATGACCAATCCATACGTCATGCAGGCCAACATCCCGGCCATCAGCATGTACACCAAAGCCATCGAGGGGCTGTTCGAACTCTATCCCGACTGTGTGCCGGTGATAGTGCGAAACATATCGGGCCGCAACGAGAAAGACCCGTTCACGGCCGCCCTGGTGTCGCACTGCAGCCGCCGCGCCATAGAATATCTTCAGGTCACCTACGAGGGCAACCTCGTCACCGCCGATCTGGCGCCGCTGGCGTCGGCACGCCGCTATGTGCTGGTGCCCAGCAGCGGCACCCTCGCCGAATTCAACCGCTTCGCCCACGTTGTGGCAAACTACCGCGCCACTCTTGCGGGAGAGAGCGCCCTTGCCGCCGAGGCCGACACCACAGGCATTGCAGGCGACATACCCCTCAAGAGCCTCGAAGTCTTCGGCTACCCCGACTGGCTGGCTTTCCGCGGCGAGGCCGAAGAACTCCTCCACACTCTGGGCGCCACAATCTACTCGCGGTTCTACGACGACGCAATGAGCTTTTCATCGCGCAACATCAACGACGATTTCCGCCGCTGGTACGGCCGGCCCATGATGGAGAGCGTGCCATCACAGGGACTGCTGGGCTACGATGCCGGCTGCTACATCATCAAGAGCCTGCAGAATGCCGGCGGCCACTTCGACCCGGAGTATACACCCGAATACCGCGGCATCCAAAGCACCTTCCGCTTTGAGCGCGTGGGTGGCGGCGGATTTGTCAACACCGCGCTTTATATTATCCGCTATCTTCCCGGCGGCCGCATGGAGGCGCGAGTGATATGAAAACGTGGCCGCACCGCCTGTTTATGGTCTTTATGTTGCTCGCGGCGTGTGTGAGCGGCATGGCCGAGACCCACTACCGGCCGCACATCAGCATCGGCGCCCGTGCCGGCGCAACCATGAGCCGCGCCTCGTTCTCGCCGTCGATACCGCAGACGTGGATAACGGGCAGCTGCGGCGCCCTGACATTCCGATACACCGAGGAAAAGCTCTTCGGGCTGGTGGCAGAACTGGGCTGGACCACACGCGGCTGGCGCGAGGACTTCAAAGGCGCGCCGTTCAGCTACAGCCGCTCGGTCACCTACCTCACCCTGCCGGTGATGACCCACATATACTTCGGCAGCCGACGATTCAAGTGCTTTGTCAACCTGGGGCCGAGCGTATCGATGCGGCTGGGCGACAAAATAACGGCCGATTTCGACTACCGCGACCCTCTGCAGGTGCCCGATTTCCCGAAAAACAGGCAGACAGAGCAGCTTTATGCCGATATCACCGGCCGTTTCGACTACGGCATCACCGCCGGCCTCGGCTTCGAGTTCTGGGTGCATCCGAGCCACTCGGTGAGCCTCGAGGGCCGTTTTTACTATGGCCTTGGCAATATGTTCCCCTCGTCGAAGGCCGATACCTTCGGCGCCAGCCGCCACATGACCCTCGAGATGACCGTGGGCTACAATTTCCGCCTCAGATAATCAGCGGATGCTGATGTTGGCCCTGCCGAGACCCACAATGCTGAAATCGGCGGCGACACCGGCGTCGGCAAGGGCCGTCACCAGACCCTGCGCCACATCCTTGGCGCCCTGGCGGCGCTGACGGCCACGCACGGTGGTGGTCAAGGGGATATATACTCCGTCGTAATGGAGGAAGGCCTCGCCGCCGCGAACACGCTCAAGGCCGCTGCCGTCTACGCTGTGGTCATAGAGATAATCCTCGATAAATTCGCGGAGACTGACGTCGCCCACACGGCTGCCCATGGTGCGTGCGGAGCCGGCAGCCACAGTTATGTCGAACGCCACCATGCGGCCATGCTCGCGCATGCCGTTATAGTATGCCAGAATGCGGTTGAGGAAAGAATCCATTCCGCCGTAGATGGCCTCGCGAAGCAGCACGGCAGGATTGGACGCCGTGGCTTCGGGGCCTAAACCCTCGAGGGGCGCGAAATTCCGGCCGGTGTATGCGTCGGTGGCCCGCAGTGTATAGTTGATACGGCTCACGGGCCCGGTGCGCAGCAGGTCGTAGTTCACTTTCACGAGGATATCGGCATTGGAGTTGCGGATAATGCGCTCTTCGGCAGTCTCTACGGCACCATTTGCGGCGGCAAGGGCAGCATCGTTGCGTGCCAGCTCGATAGCCTGCGACAGATCGACGATAACAATGTCGGAATTGCGCTCATTGATGAGCTGCGCCACCTGCGTGAGGGCGCTGTGGAGGGTGCCATCCTCGGCGAGAGCCCGCTCATAGTCGGCGACGGTGCGTCCGCTGCCGTCCGGGGCGTCCTGGATATAACCGTTGGCCGAACAATAGGGCATGTCGGGCACTATAAGGACATGGGGAGGAGTCATCAGCCGTTGGGCGCCGGCTGTCAGCGCTGCAGCCGCCAGGGCGGCAAGGGCTAATAATCGTATTTTCATTGCAGTATATGGTCTTTTGTGAGTTGGCGCACCAGTTTTGCGCGGTCTACTGTAATCTCCATCATCACGGCCACGCCGTCGCCGCCGTAGTGGGCTTCGGAGCGCGATACCCGCTCGGATTTGACGAATTTCTTGTATTTGCCGCCGTTGCGGAAAAACTTGTCGAAGTACTGCGGGTTCGCGCGGCGGGCCGCGCCCTCATTGTCGATCACCGGCCAAGCGTTGCAGTTACCGGCGCCGGCGGTGATATATCCGAACATCACGGCTTCGACGGCAGTCTTGGCGGCATCGGCCTTGGCGGCGCCGAAGTCGCGGCCACGACCCCACACGCGCACACGCTGCGCTCCGCCGGCATCCTGACCGAGGCACTCCACGGTGCGGTCGGCAATATATGCCGCCGTCGTCGCCGGGCGCTTGCCGGCACATGCGCCGGCAAGCAAGGCGGCCGCTATTGCAAAAACATAAATGAGTCTGTTCATATCATATAAGGTGAAACGGGGGTTTACCATAGATTGCCGAAGCCCTCGACAATGCCGTGCTCGTTGAGGAAATGCAGCAGATTTTCCTTATCGACGGTTATCAGCGCCGACACCTCCCACTTCTTCTTGGGAAGCTTGGTCATGATAATCGACGAGTTCTCCAGGTCGGCATAGTTGTTGTAGAGTTTCTCGTTGTTGAACGCCGTGAAAAACTCGGCCTTCTGTGAGCGCACCAGCGGGTCGGCTATCAAGGGCGCCTGGGCGCTGTATCCGCCGGCGGGAGCAAGGCCGTGGAACATCACGCCGTCGACGGCCAGACGGCGCAGCCACTCGCGGGCATCGTTCTTCTGGTTTTTGTCGAGCACGGTGGTGACCCGCACAAGGTAACGGCCACCGTCGGCCTGCCCGGCAATCTCTATATCGTAGGCCGGCGGCACATTCTGGCGCGCAGAGGCTGCGACGGTGCCCGTCAGGAATGCCATCACTGTAAGCAGCAGGGTGCTGAGGGTTGTAAGTCTGATTGTCATAACTATATCTTATTATCGTTTTTCACGTATCTGCAGTCCGGGTTCCATGGCGAATTCTTCGAACCGGCCTTTTGTGACCACAAAACAGGAACCTTGCTCGGCAGGGTCGAAATAATTGTCGAAACTGATGTTGCGGTTATTCCAGACGTTGAGAGCCTCGACTTCGCCGATCTTCTTGTATTTGAGGCGTCCGCGGCCATCGCGCTCGCGGCGCACGACCTCGTAGCGGTCGCCGGGACGCACATCCTCCTTAGTTCCTATGTGAGAGTATATCACACCGCTGCCGGCAATGAAGGGTGTGCGCGGACGGAACATGGGGAACTTCTTGCAAAGGCTGTGAATGCTCTTCTCCACCGTGCGCTGGCATACGTCGAGGATAACCTCGTCCTCGTTGCTCCAGCTTCGGAGTATTGTCTTGCCGCTCTTGGCCTTGTAGTCGCCCACATATTCAAGATTGAAATATGAGGTATTCCAGAGGTTGCGGCGGCGCACGGCCTCGTCGGAGGGTGTGTTTTCGTCCACCCAGTACCAGTCGTAGACGTTCGCCGTGGCACTTTCGTCCCATTTGAGATGGTAAAGGTATGCCTTGATCTTTACACTGAAGCCTCCGAGGTCGCCGACCACGGCACCGGCGGCGGCAGCGCCGGCGGCGCCGATATTCCATGCCGCCGACTGGTTTTCGCGGCGGCTGGCCTCGTCATAGTTGCCGTTGGCATAAGCCTCGGCGGCCTGATAATCCATGGCTGCGCTTACACCCGCCATGACGCCCGACGCCAGATTGAGGGCAAAGGCGCCCCATCTGAAACCCTTGCTGCGGTCGTAGTAGTCCATGTCGCACACAAGTACATAAGTATTCTCCAGCAACTCGATGCCTTCCTCCCGGAGCAGGGCGGTGCCGCGCACGGTGCGGCCGGCACGGAGATAATCGTCATAGAAGGCGCCGAAACCGCCGCGACGGTGCACAAGATCGAGGTTCATGCGGCCGGTGCGCGGATCGCGGTTGAACCAGCGTTCAACCAGACGCCGCGCCACCTGCTTGTTGTTCAGCATATTTTCGATATCGCGGCGCGACTGCCTGCCGCGGACACGGACAACGCGCACTTCTTCGATATTGTGATTATTGTACCGGGCCGGCATGGGAAACGACGAGAATACACGGCTCATGGCTTCGGCATACTGTTTGTCAGTGTGGGCAAGAAGAATGAGACACAGGGAACTGCGACGGTAATGGTCGGCGTCGGCGGTACGTTGCGGTGCCTCAGCGGTTATTTCCTGCGCCCGGGGTACGCCGGCAACCAAAATGGCGAGAATTATCGAAATTATGAGTCTTTTCATTGTGCTTTTTTTAACTTTATGCTGCAAAGTTAATAAAGCAAAAGTGAAAATAGCTCAAAATCACTGAATATCGTGTGAACATGCGGGATTTATCCACCAAACCCCGGGGTTTGACAACGAAATGCAAAAAACGGACCTTGGTCGGCGGCCTTTTCAGGCAGAAATGCCCGAGAACATGGATATTTTGCCGATTGTTTCATTTTTAGTATATTTGCACCACGTTTCAAACACCGACTCAAAACAAATATCTAATACATTCTTACTTATTTACATGACAAAATTACATTTTGCCCTCGTGTGGCTTCTTGTGCTTGCCGGTCTCGGCGCCTCGGCACAACTTGTCAGCACCCAGCCCGCCCTTCTTCAGGAAGGCAGTCAGGGCGTGGTACTCACCTATCACGCCGACTCGCCGTTAGGAAACCGGGGCCTCGCCGGGCTGCCTCAGAGCACCGACGTCTATGCCCATATCGGCGTAATCACCAACCTCAGCACCTCCAACGCCGACTGGAAACACGTAGTGGCTCCGTGGCCCACTACCTCCAACCAGCAGCAGGCCAATCTGGATAAAAACCGCCTCACCTATGTAGGGCCCAACACCTACACCCTCGAAATCGGTGATATGCGTACTTATTTCGGCATAACCTCCCCCACGGAGAATATCAAGAAAATCGCCGTAGTGTTCCGTACAGCCGACGGCCGCCAGGAAGGTAAGACCAACACCAACGGCGACATTCTCATCGATGTGCTGGCCGACGGCTTCCAGATGGCGCTGACCTCCGACGCCACGAACGATGTGTTCAACAGGCCCACAACGGTGAATTTCACGGTATCGACCACTGCCGCCGCCGACATCAAACTCGACGTCAACGGCACGGAGTTCGGCAGCGCCACCGCCGTGACAGACTTCACCAAGCCATTCACCTTCAGCGCCGAAGGCAGCTATGTGGTTACCGCCACGGCCACCTACGGCGGGCGCGACTACAAAAAAACGCTCAATTTCACATATCCCAAGGCATCGCTGCAGCAGGATTATCCCGGCGGCATACCCACAATGGGCGCCGTGCGCAACAACGACGGAACGGTAACGTTCTGTCTGGCAGCTCCCGGCAAAACATCGGTGATGATAGTAGGCTCGTGGGACAATTACGAGTTGCTTGACAAAAACCTGATGAAATATCAGGACTACAAAGGCAACCGCTACTTCTGGACCACCGTCAGCGGCCTCAACGACAACGAATGGTACCCCTACTATTATATCGTAGACGATACATATAAGGTAGCCGACCCCTATGCACATCTGGTGCTCGATCCCTGGAACGACCGTGCCTCTCAGCTCAACCAGTCGTGGCGCGACCGTCCGCGTTACCCTTACGACCAGCTCTCGGGCATAATGCTGGCCGTCTACCGCCACGACACCGAACAATATCAGTTCTCGCCCTTCACCATTCCCGAGCACGATAACCTCGTTATCTACGAACTGCTGCTGCGCGACTTCACCGGCCTCACCGGCTTCGCCGCCGCCAACGGCACCGTGCGCGCCGCCATCGAGCGCCTGCCCTACATCAAGGCGCTGGGCTTCAACGCCATCGAACTCATGCCCATCATGGAATTCGGCGGAAACAACTCCTGGGGCTACAACACCAACTTCTACATGGCACCCGACAAGGCCTACGGCTCTCCTACCGACTATAAGGATTTCATCGAAGAATGCCACCGCCTCGGCATTGCCGTAATTCTCGACATTGTCTTCAACCAGAGCGACGGCCTCCACCCCTGGTACATGATGTACGAACCCGGCTCGAACCCCTTCTATAACAAGGAAGCACCGCACCAGTGGAGCGTGCTCAACGACTGGAACCAGGGCTTCCCCCTCGTTCAGCAGCAGTGGACCGACGTTCTCAAATACTGGCTTACCGAATATAACGTCGACGGCTTCCGTTTCGACCTCGTCAAGGGTCTTGGCGACAACGACAGCTATGCCAACGGCACCGAGGCATACAACCAGAGCCGCGTGAACCGTATGATCCGCCTGCACAACGTTATCAAGAGCGTGAAGCCCAACGGCATACACATCAACGAACTGCTCGGCGGCGCTCAGGAAGAAAAAGCGCTCGGCAACGACGGTCAGCTCCAGTGGGCAAACATCAACGACGCCTCGTGCCAGTTCACCATGGGCTGGGATACCGGCAACAATAACCTCTACCGCTTCTTGTCGTCGCGCGACGGCGGCCGTCCCTGGGGCTCGACAGTGAGCTATGCCGAAAGCCACGACGAAGAACGCATGGCCTACAAGAATGCCGCATACGGCAACGCCGGCATCAAACTGCCCGCCGGCTCCGACGAAACCATCACCCCCGGCAGCCTGCGCCGTCTCGGCACACTCGCCGCACAGATGCTCATGACTCCCGGTCCGAAGATGGTATGGCAGTTCGGCGAACTCGGCAACGGACAGACAACCAAACAGACCTCGGGCGGCAACGATACCGGAGCCAAGATCGTTTGCTGGAACTACCTCGACGATCCTGACCGAATGGCCCTCCACAACATCTATTCCACCATCATCAACCTGCGCATGGACAACCCCGAGCTCTTTGCCCGCAACGCCACCTTCCAGGCTTCGATGCTCAACAATCAGTTCCGCGACCCGCGCTATATCCGCCTCACCGCCGGAAACAAGGAAGCAGTACTCTTTGTCAATCCGTCCGTAACGGGTGGCGGCGTAAATGTCAGCGTGCCGGTATCAATGCTCAGCGCCGCCAACAGTCAGCTCATATGCGCTTCGCAGGGCTTTAACGCCACCATCAGCGACAACGGCAGCGGCAATGTCTCCGTCACCGTTCCCGCCGGCGCCTTTGCTATCTTCGCCACGAAGAATGTCACCGGCATCGATGACAGCGAAATCATTGCCGACGGCAATAATGTGACTGTCTTCGGCACCCAAGGTCAAATCATTATCAATGGCGAATACACCAATGCCGCCGTCTATGACCTCAGCGGCCGAGCCTTCGGCACCGAAAACCTGCCGGCCGGCATCTACATCGTGCGCGTCGACGGTACCTCGCATAAGGTAGTGGTTCGATAATCCGCAACTCAACAACTTTCTGACTATCAACGTCCGGGGTGACATCCGATCAAGGATGCCGCCCCGGTTGTTAATATCGGTTAAATATGTTGTTTCAAGCTCAGACGCTTACAAAAATATCAATAAAAACAATTTGCAACCGGTTCTACCTCTTTATCGATAATTTTCCAGTTAAAACCCTCGTTTTGTCGTTTACAACTTTAATTAATGTTAATACCACGTCAATTTGTTGCCGAATTTCTTGTACTCCGTTCTCTTTCATTATACCTTTGCATCGTGTTTTTCATGGTATAGATTTAAGGTTAAAAATGGATTGGTTGTCGGGAGACAATCAATTTTTTTTTGTACCTTTGCACCAAACGCAATCCCTGAAATGAAATCCCTGCACATATATCTGATCATAACGGTTCTTTTCCTGGCCACTACGGCCTCCGGCACCGTCCGCAGCGTGGACGATATACCCAATGTACATCTTGTCGACAGCACTCGCTTTGTCAGCAACCCTGACGGAATTCTCAGTGCTACGGCAGTCAGCCGCCTCGACGGAATAGTGCGCGACATTCGACACCGTACCACCGCCGAGGGAGTGATTGTCGTTGTGGACGACATCGAAAGCGATCCCGATGAATTCGCCACCGACCTATTCGAGGCGTGGGCTCCCGGAAAGGGCGACCGTGACAACGGTTTTCTCGTGCTGGTATCAACGGCACGGAGATCGGCAACTATCCGGGCAGGCTATGGCCTCGAAGGAGTGCTTCCCGACGTGGTCTGCGGCCGGATAATACGCCGGGACATGGCACCGCACTTTCGCGAGGGTGACTACGACGGCGGTCTCATCGCCGCCACGGAGGCTATCGCCGAGGTGCTGGGCACTCCCGAGGCCATCGCCGAGATAAGGAGCGGCGAGCGCGACGCCGACCGTGCCGTTGCCGAACGGGATGCCGACCGGCCATTCCGAATTTACATGTATTTCTGCATCGGTCTTGCCGTTGCGATGCTAATTTTGCTGCTGTATCGCCTCACCACGCTGCGCGGCAAGGATCTGCACGAAAAATACGTCAGTCTGGCACCTATGCGGCCCGTCTATCTGGCGATGTCGTTTCTGGGCATGGGGGTTCCGCTGATAGCCGCCCTTCCGCTGGTGGTACTGCTGCAATACTGGCGCAACAAGCCCCGCAAATGCAACCATTGCGGCACTGCCATGCAAAAAGTGGACGAAATCAACGACAACAACTATCTGAGTCCGGGCCAGGACCTTGAAGAACAGCTCGGTTCAGTGGACTACGACGTATGGCTCTGTCCCAAATGCGGAGAAACAGACATCGAGCCGTATGTGAGTCGCACATCGGCCTACAAGGCCTGCCCTCGTTGCGGCGTGCGCGCCTATGCGCTTACCCGCGACAGGATTATAACGCCGGCCACCACGCGCAGCAAAGGCCTGGGTGTGAGGGAATATGCCTGCCGTGCCTGCGGATACCGGCACGATGACCACTACGACATTCCCCGCCGCGAAGACAATTCGGCGCTGGCGGGCGCCGCCGCAGGGGCTATTCTGGGATCGGCGCTCGGCGGCAGCCGCGGCGGAGGTTTCGGCGGCGGCGGCGGTTTCGGCGGCGGCGGCTTCGGCGGCGGTCTTACCGGCGGTGGAGGCGCCACCGGAAGCTGGTAACCTCACAAATACCGGGAAGCAAGCTCTAACGGCGCGACACGCGCCAGACGCCGGCACCGTAGATCAAGGCTGCCGGCAGAAAAATGGCCAAAGTATACCACTGTCCGAGCACCCTGTTGCAGACGAGGCACAGCCACGATGCCACCGTGACGCCTAAAAGGCTGAACAGCGTGGCTTTGCCGAGTTTAAGCCCATAACGGAAACGGTACACCCCGTAAATCATGGCGATGTAAACGGCATACCAGGCAAAATAGGCATAGCCCAGGCCTGCAAAGCCCCACCAGCGGAAAAACAGAATGTTGAATGCAAGGCATACGGCGCCGCTTATGGTCTCCGTAACGGCGTATGCGGGACCGTCGCCTTTGGCAAGGAGGGTGAAGGCCATGCACCACGACACCGCCCGCATGGGTATTGCGGCCATGGCGATGCTTACAAATGGCGTCATGGCATCGAATTCGGGGCTGAAAAGCAACCGCACAATGAGCGGGCAGAAGACCACGAACAGCACAATCAGAGGCGCGACCACGCCCATCGACAGCATAGACTGATAATCGACTGTCACTCTGGTGAGCAGCCGCCGGCCTATGCCGGAGGCCAGACGCGGAAAGTACTCCATCGATATCGCCGTGAATACCACGCCGATATATGTATTCACCAGCGTGAAGCCCGAACGATAGATACCCACGTCAGCCGTGCCATAGTATTTGTTGAGATATATTGCAAAAAACCACGAGAAAACGAGGTCGGCGGTGTAACATGCCGTCATGTAGAACCCTAACGATACCATGCGGCGCACGGCGCCAAGGGTATGGCGGAGCGAAGGGCGCTGTTGCGTGCGAATTCCCCGCACTCGGTAAATGAGGGCAAAAGCGCAGTTGGTCACCGAATAGAGAAGAAGCACCGGGCCGATGGCGGCAAACCGGTAGAAATAAAGCAATGGCAGACTGATGGCCACGGCAGTCACCGTAGCCAGCGCCGACGAGCGCGCCAGAGCCGTCAGCCGGTCGTAGGCCTGCATCACGGCCTGCTCGGAGGCGGTCACAGCGCTGAACAGCATCATGGGCGCCAGAAGAAGGAAGGTGCCGGTATGAGCGCTGTCGCCGAATGTCCAGCGGCTCAGCAGCGGCGCCAAGGCGCCGGCAACTAATGTTCCGGCAAGGCCCGTCAGAAACATCACCCGGCGCACCGAGACTGCCAGAAGGGCCCGTCGCTCATCGTCGGTGGCCGCCGATATGTCGGCCACGGCGCTCTGCCGCAGATTGAGCTGGCAGAGATTGGTGAGGATGTCCATAGTGGAGTTGTAGAGCCCAATCACGCCGGTGCCTACGGCGCCTATCCACAAGGCTGTGAACTTTGTGCGCACCACCTGGCACAACACAGTGAGGGCCTGAACAAAGCCGAACACACTCAGCGCCTTGAACACCCGCGAACGGATGCCGCGGCGCGACGGGGAGCCTGTTACCTGAGCCATGACTGCGGATCGAGCTTTTCCTTTTCATGCCGCACCTCGAAGTGGAGGCGCGCGTTGCCGGAGGCCGATGTGCGGACGGTACCCAGGCTTTGTCCGGCCGATACGTGCTGACCTTTGCGCACTTCAAGGTTGTCGATGCCTGCATAGACGGTGAGGTATTCGCCATGTCGCACAAGCACCACATTATGATACCCCTCCATGACGATTACCATCGACACAGTGCCGTCGAACACCGCTTTAGCCTTTGCACCGGCGGCAGCATCGATGTCCACGCCATTGTTCTGCACCTCCACTCTCGAGAACTCGGCGTGCGCACGGCGTCCGAAATTATTTACAATCACGGCGTTGCCGCTGACCGGCATGGGCAGACGACCGCGCGCACCCTCGAATGCAGCCGTAAGGTTCTCCAGAGCGACAGGCCGCGCCGGACTCGGCGCCGGTTCAGGCTCCGGTTCAGGTTGGGGCCGCGCGCCGTCGGCAGGTGCGGGAACGACCGTGCCGGAATTATTCCGACGTGCCGCAGCTATGCTGTCGCGCTCATGGCGACGGCGCTCGGCTTCGCGGCGGCGTTCTGCCTCACGGCGTTCTGCCTCGCGGCGTTCCGCTTCTATGCGTCGTGCTTGCTCGGCTTCCTGCTCGAGAGCACGCTCCAGTTCGCGGTCAAGTTCCCGGGATTGCTGCTGCTGACGCGCGAAAATACTATTGAGATTTCCGGCCTGTGCGCGCAGCGACGCTATGAGTTGCTCGGAATCGGCACTCTGACGCCGTAAAGTCTCGCGGCGTCTTTCCAGAAGAGCCACAGCACGTTCCTGACGGTTTCGGATACTGTCGAGGCGCACCTGCTCGGCTTCGAGGCGTTCTTTTTCCTCCTTGAGCCTACGGCCTTTATCGCGGTTTGAGCGGGCCAGTTCCCGCAGATAGCGTAGCCGGCGCCAAGCCTGGCTGAAACTCTCCGAGGCAAAGATGAAAGCCGCCGGCGAACTTATCTGCCGCTGCCGGCGGATGGCACGCAGGCTTTCGGCATAGCTGCGCTGCAGGCTCTCCACACGTGCACCTGTGCGGCTCACGCTGTCGGCAAGCGCCGCGCTGTGCCGCCGTAGACTGTCGACACGCGGCTGCAGGATGGCTATGCTCTCCTCCGACCTGGCAATTTCGGCCTGCAGGCGCTCGTATCGCAGCAACTCGCGCTCTGTCTGCTCTATATTGACCTGAATACGTTCGCGTGTGCGGCGGCTCTGCCGTTGGTTTTCAGCGCGTTCGCGGCGCACCGTGCGCGAATTGCGCCGTGCGGCGCCCCACGACCCGTCGCCGGCAATACCGACAACGACGAGAATCAGCAAGAGAGCCGCGAGCTTGCGCATAGAGGTCAGCGGTGGTTGTTGCGGAGATAGTTCACAAGGGTTTCTGTGCTCACGCGCCGATAGCCGGAGGGGATGGTGAGGCGCCGCGGTGCCGCGCCATCGTTCCATCGGGCGCGCCCAAGGTTCCAGCGCATAGACGCATTTATATTCAATGGATTGAGCGCAGCGCTGACACTGACATCGGCAGCCACCGTGCCGCCCTCGGCAGGCTCATGGCCGCTGTAACGGCATTCTATGGTGCGTTGCCCCGGAATATCGGCGTCGATAGCCACAAGCACAGGATTGCCGCCGTCCACCATGGCAGTAAATCCCATATCGACAGTACCGCGCGAACAGACGGGACGGAAAATCCACTGTTCGGTGGCAACCTCGGCGACCGGCGTGCTCACCTCATAACTGCGGAAGGCCTCGGACGTGATCGTACCTGCACCCGGCGTGAAGGCCTGCCCCAACAAAAGGCTCTGCAGGTCGGCGATACCCATGCCGGTTGCGGCAGTAAACCGCTCCATGCTCTCGGTGTAACCCATCTTGTTGACCTTGATGAGAACGGTTACCGAATCGGCGTCGGCATAGAGGGCGCCGACCTCGAAGCCCAGCACCTTGATGGATATGCCTATCGATGCGCCGCACACCATCGTTGCCGTTCCCGAGGCTGTGAAGCGCATAGGCGCCGTCAGATCCATGCGCACGGGTGCCGTGAAGGTTGTCCACGGCGCATAACTTCCGGCCATGCCGGCAAATACGGTTTCGGCAGAGACAGCGCCCTGAGGTTGCTCCGTCTGCGGTGCTGCGGCGCGGCGGCTGCTGCCGCAGCTACCGACGAGGAGTGCGAGGGCAACCCCGACGGCGATGATAACAAGTTTTATGCTTTTTGTCAATATCATATCAATCAAAGAAATAGGTTCGGTTTTCAACTTTTCGCCGGATTTTGGCGTTATCAGGTTCCTTGGCGAGAGCACGCTCCCAGAATTCCACGGCTTTGAGGTGTTCGCCGTTCATGAAATAGATATCGCCGGCATGGTCGAGGATTTCGGCGGGGATTTCGGATTCGCCGGTTTCATCTGTTTCCGCAGGCCGGACGGGTTCGTCGGCGGTTGTGCTTTCCTCGCCTTCCGTGTCCGGGGCGTTGTTGTCCGCAGCGTCGTTCTCATAGAGTTCTAACGCACGGTCGATCAGCTCCTTTGCGCGAGGATATTGTTTGCGTTTGAACGCCACCCAGGCGTAAGTGTCGATATAAGTGGGATTTTCCGATTCTGCGGCACACGCTATCGAGGCATAGACTTCGGCGCGGCTGAGGTCGCTGTCGTTTTCGGCCATGAAATATGCGGCATTGTTGAGCGCCAGGTTATTCTCGGCGTCAAGTTCTATGGCGCGGTTGTAGCCGGCCAAAGCGCTGTCTACCTGGCCCATCGACGCAAGAATATCGGAGCGCGTGGTGAGGAGATAGGAAAGTCCGCGCGGGTTGTCCACATTCTCCATGTCGAGGCTGTCGATAAAAGCCACAGCCTGACCCGGACGCCCCGCCATAGATAATGCCGAGCCTCCCATGAGTGCGGCGTAGGCATCGTCGGGGAAGAGGGCGAGGGTGCGGCGCGCAGCGCTGATAATGCCAAGAGTGTCGCCGCTCATGGAGCGCGATTGCAGAAGGCCGTGCCAGCTGCTCTGCTGCGTGGGATCCAGTTCCACGGCATATTCGTACTGCTCGGCAGCCCGGGCAAAGCTGTCGATTTCAAGATAATATGTGGCATAGAAATCATGTACGCCGTATTCGCCGGGATTGACCTCAATCAGCTTGCGGAACAGTGAATCGATTCGTCCGCGGTACCCGGGGTCGCCGTAGAGATTGGTGACATAGCGGCCTATCAGCTCGAATTTCTGGTCGAATTCAAGCGAAGGGCTCTCCAGAGCCCGGAACACCTCGGCATCGTATGCCGCCGAGTCGCCGGCATATCGCAGCAGCTCTGCGCGTGCCAGACTCACTCGCCCGTTGTCGGGAGCTATCGCGCCGGCGCGGTCTATGGCGGCGAGGGCGCTGTCGGTCATGCCAAGTTCGGCAAAGACAGAGCCGATGAAAATTTGGGCGTCGGCATTTGCGGGCGCCTGCCGACGCAGTTCTTGCAGCAGTTGGACCATGCCGGCGGTGTCAGAGCTCATATTCTTGATCACGAGCTGTTTGTGCACGAGCTGGATGTCGCCGGGACGCATGGTCTGAAGGTGCGAGAGGATGGCGAGGGCCTCGTTGATGTCGGCGGAGTCGCCTGTAACGCGACTGCGATAGACAAGGGCGTCGGCAAGGTTTAAAGCCGGGTCAACCCGTCCGCGGCTGGCGCTGTCGACCATACGCCATACCCACACGAAATCGTCGGGACGCCCCATCCTGCGGGCTATGTCGGCCAGAAATTCTGCATTGCCGGTGGCAAGGGGATTATGACGGAAATAAGCCTGAAAATCGGCATAAGCAGCCTCGGTGTCGGTGCTGTCGACAGTGGGCATCAGCACGTTGTAGCGGGCAAGCTCGCCGCGTACCGTCATGTTGGCGGGGTCGATGGCGCGGGCATGGCGCATGAGCATGTAGTAGCTGTCGTTGTGCCCGGCGTTCTGCAGCGCCGCGGCCTCCATGTAGATATATTCGGCTTTGAGAGAGTCGGAGCGACGGCGTGCCGCCTCGTCGTTGCGCCGCGCCAACCCCGGCAGCGGTGCCAGCGTCAGCAGCAGCATGAGCGCGACTATTGTAAAAATGGTCTGTTTCATAGTGGTGGGCAGCACGTAGGGCTACAGTCTGCAAAATTAATCATTTTTTCGCAATACCGCAAAAAAGCCGCCGGGGTACTGGCCCTCGGCGGCGTGAATTATGAATATGTTTGTGTGTGCCAGGTTATTATCGGGCGGCAGGAACGGCAGCCGGTGCTTCCGCGGGCGTGGTTGTGCCGCTTTCGGCGGGTGCCTGCCCGATAAGGTCCATGAACTGGTCGAGTTTGGGGGTTATTATGATTTCGGTGCGTCGGTTGAGCTGACGGCCGTCGGCGGTGGCGTTGGTGGCCACGGGGTTATACTCGCCTCGGCCACCGGCAGTGAGCCGCGAGGGGTCGATGCCGAAATCGTTCTGCAGGGCCTGCACAACCGACGAGGCGCGCAGTGCGCTCAGATCCCAGTTGTTGCGGATATTGGTGCGCGAGATAGGCACATTGTCGGTGTTGCCCTCAACAAGAACCGAATACTCGCGGTAGTCCTGGATAATGCGGGCTATCTTGCTGAGAATGTTCATTGCCGACGAGTTTATCTGATAGCTGCCGGAGCGGAACAGCATGTTGTCGGCAAGCGAGATGTATACCACACCCTTGATGACCTTGATGTTGACATCGCTCATCTCGGCAGGTGTCAGCGAGCGCGTGAGGTTGGTGGTGAGCACCATGTTGAGACTGTCGGACCGGTTCTTGGCCTCCACGAGCCGGCGGATGTACTGGTTGCTCTGGTTTATCTGATCAACGAGTTGCGCTATGTTCGCGCTGCCCTGGCTCGTGTTGTTGAGGCTCTGGTCGAGCGCCCGCTGCAGAGTGGCATAGTCGGCGCGCAACTGCTCGTTGTTTCGGCGCGCCTCGTCGAGAAGAGCCTGGATGGTCTGGTTCTGCGCCTGACTCTCGTTGTATTTGTTGTTGATGGTTGTCCAGTCGCTGTATAGACCGTCGCGCTCGGCTTGCAGAGCCGCATATTTCTTTTTGCTCACGCATCCGGTGAGCGATGCCAGCACGATGGCGGCTGCCATGGTGGCCGTTAGTAATCTGCGTAACATAATTGTATTTGTTAGATATTTATTTTAAAACACCTGCGGTCCCGACTATGTTTGTTCGAAAATTTATACTAATTTTGCAATCATAAAAACGATTACTAACCACACCATACATATCCGCACATAAAAATGAGAAAATGGAGAGTTGAAGACAGCGAGGAGCTCTACAACATTACCGGCTGGGGCCGCAACTATTTTTCGGTCAACGCCGACGGCCACATCACCGTTACACCGCGCGCCGGTTATGCCACCGTAGACCTCAAGGAACTGATGGACGAACTGCAGGTGCGCGACGTGCAGGCTCCCGTGCTGCTCCGTTTTCCCGATATTCTGGACAACCGCATAGAAAAGATATCGAACTGCTTCGATATCGCCTCCAAGACCTACGACTACCAGGGCCAGAACTACATGATCTACCCCATCAAGGTAAACCAGATGCGCCAGGTGGTGGAGGAGATAGTGAGCTACGGCAAAAAATTCAATATCGGCCTGGAGGCCGGCTCCAAGCCCGAGCTCCATGCCGTGCTGGCCACAAACATCGATGAAAACGCCCTCATAATATGCAACGGCTACAAGGACGCGGCATACATTGAGCTGGCGCTCCTCGCACAGAAGATGGGGCGCCGGATTTACCTTGTGGTGGAGAAACTCAACGAGCTGCGCATGATCGCCGACATTGCCCGGCGCCTGAAGGTGCGCCCCAACATCGGCATTCGCATAAAACTAAGCAGCACAGGCTCCGGAAAATGGAGCGAGAGCGGCGGCGACCAGAGCAAATTCGGCCTCAATTCATCGGAACTTCTCGAGGCTATCGACATTCTGGAGCGACGCGACATGAAAGACTGCCTCAAACTCATCCATTTCCACATCGGCAGCCAGATCAACAAGATACGTGTTATCAAGAACGCCCTGCGCGAGGCTACCCAGTACTTTGTCCAGCTCTCCAAGCAAGGCTTCGACATCGATTTCATAGATATCGGCGGCGGTCTGGGCGTGGACTACGACGGCTCACGCAGCTCCTCCAGCGAAAGCTCCATGAACTACTCCATCCAGGAGTATGCCAACGACGCCATATACGCTATCGTGGACGTTTGCTCCAAAAACGAGCTGCGCCACCCCAACATCATCACCGAAAGCGGCCGTTCGCTCACCGCCCATCACTCGGTGCTCGTCATCGAGGCCCTTGAGACCGCCTCGCTGCCCGTATGGCGCGACAACGAGGCCATCGACGACAACGCCCACGAACTCGCCAAAGAGCTCTTCCAGATATGGGACCGTCTCGACCAGGCTCGCCTCTTCGAAAGCTGGCACGACGCCCTGCAGATACGCGAGGAGGCCCTCGACCTGTTCTCGCTCGGTATGCTGGACCTCAAGACACGTGCACAGATAGAAAAACTCTTCTGGAGCATAGCCCGCGAGGTCAGCGAGATAGCCTCCGGCATGAAACACGCGCCCGAAGATCTGCGCAAAATCGCCAAGATGCTGCCCGACAAGTATTTCTGCAACTTCTCGCTCTTCCAGTCGCTGCCCGATTCGTGGGCCATCGACCAGATGTTCCCCATCGTGCCGCTGTCGCGCCTCGACGAGAAACCCACGCGCTCGTGCACAATCCAGGACATTACCTGCGACTCCGACGGCAAAATCGCCAACTTCATCAGCAACTGGGGCTCGTCGCCGTCGCTGCCCGTCCACCCGCTGCGTGCCGGCGAGCCATACTATCTCGGCATTTTCCTCACCGGCGCTTATCAGGAAATTCTCGGAGACATGCACAACCTCTTCGGCGACACCACGGCGGTGCACATCAGCGTTTACAAGGACCACTACGAAATAGACCAGATTATCGAGGGCGAGAGCGTCGATGAAGTGCTCGACTATGTGCAGTACAACCCCAAAAAGCTGGTGCGCAACGTCGAGACCTGGGTAACGGCGAGCATGAAAGCCGGAAAAATAACGCCCGAGGAGGGCCGCGACTTCATCAGCACCTACCGTTCCGGCCTCTTCGGATATACCTACCTCGAAAAATAACCGCCCGGCCATGCGCTTCTTCATACACATGGCCTACCGCGGCGCCCCTTTCCACGGGTGGCAGCGCCAGCCTCAGGAGCCGACGGTGCAGAGCATGACGGAGCGCGCCTTCGCCACGTTGCTACGCCTGCCCCACGTGGAAGTCACCGGCGCCGGCCGCACCGATGCCGGCGTCAACGCCCGCATGATGATAGCGCACGTGGATATCCCCGACGATGCCGCAAGTGCCATCGTGGCCGACAGCTCATCTTTTCTTCGGAGCCTCAACGCCCTGACAGGACGGGACATTGCGATATATTCGCTCACTGAGGTGGCCTCCGACGCCCACGCCCGCTTCGATGCCACCGCCCGTACATACCGATACTTTGTGCATACCGGCAAGGACCCCTTTGCCGGAGCTTTGTCGTGGCAGGCACCTCCCACCCTCGACTTCGAGGCCATGAATGCGGCTGCCGCCCTGCTGCTCGGACGCCATGATTTCACCTCCTTCGCCAAGCTGCACTCCGACACCAAGACGAACATATGCACGGTCACCTCGGCAGGCTGGCATGCCATGGGCGCCAGGCGCTTTTTCTTTGAAATCACCGCCGACCGCTTTCTGCGCAATATGGTGCGCGCAGTGGTGGGTACGCTCGTGGACGTGGGACGACACAAGACCGAACCAACCGACATCATAGCCGTGCGCGACAGTCTCGACCGGTGCAGCGCCGGAACATCGATGCCCGGAGAGCCGTTATTCCTATGGAACATAGAGTATCCCTACTATGAAGCGGCTACACCTCTTTAACCCCGACAACGACCTCGCCCTGGCCGCCAATCTGGCCAACTATACACCACCGCCGGCTGCCGCGCGTCTGCGCTCCGCCGGACAGACGCTGCCGCTGTGGTACGGCGCCGACGGCGACCGCTTTGTCAGCACCGGCACCGATGCCCGATGGCTCGACGCCATGCGGGAAGCCTTCGGCATGGATGTCGATGTTTTTCCTTATCGGCCCGAATTGTTCGTACCGGAGCCTTGGGGCTGGTCGGCGGCCGCGCGCAGTGATTTTCTCCATCTGGGTTACGGGGCCGACGCCCTGCCTTCGCCCCGGGCCATAGATGCCATCCGGCAGCTGTCACACCGCCGTACGGCAACTGCCCTCCACGCCCTCCTTCCTCAACACTATCTCACACCGGCGGCAATAGAGGTGAAGTCGGTCGATGAATTGGATCATGCCATGCAGCGCCTCGGCGATGCCGTGGTGAAATTACCCTGGTCTTCGTCCGGCCGTGGCGTTTTCGGCATCAGCGCCGCCGAACTTGCGGCACGCCGTGCCTCAATAGAGGGCGCCATACGCCGCCAAGGCTCGGTAATGGTCGAACCCAAGCTCGACAAAGGCACCGACTTCGCCATGCTCTTCGACATCTCCGGCGGGACGGCCACTTTCCAGGGACTATCCCTGTTTCAGTCCGATATATGCACCGGTTATGCAGGCAATATACTTATGCCGCAGAAAGATATGGAGCAGACGATAAAAGCGGCCGCCGGCACCGCCGCCTTCGACGCTGTACGCGATGCCATGGCGCCGGCGCTTCAAAAAATCATAGGCACGGCATACTCAGGGCCGCTTGGCATCGATTTCTTCACCGTCGGCCACACCGGCAGGATAGCTCTCGCCGAAATAAACCTTCGGCGCACAATGGGTCGCCTGTGCCTCGATTTCTACACCCGCTATGCCGCCGCCGGCGCACGCGGCACCTTCAGAATCTCGCCGCGCACCATCACCGCCGCCGCGCCGGCCACCGCACCGCCCCAAATCTTCAACGGGCGTCTCCACAGCGGCACCATCGCCCTCAATCCCCCCGGCGCCCCCTTCAACTTCACCGTCACTCTCCGATAACGGCATATGACAAATCTTTCCGAAATTCTTGCAGCTCTTTTTTGATAAATTTACAGAAATAATTCTTTAATTCAAAAAAAGGTATTATATTTGCCGTCGTGCTCGCTGCGGCGACGCACGTTTCCGAACCGAACACTAACTCTACCATAATACGAACATGGAACAAAGAAAACTGAAAATCCGCGATCTTACGCTGCGCGACGGCCAGCAGTCGCTCTTTGCAACACGTCTGAGCCAGAAGGAAATAGACAAACTTCTGCCCTACTACGAGAATGCCGGCTTCTACATCATGGAAGTATGGGGCGGCGCCGTGCCCGACTCGGTGATGCGCTACCTCGACGAGTCGCCCTGGGACCGTCTGCGCACCATCTCCAAGGCCATGAAAGGCAAGAGCCTACTGTCGGCTCTGTCGCGCGGCCGCAACCTTTTCGGTTATGTTCCGTACCCCAACAGCGTGCTGGAGGGCTTCTACAAGGAAGCCATAGCCAACGGACTCAATGTTATGCGTATCTTCGACGCTCTCAACGACATTGACAACGTCAAGGACTCCATCCGCATGATCAACGAGCTGGGAGGCATTGCCGACGGCGCCGTGTGCTACACCGTAGACCCAAAAAACGAGGCTCCCGCAAAGAAACAAGGCTTCTTCGGCCGTCTCTTCGGCAAAAAGGAAGAAGAACCCGAAAAGATATTCACCGACGAGTACTTCGTGGAAAAAGCCCTCGAGATGGAACGCCTCGGCGCCAAGATCATCACCCTCAAGGACATGGCCGGCCTGGTCAACCCGCTTCGCGCCGCCTCGATAATCGGCAAGCTCAAGGCCGCCCTCAAGGTACCTGTCGACTTCCACACCCACTGCACCCCCGGCTACGGCCTCGCTTCGGGCGTGATGGCAATCATCAACGGCGTGGATATCCTCGACACCAACATATGGTGGTTCGGCGGCGGTACCGCAGCTCCCGCAATAGAGCTTATCTACCTTTTCTGCAAAAAATTAGGTGTTGAAATCGACGTCAACATGGAAGCCGTCGGTGAAATACGCAAACACCTGCGCGGCGCCCGCGAAAGCCTCAAAGCCTTCGATCTGGGCACATTCCCCCGCGAATTCGACCCCCTGCACGACGAACTGCCTGCCGAAATCGACGCCCAGCTCGACCGCGCCGTGGCTGCCGCCAAGGCCCTCGACGAGGAAACACTCCTCGACGCCTGCCACATCATCGAACAGTACTTCGGTTTCCCCAAACCCAACGAAATAGTCAAGGCTGCAGAAGTGCCCGGCGGTATGTACTCCAACATGGTTGCCCAGCTCAAGACCCTCGGCGCCTCCGACCTTCTCGAAGATGCCATGCGCCTCATCCCGATGGTACGCCGCGACGCCGGTCTGGTGCCTCTGGTGACACCCACCTCGCAGATTGTAGGCTCGCAGGCCGTGTCGGTGGCCATAGACCGCAAAAAAGGACAGCCCGACTATTCCAACCCCTCCAACCAGTTCATCTCGCTGGTCAAGGGCGAATACGGCCACACCCCCGTGCCCGTCGACCCAGCCTTCCGCGAGAAAATCACCGGCAGCCCCGTGGAGAAACCCTACGATGTCAGCACTTATAAGAAACCCGAGAACCCCGTGCTCGAAGATCTCGGCGGGGTGAAGCTGGCTGCCAACAAGGAAGAGGAGCTGCTACTCGAGCTGCTGCCCAACGTTGCCCGCACATACCTGCGCAAGGTACGTCAGGCCGAATATGATGCCGCCCACGCCGGCAAGGAAGCCGAAAAGGAGGAGGAAAAGGCAGCGGAATCCGCCGAGCCCGTAACCGGCCCCACTATAACGGCGCCTATGGGCGGACGCATCATCGAAATCAACGTCAAGCCCGGCGACAAGGTCTCCAAAGGCAAGGTCCTCATGGTCTATGAGGCCATGAAGATGGAGAACGACGTCACCGCCGACCGCGATGCAGTGGTGAAGCGCATCTTCGTCAAGCCCGACGAAGTGGTAGGCACCGATGCTCTCCTGATAGAATTCGAATAAGCGGCAGGCCGCACCGGCCTATGCCACAAAACGCTATGAAAGCACTGCTTCCACCCCGGAAGCGGTGCTTTCTCGCTTGTTGCTCGCTTGATGAGTCCGCAAACGTTGCTTTTTTGTCGGGCGCTATGGCGCTTTAAAGAATTTTCACTAACTTTGCGGCGATTTTTTAGGTTTACAACATTTCAGCCACATTTTCGCTATGGCAAACGAACAGACGGCAACGCTGCCCAAAGCGACTGCCACGGGGCAGTCGCGCAACTACATCGATTTCCACCCCAAACTTTTCACCGCACTGCGCAACTACAATGCCGCGCGCCTCAAGACCGACATCATCGCCGGTATTGTCGTCGGCATCGTAGCCCTTCCGCTGGCAATAGCCTTTGCCATCGCCAGCGGCGTGAGTCCAACCATCGGCCTCGTCACGGCCATCATAGGCGGTTTCATGGTGTCGGCCCTCGGGGGCAACACCGTGCAGATAGGCGGTCCCACCGGAGCATTCATCGTCATTGTCTACAACATCATCGCCCAGTTCGGGCTCCACGGCCTGGCCATCGCCACTTTCATGGCCGGCGTAATCCTTGTCCTGATGGGCCTGTTCCGCCTCGGAACAATAATCAAATTCATCCCCTACCCCATTGTCGTTGGCTTTACCGCGGGTATAGCCGTGACCATCTTCTCCACTCAGATCAACGATTTCTTAGGACTCGGGCTGCGCGACATTCCCGGCCAGTTCATACCCAAATGGGGCATGTACTTCAGCAACTTAGGTAATATCGACCTGTGCACGGTAGCCACCGCCGCCCTCTCGCTCGGCATCATCGTGGGTGCGCCGTATCTTAGCAAAAAGCTCCCGGGAGCACTCATCGCTATCATTGCCGTGACCGCCGGCGCATTCGTGCTGGGCACGTTCACCGACTGGTACTCCGTCGAGACCATCGGCGACCGCTTCGGCACCATGGCCACCGACATCCCCACGCCTCACGGCTTCACACTCAACATGGCCACCATCAACCTGCTGCTGCCCTCGGCGTTCACCATAGCGGTGCTGGGCGCCATAGAGAGCCTGCTGTCGGCCACAGTGGCCGACGGTGTGACCGGCTCGCGAACAAACAGCAACACCGAGCTCATCGGTCAGGGACTGGCAAACATCACCGTGCCATTCTTCGGCGGAATACCCGTAACCGGCGCCATCGCCCGCACCATGACAAACATAACCAACGGAGGCCGCACGCCTGTGGCAGGCATCGTCCACGCCCTGGTGCTTCTCATTATCTTCCTTTTCGCCATGCCCCTTATAAACTATGTGCCGCTGGCATGTCTGGCAGCCGTGCTCATGGTGGTGGCATACAACATGAGCGGCTGGCGTACCATCGTGGGCATTTTCCACGCTCCCAAGAGCGACATATCGGTACTCGTTGTCACCTTCCTGCTCACTGTGATTTTCGACCTCACCATAGCCATCGAGATCGGCCTTCTGCTGGCCGTGGTGCTGTTCATGCGCCGGGTGATGGAAAACACCCAGATAAAGGTCTACTCCGAGCAACTCGATGTGGCCGAAGCCGATACGGGCATGCACGAAGTGCTGGACGTGGCCCCCGGTGTCAGCGTCTACGAAATCGACGGCCCGTTCTTCTTCGGCATCGCCACCAAGTTCGACGAGATGATGCGCTCCACCCTCGCCGACAAGCCCAAGGTGAGGATAATCCGCATGCGCAAGGTGGCATTCATCGACGCCACGGCAATCCACAACCTCGAAATCCTTATACGGTCGTCGCACAGCGAGGGCATACACATCGTTCTGTCGGGTGTTCGGCCGGGCGTGCGTCAGTCGCTCGAGCACGCCGGCATCGACAGGCTGATGCACCCCGAGAATATCTGCGACCACATCACCAAGGCCGTGGCTATGGCCAACGAGATAGCTAAGGCAAGATAATCCTCTCCCCGAGGGTCTTTACGAGCCTCTTCTGCAAGTCTTTGTACTGAATTAACTGCTCCATCAGCTCGGCAGCCCGCGCCTCGTCGCCGGCGCCGAGCTTTGCCATTTCGTCGCTGATGCCGGCAATGATGTTGCGCAGTATCGCTCCGCGCAGCTCGTTGACGGCTCGCGGCACAAGGTGCGGCAGCTGCGTCTGCTCGTTCTCTACTGTGCTCTGACGAAGGTAGATTTTCGAGAGCGAATACCGCTCGGTGGCGAGAGCGTTGGCTATGCGGCGTATCTCATCGTCGTCGCTGTTGAGAAGCCGGTTCTGGACGTACTGGATATCAAAGTTGTCGAGCGAGGCGCAGCGGAAGGCGTCGACCTCGGTGCTCAGGCGCCGTTCAGCTTCTTCCAGGCCGGCCAGCGAGCCGCCGGCAGCGGCGGCGGCACGGCGTCCCTCGTCCATACGGCGCCGGCATTCCTCGTCGAGGGTGGCCTCATAGGCGCGCCGGTCCTCGTTCCAGACTCCTCGGCGCAGCTCGCCCACGGCTTCGAAGATGCGGCGGTAAGCCGGCACGGTGAATGCCAGACCGTCGAAGTCGAAGTCGGCGGCGATGATGTCGTACACCGTTCCCGGCTCGAGAGTGCCGTCAGGTCGCGCTATATCGGCAATGAATTTAAGGCCGTAGCGCACGAGGTAGCGCGCCAGCATCTCCTCGTAAGGTCTGAGCGTATTGACCTCTTCGGGCACCGCCGGCGCCGCTGCGGCGGGAGCCTCCGGTGCGGAGGCGTCGGCCGGTCCGACGACGTCGTCGATGGTCTGCCGGGCGCTGTCGCGCCGGTAATTGCGGTCTTCGGCCTCCAGGCGCCGGGTTGTAAGCACGTTGAGCTGGCGCACTATCACCTCTTCGCGCAAGCCTAACAGGCGGGAGCACTGAGAGATGTATTCCTGACGTTTCACAGGTTCGTCGATGTACGACACCGGCTCGAGGATGGTGTTCACCACCTTTGCCCTGCCCGTGGGGTCGTTTGGCGCCACGTCCTTCATCAGTATGCCGGTCATGAAGGTTATGATGTCGGTCTCGTGGGTGGCGAGGTATTCCTCAACCTCCGAGGCGGTATGGTTCTGCGCGAACGAGTCGGGGTCGTCGCCCGGCGGCAGCAGCACGGTGTGAACGTCCATCTTCTCGGCAAGGAGCATGTTTATGCCTCGCAGCGAGGCCTTTATGCCGGCGGCATCGGCGTCGTAGATGAGGGTGACGTTGGTCGTGAACCTGCGGATGGCCCTGATCTGGCCCTCGGTGAGCGACGTTCCCGACGAGGCCACCACATTCTCCACGCCGGCCTGATGCATGGATATCACATCGAGGTAGCCCTCCACCATTATGGCCTTGTCGCGCCGGGCGATGGCGCTTTTAGCCTGGTAAAAACCGTAGAGCTCAAGGTTTTTCTTGTATATCACGCTCTCCGGGCTGTTCACATACTTGGCCACATTCTTGTCGGTGCGCATGGTTCGGCCGCCGAAGCCCACCACGCGCCCGGAGATGCTGTGGATGGGGAAAATCACACGTCCGCGGAAGCGGTCGTAGAGCGACATATGGCCGTCGCGCTCGGCCTCCACCTCCAGACCCGTGGAAACGAGGTAGCGGGCATCGAAACCGGCGGTGGTGGCAGCATTGAGCAGGTCATCGCCGCGGTCGATGGCATATCCGAGGTGAAAACGCGCTATCATGGCGTCGTTTATGCCGCGGTGCCGGAAGTATGGCAGCGCTATGTCGCGGCCTTCCGGGCGGCTGGTGAGATTATCCTCGAAGTGCTTGAGCGCGAACTCGTTGACGGCGAGCATGGCCTCGCGTTCGCTCTCGGCCTGACGCTCCTCCGGCGAGAGTTCTTTCTCCACTATCTCGATATTGTATTTACGGGCGAGATACCGCAGGGCCTCCTGATAGCTCATCTGCTCGTGCTCCATTATGAAGTTCACGGGCGAGCCGCCCTTGCCGCAGCTGAAACACTTGCAGATATTTCTGGCGCGGTTCACCGAGAAAGAGGGCGTGCGCTCGTTGTGGAACGGGCACAACCCCTTGTAGTTAGCGCCGCTGCGGCGTAACTTCACGAAATCGCTGACAACCTCGACGATGTCGGCGGTGTCGAGAATTCGGTTTACGGTTTCCCGGTCGATGCGTCCCATATCTCAGAGTTTGCTCCTACTGTGCGTAGAGAGGCACACAGTCCATCATATATCGGCGCAGTTCGCCCCAGGGATAGTAAACGTCGCTGTCGCCGCGGCGCAGGGCCAAAGGCCGCTCGTTGAGGTCTACGCGGACATAATAGCGGCCCGACCGGGCGGCGCGGAAGAGGATGAACTGTATGTTTGCAGCCATGGGAACGACGTCGAAATCGCGCCAGTGAAGGCGTACGGTGTCGAAATAATTTGTCAGATAGCTGCATCCCGGCAGTTTGAGCAGCGACAGCAGGGGCATGAGCGTCTCGGCATGGCCGAAGCGCAGCACGGCGCACACGCCGTCGCCGCCGTTGCCCTCCACAAAGCGGTCGGTGGTCTCTATGAGGTCGAGCACCAGGGCGGCGGCGATGTCGGCGGGCACGGTGCTGACGGTGCTGGCGGCGCGCTGCAGGTACTGCCGCAGGTTGAAGCAGCTCCACAGTGCATTGGCCTCCTCGGAGGTGAAATATGTCTGCATGGCGGACGGCAGGCCCATGGCGGCCAGACCCGCAACGACATAGTACTCTGTTATTGCGAGCGTGCGGGCGTCCGCATCGCTGCCGTAGGGGTAATTATCGCCTAAGACGCGCCTGATGGCTGTAAGGGGGCACGTGGCCTCGAAATATTCCTGGTAGGGAGGCTCCCACGTGCGGGCGCGCCGGAACTCCAGATAGGCGGCATCGGTATCGAAGGGTCTCATAAGTGCCGAATTGAGGCGCCCCGTGGTGGTGGTGAAGCTCAGCCTGTTGTTGAGCCGGTCGAGCTGGTGGGTGAACGAGTACATGCTCATCATTGAGCGGGGCGAATAGCTCGACAGGGCCTTGACGGTGGCGCCGTTGGCGAAGACCTCGGCAAAATTCATGAACATGCGTGTGGCAATCTGCTGCTGTTCGGCCATGCCCACCGAGTCGAGGGCACCCCAGCGGTTGTCCGATGCCGCTATTACCTTGTCGTTCAGCTGCGCCAGGCGCCGGCCCAGCGGCGTGATGGTGCCCAGCGAGTCGGCGCGCAGCAGGGCGCGGCGCAGAGTCAGGCAGTTTGCCGACGATGCCGGGTAGCGGGCGCCGTGACGCCCCACATGGTTGATGAACACAGGCGTGAGGCTGTCCGGAAAGGCCACGGAGGTTACCTCTTCGGGATAAGGCGTGAGCGAACCCTCGCACTGGCTGAAGGTATAGCCGGTGGCGGTGGGATCGGCGGCGTGGGCCATCAGTGCCGTCAGGGCGAGCGCCGCGGCGGCGGCATAGCGGAGTATCTTCATAGTGTCAGTTGTTTCATCAGTAACATGAGGGCACGGGCGGCGGCGCCGGAAGCTATGGCCTCGCGGTCGCCGCGGAGGTGCAGGAGTTGGGCGCATGTGCCTGCCGGCGTGGCGGCGGCTATCCACACAGTGCCCACGGGTTTCTGCGGCGTACCGCCGTCGGGGCCGGCTATTCCGCTGGTAGCCACGGCACAATCGGTACCGAGGGCACGGCGTGCGCCTTCGGCCATCTGCCGCACGACGGTCTCGCTGACAGCGCCCTCGCTGGCGAGGCTCTCGGCGCTGACGCCCAGGAGGTTGCGCTTGGCGCTGTTGGCATAGGCAACTATGCTGCCATGAAATACGTCCGAGCAGCCGGCGACGGCTGTCACGGCGGCGGCAACACGTCCGCCGGTGCAGCTCTCGGCGGCGCAGAGGGTCATGCTGCGGCGACGCAGAACCTCCAGCACTATCGCGGCGGCGCTCATGGCGCCCTCGCCGCTGTAATTGTCGCCTAATAGGGTGCGCAGATGCTCGGCAAGAGCCTTGAAGGCGGCGGCGTCGGTGCCGGCGCTGTCCAGGCGCAGGACTATTATCCCTGGAGAGGGCAGGTAGGCAAGGTGTGTACCGGCGGGCAGACTGTCCTCGTAGTCGGCGAGGCGCTCCGCCAGCGCCGATTCCGTTATGCCCGTCGCCGTCATCTCGGCGCGCCGGAAGCGGCCGTGAGGGTGGAAATGAGCCTCGACGGCGTCGGCGACGGCGCCCTCAATCATTCCGCGTGTCTCGAAGGGCACGCCAGGCATGGCAACGAGCACTTTTCCGTCCTTTTCGAACCACATCACCGGCGCCGTGCCGAAGGTATTCTGTATCACGCGGCAGCTATCGGGCACAAGGGCCTGCTGCCGGGTCAGTTCGTTGAGTGTGAGACCGCGTCCGGCAAAAAAGCACTCGATATTCTCGGTCACGGAGGGGTCCATGACGAGTTTTCCTCCGAAAATGCCCATGAGCACGCCTTTTGTGATGTCGTCGCGCGTTGGTCCGAGTCCGCCGGTGGTGATCACGAGGTCGGCCTCTGCCATGGCGGCGCCGATGGCCGCACGGATATCCGAGGCATTGTCGCCGACGGCGCGCACGCCGCGCGTTTCCCAGCCACGGGCGCCCAAAACCCGGGAGATGGTGCCCGAATTGGTGTCGGTCACGCGTCCGAGCAGGATTTCGTCGCCGATAACCACTATGCTGAGGGTCCTGATGTCGTCGGTGCTCATATTTCCGTGCGGGCGTAGGGTGTGCGGTCGAAGGGGCAGAATTCCCCGGCCATATATTTGAAATATCCGGCCATGGCCACCATGGCGGCATTGTCGGTGGTGAATTTCCGGGCCGGTATGAAGGCCTCGATGCCACGGGAGGCGCAGAACGCCTCGACGGCGGCACGCACGCCGCTGTTTGCCGACACGCCGCCGCCGATTGCCACGGTGCGTATGCCCGTCTGGTCGACGGCTTTGGCGAGCTTGTCCAGCAGGATGGCTATGATGGTGGCCTGCAGCGATGCCGCCAGGTCCGCGCGGTTCTTCTCCACGAAATCGGGGTCTGTCTTGCGGCAGTCGCGCAAGGTATACAGGAACGAGGTCTTCAGACCGCTGAAGCTATAATCCAACCCCGCTATATGAGGCCGCGCGAAGTGGAAACGGTCGGGGTCGCCTTCCGCCGCCAGCCGGTCGATGTGCGGGCCGCCGGGATACGGCAGCCCCATGGCTTTAGCGCATTTGTCGAAGGCCTCGCCGGCGGCATCGTCGATGGTGCGCCCTATTATCTCCATGTCCTCGGGGCTGCGCACCACTATGAGCTGCGAGTTGCCGCCGCTGATAAGCAGGCACAGGTAAGGGAACGCCGGCACGCGGTCACCCTCGTGCTCGCGCACGAAATGACTCAGCACATGGCCGTGAAGATGGTTCACATCTATTATAGGTATCCCGAGACCCAGGGCCATGCCCTTGGCGAAGCTCGTGCCCACCAGCAGCGACCCTATCAGGCCGGGCCCGCGGGTGAAGGCTATGGCCGAGAGGTCGGCCGCCGTCACGCCGGCACGATGCAGCGCCGCGTCGACCACAGGCACGATATTCTGCTGATGCGCGCGAGAGGCAAGCTCGGGAACGACGCCCCCGTACTCCTCGTGCACGCTCTGACTCGCTATCACATTGCTGCGCAGCAACCCGTCGGCTATCACTGCCGCCGACGTATCGTCGCAGCTCGACTCTATTCCTAATATTACGGTACTCATGGACGGTCAGAATACGTAGGCAATGCGGGCGGTGACGAACGCCGTGCCGTAGTCCTTCATAAATATATATTTACCCTCTGCCGAAAGTTTGATCGACGAAGTGACGCGGAATTCCACGCCCGCGCCCGCATCGACGCCGAAGCGGTTTGCATGGGTGGTGACGTCCTTCTCTTCCTCGACGCCGTGGAAGCTCCACGACGTATAGCTCGCTCCCGCCAGCGGATAGACCGCCACGCGGTCGGCAGTGGCGAGGCTGAACGGAAAATGCACATCGATGCCGATGGCGAGGGCGTCCGTATCGTTGTTGCGGAAGGCTATGTTCACGTCGGGCGCTATGCGCACATGGCGGCTGAACGCATATTCGAACTGTAGGCCGGCGGCCACACTCCTGTTGCGCGACACATAGCCCACCTTGGGGCCGAACGACTTCTCGCCGCGGCGCAGCTCGGCGGCGGCAGGCTGCGCCGCCGTCAGTACCAGCGCCGCAACAGCGGTGGCCGTCAGCATTGTTTTGGCTCTTTTCATCTCTTTCTTTCTTTTCAGCGCAAAGTTAGCAAATTTATTAGAGCCTGTTCCCCAATATATGTTAAATTCTCGGCCGCATATCGCAGAACGGATTTTGACATGTGAAGAAGGAGTGTACTTGCAGTACACGACTGATGAACAGGCCAAAAGACGTCTGCGAGATGCGCTCAGAAACAATTATATTTTCAACGCTATATACAACATAATTTAAAGTATAAGCTTTATCCTCAATGAAGTTAGTACCGCCTCGGTCGCTTTTTGGCGCTTTTGTCCGCCGGCCTCAGTCGTTATGGTACACCATAACTCCTTCTGCCGTCATACAAAATCACTCAAAAATCGGCCGCCGAGAATTTAGCATATATTGGGGTACAGGCTCTAAGAGATACAACACCGCCGGTTGGCACTAAAGTTTACTGAATTGGCATTTTTGGCCAAAAATAAATTCTTAAATATCGTTAATGAATTAGCTCCGTTTAAAAACTTTATTTAAATTTGGGCGTCGAAAAACCCGTTTTCGGCAACCATTTTCGTGATTTTTTAACTAACTAAATGAAATATACTACCTTAACAACCATTAACGAAAACAGACAGAACGCACAATTTAATGCCGTTGTGTCCTTTTAGTTCACGCGGCGCCATGAAAAACAACAACATTTAATCGAGAACATAAAACGCAGATACCAACCTAATATAATCGTAACCTCCGCCGGAGATATGCCTTCCCAACCATGCGGAACAGCCGCCAAGGGGGAATCCACCGGTCGGAAATGCTAAATCAACCGTCATTATTTTTATGAGAAAGCATCTTTTAGCGACTATGCTGCTGATGGCCGGACTGCCGGTTGCCGCGACTCTGAGCGCCGCTCCCACGCCCGAACCGCAGACGCAGGGTCAAGCGGTAACCTCCATCACAGGTACCGTCCTCGATGAGAACAATGAACCCGTCATCGGTGCTTCTGTTGTTCAGAAGGGTGTGGCCGGCAATGCCGCCGCAACCGACGCATTCGGCAACTTCACCCTCCGTGTGGCTCCCGGTGCGAAACTGCTGGTAAGCTACGTCGGTTACAAAACCGTCGAAGTGCCCGCTGCACAAAGCATGACTGTTTACCTCGAACCCACAACCGAAATGCTCAACGAACTCGTTGCCATCGGTTACGGTTCGCAGAAACGCGCCAACCTCACCGGTGCCGTAGCCACCGTCGACGTTGCCCGCACAATGGACTCCCGTCCTGCCACCGATGTGGCCAAAGCCCTTCAGGGCGCTGTCCCCGGCCTGACCATCACCAGCGCCAACGGTGATATCACAGCCAACCCCACTATCAACATCCGTGGCCTCGGCACCCTCTCCAACAGCCACACTTCATCGCCCCTCATCGTTGTCGACGGTGTGCCTGTTGACGACATGAGCTTCCTCAACCCCGAGGATATCGCCGAAATCTCCGTCCTCAAAGACGCTTCCTCTTCGGCTATCTACGGTACCCGCGCCGCTTTCGGTGTGCTCCTTATCACAACCAAACAGGCTGCCACTCAGGATCGCGTTTCTGTAAGCTACACCAACAACTTCGGCTGGAACTCCGCAACTACCCTGCCCGAATTTGCAACCACGCCCCAGATGCTGCGCATTGCCATTGACGATACCAACCCCGGTGCCGACGAAGAAATCTTCGGTATGTACTACACCGACCTTCTTCCCTTTGCAGAAGCCTGGTATCAGCAGCACGGCAAAGCTTATACTTCCGAAGTTCCCCTGCAGGCCTTCAAGGACTGGAACAACGTAGGCGACTATTATGTGCCCAACGGAAACTTCCCCGAAGGCAACGCCAACGCCAGCGGTCCCATCCGCTCGGCGCGCTATCTGAGCTATGCCGACTGGAACATTGCCAAAACCCTTTTCCATGCAGCTCCCTCGAGCAAGCACAATGTAAGCCTGGAAGGCACATCCGGCCGCACGAACTATCGTGTAAGCTTCGGTTACGATGCCCGCGAAGGTCTGCTTAAAGCCGCTCCCGACCAGCTGCACCGCTATATGGCCAACGCCAACATCAGCACCCAGATTTTCGACTGGTGGAAAGCCGGTGCCCGTTTCTCGTTCTCTGACAGAGAGTACACCAACCCCAACGAGCAGCGTAATGCTTACCAGTATTTCTGGCGTTTCCCGGGTCAGTTCGAGAACTACGGCACACTGCCCGACCCCGTTACCGGCGAACCCGTAAGCTTCCGCAACGCCATCGGTATCCGCGAAGGCTCGCACACCGACAAGACCGTCACCACCAACACCCGCATGCAGGCCTGGATGCAGTTCACTCCCTTCAAGGGCTTCACACTGCAGGCCGACTTCACCTATTCGCTCCGCAATCAGAACAGCGACTCCGCAGCCATACCTTATGACCGCTGGAACAACTGGGGCGGCGGCAGCTACGACGGTTTCGGTCTCTGGAACCCTTATTCGCAGAGCACCTCGTATGCCGCACAGAGCAACTACCGCGACACCATGTGGGCCGCCAACGTATTCGGCACCTATGCCATAACCTTCGACAACGCCCACAACCTGAAAGTCATGCTCGGTTGGACGGCTGAACAGGAAGAATACCGTTACTTCTACGCCCGCCGCAATGGCCTCGTGGACTACAACCTGCCTAACATCAACCTCACCAACAGCGCCACTTATCAGACCAGCGGCACGCACACTCACCGTGCAACCACCGGTTTCTTCGGCCGTATCAACTACGACTACAAGGGCATCTATCTGTTGGAATTCAACGGCCGCTACGACGGTTCGTCCCGCTTCCCCGCCAATGACCAGTGGGCTTTCTTCCCCTCGGGTTCGATAGGCTACCGCTTCTCCGAAGAGAACTACTTCCAGCCCGTCAAGAACTGGTGGAGCAACGGTAAGATCCGCGCCAGCTACGGTCACATCGGTAACGAAGCCGTGGGTGACAACATGTTCCTCTCCACTGTTTCGCCCGTCAGCGCCGGCAACGTGCATTGGCTCAGCGGCGATCAGAAGATCACCGAATATGGCATGCCTACCCTCGTATCGAGCACCCTCTCGTGGGAACGCATCATCACCACCGACGTTGGTGTTGACCTCGGCTTCCTCGACAACAGCCTCAACGTAAGCTTCGACTGGTTCAACCGCGACACCAAGGACATGCTCGGCCCGACGGCCTCGCTGCCCGCAGTGCTCGGCGCAAGCGCTCCTTACGGAAATGCCGGTTCGCTCCGCACAAACGGCTGGGAACTCTCGCTCAACTGGAACCACTCCTTCGGTGATGCCGACGTTTATGCTACCTTCAGCATCGGCGACTCCCGCACCAAGATCACAAAATGGAACAGCGAGACCCAGGCCATCTATTCCTATCTGCCCACTTTGGGCAACTACACCCAGGGCCAGTACTTCGGCGATATCTGGGGCTTTGAGTCCGACGGCTACTTCGGCATGAACGACTATACCTTCGTACCCGGCACACCCATTTACGACGATAACGGCAACCCCGTGCTCAACGACGAGGGCAAACAGACCTATACCCGCGGCTACTACACCCGCAACGACGGTGTTGTGGACCAGTCCTATCTTGAAACCGGCTCCTTCCACTACGGCCCCGGCGATGTCCGCTTCAAGGACCTCAACGGCGACGGCAAGATCAACGACGGTATCCAGGGCATGTACGAGTACAACGGCAAAACCTATATCCCCGGCGATGCAGGCTATGACGAAGCCAAGGAAAAAGGTAAAGCCATCTCCACCCGCTCCCTCCGCAACCACGGCGACCTCAAGGTTATCGGTAATGCAATGCCCCGCTACGAATACTCGCTGCGCTTAGGCGGTGCCTGGAAAGGCTTCGACATCGACCTCTTCTTCCAGGGCGTCGGCAAACGCGACATGTGGGCTACCGGTTCCACTATCATCATGGGTTCGCAGTCTGCCTATGGCACTTTCACCAATCAGGTCGACAACTACAACCACATACTTTTCGAGGAAAACAACGCTTCGCCCAATTACGGCCAGATCATCACTTCCGAGATTTCGGAAAACAACTGGTACCCGCGTCTTTATGCCAAATCCGGTGGTGCCGGTGTTGTCGGCGGTATCGGCAATGGTTGCAACAACTTCTATCCCCAGTCGAAGTATCTCATGAACATGGCATACTTCCGCTTCAAGAACCTCACCGTAGGTTACACCCTCCCCGTGGAACTCACCCGCAAAGCTCTCATCCAGAAGGCCCGCATCTACTTCTCGGCTGATAATATCTGCTTCCTCTACAACGGCGCCAAAAAGTATCAGCTCGACCCCGAACAGCTCACCGCTTCCGGTTCGAACGTTCAGGGTTACAACGACGGTGTGGCTTCCTTCGGACGCACAGTGCCTATCCCCCGCACTTTCTCTTTCGGCGTTCAGATTACCCTTTAACCGCTTAAAAAGAACTTAAATGAATAAATTACATATTTTCGGTATTCTCGCGCTGGCAGGGATGTCGCTCACCTCGTGCAACGATTTCCTGAACGACAACCGTTTCCCCATGTCGCAGCAAACCGTGAACTCCGATTTCTGGAGCAACGAAACGAACGTCCAGAACCAGATCAACTATTTCTATGAGGATTTTGCCGGTTACGGCAACGGATCCTCGACTAACGGTACGTTCTATTACAGCTGGCTCTCCGACGACCAGTGCGGCCGCAACACCTTCGCCGACTGGAAATTCAAAACCGTACCCTCGTCTTCTGACTCGTGGAATGCACCCTATCGGGAAATACGCCGCGCTAACGAGGTGATCCAGGGTGTGGAATCGAGCTCGCTCAATGAAGCTCAGAAGCAGAACTTCATCGGTCTGGCACGTATGTACCGCGCACGCGGTTACTTCGACCTGGTGCGCCGCTACGGCGATGTGCCTCTGGTTACCGTTCCCCTCGATCCCTCCGACGATGCCGAGCTCTACGGTCCCCGCACTGCCCGCAACCAAGTCATGGACTTCGTACTCGAGGATATAAACTACGCTTGCAACAACATCGCCACCCAGAGCAGCAAGACAACTTTCTCGCGCGACCTCGCATACGCCATGAAGGTTGAAATGTGCCTCTTCGAGGGTTCATACGCCAAATACCACGCCAACGATGCTGCCCGCGCACAGAAATTCTTCGGCGAAGCCGTTGCTGCCGGCGAGGCTATCATAGGCCGCTACCCCGTCGGCAACGACTATGTAGCTCTCTACAAGTCCGTTTCCACCGGTGAAGGCGGCTATCCCGCTCTCACCGCCAACAGCGAGGTAATATTCTGCAAAATGTATATGCAAGGCATATTCATGCACTCCCTGCAGGATTACTCCAGCGCTTCGGACGGCGTTGCCGGTATCACCAAGGACGCTTTCGACAGCTACCTCTTCCTCGATGGCCGTCCTGCAGCAACAACAACCCTCGACAACACCGACGCCGGTGTAGCCGAAGGTGACAACGCCATGAGCATCGCAAACCTTCTCGCCGTTCGCGACCAGCGTCTTGCTGCCACTACTTACGACCATATCTGCATGCCCGGCATGGCTTATCAGGCCGTTAACACTACCGGTGGCATGTGGTCTATGACCGGATACGGCGTTGCCAAGTTCAACAACTTCACCACTCTTCCCAACGACGTTAACACCGCCAACCGCAACTACGTCTGCGCACCCCTCTTCTGGGGCGCACGCGTGGCTCTCGCTATCGCCGAGGCTAAGGCCGAACTCGGCACTCTCACCGATGCTGATGTCAACAAATACATCAAACCTCTGTGGGAACGCGCCGGTATCGACACCTCCAACCTCAATGTCGCTTATCTTTCGAACATGAACGATCCCAGAAAGGATGCCGATGTTTCCTCCCTCCTTTGGGAAATCCGTCGCTGCCGCCGCTGCGAACTCATCATGGACGACGATATCCGCTACTGGGACCTCATCCGCTGGCATAAACTCGACAAACTCGACACCACCACGAATCCCAACATCGTTCTGGGTGCCAATATCACCAATTCGCCCGTTCCCGGCATGGCTGTTACCGGCAACTACCTGAACTGCTCGTATGGCAACACACGTAAGTTCGAGAACAAGTACTACTTCTATCCTGTGCCCTCCGACCAGATCCAGCTTAACGACAAGCTGACTCAGAATCCCGGCTGGGGTAAGGCTAAATAACTCGTAAACAAGTTATCCTTATCATAGACAGCGGCGCCCGCACGGCGCCGCTGTTTTTTTGCGCGAAAATTCCTAACTTTGCAGCCGCGTCGGGGGGCGGACCTGCTCCTTTACCGCCGTTTCCGCCGCTGATGATATGGTAAACAACGCAACTACATCGCACCGGGCCCTCGGTTTTGCGCTGGCGGCACTCGCCGCTGCCGCCTACGGCACCAATCCGGCCTTCGCCGTGCCCCTCTATGCCGACGGCATGAACCCCAACTCTGTCCTGATGTTCCGATACCTGCTGGGACTGCCGCTGCTGGCGGCGCTGATGGCATGGCGAGGAGTAGGTTTCGCACTCACACGCCGCCAGACGGGCCTCACGGCTCTGCTGGGCTTACTGATGGCGCTATCGTCGCTCGGCCTGTTCGAGAGTTACCGCTATATGAACTCCGGCGTGGCCTCCACACTGCTCTTCGTCTACCCCATCATGGTGGCGGTAATAATGGTGTTCGTCTGCCACGAGCGGTTGCAACCCTCGGTGGCGCTGTGTCTGGCGATAATGGGCGCAGGGCTGTGGCTGCTGATGAAACCCGCCGGCAATGCCCCCGTAAGCCTGACAGGCTTCCTGCTGGTGATGATATCGTCGCTCACATATGCACTGTATATAGTGTTTGTCAACACCTCGGCGACGGCGCGCGCCATCCCGACAACAAAGTTGCTGTTCTACGTACTGATATGGGGCTGCGCAATCTTCGGCGCCCTCATCCCGGCGGGAATGCCGCTGACAGTCCCGTCCCACAGCGCCGGATGGCTCAATCTGGCCGCTTTGGCAGTGATACCCACGGTGTTGTCGCTGGGGTGCACCACGCGCGCCATCCAGCTGATAGGGTCGACACCCACGGCCATCCTCGGCGCTCTCGAGCCGGTGGTCGCCGTGGCGCTCAGCATAGTGGTGCTCGGTCAGAGTATAACAGGGTACGAGATTGCCGGCGCCACACTAATCGTGGTTTCCGCCACATTGGTGGTGTGTGACCGCGCCGTCAATGCCTATATCCTGCGTGCGGCCCGCATGTTCCCGCGCCGAAGAAGTCATAAGTCATAGGTCAGTGGTCATAGGTTATTTCCTGATAGTGCTGCCAGCAGAGCCGCTTCCATCAGGGCGTAGCCCCGGCGGTTGGGATGCACGGCCGGCCTGTCGACGGCCATGGCAGGGTCCATGCCCGTGCCGTCGGCATTGAGAAGCAACGGGTAATAATCCACGCACGTCAGGCCCTTCTCGGCGGCATATTGCCGTATCTGCGCGTTCAGCGCCTGTATCCTCGCCATGGCGTCCGTCACCTCCGGGCGCCACGAGAAGCGCTCGGCGGGAGGCACCGTGGCAAGCACCGGCACTATGCCCTCGGCAAGGGCTATGCCGACCATCGCACGAATATTGTTCATTGTCTGAGTCTGTGAATAGGGGCCGGCGTTCTCGGCAATATCGTTGGTGCCGGCGCCGATAACCACCACCCGCGGATGCAGCGCAACCACATCGGCATAAAACCGCAGCAGCATCTGGGCCGAGGTCTGACCCGAAATGCCGCGGCTCACAATCTCCGGATGGCCGGCATACATGGCGCCGCGCTCAGGCCAGAACTGGGTGATGGAATTGCCCATCATCACCACCTCGGGACGCGCGCCCGTGGCAACGAGGCTGTCGTTGGCCTCCGCATAGAAACTATATCGCGCCCAGCGCGAAGCATCGTCGGCTCGCGCCGCCATGACCCACGCCGCAGCCACAACTATCAGAATTATCCGTTTCATAACTTTATAATCAGCTTAAGCATGTCACAAATTTACGGTATTTTTGTGACATATAGTCCTTGCTTATACAATTTTCGCAACATCTCCACCAATGGCAGCGGCCCCGGGCGGCGATGCTGCGCCGTCCGGGGCCGGAAATATTGTTTTTCATTCAGTTACGGGGTCGGAGGTCACGGGTGTCAGGACTGTTTCTCGTACGAGTCCTTGTCGACGTTCATAACGAACGAATTGCGTTTGACAAAGGCTATCAGAAGCACTGCCACGACTACAAAACCGTTGAAAATGAACGAGAAGTTGATGTCGCCCTGCGCATCGAAGAGCCGCTTCATCGAGCTGACGATGAAAGGCACCAGCGATATGCCGATATAGTTGCAGGTGAGCAGGTACGAGAAGTACTCGGTCGATTTTGCCGACGTAGGCGCAAGATAGGACGTCTTATCGTAGATCACCGGCTGGATAACGCCGTAGCCAAGACCCATGATGAATACTCCCAGAATATATGCCCAGTAGAAGTGCACCAGTCCGGTGAAGAACAGGCCGGCGATACAGAACGCCATTGCCACCTGCATGGTCCAGTTCTTGAAGATTGCTATGATTCTGGTGAGGAAGAAGCCCGAGAGGGTGGCCGAGGCGAAGAACATTGCCGTGGCGACGCCAACATCGCCGGTGCTCAAGCTGTAGTGCTCCATGGAGAACGGCAGGTAGTACGACACAACCTCAGTGGCATAGGTCATGATGAAATAGAGAGCCATCACACCCGCAAGCAGGATGAGAGCTATATTGCCCTGGAAGTGGAAGTTCACAGACACAGGCTTCTTGGCGGCTATGGCCTTGCGGTTGTCGTCGTCGGTAGTGGCCGGTTCTTTAAGAGGGGTATAGGGCGGAGGCGTGGGGTTGTCGATTTTGTGACTCTCGATGTAGTTTGAGGTCATAAACGGGATGAGGCACAGCGGGATGATGGGTATCATATATACTATGAAAGCCAGATGCCAGCTTATGGAGGCTATCCATCCCACGAACAGGGTGGCGAAGATAACCGTGAAGTTCGACAGGCTCGACTTCATGCCCAGCTGGCGCGTGCGCGCCTTACCGACAAAATACTGCGATATGAGGCTCGCCGCCAAAGGAATGACAAGGCCGCAGCCCACACCGAGCAGGCAGCTCAGCAGGATGAGCTGTATCATCGAGTCAGCAAAGAAATAAAGCACGCCCGTGAGGGTGTACAGTCCCAGACCGATGGCGAGAATGTACATCTGGTTGCGCTGATTGCATATTTTGCCCGAACAAAGGATAAACGGGATGGTGACAAGGTTGGGCAGAACGGTCAGCAGCTGTATCTCCAGCTCCGACACATCCTTGAACACCTCGTTGAGTTTGCCCATGATGGGAGAGATGGCAAGGCCCGGCAGATTGACTGTCAGTGATATCGACAGTATGGCCACCAGCGAGAGAAACGGTATCTTGCCGCACCCCGAGTCGACGTATTTCATATTTTTTCTTCTTTTAATGAATATAACAGCTGAATTAGCGGTTTCAGGCAGTTTCCGATACATTTATTATAACACGACACCCCGCGCATGGTTCATATTTCCGCATATGTAGAAATACAGGCTACATTTTAAACATATATCGGCTACCAACGTTTATAATTTTATGAATTGGCTTAGCGGGCCATCCGATATCAACTAACGACAAAAACAACTTCACAAACAGACTTGACTCAACTACAAAACTACGTTCAACTAACAATCCACACGATGAAAACTGCTGTTCCTCTCCTCATACTGGCTGCCATTTGCGCACCGTCGATGCCGGCACAGACCACCGGCACCGACGACCTCACCGCCGACAGCGGCTCGAGCAAGATTGAATTCGGCCGCACAACCCCCGAAATGAAGGAAATCCTTCAGCGCTCACGTCCCGTCGAAAACCGCGCCGTACCCGCGCCCGCTTTCGCCGTGCACACCCCGAACAACAAATTCATAATGACCATCGGCGGTACCATCGCGCCGGTGCTCGGCTACGACATCGGCAACAACCTCTATAAGCAGGACGGCGCCGGCATCAGTTTCGTAACCTCCGCCATCCCCGTGCCTGCCGCAGCCGGACACAAGGGCGACTTCTACATCAATCCCATCAACGGCTCGGTAGACCTTCAGATCGTGGGTCTCGCAAACACTCCCAACGAAATCAGCGGCTACGTGAAAGTCGGCACAAACGGCATCAGCCCCTCGCTCGTGCTCCAGCGCGCCTTCATCACCTACCGCAACTTCACGGCAGGTATGAAACTAACCCTCATGCAGGACGCCTATGCCTGCCAGCCCCCCACGATCGACCCCGAAGGCCCCTCGGGATGTATCTCCAACGTGGCTTATGAAATAGGCTATACTTCCAAGAGCTACAACGGCTTCCGCTTTGCAGCCGCCCTCGACATGCCCACGTTTTATTCGTCGAACGGTTACTACCGCGGCAAGGACTTCCCCGAATTCGACGGCAAACAGGTTGCCGACTACGGCGACGCCGAGCAGCTCATCCCCGACATTCCCGCATGGGTGGAGTACTCCTTCTCGCAGTGGAACCGCATCCGCGTGTCGGCAATCCTGCGTAACTTCGCCTACCGCGACTTGGTAGCAAACAAAACACGCCACATGGCCGGCTGGGGCGTGATGCTCTCCGGCAACATCCAGCCCGTAAAGCAGATCATTCTCTACTATCAGTTCGCCTACGGCAAAGGCATAGGCTCGTACCTCCAGGATATCGCCGGCAAACCCCTGTCGTTCGTGCCCGATGATGCCCGTCCCGGTCGCATGACTGCCTCACCCATGGCCGGCTTCAACTTCGGCGTCAGCTTCAATCCCAGCTCCAAGCTCCAGTTCAACGCAATGTTCTCGCAATCACGGATCTGGAAGGTGCGCGACTACTGCAACGCCCTCGACGAGAGCCAGAACTACCGCTATGCCCTCTACGGCGCCGTGAACTGCTTCTACAACATCACCCCTTACCTCCAGTGGGGCATCGAGTATCTGTGGGGGCGCCGCGAAACCTGGAATATCGGCGGAGCCAACGACTCCCGCATCCAGACTCAGATTGCATTCAATTTCTAAATTCCGTACACCATTAAAAATATCTTATTATGAAAGGCATCAAATCGGGTTACGGCACCGCTACCCTCCCCCTGTGGGCGGTGTTCAACCTTTACGTAATCTACATCTGTACGTCGATTCCGGGCCTTGCCATCTCGCCGATAATGGGTGATCTCACAAAGATCTTCCCCGGCACTTCGCAGCTGGAAACGCAGTTCCTCACCCTCGGCCCGAACATCGCCGCCATTCCCTTCGTGTTCCTCGGCGGTTGGATCGGCACTAAGTTCAACAATGCCAAACTCCTTAACTGGACGTGTCTTTTCTATGGTATCGGCGGCGCTTGCTTCTTCTTAGCGCCGAACATGATCACCCTCATCATCCTGAGCTTCCTCATCGGTATCGCCGCCGGTATCCTGTCGCCTCTGGCTTCCGCTTTCATTGCCGATATGTTCGGCGGTAAAGCTCGTACTAACCAGTACGGCTATACTTCCGCAACCCTTAACCTGGTGCTGATGGTGTCCGTCGTGGCCACCGGATACCTGGCAAAACTCAACTGGAGACTCCCCTTCCTGATTTACCTGCTGCCTTTCGTGCCCCTCTTCTTCGCAAAAGGTTTTGCAAAGTACATCAAGAACCCGACTTCAATACGTCAGAACGACGCCGCCAAGCTCAACACCCCCAAGGTGCACTACAAATTCTCCAAAGAAGTCAATATGGGCATGCTCGTCCGCTATTGCATATATTACTTCTTCATCACCCTGGTGATTGCCGCAATCAGTCTGTATATTCCCTTCCGGTATACATCCACCACTACTGCCGGCGACCTCACATCCGTGCTCTTCCTCGGCATCATGGCCTCGGGATATACCCTCGCCTTCTGCCTGAGAATTCTTAAGAACAAAGTGGCCGTAGTTGCCCTTGCCATGATTGCCATCGGCTTCGTGCTTATGGTGATATCCGACGAAGCAGTCATTGTCGGCATCGGCATACTTGTGGCCTCATACTTCTACGGCATAGCCCAGCCTTACTACTATGACCGTCTGTCCGTCGCTTCCTCGCGTATCGCCCTGACCCTTACCCTGGCTTGGTTCGCCTCGATGGATTCCATCGGCAACGTCGTGGCGCCCTTCGTTCTGGACGGCATCGCCAAGGTGTTCGGCACTTCGTGCTCCGCTCACCCAATCATGGCCTTCAAGATCTGCATGTATATGAGCTTCATAGCCCTCGCTGTGGTGATTGTACGCCAGATTATAGTCCGCGCACGCCGCGACGAGCATAAAGGTGTGCCCACCGCCACTACCGCCGACTCCCTCGCTCCTATGCCCGCAAAAGGCGTGGCTGCCCACACCGCCAACACCAACGGCGCCACTTCGACGTCTTCTTCCGATAAATAAAGAAATTCCATATCTATAATTAACCCTTATGTACACTCCAAAATTCAAGAACACAGCTCCTACGGAGTTCGTGCTCAATCAATACACCCGAGGCTTCGCCCAGTGCATTGACAACAACTGGAACTACGCCATCTATGCGCAGGACCCCAGCGTCAGCATATTCCAGAACGAATATAATGCCGGTTACGTGCAAGGCAAAGTGCAGACCGGCAAGACTATCAAAGCCACCCGTAATAATACCTGGCGCTGGTATGTGCTCGATGAAGGCCCCGGCGCCAACAGCACCCAGATTCCGCCGGACGGCCTGCAGATTGCCGGCAAGGCCCTGGCCGACAACTACAACTACCTCACCGCATGGGTGGAGAAAAACATCGGCAACCGCCACGGCGAGTGCATTGCCCGCCTGATGTACCGTATGCTCGGCATATACGACGGCGCCGCCGACAATACCCCTAAGACCGATGTCAAATTCGATGACCTCAAGCTAGCGTCGATGACGCCGGAGAATACCGTCCTCCACAGCGGCGACGAACCCCTCTCGTTCCTCGACATATACCTCATCAACGGCCAGATGGACCTCTGGGATGCCGCCGGCAAACAGCTCGGCGTGGCCCTCAACCAACTCGAAAAAGACGATCAGGAGAAAACGCTCCAGCATGAGAAGGAAGAGCTTCAGGAAGACCTCCGCCTCAAACCCGGGCGCTGCTCAGGCTTCGTCAAATACCTCGACAACGGCGAGATACTGTGGACCCACACCTCCTGGTGCTGCTTCATGGCACAGACATGCGCCGTGACATACGTCATCGGCGAAGACTTTCTCACCCAGAACTCCTTCTGCCCCGGTCAGTTCGGCTCCAACACCGACTTCGGCTTCAACGGCCACGGCATAGGTTTCAACGAAACCACCGAAACGTACTTCTACAACGAGTCGAAAGTGGAAGGCATATGGCTCACATGGCGTGCTTCCGCCGCCGAGATGTTCGCCCGCTCTCTCGATGAGTTCTATGAATTCGTTTCGCTCGACAACACCGGCACTTACCTCAACGGCTACATGATGGTCGACGCTTTCCGCGGCGAATTCGGCCTCATCGACATGAGCTACGCACGCTTCGCTTACTTCAAGAGCGACGGCAAGAACCTCACCGTCAAGGACTCAACCGGATATGAACCCACCTTCCTCGACTACGACCACCACATGGTGAGCACAACCCACGTCCTGGGCTGCAACAACCCCTCGTACAAACGGATATGGCGCGAGCTCGAAACCATAGACGGTGCTCCCAAACGCCGCTACCAGCTATACCGCAATATCGGCAACGTCCGCACAATGGACGACGCAAAGAACCTCGTCACATACAACGAATCGCTCGAGCCTATCTCCATCGCCGGCCGATGGGACAAGAACTACGGCACTTCCGAGTTCATCCGCTACCAGCCCCACGGCTCCATCGACGCCAAGGCGTTCGGCACCGAGGAAATAAAACGAGTGCTCGCAAACCTCTCCATGAAACCCGATATCAACGGCACAAAGACTTCCTTCTGGATGAAATTCGGCAGCCCGTATATCGACGGTACTCCCTTCGTATGGTCCGACTCCGTATGGGCAAAGTTCAAACTCCCCGAAGAGGAAGACTGCATCCCCGACGCTATCGACGGCGCCTGGAACAAAGTTAAAATGTTCATGAAATAACAAAAAACCACACATAGCCATGGCTAAATACACCCCAAAATTCAAAAATACGCCGGCAACGTCCTTTGTGCTCGACCAGTACACCTGCGGCTTCGCCCAGTGCGTCGACAACAACTGGAACTACGCCATCTATGCCCAGAATCCCAACGTGAGCATATACCTCAACGAATACAACGCCGGGTATGTGCAGGGCAAAGTGCAGTCCGGACCCACAATAATCGCCACCCGAAACAACTCATGGAAGAACTTCCTCGTCGGCGCCACTCCTCAGAACGCTATCTCCATCGAAGTTAAGCCCGAATACCTCACCGCCTCCGCCGAAACCCTGATTCAGAACTATAACTACCTCTATGACTGGGCCGCCCAGCGCAAAGACGACGAAATGGTTCAGAAAATCATCCGGCTCATGTACCGTCAGCTCGGTATCTACGAGGGCGCCGCAGGACTCGAACCCCGAAAGAGCGTAGAGTACTCCGACCTCGCGCTCACCGCCTTCGACCCAGCACAGAGCAAACTCGGCATCGACGACCAGCCCCTGACATTCCTCGACGTTATCTTCATCAACTCCCAGTACGACCTCTTCGACGCAATCGGCGACAAAATCGGTCTCGTCATGGGCTACGGCACCGCCAAGAAACTCACATCAAAAGACAAACCCGACCATTGCACCGCCTTCACAAAGATGATGCCCGACGGAAACGTGTTCTGGACCCACAACTCATGGTGCTGCTTCTGGGCTCAGTCCTGCGCCGTAACATACTGCATCGGCGACGACTTCGTAACCCAGAACGCAAACTGCCCCGGACAGTTCGGCTCGAACACCGACTTCGGCTTCAACGGAAACGGCATCGGCTTCAACGAAACCACCCACGTGGACCTCTACGACAAGACCAAAGTCCTCGGCGTATGGCTCACTTACCGTTCTGCCGCCGCCGAACAGTTCAGCCGTACCCTCGAGGAATTCTACGAATACTGCAAACTCGACAACACCGGCACATATCTTAACGGATATCACCTCGTCGACGCTAACACCGGCCGCATAGGTCTCGTGGAAATGAGCTACAACCGCACCGTCCTCTTCGTCTGCGACGGTAAAAACATCACCATGACCGACTCCACCGGCTACAAGCCCAACTTCCTCGACTACGACCACCACCTCATAACCCCCACCCACATCTTCGGCGTCAACCAGCCCATCTACTGGTACGTAGGCTATGAACTCGAAAGCATGAACCTCCGTCCCATGCGTCGAAACCAGCTTTGGGCCCGCATCGGCACTGTAAACGACATCGAGACCGCAAAAAACCTCATCACCTACACCGAAGACCGCGAACCACTGTCGATCTACGGACGATGGGACCTCGGCTACGGTACTACCGAAATGCCGAGAGTGCGTCCTGACGGCTCGGTAGATGCCAAAGCATACTCCACAGACCTCATCAAGGAAACCCTCGCAAACCTCTCGCGTAAACCCGACATCGACGGCACCGCAACATCCTTCTGGATGAAATTCGGCACGGCCCACGTCCGCGATCTCCCCTTCATATGGAGCCAGTCGCAGTTCGCCGACCTCAAGCAGCCTGAGGAAATCGACTGCGTGCCCGACGCCCTCGACGGACGCTGGAACCGCGTGAAAATGTTCATGAAATAAGCTCTTTCTCACGAAATAAACTCACCTCACAAAGGCGGGGCAGCAAAAACTGCCCCGCCTTTGTCGCATTACCCCTGTGGCGCAATTTTCCAACCGCCTCTCCACTGGGCGCGACGAAAAAACCCGGGCGGCTCGGGGGAGTCGTCCGGGTTTCGGAGGGGGCGGTTACCTACTTTTCCACTTTCGCAGTATCATCGGCGTGGCGAGGTTTAACTTCTCTGTTCGGAATGGGAAGAGGTGGAGCCCTCGCGCTATTGCCAC
>JAGATX010000021.1 GCA_017621055.1 Muribaculaceae bacterium | reverse complement strand
ATCGTCGCCCGCCAGTTCATTTTCCGCATGCGCGAGTTCGAGCAGATGGAGATGCAGTTCTTTGTTCGCCCCGGCGAGGAGCTCAAGTGGTTCAAACAGTGGAAGGAATGGCGCCTGAAATGGCACAAGGCCCTGGGTCTGGGCGATGACAAGTACCGCTACCACGACCACGAGAAACTGGCGCACTATGCCAACGCCGCCACCGACATCGAGTTCCTGATGCCCTTCGGCTTCAAGGAAGTGGAAGGCATACACAGCCGCACGAACTTCGACCTGAGCCAGCATGAGAAATTCTCCGGCAAAAAGATACAGTATTTCGACCCCGAGCTCAACGAGAGCTACACGCCGTTCGTCATCGAGACATCGATAGGCGTGGACCGCATGTTCCTGAGTGTGCTGTGCTCGAGCTACGAGGAAGAGCAGCTGCCCGGCGGCGACACCCGCACGGTGCTCCATCTGCCGGCACCGCTGGCACCGGTGAAATGCGCCGTACTGCCGCTGGTGCGCAAGGACGGCCTGCCCGAAAAGGCCCGCGAGATTGTGGACGAACTCAAGTTCGACTTCGCCACTCACTATGAGGAGAAGGACGCCATCGGCAAGCGCTACCGTCGCCAGGACGCCATCGGCACGCCCTTCTGCATCACCGTTGACCATCAGACCCTCGAGGACAACACCGTAACGCTGCGCGAGCGCGACACCATGGAGCAGACGCGTGTGCCCATCGACGAGCTCCACGCCCTCATCCACGACCGCGTGAGCCTGGCCTCGCTGCTGCGCAAACTCCGCTAACTGCCTCTTAACCCTCAAAAACGCAATAAATTATGAAAAAAACAGGTATAATAATAGTAGCCGTCATAGTCGTGCTCGTCGTAGCCGTCGGCATATGGGCCTCCAAAAGCTACAACAGTTTCGTGACCCTCGACCAGGACGTGCAGCAGAGCTGGAGCCAGGTAGAAGTGCAGTATCAGCGCCGCATGGACCTCATACCCAACCTGGTGAGCACCGTCCAGGGCTACGCCGCCCACGAGAGCAGCACCTTCGAGAACGTTACTCGCGCCCGCGCCGGCCTGAGCGAGGCTTACAACGCCGCCGCCGCCGACTCCGCCGCCACGCCAGCCGATGCCGCCGCCTTCCAGCGCCTCAACAACGCCCAGGGCGAACTCAACCGCGCCCTCAGCATCTACGTCAACGCCGTGCGCGAGGCTTACCCCGACCTCAAGGCCAACACCCAGTTCCTGGACCTGCAGACCCAGCTCGAAGGTACAGAAAACCGCATAGCCACCGCCCGCACACGTTACAACGAGGTTGTGCGCGACTACAACGTGCGCATACGCCGCTTCCCCGCCAACATCATGGCCGGTATGTTCGGTTTCGACGTCAAACCCCAGTATGAGGCCGACGCTGCCGCCGCCACGGCCCCGCGTGTGCAGTTCTGAGCCCCATGAGAAAGCTGCTACTCTGCGCTCTGGGCGCACTGCTGCTGCCGCTGGCAATAGGCTGCACAAAGAACGACAAATCGGTATGGGAGGAATATGCCGCCTACCGCGAGGCCAACAATGCATGGCTCACCGAAATGCAGGCACGCAAGAACCCCGACGGAACGCCGTACTACAAGACCATCGTCCCGCAGTGGAACCCCTCCATCTTCGTGCTCATCCATTATTTCAACGACCGCGCCGAAACGGAGGGCAACCTCAGCCCGCTGAGCAACTCGGTGATCAAGGCAAACTATCACCTGAGCCTCTACAACGGTACGGGCGTGGACAGCGCCGCCAACTACCAGACGCGCCTTAACAACACCATCGCCGGATGGGGCGTGGGCCTCGCCGACATGCGCTGCGGCGACACCGCCGAGATAGTGATACCTTACGCCGCCGCTTACGGAAACCAGTCGCAAGGCACCATGCTGCCCTACTCGAACCTGTGCTTCCGCGTGCGCCTCGTCGACATTCCCTTCTACGAGACTCCCGCGCATTGATCGGGAACCGGAAACCGTTTGAATAACAAAGCCCCGACCGCTGCGGCCGGGGCTTTGTTATTGGCGAAGTCCGATATCTGGTTATTCCAGATAGCTTTCTTTTTTGGATTGTTTCGGCGGATAATCGACGGTGTAATGGAGACCGCGCGACTCCTTGCGTTCCTTGGCCTGACGCATTATGAGATAGCCCACATTGATGATGTTGCGGAGCTCGCAGATTTCGCGCGAAGCCTTCGAGCACTTGAACAGACGCTCTGTCTCCTCATAGAGGATATCGAGGCGGTTCCATGCGCGATCCAGACGCAAGTTGCTGCGGACGATGCCGACGTATGTGCCCATTATCTGGTTCACCTCGCGGATGCTCTGGGTTATGAGCACCATCTCCTCGGGGTGACGGGTGCCCTCGTCGTTCCAGTCGGGGATGTCGGAGCGGAGTGCTATGGAGTCCACGACTGCTGCGGCGTGGGTGGCAGCGGCGTCGGCATATACCACCGCCTCGATGAGACTGTTGGATGCCAGACGGTTTCCGCCGTGCAGACCCGTGCACGAGCATTCGCCCAAAGCGTAGAGGTGTTTGATCGACGATTCGCCGTTGAGGTCCACCTTGATGCCGCCGCATAGATAGTGTGCGGCTGGTGCCACCGGGATATAGTCCTTTGTGATGTCGATTCCGAGGCTCAGGCACTTCTTGTAGATGTTGGGGAAGTGACGGCGCGTCTCCTCGGGGTCTTTGTGGGTGACGTCGAGATATACATGGTCGTCGCCGTGGAGTTTCATCTCCGAGTCGATGGCGCGTGCCACGATGTCGCGCGGCGCCAGCGACAGCCGCGGGTCATATTTGTGCATGAATTCCTCGCCGCGCAGGTTGCGGAGCACGGCGCCATAGCCGCGCATGGCCTCCGTGATGAGGAACGACGGCCGGTCGCCCGGGTGGAAGAGCGCCGTGGGATGGAACTGGATGAATTCCATGTCGGCGACAGTGCCCTTGGCGCGGTAAACCATGGCTATGCCGTCGCCTGTGGCTACGAGCGGATTTGTTGTCGTCTGGTAGACGGCACCGACGCCTCCGGTGGCCATGACGGTGATTTTTGCCACGAATTTATCGACGTTGCCGGTTGCCATGTCGAGCACATAAGCGCCATAGCAGGTGATGTCGGGCGTGCGGCGGGTGACAATCTTTCCCAGATGGTGCTGGGTGATGATTTCAATGGCGAAATGGTTCTCGAACACGTCGATGTCCGGGTTGGCCTGCACGGCTTTGATGAGCGACTCCTGAATTTCGAAGCCGGTGTTGTCGGCATGGTGGAGGATGCGGAATTCGGAGTGACCGCCCTCGCGGTGCAGGTCGAAATTGCCGTCGGCATTGCGGTCGAAGTCCACTCCCCACTCTATCAGACGCTTGATTTGCGAAGGAGCACGACGCACCACCTGCTCGACGGCGGCAGGGTCGCTGAGCCAGTCGCCGGCAACCATGGTGTCGTGGATATGTTTCTCAAAATTATCGACGGCGAGGTTCGTCACCGAAGCCACGCCACCCTGCGCCAGGGACGTGTTCGCCTCATGAAGATTGGTTTTGCATACCAGCGCCACCTTCACGCCGGGGCGCGCCACTTTGAGAGCAAAGCTCATGCCGGCTATTCCCGAGCCGACTATGAGATAGTCGTAGTTATAAGTCATTGTTGTTACTGCAGTTGGTCGGAGTGTTGCCGCTCCGCGCCGGCAAAATTAATAAAAATCGGTGAATTTGAACAATAAAAGCCCGGGGAATGAGTTGAAAAAATATGGCAACGAAAAAATCAGGTATCGATATGCTCAACGGCCCTCTGCTGAGCCGTATGCTGCTGTTCGCTTTGCCGCTGATAGCCAGCGGAGTCCTGCAACAATCGTTCAATTCCGTCGATGTGGCGGTGGTCGGCCGCTTCACCGGCAGCCACGCGCTGGCGGCCGTGGGCAGCGTGGGTCCCGTCATCGGCCTGATAATCAATCTGTTTATCGGTATTTCGGTGGGCGTCAACGTGGTTATCGCCAATTATATCGGCCAGGGTAACCGTCAGGGCGTGCGCAACGCCGTCGGCGCCACCGTGGTTCTCGCCGGCATATGCGGCGTGGCGGCACTCGCCCTCGGCGAGGGTTTGGCCCACCGCGTGCTCGACGTGATGGGTACGCCCGCCGAGGTTGTCGACGACGCCACCTCTTACATGCGCATATTTCTGTTAGGCATACCCCTTATGCTGCTCTACAACTTCGGCTCGGCGATACTACGCAGCATTGGTGACACCCGCCGGCCGTTCTACGCCCTCGTTGCCGGAGGCATTGTCAACGTTATCCTCAATCTGGTGTTTGTCGTAGGCTTCGGCATGGGCGTCCACGGCGTGGCATGGGCAACGGTGATATCCAACGGCGTCAATGCCGCCATCATCACTGTGATACTCATGCGCGAGCATTCCGACATACGCCTCGTAATCAAGGAAATACGTCCGCATTTCGCCCAGATGCGCAAAATAGCCGCAATAGGCATACCGGCGGGACTGCAAGGCGCCGTCTTCGCCCTCAGCAACACGCTGATACTCTCGGCAATAAACAGTTTCGGCGCCACCACCACCGCCGGCAGTGCCGCCGCGATAAACTACGAGTTCTATTGCTATTTCATCTGCAGCGCCTTTGCGCAGACGGGCGTGGCCTTCATCAGCCAGAACTACGGCGCCGGGCAGATGGAGCGCGTGCGCCGCGTGTTCCGCCTGAGCCTCATCCTCGCCGTGGCCGGCACGCTCATTCCCAATGTGTTGATAGCATGGAAAGCGAATTTCTTTCTGTCGGCCTTCACCACCGATGCCGACGTGATATCGGTCGGCACCACGCGGCTGATGTGCGTGCTGCTTTTCCAATGGATAGCGTGCTACTACGAAGTTGCCGGCTCGGCCATGCGTGGGCTGGGCTTCTCCATGACTCCCACGGTGATAGTCATTACCGGCACATGCATGCTGCGCCTTGTCTGGGTGCTGGTCTTCCCCTTGTTCGGCGGCGAATTCTGGCAGCTTATGCTGGTCTACCCCTCGTCGTGGCTTCTCACCGACGTGATGATGTGGATAGCATATCGGAGGGTGTGGCGCAAGGTGAGCGCGCGTGTCAGTGTTTCCAGCGCCGCAGGTACTGGCGAATAGCCGTCATGGTGCCCTGGCGTGTGCTCGGCGCTATTGCCGTGCGCAGCCACTCGCGCAGCTTGGAGGGCAGGCTCATATCGTTGATTTTTGCGGGATCCTCGCTGTCGGCATGAACATAGCCGTGAAGTTCGCGCTCGCCGCGCAGCACCGCCAGAGCGTTCTCGGCCAGCGATTTGAGTTCGTTCTCGCCGGGATATACGTAGATAGGCGCTATGAACGACACATGTTCGGCCACAAAGTCGGTGATACGCTTAGAGTGAGCCATGCCGCCGGTGAGGAGGATGGCATCGACGTCGCCGCGCATTGTCACGGCCATGGCGCCGATTTCCTTGGCCACGGTATAACACATGGCGCGGATAACGAGCATGGCGTAGAGGTCGCCGCGATCCACGCGCTCCAGCGCTTCGGGAACCGACGTGCTTCCGAGATGTGCCATCAGGCCGCCGCGGCCGTGAACCATCTTCATCAGCTCCTCCTCGGTATATTTGCCCGAGAAGCACAGGCGTATCAGCGGGCCGGGAGGCAAAGAGCCTGAGCGCTCCGGCGAGAAGGGTCCGCACCCGTCGAGGGCGTTGGTGGTGTCGATCACCCGGCCTTTGCGGTGTGAGCTGACCGTTATTCCGCCGCCCATGTGGCACACTATCAGGTTGAGCTCCTCATAGCGGGCGTGAGTCTCGCGGGCGAACTGGCGCGCCACGGCTTTCTGGTTGAGAGCATGGAAAATAGACTCGCGCGGTAACTCCGGCACGCCGCTGATGCGAGCGTAGGGCATCATCTCGTCGACCACCACCGGGTCGGCGATGAACGCCTTGATTCCCACTTCGTCGGCTATGTCGCGGGCAAGGAGACCGCCAAGATTGGAGGCATGCTGCACCCGCGCATGGCGCAGATCGTGCACAAGGTCGTCGTTGACCTCGAAAACGCCGCTCTCCACAGGCGATATTATTCCGCCGCGGCCCACCACGGCGTCGAGGCTGTCGAGCGCCACGCCGTGTTCGGCCAGCGACTCGCGGATGAGGCGACGGCGCCACGGAAACTGGGCGATGACGTCGGCAAACCGGGCGATATCCTCCGGCGAATGTGCCAGCGATACGCTGAAAAGGGGTATTTCGTCGTCGTAGACTGCTATCTTAGTGCTTGTGCTGCCGGGATTGATGGCAAGGATGCGGTGACTCATGGTTGACAGGTATTTCGGTTACGTCGTTAACCCTCAGCTTATGCAGGCCAGGGCTATGGAGTACAGTTTGGTGCGGGGAGTGTCGCCGCGCGAGGTGAGGACGCACGGCGCCTTGGTGCCGGCCACCATGGCGGCGATTTCGGCACCGCCGAAGTGAGTGGCACTCTTGAAGAACACGTTGCCGCTCTCTATGTTGGGAAACAGCAGGCAGTCGGCCACACCGGCCACGGCGCTGCCCTGCACCTTCTTCTCCTGCGCCACTTCGGGATATAGTGCCACATCGAGCGAGAGCGGACCGTCGACAACGACATCGCCGAGCTGACCGCGATCGCCCATTTTGGCCAGGACTGCGGCCTCGGTGGATGACAGCACCGACGGCAGCAGCTGCTCGGAAGGCGCTATGCACGCCACGCGCGGACGCTCTACGCCGAGGGCGCGCGCCGTGCGTGCAAGGTACCCTATCAGTATTGTCTTCTGCTTGAAATCGGGAGCCGGTATGACGGCCACGTCGGCAATGGTGATCAGGCGCGGATAGTCGGGAAGTTCCACCACAGATACATGGCTGAGCACACCCTTTGGCGGCAGAAGACCGGTTTCCTTGTCGAGAATGCCGCGCATGTATTTGTCGGTGCTCACCAGCCCCTTCATCAGCACGTCGGCCTGACCGGTTGATACGGCACGCACGGCCAGACGGATGCACTCGGCATCCGACGGCTCGTCGATGATGCTGAAATCGGCCATGTCTATGCCCTCGCGAGAGCATATTTCGGTTATCAACGCCTTGTTGCCGTAAATCACCGGGGTTACTATGCCTTCGGCCACGGCGGCGGCCACGGCACTGAGGGTGTGCGCATCGTTGCCGCACGCAACAGCGAGGCGCCGACGCCCGCGGCGGCGCGCCTCCTCTACTATCTGGCTCAGTCGGGTAATCATATCTGTCGTTTTAATGTTGGGATACAAAGGTAGTCAAATTTTTTGGTAGTGGAAAATAAGGCTACAGAAGGGAGCAGGTTAATTTTTATTAATTCAACCTTCTTCCTGTGCCCGCTGAGGCTTGCATCGCTCCCGTTATGGTTAATTTTAGGCATTCTTTTAGCTAAAATTTGCTATCACGGGGGGCTGTTTCATATATTTTGCCTAATTTTGTCATCTGAATACCCCGGACACAAGTGCGAAAAAGCATATTCTACATACTATCGGCATTTCTGCCGGCATTGATAGGCACTGCTGCCACGCCCGACGGCGCCGAGGCCTTCGGAAGGGCTCCGACGGCCGACAGCCTCGCCGTCACTGAGGCCGACACACTTGTGAGCGTGCCGGCCATCGCCGTTGCCGACAGCGCAGGTGCCGACTCTGCCACTGTTGTCGCCGCAGCAGCACTGCCTCCGGCGCCGGTCTCCGGGCGCGTGCGCTATGAAAGAGTAGACCTCGACAATGCCGTGGACTTCAGCGCCACTGACTCCATGCTCATCGTGCGCCGCGACTCAGCATTCATGTACGGCGACGCCAACGTGACCTACGGCGACATCAAACTCAACGCCGCCGAGATACAGATGGACCTCAACAACAGCACGGTCTACGCCTGCGGAAGGCTCGACTCCGTCGGCGTCCTCGAAGGAAAGCCGATCTTCACGCAGGAAGGCACAGACTACGAGGCCCGCACCATGCGCTATAACTTCTCGACGGAAAAAGGATATATCTCCAACGTGGTCACCCAGCAGGGCGAAGGTTATCTCACCGGCGGTACAACAAAAAAAGGCGAAGGCAACGAATTCTACTTTCAGAACGGCCGCTATACCACCTGCGACAACCACGACAATCCCCACTTCTACTTCCACATAACCAAGGGCAAGATGCGGTCGGGCAGCGATGTCGTGGTAGGACCCACATACATGGTTCTTGCAGGTCTGCCCCTGCCGCTGGCCGTGCCGTTCGGATATTTCCCCTTCACCGACCGCTATGCCTCGGGCGTGATAGTGCCTACCTTCGGCGACGACTACAACCGCGGCTTCTATCTTCGCGACGGAGGTTATTACTTCGCCATAAACGACAATATCGACCTGGCGCTCACCGGCGAAATATACACAAAAGGGTCGTGGGGCATCCAGGCTACATCCACATACTCCAAACGCTACAAATTCTCCGGCAACTTCAATGTCAGCTATCTCAAGACCATCACCGGAGAGAAAGGGTCGCCCGACTATGCCACCCAGACAAACTTCCAGGTGTTGTGGAGCCACACGCAGGACGCCAAGGCAAACCCAAACATGAACCTCAGCGCCAGCGTGAACTTCACCACCTCGGGCTACACCCGCAACGATCTAAATTCCTACTACTCACCGTCATTCACCGAAAACACCAAGAGTTCGACCATCAACCTCACCTACCGCTTTCCGGGCACCAAATGGTCGCTGTCCACGAACTTCAACATCGCGCAGCGCACTCAGGACTCCACCCTGGCGGTATCGTTCCCCAACGTGACGGTCACCCTCCAGCAGGTGCGGCCCTTCAAGCGCAAAAAAGCCATCGGTGCCGAGCGCTGGTATGAAAAAATAAAACTCTCATACACGGGCGTGCTCCAGAACTCCCTCACCGCCAAGCAGAACGTATTCTTCAAGAAAAGCCTCATCAAGGACTGGCGCAACGGCATGCGCCACAACATCCCGATATCGGCCACATTCAATGTGCTGAACTACATCAACATAACGCCGTCGATAAACCTCACCGACCGAATGTACACCACCCGCGTGGACCGCGACTGGAATGCCGAACAGGGAATAGAGCGGTGCGACACAACCTACGGGTTCTACAACGTCTACGATTTTCAGGCATCCGTCTCGGCCGACACCAAGGTTTATGCATTTTTCCAGCCGCTGGGCTTTTTAGGCAAAAAAATCAAGATGATACGATATGTCCTGACGCCGTCGGTATCGTTCTCGGGCGCGCCCGATTTCGGTTCGTCGTTCTTCGGATATTACGGCAGCTATTCATATACCGACAGCCGCGGACAGCAACAGATCCGCCGTTACAGCCGCTTCCCCAACGCCCTGTTCGGCGTACCCTCGCAGGGCAAAACCGGCTCGATAGGCATCTCGCTATCCAACAATCTGGAAATGAAGATAAAATCGGATGCCGATTCCACCGGCGAGAAAAAAATATCGCTTATCGAGAACCTTAATATCAACGAAAGTTACAACATCGCCGCCGACTCTCTGCGCTGGTCGGATCTCACCACATCCATCATGCTGCGTCTCACCAAGAGCTTCAACCTCAACCTCTCGGCCACGTGGGATCTATACACCTACGGCCTCAACGAAAACGGCACGCCCGTGAAGCTCGACCGCCTGCGCATCAGCGCCGGCAAAGGGCTCGGCAGGCTCATGCGCACCGGAACTTCGTTCTCATACACCTTCAACAACGATACTTTCAAGCGGAAAAAAAATAACAACGACGCCGGCGCCGGAGGCAACGAAAACAATGACAACGAAAGCGGCGAAGAACACGACCGCCGCCTCAACGATGCAGCTAACGGCGGTTCCAACCTCGAAATGAACTCCGACGGCTATGCCCGCTGGCCCGTGCCGTGGAGTCTGACCGTGAATTACTCCATAAATTACGGTTACGGCGCATTCAACCGCCAAAAAATGGAATTCGACGGCAGAATAACGCAAAATCTGTCGCTATCCGGCAACATACGTCCTACTCCGGGATGGAATTTCTCGTTCTCGGCGAGCTATAACTTCGATACCCACAAGCTCGCCTACATGAACTGCAACATCTCGCGCGATCTCCACTGCTTCAGCATGCGCGCGAGCTTTGTGCCCGTGGGTCCGTACAAGAGCTATAACTTCCACATCGCAGTCAAATCGTCGATGCTCTCGGATCTCAAGTACGACAAACGCTCGTCCTACTCCAACGGCATCGACTGGTATTGAGACTCTACCTCAATATACCACCAGCTGACCGGAGGCGAGGGCGCTTTCGTACAGGTCGTTGCGCAACTGCATGTCGAAGGCTCGACGTCGCGCCGTGAGCATGCGCTCCCGTACCAGCGGACGCGCCGTCTCATAGGGCATGATGTGACCTGCCGGTATGACGTCGCTGATTTTCAAAAGATAGGTGAACCCGCCGGTACTGAGTTCGAAAGGTTGACCGGCTGCTATGGCTGCCACATCGGCGGCGCTGAAATCGGCCGGTATGCGGTTCTCGATCTGTTCCCAGTCCACCCAGCGGTCGCGGAAATAGTCGTAATGGCTTGCTGCCGCCGGTGCCTCCTTCTCGAGGCGGTCGAGGTCTACGGGACGGTCGCTCTTGTAGAGGCGGCGCAGTACTCTTAGCTGGGGGGCTTCGTCGGCGACCTTGAGATATATGCCCTGCATCAGCGGGCGCTCGAGGGTGAAATCGCGGCCGTGAGCATCGTAATATGCGCGCAGCGAGTCTTCGGCAAACTCGCCGGTATCGGCACGGCGCGCCATTTCGTGGCGGTAGCGGCTCATTATCAACTCGCGGCGATAGTCGGCAGTGAGACGGTCAATTTCCTCAATATCCACATCGCGCGCCGCCACCTGCTCGATGAGCCTCTGGTCGACCCAGTCGCGCACGTAAGCGCGGGCGAGAGCAGTGCTGTCGTCGGCACTGAGTCCTGACGGTATGTTGCGTTGCAGCTCGTCGCGCGTAAGGGTCTGTGAGCCCACTGTAGCCACGGCATCGGCAGGCACTGTAACATCATCGCCCCCGCGGCAGCCTCCGACAAAGAGGACGCCGGCGAGGGCGACGGTTAAGAGATTACGGGGCATGGCCTATTGAGCCTGTCGGGCTTTTAGGCGGTCGAACACATTGCGGTCGAGGCTGACGCGGTATTTTGCGCGCAGACCTTCCACCCAGCGGCGTTCCAGTTCCGTCTGGTAGTCGGTTATGGCTGCGCCGCGGACATCTGCGGCCTCCTCGGGAACGGTGATGAGATGACCGCGGTAAGGAGCGTAAGCCACCCAGCGGCCCGCCTGGTCGGCCGACGGACGCGGGCCCCCGAAGGCCAGATAATCAGTGATTGCGTTCTCGCCCTGCGAGGCTATGACGCGCTCCACGCGCACGTCGCGGCCAAAATGGTTGCGCATGGCGGCGGTGAATTGTGTGGGCGCTGTGGCGGCGAGGTCGCCGATGCTGTCGGCATAATTGAGTGCCACGCCGAGCAGCGAGTCGCTGGCGGCAAAGATGATGTAGCTCTTGAAGCGGGGCTGGTCCCAGGCGTAGCGGTCGATGTTGGCATGGAAGTATTCGTTGAGGCCTACTGTGTCGCGTGCGGCCTTCTCCCATACCTCGCGGTTGGAGATTTCATAGAGCAGGATGCCGTCGCGGTACTCGTTGAGGAGGTTGCGGTAGTCGGCATTCTCGCGGGCGAGGTCGTCGCGGTAGCTTTCCATCACGCGCGAGCGGGTAATGCCCCATGCGGCGCCCTTGATGAGATTGATGGCATCGTCGATATTTGTCGACGCTGTCACGGCCACGCTGCCCATGGCGTCGGCGAGGGTGACTTTGCCGCCGTCGTACTTGGCGACGACATTGTTCATGCCGCGCAGACGGGCGATGGCTGTGGAGTCGTAGCCGCCGCAGCGCTCCATCACGCGACGGGCCTGACGGAAGCCTTTCTCAACAAGATGGGCGTGGAAACGGTCGAGCTCGCGGTTGATGATAGCCTCGCGGCTCTGCTCGGCGCGCTCGTCGCCGTTGACAGCCTCAAGGAGGCGCGGCCGCATCTCGGCGTAGCTCTCCACGGGCTTGGCGTCCAGCTTGTTGATGATATGATATCCGAACGAGGTTGAGAAAGGCTGCGAAATGGTGCCGGCGGGTATTGCGAAGGCCACGCTGTCGAAGTCGGCAACCATGGCGCCGTGACCGAACCAGGGCAGACGGCCGCCCTGGGCGCGTGTGCCGGGATCCTCGGAGAAGCGGCGCGCGAGGTCGGCGAAGTCGGCGCCGGCGACTGCCACGTTATACAGCGAATCGATGACGCCGTGGATGCTGTCGGCGGCGGCAGGGCTCTTGCCGCGCGTCAGAAGAAGAATATGCTCCACCAGCACCTGACCTTCGGCGGGCTTGCGCTCCTCGACGCGAATGATGTGCTCGCCGAAACCCGAATTCACCACCGGCGATATCTCGCCGACGGCAGTGCTGTGGGCGGCCTTGACAAAGGGATAAGGCAGACGGTCGGGCATGACGTAGCCCATGTATCCGCCGCGGTTGCTGCTGCCGCGGTCCATGGAGTTTGCGGCGGCGGCAGCCTCGAAGGTGGTTGTGCCGGCGAGGATGGCGCTGCGTATGCTGTCGAGGGCGGCAGCGGCGCCGGGTGTGGGCGGAAGCATTATGTGGCTCACGCGCACGTCGGTGGTATAGAAACCGTAAGCCTCGTCGACAAGCGCGTTGATCACCGCGCTGTCTATCATATATGGTTTTGCCAGGTCGCTCCGGAAGTTGTTGTACTCTGTCCGGAATTCAGGTGTGCGGTCCAGGCCGGCGTGCTCGGCTTCGGCGACCTTCAGTTTGTAGTCGATGAACATCTGCAGATAGTCATCGAGGGTCTGGGGCTGCAGCTGCTGGGTGTTGTTCTTGTTGTAGAGGTACTCGAACTCGCTGAGCCTTACGTCGTGGCCGTCGATGCTCATCAGCACCGGATCGTTGTCGGCGGCGAAAGCCGCGCTGCCCAGGGCGAGGGCTATGGCTGCTATGGTTGTCTTTTTCATTTGTAAGAAAGGTGATTGACGCGTTTTTACGGGGCGGACGTATCCTCCCTGTGATTTATAACGTAGCGCCTGCGCGTTTATTGTGCGATTTCAACCTCTGGAACTGTAATTAGGCGCCTCGGAGGTGATGGCCACGTCGTGAGGATGGCTTTCGGCCACACCGGCGGCGGTGATGCGTGTGAAACGCGCATGGTGAAGTGCCTCGATGTCGGGAGCGCCGCAATAGCCCATGCCGGCGCGCAGCCCCCCCAGCATCTGGTACACCACTTCATAGAGCGAGCCTTTGTACGGCACCCGCGCGGCGATGCCCTCCGGCACAAGTTTCTTCACGTCTGTCTCGCCGCCCTGGAAATAGCGGTCCTTGGAACCGCGCTCCATGGCCTCGAGCGAGCCCATGCCGCGATAGGTCTTGTACTTGCGGCCATTGAAGATGATAGTGTCGCCGGGACTCTCCTCCACACCGGCGAGGACGCCGCCGAGCATGACGGAGTGGGCGCCGGCGGCAAGAGCCTTGACGATATCGCCGCTGTAGCGTATGCCGCCGTCGGCAATGAGGGGCACGTCGTACTCGGAAAGGGCTTTGGCAACGTCGTAGACGGCGGTTAGCTGCGGCACGCCCACGCCGGCGATAACACGGGTGGTGCATATCGAGCCGGGACCGATGCCCACCTTTACACCGTCGGCGCCCGCGTCGGCAAGGAAACGGGCGGCATCGCCGGTGGCTATGTTGCCCACCACCACGTCGATGGAGGGGAAGGCCCGCTTCACCTCTTTGAGAACCTTGGCAACGCCGGCACTGTGGCCGTGCGCTGTGTCGATTACTATGGCATCGGTGCCGGCCTCCACAAGGGCTTCGGCGCGCTGCAGGCTGTCGGCGGTGACGCCTATGCCGGCGGCCACTCGCAACCGGCCCAGCGAGTCCTTGGCGGCGTTGGGTTTGTCCTTGGCCTTGGTGATGTCCTTGTATGTCACCAGCCCTATGAGCCGGCCGTCGCCGTCGACAACCGGCAGTTTCTCTATCTTATGCTGCTGCAGTATTTCGGCAGCCTCTTCCAGATTTGTTGTTGTGGATGTCGTCACGAGACCTTCGGAAGTCATAACATCGTCGACAAGGCGGCTGAGGTCACGGACAAAGCGCAGGTCACGGTTGGTTACGATGCCGGCCAGACGGCCGTCGCCTTCAACAACGGGAATGCCGCCGATGTGGTACTCGTGCATCATCGCCAGAGCCTCGCCCACGGAGCTGCCGCGGCGTATGGTCACCGGATCGTAGATCATGCCGTTTTCGGCACGCTTCACGGCATGCACCTGGCGCGCCTGCTCGGCAATACTCATGTTCTTGTGGATAACACCTATGCCGCCCTCGCGCGCTATGGCGATGGCGAGAGCGCTCTCGGTCACGGTGTCCATCGCCGCCGACACTATGGGCACGTTAAGCCCTATGTTGCGCGAAAACAATGTGGCGGTGTTTACCTCGCGGGGCAATACTTCGGAATAGGCGGGAATGAGCAGGACATCGTCGAAAGTGAGTCCGTCCATCTGTACTCGGTCTGCAATAAACGACATATGATAATGGGTTTTAATTGCACGCAAAATTACTCATTTTTTTTCAAACAGCCGTCAAAATACAGGCAAAAATGCGACAGGCATTATTTTCGCCGGTTTTTGGCACGAAAATTGCTCCTTTTACGTTATATATAAGCCGACGCTCAACCGCGCGGCCCTCAAACCTCTGAAAACAATATGGAAAACAACCGATACACCCCCGGCGTGCAGGCCCTCATAGAGCGGCTCAAAGTGCAGGCCGACGGTCACCGAAACGAAACAATCATGCCGGCCCACCTGCTGCTGGAACTTATCCAGCCGGGGCTGCGCAGCACCGAAGTGATGGAAACCATCGTCGGCGACAGCCGCCTTGCCGACCTGCGTCAGGAACTCGACATGGCTCTCTACGAAGACGATGCCGCCGACGGCCACGATGCCGCGTACTACAACAGGCTGGTATCCCTAATCCTCAAACTGGCCATCCTGGAGGCACGTTACCTCAAGGCACCGCTTGTCGACACCGAGCACCTGCTGCTCTCGCTCTTCCACAACAAGGAAGTGCGCGAGCTCACGCTCATACGCCCTTTCTTCAACGCCGGCATAACCTACGACGGCCTGCGCCGCCGCCTCATGGCCGACAACGGCGATGTGGCCGACAGCGACAGCGACGATGACGGCGACGGCGACGTGGCAGGCGCTTACCCCGACCCCGAACGGAGCCGACAGAAGAGCGAACAGCGCGCCAATCCAAAGAGTGCCCGCGGACGCAAGGCCGACACACCCATGCTCGATAAATTCGGCAACGACATGACACGTGCCGCCACCGACGGACGCCTCGACCCCGTGGTGGGCCGCGACACCGAGATCGAGCGTCTCGCCCAGATTCTCTCGCGCCGCAAGAAGAACAACCCCGTGCTCATCGGCGAACCCGGCGTGGGCAAAAGCGCCATTGTCGAGGGTCTGGCACTCCGCATCATCCAGCGCCGGGTGCCCCGAATTCTCTTCGACAAGCGCCTGGTATCGCTCGATATGGCATCGATCGTGGCCGGCACCAAATACCGCGGCGAATTCGAGGAGCGCCTCAAAGCCATTGTCAACGAGCTCACCCGCAACACCGACGTCATCCTCTTCATCGATGAAATCCACACCATTGTCGGCGCCGGCAACGCCCAGGGCTCCATGGATGCCGCAAACATGCTCAAACCTGCCCTCGCACGCGGCGAAATCCAGTGCATCGGCGCGACAACACTCGACGAATACCGTGTGAATATCGAAAAGGACGGTGCTCTGGAGCGCCGCTTCCAGAAAGTGATGGTAGAACCCACCACTGCCGAGGAAACCCTCGAAATTCTGCGGAACATACGTGCCAAATACGAGGAGCACCACGGCGTGACATACACCGACGAAGCCCTCGAGGCGTGCGTCAAACTCACCGACCGGTATATCAGCGACCGCAACTTCCCGGACAAAGCCATCGACGCCCTCGACGAAGCCGGCTCGCGCGTGAAAATCAGCAATGTGGCCGTTCCGCCGGCAATAGAACAGCTCGAGAGCGAGCTTGCCGACGCAAACGCCGCCAAGATAGCCGCCGCCACGCGCCACGACTTTGCCGAGGCATCGCGCCTGCGCGACAAGGCCGCGGAAATCGGCAGCCGCCTCGACGAGGAGCGCCGCAACTGGGAAAGCGAGATGGCAAAGCACCGCGAGACCGTCGGTGCCGAGAAGGTTGCCGAAGTCGTGGCCATGATGACGGGCGTGCCCGTGCAGCGCATAGCCCAGGCCGAAGGCATCCGCCTGGTGCAGATGGGTCCCGCCCTCCAAAAAGCCGTCATCGGCCAGGAAAAAGCAATAGAGACCATCGTAAAGGCCATACAGCGCAACCGCCTCGGCCTCAAGGACCCCAACAAGCCCATCGGCACGTTCATGTTCCTTGGCCCCACGGGCGTGGGCAAGACATTGCTCGCAAAGAAGCTCGCCGAATATCTCTTCGATAACGCCGACACCCTCATCCGCATCGACATGAGCGAATACATGGAGAAATTCACCGTGAGCCGACTCATCGGCGCACCTCCCGGATATGTGGGATATGAGGAAGGCGGACAGCTCACCGAGCGCGTGCGCCGTCACCCCTACTCGGTGGTTCTCCTCGACGAGATAGAGAAAGCGCACCCCGACGTGTTCAACCTCCTGCTTCAGGTGATGGACGAAGGGCGGCTCACCGACAGTCTGGGCCGACGCATAGACTTCAAGAACACCATCCTGATAATGACCTCGAACATCGGCACCCGCCAGCTCAAGGAGTTCGGCAGCGGCGTGGGCTTCGCCACCCACGAGGTAGACCGCGAGTTCAGTCACGGCGTACTCTCAAAAGCCCTCAACAAGGCATTCTCTCCCGAATTCCTCAACCGCATAGACGATGTGGTGATCTTCGACACCCTCGACCGCGACGCCATCTATAAGATTATCGATGTGGAACTTGCCGGCTTCTACCGCCGTCTGGCAGGTCTGGGCTACAAGATCACGCTCACCGACGAAGCCCGCGATTTCATAGCCTCCAAAGGCTGCGACGTGCAGTTCGGCGCCCGTCCCCTCAAGCGCGCTATCCAGAAATACCTCGAGGACGAACTTGCCGAAACCCTCCTTGCCGGCAAAGCCGCCGAAGGCGACGAAATATTGGTCGGCTACGACCCCGATGCCGGTAAAATAGTGATAAACACCGCCGGTGCTCAGGAAGTACCTCCGCAAACCGAGGCTACAACCCCCGAAATCAAGCCGGGCGAATAAAAAAACGCGGGCCGCTGTAATTTTACGCAGCGGCCCGCGTCTTGTATAATATGACCACCGAGGAACGCGAACGGCTATTTCTGGACATCAGCGACGGGCACAAGGCGCTCATCGCAAAGGTGTGCTACCTCTATTCGTCGGCCTCGGCATCGTTCGACGACCTCTATCAGGAAGTACTCATCAACCTGTGGAACGGCCTCGACAGCTACCGCGGCGACGCCCGCGTGTCCACATGGCTGTACCGCCTGGCCATCAACACGTGCATCAGCTGGCACCGGCGGAACGACCGCCACGGCGACAATCTGAGCCTCGACGACATCACCGCCGAACCCGCCGACGACCCCGACAGCCGCAATGTGGCGGAAGATGTGAAGTATCTCCACTCGCTGATATCGCGCCTCGACCCTCTCGAAAAAGCTGTCGTCACCCTCTGGCTCGACGAGAAACCCTACGACGAGATAGCGCTCATCACCGGTATCAGCCGGGCCAACGTGGCCGTCAAACTACATCGAATCAAAGAAAAACTCTCCCACTTCGCCCATGGAACACGATAATCTCGACATATCGCGCCTGCGCCGTGCATGGGGAGGCATGCCGATGCCCTCCCGGCGCCTCGAAGCCGAAAACAGACGGCTGGCGGCGGCGCTGGCCGCCGGCAAAGCCTCGTCGTCGCAGGCCGAACTGGCGCACAGCTACAACTTCCCGCTGGCGTGCGCCGTTATCATAATTGTTTTGTCGCCGGCACTCAAGTTTATGGGCATTCCCGGCTGGATATCGGTCATCTACGCGGTTTTCGGCGCCGTGGAGATGTTCATCATCATCCGTTTCCGCAAGTTCATCCTCAGTTGCGACTACGGCAATATGCCGATAGTCACGGCCATAGCCCACTGCGTGAAGATAATGCAGTGGCGGTGGCGCCTGCTCGCCATAGGAATAGTAATGGGCGTGGCTGTGCTGGTGCCCCTGATCTGGTTCCTGTATATGAACAATATGAGCGGATTTATCGGCGCATGCGTCGGCGGCGTCGTGGGTCTCGGCGTAGGTATCGCCAAGTTCCGCAACCAGTCAAGGATAATATCGCGCATACTGCGCAACCTGCGGTCAGCGCTGCACTGATCCGGCGCGTCAGAAGCCCGCGTCGATAAGGTCGAAATCGTCGGCGTCGTTGCCCGCCGGGAAGGTGGTACGGTAATGGTTCTGCTTCTGCAGACTAAGGTCGGCGGCGACAAAAGGCGCGGCATCGTCGACGGGCGGCAGCTCGTAGCCGCGGCAGTCGTAGATGCGGCACAGCCCGTCGTAGTCGCCATATACATCCTTGCCGCCGCGGTTTGCGCCTACAACGGCGCACTGGTTCTCGATGGCTCGCGCAATGAGCAGATGTTCGTAGGCATACCCCCGCGCCTGCGGCCAGTTGGAAAGGACCAGCAGAAGGTCGTAGGCCGAGCGGCGGCAGCGGCACCACACCGGAAAGCGCAGGTCGTAGCACACCACCATGGCGATATTCCATCCCCGGAACCGCACGACAGGCGGACGCCGCGCTCCCGCGGTGAATATCTTTGCCTCGCTGCTGAGCGAAAAGAGGTGGCGTTTGTCGTAGAAGGTCTCGTCGCCGTTGGGCTCGATGAAGAAAGCGCGGTTGTACAGGCGGTTTGCCGTGCGCGCCAGGAAAGTGCCCGCAAAGGCGCATTCGTAGCGCCGGGCCAGACGCCGCAGGTGCTCTATGGTGTCGCCGCCGTTTGTCTCGGCCATGGCGTCGGCGGCGAGAGGATCGTCGGAGTAACCGGTGGTGAACAGCTCGGGAAGGGCAACGATGTCGGTGCCGGCGGGCAGGTGCTCCATGGCGGCGGCCACGGCGGCGAGGTTGGCGGCCTTGTTGCCCCACACGATGTCGAGGGGGAGCGCCGCCACGCGCAGGCGGTCGGTGATGGTATTCATTCGGCAGTGAATTTTTCGGGGTGTCGTCCCGTGAATTGTCGGTAATAGTCTTTTACGGCCCTCAGGTCGGCCTCCACATCGCCCGTGGGTGTGAACGTGCGCTCTATCAGCACGCGCTTTGTGCCGAAATCGATGGCGCCGAGCACCACAGGCACGCCGGCCTCGCGCGCTATGTGCAGAAAGCCCGTATGCCAGCGGTCGGTGCGGCTGCGCGTGCCCTCAGGCGTGATGGCGAGCACCAGACGCTCCGACGTGCGGTAGCGCTCGGTGAGCTGCTCGGTGAGCGAGCCCCGCCGCGAGTCGCCGCGGTAGACGGGCACGCCGCCGATGGCCCGGAAAAAGCAGCCTAACGGCCAGAAGAACCAGCTGGACTTCATCAGGAAGCCGGCCTTGCGCCCGACGGCGGCATAGGCCAGCTTGCCGACGATGAAATCGAGGTTGCTGGTGTGGGGCGCCACGCAGATTATGCACCTGGGGTAGTCCGGCACGGTGACGCGCACCGTCCACCCCGCCATGCGCAGGATGCGGGCGGCAAGATTCATTGTGCGGCGGCCTCCTTGAGCATGGCGCGCACGTTTTCGGGCAGTGCGGCATTCATTTTCTTGAGAATGTCGTCGAGGGAGGTGTAGTACTCGTCGAGCAGGCGGCGGTAGGCCTTGCGGTAGTAGGCGGAGCGCTCCTTGCGGTAAGTGGCGGGGTCGCTGTCGCGCCGGCTGTGGTCGTAGGCCACATTGGCGCGCGAGAGGGTGCGCGTCTGCAGCGATGCAAGAGCCCGCACGATGTCGTACACGGTCTTGCGGTCGATTTCGGGGAACTCGGCACGTGCCAGCAGTATCTCGGCGGCGAACATTCCGCAGTTGTGGCGTATGAATTTCTTGAGTTGTCGTTTGTTGGCCATTATATTCAGTGTTTTATGTGGTTATTTGCGAGGGTTTGCGAGCAGGGCGCGGCGCAGCGCAGCCATGGTTGCCGGCATGACGAGCGGATGACGCCCTCCGCTCATAAAACGTGTGAGCTGCACGGGCAGTTCGACGGGCGCGCCCGTTATCGCCGTCATGATGTCGAGATTTTTCGCCGGATGTGCCGTTGCGAACACCACGCGGGGCACACCCGCCGGCGCCTGGGCGCGCATGGCGCCGACATAGGCGGAGGCGCCGTGTGGGTCGATGGTATAACCGTAGTCGGTGCGCAGGCGCAGGATGGCGGCGGCAATGTCGCGGTCGCTCACCGGCGCGGCGACGGTGATTTCGCGCTCCACGCCGTCGGCGCCGCCGCAGAGAGCTGTCAGCCGGGGTAGCCCCGACGGGCGGAGAAGGTCCATCGACGGCGCATAGGTGGCCACCGGCCGTTCGTCGGGTCCGGCGGCTTCCGCCAGATTGCGACGCAGGGCGTCGTTGGCGTTGCTCACGCCCACAATGGCGCCCATGGGAAGACCCATGCGCCGGGCTATCAGCGCCGCCACAAGATTACCTAAGTTGCCGCAGGGGATGGAGTAGACGGCGCGGCCGGCATTGCGCACGCCGGCGCCGAGCATGCGGGCATAGGCGTGGAAGGCGAACACCACCTGCGGCAGCACACGCGCTATGTTCAGCGAGTTGGCGCAGGTGAGCGACAGCTCCGACAGGCCCTCGTCGGCCACGCTGGCGGCAACAAGAGCCTTGCAGTCGTCGATGGTGCCTATGACTTCGAGGGCATGGACGTTGGGCGCCGCTGCCGTGAACTGGCGGCGAGCCATGCGGCCCAGAACACCCGTGGGATAGAGAACGAAGACCTCCACGCCCTTCTCGCCGCCGAAGCCGTAGGCCGTGCTTGCGCCGCTGTTGCCGACGGTCGACACCAGCACTACGCGGCGTCGCCCCGGTGCCGGCACACGCGAGAGCAATGCCCCGAAGAACCGCGATCCGTAGTCCTTGAACGTCAGCGTGGGACCGTGGAAAAGTTCCAGAACATGGGTGTCAAAGCCCACGCCCGCCAGCGGAGCCTCAGTGGCGAAAGCGCTGTCCACGATTTCCTTCACGGTGGTGGCCGGGAACTCCCCGTCCATAAACGACGAGCACACCACATAAGCGATGTCGCGCATCGTCATGTCGCCTAAGTTGTTGAAAAACGCACGCGGCAGTTCCGGAATACGCTCCGGGATATACAGACCGCCGTCCGGCGCCACGCACGCCTCGGCGGCATGTGCCAGAGTGGTGCCCGGCGTCTTTCCGTTGGTGCTTATGTAGCGCATACTATCTTTCTCTTTTTTCTGCATTGCAAACATAGCAATAATTTCCCACACCACCAAAACAAAAACACAGCAAGAGGCCGCGCCCGGGGGGATGCGGCCTCTTGTGTGGGTGGGATGCGGGGAGACTATTCGGCGGCAGGAGCGGGTGCTGCAGCAGCGGCGGCCTCGATGGATGCGGCGTCGGGGTCGAGGACGATGGTGCGGTAGTTGTTCTGGTCAAGAACGGCACGCACGAAGTTCTGCACATCCTCGACGGTGATACCGTTGAGGGTCTCGGCGGCGTTGGTGAATGTCTGCACGCCGTTGATGGCCGTTGCCGACATTGCGCTTACCCATTCCTCGTTCTTCTCGAGGTTCTCGACGGCCATCTTGTTGAGGTACTCGATGGCGGGAGCGAGCTCGTCGGCGGTGACGTTCTGCGTCATCTCCTCGATAATCTGGCGGATGATGGGCAGGGTCTCGGCCTTAAGTTCGGGCTTCATGGGGAAGGCGATCTGGCACATGAAGTTGTTGAGGCTCGTGCGGTTCAGGCCGCCGTTGGCGCCGATGGAGTATGTTGCGCCCATTTCCTCGCGCACCTTGTTGAGAAGACGCTTGGAGAGGATCTGGTTGGCGATGGTGGCCAGGGCCTTGTTGCGCGGTGTGTATTCCATCTGACCGCTGAAGATTATGAATACCCAGCTCTGGGGCGTCTGCATGGCGCAGGTGTGGGTGCTCTCGGCGGTGCCGCCGCGGATTTCGAAGTCGGCGTTGTGGGTATATGTGGTTGTGGTGGCGGTGGGGTTGGCGGGCAGGGTGGCTATGTACTGCTCCATCAGGGGGATGAAGGTAGCCTCGTCGATGGTGCCGGCAAAGTAGAAGGTATAGTCGGCGGCGTTGGCCAGCATGGAGCGGTAGATGTCTATGATTGTCTCGCGCTTGGCGGCGCCGATTTCGGCGGGCGTGATGCTCTGCTCCGAGGGTGCGGCGAAGAGGTCGTGCTTAACTTCCTTGAGGAAGATGAACTGGGGATTGGTCTCCTGGTTGGCGAGGATGCCGGCGAGCATGCTCTGTGTGGCGGCATACTCCTGCTCGGTGATGTTCACGCCGGTGAAGTAGGCGTAGATCATCTCCATGAGTGTGGGCAGGTCGGCAACGGTGCTGTGGCCGTCCATGCTGCGCACATAGTCGGTGAAGTTGAAGTCGATTTCCAGCTGTTTGCCGGCAAGATATTTCTGCAGGTCGGAGTTGGAGTAGTCGTTGAGACCGTACGAGCTCATGGCCATGGGGGCGAACATTATGCTGGGAGCCTCGGTCTGGTCGAGGGTGGCGCCGGCGCCGCCGAGGGCCTGGGCTTCGAACACTATCTCGTTGTTCTTGAAGGTGGTGGGTTTCACCACGACCTTAACGCCGTTGGAGAGGGTGTACTCGGTGGCGTCCCATTCGTCGAGATGGCGCGTGGAGGTCACGCTGCCGGCGGCGGGAAGCTGCGGGATGAGGGGGTCGGTGCGCACTTCGTCGCGGTAGGGCTCGAGGTCTTCCTCGTCGATGGCCTCGAGGGCGGTGGCGAGGGCGTCCTCGTCGGGGTTGGTGTAACCCTCACCCTCGGGCATGAGGATGAGCACCACGCGGTTGTCGTCCTGGATGAGCGAGCCGAACCATTGGTTGATGGCGTCGACGTTCAGCAGGCCGGCGAACTGCTCGTAGAGGGGCTTTTCCACCTCGATGCCGGGAGCGGGATAGTTGTCGACGAACAGACGGACATACTCGCGCGAAAAGCTTTCGGTCTCGCGGTTTGCGCGCTCCTCGTAGAGGCGGTTCACCTGCGAGATGAACTCGTCGCGGGCACGCTCGTACTCACCGACGGTGAAGCCGCCCTGGTCGGCGCGGATAATCTCGCGGTAAGCGGCCTCGAAAGCGGGGATGATGTCGTTGCCCTTGGCGGTAACCTCGAGGCTGACGGCGCCCTTGGTCTTGGCGAGGAAATAGTCGCCGAATTCAACCTGTGCGCTGGCGAAGAGTGTTTCGGGGTTCTTGGAGAGTTCCTCGTAGCGGCTGTTGAGCATCATCTGGGTGATGTTCTTCATATAGTCGAGGAGGTAGAACATCTGGGTGTTGCGCATCTCGCGGGGGAGCTGTATGTCGTCGGTCTTGAAGAACATCAGGGCCACGGGCATCTGCATCTCGGGGTCCGAACCGATGGCGAAGATGGTGCCGGGGGTGTCGGGAACCTCAAAGTACTCGCGCTCGGCGGCGTTCTCGGGCATGGCGATGGGCGAGAAGATCTCCTTGATTTTGTTCTCGATATACACGGGGTCGATGTCGCCCACGACGATAACGGCCTGCTGGTCCGGACGGTACCACTTGTGGTAGTAATCCACCAGAGCCTGGTGCGGGAAGTTGTCCACCACATCCATTGTGCCGATGGGCAGACGGTAGCCGTAGCGGCAGTCGGGGTACATGGCGGGGAGAGCCTTTTCGAAGATACGCATGCTGCCTACCATGCTCTGGCGCCATTCCTCGTGGATAACACCGCGTTCGGCGTCGATTTCCTCGGGAGCGAGGGTCAGCGCCGTGCTCCAGTCGTGGAGGATGAGCAGGCACGAGTCCTGAACGCTGGTGCGGGCGACGGGTACGGCCGATATATTATATACTGTCTCGTCGACGGAGGTATAGGCGTTGAGATTGCGGCCGAATTTCACGCCCACGCTCTCCAGCCAGTTGATGATGCCCTTTTCGGGGAAGTTCTCGGTGCCGTTGAAGCACATATGCTCCAGGAAGTGGGCGAGACCGCGCTGGTTGTCCTCTTCGAGGATGGAGCCCACCTTCTGTGCGATGTAGAAGTCGGCCTGGCCGCGCGGTTTCTCGTTGTGACGGATGTAATATGTGAGTCCGTTATCGAGGTGCCCGATGATGACATTGGAGTCCTGGGGCAGTTGGGGCAGGTCGGCGGCACTCTGGGCGTTGAGAGCGAAGGCTCCCGTAAGGAGCAGGCTCACCACGGCAAGGCCGCGCATAAAGATTTTTTTCATCTTGTTTGTTTATGGTTGGTTTTGTTGATTTCTGTATGCGTTTTGCGGGCGAAAGACCGTTATTAAGGCTCTTTCACCTTATTTGTCGCAAAAATACGCAAATACTTACAAACTTTTGCGTTAAAAAGTGTTTATGACTGTGATGGGGAGGGGTGACTGATGTAACTGATGTGAGTGATGTGAGTGATGTGACTGATGTTATTTATTTGGCGGATGTGGCTGCCAATATATGGCAGAGGCTGCGCCGCAGGTGCGGCACAGCCTCGCAGGGGGATATCAGCCGCACGCAGGCAGCTGAGTCAGGTCAAATTGAATTTCGTTCAGATATCAGAGGCGTACTTTCACGGCCTTGCCGCCGGCAACGCGGATATAAACGTGTCCGGCCTCGGGGTTGGCAACGCGAACGCCCTGAAGGTTGAAGTACTCGGCAGCGGCGCCGTTCTCAACCTCGATGTTCTCAACACCGGTGGTAACGTCGTTCTTTACGTCGTAGGTGTAGCTCTTGGGAGTGGAGAGAACGCCGTGAACGCGGGTGCTGACGAGGAGCTCGCCATTGCCGGCGGGAACTTCGATCTTATTGTTCTCGGCGGCCACGAAACCTGCGAAGCTCGGGGTCTCGGCGGCGGCATAGGTTGCGGGGGCTGTGCCGGCGATAACGCGGTAGAATACCTCGTGATCGGTCTCTGACGTGGTGGCTTTCAGTGTGAATGTCTCTTTGGTGTTGTCGGTGTGACCTGCTATGCTGCCGGCCTCTTCATCGATAGCGAGGTTTTCTGTCTCAGGATCTACAAGAACGGCTGCCAGGGTGGTGTTCACATAGCTGTCGGCGCTGAACATGCCGGCATCCTGAGCAACATAGCGTGTGTTGTTACCAACGGTGATCGTCTCGTCATTAATAGTGTAGATTTTGCCATGAACTGCGGCGGCATCATGTGTCTGGACTGCGGTGGACATCTGATAGTCCACGTTGAAAATCACGTTGCCGTAGACTTTACCCTCTACTTTGTACATCCACAGCCTCTCGTCCTCATTGATGAGAGTTGCTCGCTCACCGGGCCATGGTTGATTTTCGTCGGCTTCGCTGTTCCACATGTAAACGTTGATGTGGTCGCGGACCTTGGTTGCTTTGTAGAACACGGTAATGCCGTTGAACACGGGCCCGGGCTCGGGAGCGTCGCCATTCTCTACGGTGAGTGTCATGGCTTCGGGGTCGAAGATGAATGTGCTCTCGCCGGCAAAGCCCCAGTTGAAGTTGGTGCTGGTGGCACCTACATTTGCAGGAGTTCCGAGGGTGAGATTGGCATCGGCGGGTGTTGCTGCTGCAAGCCACGCTGACTGCTGGTTGATGTCGCCGCCCTTAACATATTTGCGAATGCCGAAGCTGCCGGTATTGCTGCAGTCGGCAGTGAGAACCCACTTGCCGTCGACTTCTTCCATGGCTCTGGCCGACCAGTCGGTGGCTCCGACCCAGAGGTTGCCGTGGATGGCGTAAGCGTATTCCACTACTACAGCACCGAGTTCTGTAACGGTAAGCTGCATTGTGTTGGTGTTGGCTTTGAGTTCCCATTTGCCGACACCTATTTTCCAGGAATTGCTGCCCGGTTTTAACATAGTGGATGTGCGATTTGCGTCAGCATCTAAGTCACTTGAAGCCGCACCATAGCGGTAGGTGCTGTTGAAAGTACCCCAATCTTCGGAGGTGAGAAGCTCATCGGCGAAACCGAACCATGTGTCACCCGTAGCTTCCAGGGTGTAGGTAAATACGCCGTCTTCTACCTGGGTCATCTCGATACCCTTCATGGGGCTCCATCCGCCGGCAGGATTGCCGATGATATACAGCTGGCTGGCGGCGGCATTCGCTGCTATCGCTACACAGAGCGAGAGCATCAGTACGTAAATTTTCTTCATTACAAGTTAGGTTAAATGAATTTGATTGATTATGTATTAGATTTGCTTTATTTTCAAAGATAAAACACTTGTATTGCTCGACAATTCAATTCAAGGTTAAAAGGCGCGAGTAAGTAAGAAATCTCAGGGCCTGCAAGACCAAAAGCGCCACAAAATTAACGCTTTTTCAGTTACAAAGTCACATAAATCCGTTAAAGTATGTTAAACCTGACTTATCTGTCGTATTTCAGCGAAGCAAGGAGGTGCTGCATGCGCTGCCGGGCCATGAAAATGCGGCTTTTCACGGTGCCGAGGGGCAGGCCATAGCGTGCGGCTATTTCCTTATATTTATAACCCTGCAGAAAGAGGGCGAATGGCCGGCGGTAGTCGTCGGGCAGCGAGTTCAGGGCGCGGCGTATCTCCAGGGCGGTGATGGCACCCTCGGGCTCGTAGCCGGTGCTCTCGCCGCTGAGGTTGAGGAGTACCTGCTCGTCGGTGCTGTCGGTCACCACGGTGTTGCGCACCGATATGCGGTAGTTGTTGATGAACAGATTGCGCATTATCGTGAACACCCAGCCTTTGAAGTTGGTGTTGTTGCGGTATTTGCTCTCGGAGTCGAGTACTTTCAGTGTGGTGTCCTGCAGAAGGTCGTAAGCGTCGTCGCGGTTGGCGGTGAGACTGTATGCAAAGTTGAGCAGGTTGCGCTGCAGGGCTATGAGGCGGGTTTGGAAGAGAGTAGGCATTTTAAGTCAGAGGTATGAGGTGAGAGGTGTGTGGAAGGGGTTCTTTCTTTTCATTGAAACACGCGGGCAGGGGGTTCGACGCCCATGATTACGGAAGTTTTGCAATTGTTACGAATTAGTTACATTCGCGCCACATTTTCATGAACATTCTCTTGTTCATGAACCTTATCTTGCGCTTCTGCGTTGTAATCGCGTAAGTCACGACAACACGAACAAAAAACCAATACAACTATGGAACCTACAAAAAGTATAAAAGGCACCCGCACCGAACACAACCTGCTGGCATCGTTCGCCGGCGAAAGTCAGGCACGCTCGCGCTACACCCTCTTTGCCGCCAAGGCCAAGGAGGAAGGCTACGAACAGATAGCCGCCGTATTCCTCGAAACCGCCGAGCAGGAACTCAGCCATGCCAAGCAGTTCTTCTCGCTGCTGGAGGGTGGAACAGTGGAAATCACCGCCGCTTACCCCGCCGGCGTGGTCGGCGACACCCGCGCCAACCTTGCCGCCGCAGCTGCCGGCGAGCGAGAGGAATGGGGCGACCTCTACGAGAACTTCGCACGCGTGGCCAACGAGGAGGGCTTTCCCCAAATCGCCAACCTATATAAGCTCATCGCCAAGGTGGAGCAGATGCACGAGGCACGATACATCAAACTGATGGAACGCCTCGAGAGCGGCACCGAGTTCGACGAGGATACTCCCGTGGAGTGGATGTGCCGTCGCTGCGGTTTTACCATCACCGCCAAATCGGCACCCAAGCGCTGCCCCGTATGCGGCATGGATCAGGGCTGGTTCCAGCGCAAAGCCGAAAACTATTGAGAATTTAAAATTTACCTATAGCACCTCGGAGATACTGCGTTAAAACGCAGTATCTCCGAGGTGCTATGTTGTTTGTAGGTGGCTTCGTATCCCCCAGGTGGCGCTTCGCTAACCCGGGGTTGGACATAGGGGAACATCTCCGATGTTCTGTTTGGACGTCCTTGCGCAGCGCAGGGATACCGGGAGCACCCTGCGCGTAAATTAATTTTAAATTCTCAATTTTTAATTTTAAATTTAAACCTGATTTACTGGCGGCCGTCGACGGTCACGGCGGGGTCGATTTTGGCGACGAGACCCTGCAGGACTTTACCCGGCCCGAGTTCCACAAACTCGGTGGCACCGGCGGCAATCATGTTGCGGACGGTCTGGGTCCAGCGCACCGGAGCGGTGAGCTGAGCCACGAGGTTGGCCTTGATTTCGGCGGGGTCGGTGTGCGGCAGAGCATCGACGTTCTGGTAGACGGGGCATATGGGCTCGTGGATTTCGGTGGCCTCGATGGCACCGGCGAGCTCGGCGCGGGCAGGCTCCATGCACGGCGAATGGAAGGCGCCGTTGACCTTGAGGCGCAGGGCGCGCTTCGCGCCGGCATCCTTGAGTGCCACGCAGGCGGCATCCACAGCCTCAACCTCACCGGATATCACGATCTGGCCGGGGCAGTTATAGTTTGCGCATACCACCGTGCCGGGTGTGGCGGCGCATATCTCCTCCACTTTCTCATCGGGGAGGGCGAGGACGGCGGCCATGGTGCTCTCGCGGGCATCGCAGGCTTTCTGCATGGCGTGGGCGCGGGCGGCAACAAGACGAAGGCCGTCCTCAAAGCTGAGGGCGCCGGCGGCTGTCAGCGCCGAGAACTCGCCCAGCGAGTGACCGGCCACCATGTCGGGACGGAAATCGGCACCCATGCTCTTGGCGAGCAGTACGCTGTGGATAAAAATGGCGGGCTGGGTCACCTCGGTGCGGCGAAGATCCTCGTCGGTGCCGGCAAACATGAGGTCGGTGATGCGGAAACCTAAAACTTCGTTGGCTTTCTCAAAGAGGGCGCGGGCCTCGGCGTTGCTGTCGTAGAGATCCTTGCCCATTCCGACAAACTGTGCGCCCTGTCCAGGAAAAACGTACGCTTTCATCAATTTATTCCTTCTATTTATGTTACGGATTATTAAATGCCTCTAAAATTTCGGCAAAGGTAGTGATTTTCCGCGAATTTTCGCTAACTTTACCATCGAAAAAGGCAGGAGCGCCCGGCGCCGGCGCCAGAACACCGAACACCGAACACCGAAAAACCGACATAATTATGTACACAATCACATTTCTCCCCCTCTTTTTAGGCAACCTGCGCGGCTGGGAATGGTTGATAATCTTTCTGGCCATCCTGCTGCTCTTCGGCGGCAAGAAAATACCTGAACTGATGCGCGGCATCGGCAAAGGCATACACTCGTTCCGCCAGGGCCTTCAGGAAGCCAAGGACGAGATGACAAAACCTGTGGATAAAGACAGCGCCGCCTGACAACGGAGATGACCGACAGCGGATTCTGGGATCACGTGGAAGCTCTGCGCGCCGTGCTGGTGCGCATAGCCGTGCTGCTGGGCGTCCTTGCCGTGGCGGCATTCATCGCCATGCCGACGATCTTCGACAGCGTGGTGATGGCCCCGACCACGTCCGCATTCCCCACCTACCGCCTCTTCGACAGCGCCGCCGAGGCCCTCGGCGCCACCCCCGCCGGCGATTTCAGCGCCGAGATAGTGAGCGTTGAGCTGGCATCCCAGATGTTCGTCCATCTCTCGGCCTCGTGCTGGCTCGCTTTCATAGCGGGCTTCCCGATCGTCATCTACCTGCTGTGGACCTTTGTGGCACCGGCGCTCTACCCCGACGAACGTCGCGGCATTGTCCGCGCCTTTGTGTGGGGAAACATCATGTTCTACCTCGGCGTGGCCGTAGGATATTTCATAGTGTTTCCGCTCACCCTGCGCTTCCTCGCCACCTATACCCTCAGCGCCACCATCCACCCGATAGTGAGTCTGGACAGCTACATGGACAATTTCTTCACGCTCCTGCTGATGATGGGCGCCGTCTTCGAGCTGCCCCTGCTGGCGTGGCTCCTCGGAAAGATGGGTATACTGCGCCGCAGCTTCTTCAGCACATACCGCCGCCACGCGATAGTGGCGCTCCTGATAGTGTCGGCGCTCATCACCCCCACGGGCGACCCCTTCACCCTCTTCATAGTCTTTGTGCCCGTCTACTCGCTGTGGGAACTGAGCGCCCGTCTCGTTCCCGCCGAAAAAGAAGCCCTCGCATAACCTCTGACCTCTGACCTAAATACCATGCGTCTGCTCACATATATAATCATAGCCATCGCCGCCGGCATAGGCGCCGGCTTCATACTGCCCGAATGGGCGGCGCGCCTGTCGGCGACCTTCAACGCCCTCTTCGGCAGCCTGCTGGCCTTCGTCATTCCCCTTCTCATCGTAGGCTTTGTGGCACCCGCCATCGCCGACACGGGCCGACGCGCCGGCGCCATGCTGGCCACCACCGTGGCCGTGGCGTATGCCATGACCTTCGCCTCCGGCGCCGCCGCATACCTCACAGCCGACGCCATCTTCCCCGCCCTGCTGTCCGGCGAGCACGCCACGGCAGCCGCCGCCACCGCCGGCACCGCTCCCGCGCCCTTTTTCGCCATCGACATACCGCCGCTGATGGGCGTCACCGCCGCCCTCGCCCTTGCCTTCCTGCTGGGCTTCGGCACGGCCGCGCTACCCGCCGCAGCTCCCCTGCGAGCTGTTTTGGATGACTTCCGTTCGATTATCAAAACGGTGATCACCAAGGTGATAATACCTTTGCTGCCCTTCTATATCTTCGGCATCTTCATGAGCATGACCATGGCGGGCACCGTGGCTCCCGTGCTGGCCACCTTCGCCAAGATAATAGCAGTGATTTTCGTGCTCCACATCGTGGTGCTCCTGGCCCAGTACGGCGTGGCGTCGCTCTTTTCAGGCATAAACCCGCTGCGGGCGCTTCGCACCATGCTCCCCGCTTACTTCACCGCATTGGGAACGCAAAGCTCGGCGGCGACGATACCCGTCACGCTCGAACGCACCATCGCCATGGGTGTGGACCGCAACGTCGCCGGCTTCGTCGTGCCGCTGTGCGCAACTATCCACATGAGCGGCTCCACACTCAAAATAGTGGCATGCGCCATAGCACTTATGATAGTGAACGGCATGCCCTACTCGCCAGCCATGTTCGCCGCCTTCATCGCCGCCCTGGGTGTGACAATCATAGCCGCTCCGGGTGTTCCCGGCGGCGCCATCATGGCCTCGCTGGGTCTGCTGGCATCGGTGCTCGGCTTCTCCGAGACCGACTGCGCCATGATGATAGCGCTCTACATCGCCATGGACTCCTTCGGCACCGCCTGCAACATCACCGGCGACGGCGCCATAGCCCAGATAGTGGGCCGTCTGTTCCGGAAAGCCACTCCCGAGGCCATGGCCGACGCTTAACACCCGGTTCCCAATCCCCCAAAAAATATTGCAGGGCGGCTTTTTTGAAGCCGCCCTGCAATATTTTTTAAGGTTATTATGAACAAACAATTTTTCACGTTTGTTACAAAATCAAACAATAACAAGTCTAACAAATCCACAATTCAACCACAATGAAAAAAAGCGTTCTATTCACCACCGCAGCCTGCTGTGCTCTGATGGTCCCCGCTGTGGCCTCCGCCCAGGACGAAACTATAGTCGTTGAAGAAACGGCAGTAGTAACCGAAGTGCCCTGCAAGACCCACTATTACGTGAACAAGACCGACAACTGGTTCATACAGTTCGGCGCCGGCTTCGCAGCCCCCTTCATGGAAGGTACCGACTCCAAGGGCGAACACCACGCCCACCTCAGCCTCAACTATAATGTAGGCTTCGGCAAATGGTTCAGCCCGTACATGGGCTGGCGTCTGGCTTTCAACGGCGGTCCCCTCCACTGGAACCACGAAGGCCACATGAACAAAGCCAACTACGTAGGCGCCAACCTCGACTTTATGTGGGATATGTTCAACTCCCTCGGCGGCGTCAATGAAAAACGCGTGTTCTCGCTCATACCCTTCGTAGGCCTTGGCGGAACATACACCTGGGACTATCGCCCCAACAACGCCAACATCCTCACCGACGGCGGCAAACAGAAACACAACTCGTGGACACTCCCCGTATCGGGCGGTCTGCAGGCCCGCTTCCGCCTCTGCAAGTATGTCGATTTCTTCGCCGAAGCCCGCGCATCGTTCTACGGCGACAACTTCAACAACATCGCCTGGGGCAGGCCCGTCGACATCAATGTAACCCTCAACGGCGGCTTCACCATCACCTTCGGTGGCCGTGAATACCAGCAGTACAACCCCTGCGACTATCTGGGATACATCGACAACCTCAACAATCAGGTCAACGACCTGCGCGGCGCCCTCGGCACCACCGCTGCCGCCCTCGCTGCCGCCGAAGCCCAGCTGCCCTGCCCCGAAGTGCCCGAAGTAGTGCCCGTGGAAGAAGGTCCCGCTCCTCTGATGGCCACCGTCCGCTTCTCGCTCAACAGCTCACGCATCTCCTCGATGGAAATGGTCAACGTATACAACATCTCCGAATGGATGAAGGCTAACCCCGACCAGAATGTAGCCATCGTGGGCTATGCCGACCGCGACACCGGTACTTCCACCTACAACATGGGGCTGTCGCAGCGCCGCGCCGAAGCTGTCCGCAACGCTCTGGTCAACGACTACGGCATCAACCCCGACCGCCTCTCCATCAGCGCACAGGGCTCCGAAGTACAGCCTTACGACGTCAACAACTGGAACCGCATCGTTATCTTCAACGTCGCCCAATAAATCCATCTGTCAATCCCATACCCTCGGCGGCTGCGCTCTCCGGCGCAGCCGCTTTTTTTGTGCCTCTGCGCCCATAATCGACATTCTCAATTTCTGAGGGTTTGCGCCTTCGGGAAATTTTTACTAACTTTGCGCTCAAACACATTTTTTGCAACGACAAACCTATGAACAAGATACTTATCGCCGCCCTTACGGCCGCAGCAGCAGCCACCGCATCGGCCGAGGCACCCCTGTGGCTTCGCGACATCAAAATATCGCCCGACGGCACACACATAGCCTTCACATACAAGGGCGACATCTACACCGTGCCCACCGCCGGGGGCCGCGCCCTGCGCCTCACCTCGCAGCCTACATACGAGACCTCGCCAATCTGGAGCCCCGACAGCCGCACCATAGCCTTTGCCAGCGACCGCAACGGCAACTTCGACATATTCACCGTGGCAGCCGACGGCACATCGCCGTCGTGGAAGCGCCTCACCTATAACTCTGCGAAGGAAACACCCGAGGCTTTCAGTCCCGACGGCACCGAAGTGCTGTACTCGGCAGCGATACAGGACCCGGCCTCGTCGGCTCTCTTTCCCACCGGCCGCATGACAGAGGTATATGCCGTTCCCGCCGGAGGCGGTGCGCCGCGTCAGGTGCTGGCCACGCCCGCCGTAAACATATCGTGGGCGCCCGACGGCCGCAGCTTTGTATACGAAGACGTCAAAGGATTCGAGGACAACTGGCGCAAGCACCACACCTCGTCGGTGACTCGCGACATATGGCGCTATACGCCGGCCACCGGCGAGCATGAACGCCTGGTGGACCGTCCCGGCGAAGACCTCAGCCCCGTAGATGCCGGCGACGCCATCTATTTCATCAGCGAGCGTGCGCCCCAGACCTCGCTCAACGTATACCGCGCCCCCGCCGGAGACTATGCCGCCGCCACGCCCGTGACCGACCTGCGGCGACACCCCGTGCGCTTCCTCTCGCGCGCCGCCGACGGCACCCTCGCCTTCGGCTACGACGGCGAGATCTACACCCTCGCCGCCGGCGCATCGGCACCCCGCAAGGTCGACATCGAAATCGTGGCCGACTATCTCGACGAGCCCGAGAGCCTGTACACCACCCGCCAGGGACGTCAGGCCGTGGCATCGCCCGACGGAAAGCAGGTGGCATTCATATACCGCGGCGACGTTTATGTAACCTCCGTGGAGTATTCCACCACCAAGCAGATAAGCAACACCCCCGAGGCCGAAAGCGACCTCTCCTGGGGCAACGACTCCACGCTCTACTACGTGAGCGAACGCGACGGCCGATATAACGTCTACCGCGCCACCTCGCGCCGCGGCAGTGCCGACGGAGACCTCTCGCATGCCACACTCATCGATGAAACGAGGGTGTTCGACAACGACGGCCACGAACGCACGGCACCGCGCCTCAGCCCCGACGGAAAACAGCTCGCCTTCATCCTCGACCGCAACATCCTGGCGGTGAAAAATCTTGAAAACGGCCGTGTCCGCCGCCTCACCGACGGCAGCACATACCGCCAGCGCGACGGCGGCTTCTATTACCGCTGGAGCCCCGACTCAAAATGGATAGCCCTCGAGATTGTCGACCGCCAGCACGACCCATATACCGACGTGGCCATCCTCAACGTGGCCACCGGCGAACTCACCAACATCACCAACTCCGGATACTTCGACGCCGCGCCGAGCTGGACCCTCGACGGCAACGCACTCATCTTCGCCACCGAGCGCTTCGGCATGCGAAACCACGCCTCGTGGGGCTCCCAGATGGATGTCATGATGGTGTTCATGAACGACTCCTCGCTCACCAACTACCGAATTTCTGCTGAAGACCGCGAACTCGCCGGCAAGGAAACGGTGCTCAAGCGCGACGGCGACATCGACGTCGTGACCGACGGCATCGCCGACCGCCAGGTGCGCCTCACCCCCTTCTCCACCGACCTGCGCGACGCCATTGTCAGCGCTGACGGCGAAACCCTATATTTCATCTCCGAGGCCGACGACGGCTGCTTCCTCTGGGAACTTGACCTCGAAGAAGGTGACCTCGACATGAAAAAACGCATGAGCGACCCGCTGGCGCACTTCGACGCCTCGGCCGACGGCGAAACCATATTCATTTTCGGCACCAAAATGCAGAAAATGACTCCCAAGACAGAAACAATAAGCTACGAGGCCGAAAAACTCCTCGACCCCGCCGCCGAACGCACTTTCATGTTCGACAATATGGTACGCGAGGAGGCCGAGCGTTTCTACCGCACCGACATGCACGGCGTGGACTGGCCGCGTCTCACCGCCGACTACCGCCGTTTCCTGCCCCACATCGCCAACAACTACGACTTCGCCGAGATGATCAGCGAACTTCTGGGCGAACTCAACGTGAGCCACACCGGCGCCCGCTTCACCGGCTCCTCCGAAACTAAAGTGGACGACCGCACGGCAACGCTTGGTGTGCTTTACGACATGACATACACCGGCCCGGGACAACGCATAGCCGAAATACTGCCGCAAGGACCCTTTGCCACGGTAAATCCCTCAGTCACCGCCGGCGACATCGTGCTGGCCATCGACGGCGTGGACATCGACGCCGAACACCCCGTGGAAACACTCCTCAACGAGAAAGCCGGCAAGCGCGTGCTCGTCGAGCTGCGAGGAACCGACGGCACCTCGCGCCAGGTAGTGGTCAAACCCATATCCCGCAGTCGCCAGGCATCGATGCTCTACCGCCGCTGGGTGCGCTCGCGTGCCGCCGCTGTCGACAGCCTCAGCCACGGACGTCTCGGCTATGTGCACCTCGAGAGCATGGACGACGAGTCGTTCCGCCGTGCTTACTCCGACCTTCTCGGCAAATACAACGACCGCGAGGGCGTGGTGGTCGACATCCGATGGAATGGCGGCGGTCGCCTCCATGAGGATATCGAAATGCTGCTCAGCGGCCAGAAATACTTCACGCAGGAGATCCGCGGCGAACGCACATGCGACATGCCCTCGCGACGCTGGAACAAGCCCTCCGTGATGCTCATGGCCGAACCTTGCTACTCCAACGCCCACGGCACGCCCTGGGTATACCGCCATCGCGGCCTGGGCAAGCTCGTAGGCATGCCCGTGCCCGGCACCATGACTTCCGTCAACTGGGTGACCATGCAGGACCCCTCGGTGTACTACGGCATCCCCGTAGTCGGTTACCGCCTCCCCGACGGTTCCTTCCTGGAAAACACTCAGCTTGAACCCGACGTGCGCGTTGAAAACACCCCCGCCGACATCGTGGCCGGCCGCGACGCCCAGCTCGAAGCCGCAGTAACCACCCTGCTCAACGAAATAGACTCCCGCCAATGAAAATTATAGCCGAAAGCTCCAGCACACGCACCGAGTGGGCGCTCGTCGACGGCGAGCGCATTGTCGAGCACGCTTTCACCACCGGCATCAACCCTTTCTTCCAGAGCCGACGTGAAATCTCGCACTGCATACGTCTGGAACTGGGCGAGGCATTCTTCCGCCGCCGCTGGGACCATGTGTACTTCTATGGCGCCGGTTGCTCATCGCAGGAAAAACGCAAGATCATAGAGAGTTCGCTCGTCGCCCAGTTCAAAACACCCGTAACAGTGGAGAGCGACCTGCTGGGCGCCGCCCGCGGCCTGCTGGTGCGCTCACCCGGCATTGTCTGCATCCTCGGAACCGGCTCAAACTCCTGCCTGTACAACGGCGAGGAAATAGTCAAGACTGTGCCGCCGTTAGGATACATACTCGGCGACGAAGGCTCCGGAGCTTATATGGGCAAGCTCCTCATCGCCGACGTGATACGCGGCCTCGCCCCGGAGGAGATAAGCCGCGCTTTCATGGACAAGTTCATGGTCAGCGCCAACGCCCTGATGGACAGAGTGTACACCAACCCGCTGCCGTCGCGCACCCTCGCCCAGTATGCCACCTTCCTGGCCGAGCACCTCGACAACGAATATGCCCGTAACCTGGTGTACAATGCCTTCCTGGCCTTCTTCCGACGCAATATCGCTGCCTACGACTATCAGGGGCAGTCGCTCAACTTCGTAGGCTCCACTTGCGTGCTGTTCAAGGATATCCTCGTGCAGGCCGCCGCCGACTTCGGCGTGGGAGTCTCCAAGACCATCCGCTACTCCATGCCCGGCCTCGTGGAATACCACGCCGCCGACTGATACGAAAGAAACGATCAAATATGGCTTTACCAATTAACATAGAAGATCTCCTCAATAAGCGCAAAGTCGAGTCAAACCGTATCGAATTCAAGGCGGGATGGAATCCTGACAAAATCTACCATACCATATGTGCCTTTGCAACGGATTTGGAAAATACTGGCGGCGGCTATATTCTTGTAGGCGTGGAGCAGGATGAAAACGGTATTGCCAAGCGTCCTGTGAAAGGACTTGCGATTGATAGCATCGATGGTATACTTAAGGATATGGTGGGTTATGACGCTAAAATCTCATCTTCAAATTTAAGGTCAGTTTCATATAACACAAAGGTATCGGTTGAAGAGATCGACGGCAAAAATGTTCTTGCCATCTGGGTCCCTACCGGCTCCTACCGACCTTATTGTATTCCGGAAAGTGTTGTTACAAAGAACAAGTCACCACTGAAATATTTCATACGAAGTAAATCCGCTACTATTGAAGCACGAGGTGAAACTCTTGATGAAGTAAGAGCTCTTGCCAACAGGATTCCATTCGATGAGCGCGGAAATGAAGCTATTAAAATTGAAGATATTTCAAGCATTCTTGTTTACGAACATCTTAAAACAGTCAAGAGCAAACTTGCCGAAAATTTTGCGGCACGTCCCTTGATTGATATCCTTGATGAGATGGACTTGTTGGCAGGTCCATCTGAAAGTCGGCTTATCAAGAATGTTGCCGCTATGATGTTCTGCGAACACCCCGAGAAGTTCTTTCCCGTAACGCAGGTCGACATTGTGATATTCCCTGGAGGGAGCATTGAGAATCCCGACATTATGATTGAGGTGCCAAAGATTGTAGGACCTGTGCCGAAGATAATTAGAGAGACTCTGTCCTATCTGCGAACTAACGTGATAAAAAAGCGTATTTTAAAACCTGATGATAATGAGACGTCCGATAAAGCGTTCAACTATCCCTATCAGGCATTCGAGGAATCAGTAGTTAACGCATTGTATCATCGCGACTATCAAGAACGCGAGCCCGTTGAGATATCTATTGAACCGACACATGTTGATATTCTTAGTTATTCCGGTCCAGATAGATCTATAGCTGCCGAAGCAATAAAAGCCGCTCAAAAATTGAAGGCCCGAAGATACCGCAATCGAAGATTAGGCGATTTTCTTAAAGAACTTGACCTGACAGAAGGTCGCGCTACCGGAATCCCTACAATACAGAAGTCCCTGAGAGAAAATGGGTCAGACAAAGCAGTTATTGAGACGGACGATGATAGATCGTATTTTCTTTTGACCATACCATGCCGTCGCGACATGATTAACACTAATGGCTTAAGTTCTGATATTGGTGCCCATCAGGACCTTGACACAAGACTTTTACAAATACTGGGTCAAGCATTTGTAAAAGTTAAAACCTCTGTATATCAATGCAGTATATCAAACAAGCACCAACTTTTACAAATACTTGAACAGTTATCTGTAAAAGTCTGGAACAAGTCGAAAAAGACAGTCGACAAGTCTTTGCTATGTCAGCATTCGATTGAGACAATTGAGCACCTAAGTGCCTGTTCATTAACAGTTAAGGATATTATCAAGTCTATAAATTGTGGCGACAGTATCGAGTTTAGGAGAAAGATTCTAAACCCGCTAATAGTTATGGGGTATATAACTATGACAAACCCTGACAAGCCAACGAGTTCTATACAAAAATATACACTTACAGATTCAGGCCGAAGTTTGTTCGAGCCATGATCAGGTCGGCAATGTCTTTGGTTTCAATAATTTATATTCGTATTCAAAAAAAACGGTTAGCGGTTATGATATGATGGATTAAGATTTTATCAACTGCGGCTGAATTATTATTATTCAGACTCTGAAGCATACTTGGGGAATCCAAAACGAGTTGAGAACGACTTAAAACACAGCACAAGTCGGAAATCGGTTGGAAAGGAAATAACCGCTCTACTTGAGGAGGTCCTCGACGGGACGGATGGCGGCGAAGGCTGTCTGGTCCGGAGTGACGGGAACGACGGAGATATAGCGGCGGTTTAGCCAGTATTCGTCGGTGTCGTCGGCGTCGGGTTCCTCGTTGACAAAGCGCCCGGTGAGCCAGTAGAAGGGCATGCCGGACGGCGAGAGATAGCGTTTGTACTCCTCGCTCCAGTGTCCGTGTGCGGCGCGGCATACCTTGATGCCCTCCGGCACAACCTTGGCAGGGATATTTACGTTTAGACACACACCCTCGGGCAATCCTTTTTCGAGCACACGGGCAACGATGTCCACCACGAAGGACGTCGACAGCGTGAAGTCGGCTTTCATAGAGTGGTGGAGCAACGAAAAGCCCACAGCGGGTATTTTTTCCATGCAGGCCTCCAGGACGGCACCCATGGTGCCGCTGTAGGTTATTGCCGTGCCGGAATTCGAGCCGTGATTTATGCCGCACAACATAAGGTCGGGCTTGCGCGGCACTATGGCGTCGAGGCCGAGTTTCACACAGTCGACGGGCGTGCCGTCGACTGTGAACAGGCGCACACCCTCGGTGTCGCAGGGTCGTTCGCCAATTTTCAGGGGCTCGCCGACGGTGAGCGCCGCCGACTGGCCGGAATGAGGCTCTTTGGGGGCGATGACAATGACATCGCCCATGGCGCGCACACATTCCACAAGGTGATGGATGCCGGGAGCGTCGATACTGTCGTCGTTGCTGATGAGAATGAGGGGACGGGTGGGTATTTCTGTGTCCATAGAGGGTGTGTTTTATATCATTTATGTGATGAAGAGCGCCGAGGCGGCGCCACGCTACGTGATTATAACGCCTGCGGGCACCACAAAGTTAAAAAATTTCGGTCAAATGTGAAAATAGCATGCTTACTTCGCTGAAAAATGGCCTATTAGCGCTTTTTATCTACAAAAGTGGCAATTTCGTGGAACATTATTTCGGGGTTTCACAACTTTTCGTTTACTTTGCAGTGTAAATCTCTCACAACTCAACTTAACGCATGGGAAAAATCATCGCTATCGCCAACCAGAAAGGCGGCGTAGGGAAGACAACCACAACAATCAATCTGGCGGCATCGCTGGCCGCCGAAGGCAAAAGAGTGCTCATCATCGACGCCGACCCTCAGGCCAACGCCACCAGCGGCTATGGCATCGACCCCCGCTCAATGTCGTCGTCGATCTATGAATGCCTTGTCGACAACTATCCTCTCGACGGCTCCGAAGTGCCCACATGCATGGACGGTCTCTTTCTGGTAGGATCGCGCATAGACCTTGCGGGTGCCGAGATAGAACTCATCAACAAGGAACGGCGCGAGCGCGTGCTCGCCGGCCTACTCGCTCCCGTAAAGGACAAATACGACTATATACTCATCGACTGCTCGCCGTCGCTGGGGCTCATCACCGTCAACGCCCTGACTGCCGCCGACTCGGTGATAATACCCGTACAGGCCGAGTACTTCGCCCTCGAGGGCATCAGCAAGCTCCTCAACACCATCCGCATAATCAAAAGCCGCCTCAACCCGTCGCTCGAAATCGAAGGCTTCCTCCTCACCATGTACGATGCCCGTCTGCGTCTGGCAAACCAGATTTATGACGAGCTCAAAGGCCACTTCGGCGAAATGGTGTTCAACACCGTGATACCCCGCAACATCCGACTCAGCGAAGCTCCCAGCCACGGCCTGCCTGCCCTGCTCTACGACCCCGAGAGCCGCGGCGCCACCTCCCACGTGGCCCTCGCACGCGAAATTATCCACAAACACAGCCGCCATCAGACACGCCACAAAGTCGGCTGACAATCACCGCATTACCTTACAGCACCATGACAATACGACGCAATGCGCTGGGCCGCGGCCTCGACTCGCTCATAAGCATGGACGATACCGAAACTGCCGGCTCCACAGCTATAAACGACATACCTCTCAGCCAGATATCGCCCAACCCAGAACAACCGCGAACCGACTTCGACGACGGGCGCCTCGAGGAACTCGCCGCATCTATCGCTCAATTAGGCATCATCCAGCCGCTGTCGCTGCGCAAAACCGGTCCTGATTCCTACCAGATCATCGCCGGCGAACGCCGCTACCGCGCCGCCATGATGGCAGGCCTGACAAAGGTGCCGGCTTATATCCGCACTGCCAACGACGCCGAACTCACCGAGATGGCGCTAATCGAGAACATACAGCGCGAGGACCTCAACGCAATAGAGATAGCCCTCACCTTCCGCAAACTCATCGACCGCTACAACCTAACGCAGGAGCGTCTCAGCGACCGTATCGGCAAAAAACGCGCCACCATCGCCAACTTCCTACGTCTGCTCCGCCTCCCCGCCGAGGTGCAGCTGGGTCTGCGCGACAAGCTCGTCGACATGGGCCACGCACGCGCGCTGCTGGCCCTCGATGACCCCGCCGCTCAGCTGGCGCTATATCAGCGCATCGTCAAAGAGGGCCTGTCGGTGCGCCGCGTCGAGGAGCTGGTAAAGGCTGCCGCTGCCGGCAAGTCAGCGCAGAAGCCCCGGACAGCCATGGCCTCGGCAGACTATGATTTTCTCAAAAACAGGCTCGCCGACGTATTCCATACTCCCGTGAAACTCGATGTCAACGCCTCGGGACGCGGCCGCATAAGCTTCGCTTTCAAGGACGAAGAGGAGATGACGCGCCTGATAGCCATGTTCGACACCATAAACACCGGCAATGCTTAGGATTGCGCGCGCATACCGCCGACTTGTGGCCGTTGTCGTCGCCGTGGCGCTCGCCGTGGTGTCGCTGTCGGCACGTCAGCCTGTGAAACACCGCCATGGCACCTCCGGGGTCACCGCCGACAGCATCGCCGCCGAGCGTCCCGACAGCGTGACGCTATTCCTTGGCGATGTGTCGCTCGAATTGCCCACCGCCGCCATCGACAGCCTCGACAACGAGAGCCCCTACGACGTGTGGACGCCCCGCGACGTCGAATTCAACCCCGACCCCAAGCGGGCGGTGTGGCTCAGCGCCCTCTTCCCCGGCCTTGGCCAGATATACAACCGCCGGTACTGGAAACTTCCAATCGTGGTGGGCGCATACATGGGCCTGGGATATGCAACATCCTGGAACAACGGCATGCTCCAGGACTACACCCGCGCATACCGGGACCTGATGGACAACGACCCATCGACAAACTCATACATGAACTTCTTCCCGCCCACCACTCAGGAAAGCGACCTCGATAAAAAGTGGCTGACCAATGTGATGCAGAGCCGCAAGAACTTCTACCGCCGCAACCGCGACCTGTGCATAATCGCCATGGTGGGCGTCTACCTCGTCGCCATGGTCGACGCCTACGTCGATGCATCGCTATCCCACTTCGACATCACTCCCGATCTGAGCCTTGATGTGGCGCCCACGCTGATGCGCGACAGCCGCGACATACGCCCGGCCCCCGCCCTGGTCTGCGCAATCACTTTCTGAAAGACCAATCACCTCTTAATATAATTATAAAACCTCTCCGCTTCATATATTCACCGCTATGAACACCGCCATCCACCGCCTGCTGCCCCTGCTGCTCCTCGGCAGCGCCGTCGGCGCCCACGCCACCAACGTGCGCGACGTCTCGGACGCCACCATGACACCCACACTCATCATGCCCGAAAGCGCCGAGACAAATACCCGCGCCATGCTCGAGAACTGGTACCTTCAGAACTATGCCATTATCGACACCGACGAGGATCGCGCCGAAGGCCCCGAGTTCTCCGAAGAAGTGCTCATGGACCGGCTCAGCCGCCTGCCCGTGGCCATAGAGATGCCTTACAACAGCGTGGTGAGCAATTCAATACGTTTCTATGCCCGCAAACGCCAGCTGGTGGAGAACATGCTGGGGCTCAGCATATACTATATGCCTATTTTCGAAGCTGCCCTCGAGCGCCACGGCCTTCCCCGCGAACTCAAGTACCTGCCGGTGGTGGAAAGCGCGCTGGTGCCCGACGCCCGCTCGCGTGCCGGCGCCGGCGGCCTCTGGCAGTTCATGCCGGCCACCGGCACGGGCTACGGTCTGGAGCAAAACAGTCTGGTGGACATGCGTTTCGACCCCTATGCATCGTCCGAAGCCGCCGCGCTTTACCTCAAGCAGCTGCATCAGACCTTCGGCGACTGGTCACTGGCCATCGCAGCATATAACTGCGGACCCGGCAACATAAACAAGGCCATGCGCCGCGCCGGCGAAGGCTCCCATGATTTCTGGGACATCTATCCTTTCCTTCCCGCAGAAACGCGCGGTTATTTCCCGGCCTTCATAGCCGCCAACTACATAATGACCTATCACCGCGACCACGACATATCGCCGGCCCTCGCCCGCCGTCCCCTGGTGACCGACACCGTTCACGTCAGCCGCCGCGTGCATTTTGACCAGATTGCCGAAGTGCTCGACATACCCATCGAGGAGCTGCGGGCACTCAACCCCCAGTATCGCCGCGACATCATACCTGGCGACATAAAGCCCTACCCGCTCACCCTGCCGTCGCTGCAGGCCTATGCCTATGTGGCCAACGAGGACAGCATAGTGAACCACAACGCCTCGCGCTACGCACGCCGCGGGCGTGTGGAGCCCGCCGGCAGCGGCACTGTCGGCCGCGACTCGCGCGGCGAATATACCGAAGAGGAAATCGTGCAGTGGCACACCGTGCGGCGCGGCGAAACGCTGGCTGCCATAGCCTCGCGCTACGGCACCACCGTGCGCGCCATCCGCAACCTCAACAACTGCGGCAAGCGCGTGCGCGCCGGGCGCCGTCTCAAAATAGTCACTACCGTGCGCCGCTACCGTGAACCCGCACAACCCGAACTCGCCGCCGATACCACAGCCATCGTAACCGACAGTCTGTCTGTGGCAATAGCACTCCCGGCCGATACCACGGCCACCGGTGCTGTCGCCGCCGCTTTTGCCGAAGGCACTCCCGCACCCGATGCCGCGCCGGCCGAGGCGCCGGCTCCCGCCGCGACAGAACAACGCACCGAACCGGCACCCGCCGAACGCCCCGCACGCACGGAGCGCCCCGCACGCGCCGAGCGCCCCCGGACAGTGCGTCACAAAGTGCGCCGCGGCGAGAACCTCAGCAAGATTGCTCAGCGCTACGGCGTTACCGTCGCCGCCATCAAACGCGCGAACAACCTTACCTCCGACCGTATCCAGGTCGGCCAGCGGCTGGTAATTCCTCAATGACTTATCTGAACTAAGGTCGCAAGCTTCTTACAGCTTGCGACCTTGAAATTACCGATTTTATTGCGGTATTTTATAGTATCGCAAAGACACCGTTCACGGTCATATTTACCACAGGTTGAAGCGGTAGCCGAAGACGGCTTCGGCGGTGAGGTTGGCGCCGGCGTAGGTGGTGGTTTTGTCGTTTACCACAGCGACGTCGAATTTCACTATCGCTCCGAAAAACAGGTCGTTGCGGTTCCATACGCCGGAGAGTTTCAGCCGGTTGTACAGCGAAAACGATGTTTTTTCGATGTCGCTGTTCACAAACCCCTTTCTGATGCCTACAATAGGGCTCTCGCTGGCTCCGAGCACCCAGCCGCGCGGAAGAACCAGATTGTAGCCGTAGCCCAGACGCAATGCGTAGTTGTGGGTGTTCACCCGGTAGTGGTAGTCCTTCCACTGCGGCGGCAGCTGCGCCAGCATGTCGGGGGGCAGGCTCCGGAAATTGAAATCCAGTTTCTGAGTGTAGATGCTGAAGCCGGTGTAGAAAGCGCCCTGACTGCGGCGCTGTAAGCGGCTGAAATTGAACGTCGCAGCCTCGGAGTAACGTTTATGGTTGAAAAAATAGTAGGCATCCACTCCCCATGTGGTGTTGTCGAGGCTGTTGAAAGGCAGATGTCCGCGAAAATCGCCGAAACGACGTATGGTGGTGCCCACGTCGTTGCGGATATAGTATACTTCGGCGGCGAAGAGCATGCAGTTGAAGCCGAAACGCCAGCGTTTGCGCGATTTGGTGGCGTCGCCGAACACTCGGTTCATGTTCACGTCATAACCGGCCGACACGGCAAGATATGTGAGGTACACACCGAGCGAAACCTGAGGGTCGGACGTCATCAGTATGCTCTTTTTGTTGGGCAAGGTAAAACGGTAGCCGTCGGTCCACATTTCGGTAGTGACCTTGGCATTGAATTTATAGCCGGTACCCTTCACATAGGTGGTGTCGTAGCCGTTGAAGAACTTGTCGCCCCAGCGGTATGTGTTGACACAGAAACGCGGAAAGCGACCCCACTCCGCAATAGAGTCGAGGTTGAACGAAATGGCGCCGGCGCTGCACGCCATGGCGGCGAACAGCGCGAGAAGAACCGCACGCAATGCTCCTTTGTTCATATCGTTTGCAAAGTTACAATTTTTAAAAGGTAAAAATGCCATGACGGACTCAAATTTTCTGTTTAGAAATATTTTTTTTACTTTTGTGCCAACCAATCATTGAACCGAACACCTTGTCCATGCAAAAATCGCTCAAACCACTGCGCACAGTATCGGCTCTCGTCAGCATAGTGGCGCTCACGCTTGTTTTTGTCGATATCACCGGCACCTCGGCAGCCCATTTAGGTTGGCTGGCACACTGGCAACTCATTCCGGCGCTCCTGGCCGTCAATGTGGTCGTTCTTGTCGTTCTGGCCGTGGCCACCCTGCTCTTCGGGCGCCTATACTGCTCGGTAATATGCCCGCTTGGCATTTTTCAGGACGTGGTGTCGTGGCTGCGGCGCCGCACGGCACCACGTCGGCGCCGTGCCGCCGGCCTGTTCCGTTACCGCAAGGCCGCCACGGGGCTGCGCTACTCCCTGCTTGCCCTGATGACCGTGCTCCTCGCCGCCGGGCTCAGCGGACTGATAGCAACGTCGTTCGCAGGACTGCTCGACCCTTACAGCGCCTACGGCCGCATCGCCGGCCAGCTCATGGTGCCGGCATGGCGCCCCGCCTTCGATGCGGCAGCGGCGCTTGCCGCCGAAAACGGCACCTTCATCACCTCCGGCATAGCCCCCGCCGCCGCTTTTTCGTGGCCGGTTGCCGCCGTGGCCGGCGCCAGCCTGCTCGTGGTGGTTGTGATGGCATGGATGTGGGGACGCCGTTACTGCACCGACATTTGCCCGGTGGGCACGCTGCTTGGCGTACTGTCGCGGTGGTCGCTGTTCCGCCCGGTAATCGACACCGACCGGTGCAACGGATGCGGCCGATGCGGCCGCACATGCAAGGCCCAGTGCATCGACACCCGCCATCATGAAATCGACATGAGCCGTTGCGTGGTGTGCATGGACTGCATTGGCAACTGCACACAGAATGCCATCACTTATCGTCTCCGCAAAAAATCCAAAGTCCCCAAAGAACCCGAGAACCACAAAGACCATAAAACGCCGACCACCCCCTCCGACCCCGGGCGCCGCAGCTTCCTTGTGGGCACGGCCATTGCCGGCGCCGCCCTCGCCGTCAGCGCCGCCGACAAGACCACCGACGGCGGTCTCTCGCCCCTGCTCGCCAAGCAGCCTCGGCGAGGTCTGCGCCGCCCCGTGCCGCCCGGCGCCCCCTCGCTGGCGTGGCTCACCGCCCGGTGCACGGCCTGCCAACTGTGTGTTAGCGCCTGCCCGCAGGGTATTATCAAACCCGATACGTCGGCGGCATCGTTCATGCAGCCGCGTCTGATATTCACGGGCGGTTACTGTCTGCCGGGCTGCACGCGTTGCTCGGAGGTATGCCCCACTGGAGCCCTCAAGCCCCTCACCGCCGACGTCAAGGCCATGACGAGCATAGGCACTGCCATAGTCGACGCCGACGCCTGCCTGATGGCACAGGGCGTGGACTGCGGCAACTGCGCGCGGCGCTGTCCGGCCGGGGCAATAACGATAATCACCGGTCCCGACGGCCGGCGCCGGCCCGTGGTAGACGAAAGCCGCTGCATAGGCTGCGGCAGCTGCGAATACCACTGCCCCGTAGGTCTCAACACCGGCGGCCCGTCGGCTGCCATCTGTGTCCAAGGCCGTCTGACCGCTGTTTCTCCTCTCTAAAAGCCTATTTCCCAATATGGAACGACGAAATTTCCTCCGCATAGCCGCTCTCGGCGGAGCGGCACTCATGCTCGACGGCTGCCGTAAACAAGCCGATAACACCTGCGACACCCCCGCCGCACCGGCCGGAACGATGACAACGCGCACAACCCCCACGACGGGCGACACCGTATCGCTGCTCGGCTTCGGCTGCATGCGTCTGCCCACCGTGGGCGACGGCGCCGACGCCCCCATAGATCAGGACGAAGTAAACCGCCAGGTAGACTATGCCCTGGCTCACGGTGTGAACTACTTCGACACGTCGCCCGCATACTGCCGCTGCTTCAGCGAGGCTGCCATGGGCGAGGCCCTCTCCCGTCACCCCCGCAACAGCTACTTCATAGCCACAAAGCTCTCCAATTTCGCGCCCTCGACGTGGAGCTACGAGGAGTCCACGGCTATGTTCGCCCGCTCCCTCGAATATCTGCGCACCGACTATATCGATTATCTGCTGCTCCACGCCGTGGGCGGCGGCGACGACAGCATGGCAACGCTGTCCGGCCGCTATCTCGACAACGGCGTGCTCGATTTCCTCAAGCAGAAACGCGCCGACGGCACTATCCGCAACCTCGGTTTCTCATTTCACGGCGACCCCGCCGTGTTCGAATATCTCCTTGCCATGCACGACCGCGGCGAGGTGCAGTGGGATTTTGTACAGATACAGCTCAACTACGTGGACTGGCAGCAGAGCAAGAAGGAAAACCGGCGAGAAATCGACACCGACTGGCTCTATGGCGAGCTGCACCGCCGCGGAATACCCGCCGTGATCATGGAGCCGCTGCTTGGCGGACGCCTCGCCCGCGTGCCCCGCGCGGTGAGCAGTGCCATGAAGGCCCGACGCCCCGACAACAGTCTGGCAAGCTGGGCGTTCCGCTTTGCCGGCACCCCGGAGGGCGTGCTGACCGTGCTCAGCGGCATGACCTCGATGGATCACCTGGTGGAGAATGTGGCTACCTACAGCCCTCTTGTGCCAATCGATGCCGACGAGGAAGCATTTCTGCGCAACATGGCGCTCGCTATCATCAACGACGACTCCATAGGCTGCACCGACTGCCGCTACTGCATGCCTTGCCCCTATGGCGTGAACATTCCTCAGGTATTCGCACACTATAACCGCTGCGTACTCGACGGCGACATAGCGCGCGCCGACATGCCACGCGACGCCGACTACGAGCGAGCGCGCCAAGCGTTCCTCTACGGCTACGACCGCTCCGTGCCCCGTCTGCGCCAGGCCGACCACTGCATAGGCTGCGGCACCTGCCTGAGCCACTGTCCCCAGCACATCGATATCCCCGCACAGATGAACCGCATAGCCACATATGCCGCCGCCCTGCGCGAGGAAGCCGCAGCCGACCCGACATAAAAAAAGCTGCCGCCGGGCAGCCTGACATTATCGGACTTTGCCAAGAACCTCACCCTGAAAGCGCCGCTACGCGAACATATCGCGGATGCGGTCCATCAGCGTGGGTTTGTGCGTGCGGATGTGAATGCTCACCTTGCCCGACCTCCGGTTAAGGAATATTATGCTCGAGTGGAGGACTATGGCTATCCATTCCTCGAAAGGCACTATGGCGTGGATTTTCTCCAGCGGTATGCGATGAAAAGGCGAGTCGCGGTCTATACTGCCTATCAGCAGGCTGTCCACGGGGCCGTCCATGTCTATGCTAATATTATGATGTTCAGAGGCATAATCGAACAGCAACGGCATATCCAGGAAGTCGGGGCTCTCGGGGAGCTTCCGATACTTTTTATATATTGCGTCTATAACCTTTTTGGTTATCATTTTTTATATAACGGCTTTGTTTTGTCTTTCAATTATTAAGAGCAGGCTTTTGCCCCTGTGAGGAAACCCGCTGCAAATATAACTAACACGGCCCAATATGGTTTACATTCGCTAACAGAATTAAAATATTTTTAGAGTTGTAACCGAAGTGTAACCGATGTGTAACCTACTTCGTCCTCGTCTTCCGTGGCCGGGGAGCGGCGCCTTCTGCCTGCCGATTTTATCGCCGCTTTTAAGGACTTTCAACTGTTATGGGTAAAACTAAAACCGGATAATTTGGCGGAATTTCGGGAATTTTGCGTAACTTTGCAAATCAATAACAAACCGAACATTAACAGCCCAACAAAGCATAACAGATGGAAATCAAAGGAACCATTATCCACGCCCTGCCGGAGGTATCGGGTGTGTCCAAAAGCGGAAACGCCTGGAAAAAACGCGAATACGTGCTCGAGAACACCGAGGGCAACTTTCCCCGCAAAGTAGCCTTTACCTGCTTCGGCGAGAATGCCGACCGCATACAGCTCAAGCCCGGCGACAAGGTGACAGTATACTTCGACATCGAGAGCCGCGAGTTCAACGGCCGCTGGTACACCGACATCCGCGCCTGGCGCGCCGATGTGGAGGCTGCCGGCGCTCCCGCCGCAGCAGCTCCCGCCGCCGCTCCCTCTGCAATACCCGCTCCTCCCGCCGCCGACGAAGAATTTCCTTTCTGACAAGCCATGGCAGTTGAATTAGACCACCTCACCAAGCGCTCCGAGGACTATTCGCGCTGGTACAACGAGCTTGTTGTCAAGGCCGACCTCGCCGAGCCCAGCGCCGTGCGCGGCTGCATGGTAATAAAGCCCTACGGCTATGCCATATGGGAGAAAATGCAGCAGACCCTCGACCGCATGTTCAAGGAAACAGGCGTGCAGAACGCATATTTTCCGCTGCTGATCCCCAAATCGTTCCTGTGCCGCGAGGCCGAGCACGTGGAGGGATTTGCCAAAGAATGCGCCGTAGTGACCCATTACCGCCTCAAGAACGACCCCGACGGAAAGGGCGTGATCGTCGATCCCGAAGCCAGACTCGAGGAAGAACTCATCATCCGACCCACCTCCGAGACAATTATATGGGGCACGTATAAGAACTGGATACACTCGTGGCGCGACCTGCCGGTGCTCTGCAACCAGTGGGCCAACGTCATGCGCTGGGAAATGCGCACGCGCATGTTCCTGCGCACCGCCGAGTTCCTCTGGCAGGAGGGCCACTGCGCCCATGCCACCGCCGAGGAGAGCCAGGCACGCACCGTCCAGATGATCAAGCTCTATGCCGAATTTGCCGAAAAATACATGGCAATCCCCGTGGTGATAGGCGTGAAGACAGCTAACGAACGCTTTGCCGGCGCCCTCAACACCTACACCATCGAGGCTATGATGCAGGACGGCAAGGCGCTGCAGAGCGGCACCTCCCACAATCTGGGCCAGAACTTCGCCAAGGCCTTCGATGTCACCTTCGCTAACCGCGACAACAAGCCCGAGTATGTATGGGCAAACTCGTGGGGCGTGTCCACCCGCCTGATGGGCGCACTCATCATGACCCACTCCGACGACAACGGCCTGGTACTCCCCCCGCACCTCGCTCCAATCCAGGTGGTGATAGTGCCCATCTACAAGAACGCCGACCAGCTCGCCGCCATCACCGATAAGGTGATGCCCATCGTCGGGCGCCTCCGCGAACTCGGCATCTCGGTGAAATACGATGACGCCGACAACAAACGTCCCGGCTTCAAATTCGCCGACTATGAACTCAAGGGTGTGCCCGTGCGTCTGGTACTGGGCGCCCGCGACATCGAGGCCGGCACTGTAGAAGTCATGCGCCGCGACACCCTCGAGAAGCAGACGCTTCCCCTGGCCGGCATCGCCGACAGCGTGGCAACCCTCCTGGAAGACATCCAGAAGAACATCTACGACAAAGCCCTGAAAATGCGGCAGGAAAAAACCTACATCTGCGACAGCTACGACGATTTCAAGGCACGCATCGACGGCGGCGGCTTCTTCCTCTGCCACTGGGACGGCACCACCGAGACCGAAGAGCTCATCAAGGCCGAGACAAAGGCCACAATACGCTGCATACCTCTCGATGGCGACGACACCCCCGGAAAATGCATGGTCACCGGCAAACCTTCGGCACGCCGTGTGATTATCGCCCGCAACTATTGAGCAACCGATAACACCCATACCAGCACGGCGGCCACCCGCGCCATCAAGGCCCGCAGGCCGCCGTGCTCTTTTTCATATCTCCTCCCCCTTTTTATATCTCTCCACTTTCCCCGCCCATGCCAGACCTCAAAATCGATTTCTACAGCGCCGACACCGAAAGCAGCCTGAGCCTCCCGTATGCACACATGGGCATACAGGCCGGCTTCCCCTCGCCCGCACAGGACTGCATCACCGAGAGCATAGATCTCAACCGCGAGATTGTGCGTCACCCCGCCGCCACATTCTATGGCCGGGTGACCGGCGACTCCATGATCGAAGAAGGTATCGAGGAAGGCGACATCATTGTGGTGGACCGCTCGCTCGAACCCGCCGACGGCGACCTGGCCGTGTGCTGTCTCGACGGCGACTTCACGCTCAAACGCATACGCCTTGCCCCCGGCGCAGTATGGCTGGTGCCGTCCAACGAGGCCTTCGACCCCATTCTCGTCACCCCCGACCGCCGTTTCGAGGTGTGGGGCGTGGTGACACATACCATCAAGAGCAACCGGCGCCGCCGCCGCTGACAGCCACCCCTTCCCCTCATGCTCGGCCTGATTGACTGCAACAATTTCTTTGTGTCGTGCGAGCGAGTGTTCGACCCGCATCTGCGCGATGTGCCCGTCATAGTGCTGAGCAACAACGACGGCTGTGCCTGCGCCCTCTCCAACGAGGCCAAGGCTCTGGGAATTCGTCGCGGCGACCCCTATTTCAAGGTCAAGACCATATGCGACGCCAACGGCGTGCGCGTGCTCTCCGGCAACCACCGCCTATACGGCGATATGTCGGCGCGCGTCATGGCTACCATCGCCGCCGTGGTGCCCGACATCGAGATTTACTCCATCGACGAGTGCTTTATCCACTTCGACCCCGGATGGAGCGCCGACGACTGCCGCGACGCCGCCCGCGACATCGTGCGGCGTGTGCGCCGTCACACAGGCATCCCCACTTCGCTGGGGCTGGCGCCCACGCGGACGCTCGCCAAAATCGCCGCTCGCTTTGCCAAGAAATACCCCGCATACCGCGCCGTGTGCGCCATCGCCGACGAGCAGCAGCGCCGCAAAGCCCTGGAACTCACCGCCCTCGCCGATGTATGGGGTATAGGCCGACGCCTGAGCCGACGGCTGGCAAACTATGCCCTCGCCAACGCGCTGGCCTTCGCCGACTGGCCCGAGGCCGATGTGCGCGCCGTGCTGGCGGTGCCGGGCGTAAGGACATGGAAAGAACTCAACGGCATCGAGGCTGTGGCACCCGAAAACCACGACTCCCGACGCAAAAGTCTGTGCTGCTCGCGGACTTTCGCCTCCGACATCACCGATGCCGACGCCCTGACCGACGCCTTTGCCTTCTTCGCCACCAACATAGCGCGACGCCTGCGCCGTCAGGGCAGCGCGGCAACGGGTGTGTCGGTGTTTATCCTCACAAATCCCCATCGCCCCGACCGTCCGCAGTACTGCAACAGCGCCTACTGCCCTCTCGACGAACCTACTGCCGACACCATGACTATCGCCGACGCCGCCAACAAGGCTCTTGCGGCTGTCTTCCGCCCGGGCTTCGGCTACAAACGCGCCGGAATATACATTCCCGAAGCCGTGCCCGCCGCCTCGGCCCAGCCCTCCATTTTCGGCGACCCGGCCATGCGCGAACGCTCCCGGCGCCTGATGAGCGCCCTCGATGCCATCAACGACTCGGCGCTCGGTCACGACAAGGTACATATCGCCTCGTATATGCCTGCCGAAAGTCACGTGCGATGCGAGCGGCGCTCCCGTGGCTTTACAAACTCCCTCTCCGAAATAATAAACGTATCTACCTCAGCATATGGACAATAAACAACTCCTCAACATTCTCAGCCAACGCACAGGTCGTCCGGTCGACGAAGTGAAATCGCTCGTCGATGCCCTGGCCGGCATCGTGCGGCGAGCCGCCGCCGATCTCGATGCCGTGGCCGTTCCTACCTTCGGCACTTTCACGCCCGTGAAACACCCCGAAGAGGTGCGTCGCGACCTCTCAACAGGCAAAAACATCCTCCTGCCGCCCGAAATAACCCTCACTTTCAAACCCGGTTCCCTGCTGCTCAAGCGTCTGCGCCATGAATAACACCCTTACCTTGTCACAACTCATAGGCCGCGTGGCCGAGGCCACCGGCTGCGATGTCAACACCTCGCGCCGCTTCCTGCGCGAACTCTTTGCCACAGTGTGCGAGCGCCTCGAAGACGGCGAGAGCGTTTCGGTACCCGGTATCGGCACGTTCAGCCGCTCCGACGAGCAATTCGGCAATGAACCCGGCGTGAACTTCATACCCGACAAGGCACTTGCCGACGAAATCAACCGCCCCTTCGCCATGTTCGAGAGCGTGGAGCTCAGCGATGGCCTCGACCCTGCCGACCTCGACCCCACTCCCGAACCCGAACCCACTCCCGAACCCGAACCCACTCCCGAACCCGAACCCACTCCCGAACCCGAACCCATACCTGAGCCCGAGCCCACTCCCGAACCCGAGCCCACTCCCGAACCCGAGCCCACTCTCGAACCCGAGCCCACTCCCGAACCCGAGCCCAAATACCGCTTCCCCGAAGAGGAAGAGGAGGACAACGAACCGACATATTCCATCGAGCCTTCCCGAAACTCGCACCGCTGGCTCTGGATCCTCATCGGCGCAATCGCCGCCGGCTGCATTGCCGGTTACTTTGTTGCCACTAATATTAATGTAGACCCCGAAGAACCTGCCGACATCACCACGTCCGACCCGGCTCTGACCTCAGAACCAATCGACACCATTTCCCGGACCTTGCCGGACGACCCGCTGTCCGAGGCCGAGCCCACGCCCGCTGAAACCGAGCCCACGCCAGCCCCAGAACCAGTCGCCGCTGCTCCGGCACCGGCGCCCACGCCCGCCGCTCCCGTCGCCCCTGAGCCGGTCTACGAAACAATTGACTCTCGCAACTATCTGTCGGTCATCGCCAGGCGCCATTACGGCGTGCAGAGCTTCTGGGTGTTTATCTACGAGGCCAATGCCGACGTCCTTCACGACCCCGACCGCATTGCCCCCGGCACCCGCGTGGTAGTACCGCCGCTCGAAAGCCTCCCCGGCGCAAACACCGAAGAGCGCCGAGCAATCGCAGCACGAAAGATAGCAGCCCTCGCAAGAAACCGCAGATAAAAACCAGCCGCAAAATTATGTTTTATAACATAATGCCAAAGCATATTGAATTTTTAACAGTTTTTAAACTTCAAAACATTCAATATCCTTAATTTCTGTAATTGTTAATTTTCGATACTTTTCACCCCGCGATTTTTAAATATTTCAGCGCAGGCCCTCTCTGTGCTTGATTTTTGCTTTTCATCTGTAATTTCACGCCTCGCGGAAAATTTTGTCAATTTGAAAAATCGCCGTACCTTTGCACCGGAAATGATACGACAAGCATTTGTTAATGCTTTTTCATATTAGTAAATCTGGAATAGACATATAAATCTAACATTAAGTACTATGTGTAAGAAAGCAAGGGCTGTCCGTGAGGATAGCCCTTGTTTATTTGCCCTTTGAGCTGATTTTTCCGCCCCCGCTTGCATAATCATCTCTTTATTTTTACCTTTGCGCTAAATAGAACAACATAAGACCTCACCATGAAACAGCAACTCATCGAATGCGTGCCCAACTTCAGCGAGGGCCGCGACATGAACATAATCAACAGCATCCGCGCCGCTATAGAGAGCGTGGAGGGTATCGAAATTCTCGACGTGGACCCCGGCGCCGCCACCAACCGCACCGTGGTGACTTTCGTCGGTGAGCCGTCGGCAGTAGTCGAGGCCGCCTATCGCGGTGCCGTGCGCGGCGCCGAACTTATCGACATGCGCCACCACCACGGCGCCCACCCGCGCATGGGCGCAACCGACGTGCTGCCGCTCGTGCCCGTGAGCGGCATAACCCTGGAGGAATGCGCCGAGCTGGCACGCGCCCTCGCCAACCGTCTGGCAACCGAAGCCGGCATACCCTGCTACGCCTACGAGGCCGCCGCCCTGCGCCCTGAGCGCAAAAATCTGGCTGTATGCCGACGCGGCGAATACGAGGCTCTCGCCGAGCGCTTCGCAACTCCCGATGAGGCTCCCGACTACGGCGCACGCCCATGGGACGACGCTGCCGCACGCACCGGCGCCACGGCTGTCGGCGCCCGCGACTTCCTCATTGCCGTGAATTTCAACCTCAACACCACCAGCACACGCCGAGCCAACGCCATAGCATTCGACGTCCGCGAAAAAGGGCGTCCCGCCCGCGAAGGCGGCAAGCTCACCGGCAAGCCCCTCGCCGGACCCGACGGCAAACCCCTCATGATACCCGGCACCCTCAAAGGCACAAAGGCAATAGGCTGGTATATCGACGAGTACGGCATCGCTCAGGTATCGATGAACATCACCGATATAGCCGCAACGCCCCTGCATGTGGCCTTCGACGAGGTGTGCCGCGCCGCCGCCGCACGCGGCATCCGCGTGACAGGCACCGAAATCGTCGGTGTCGTGCCCGAACGCGTGCTCCTCGACGCCGGACGCCATTTCCTGCACCGCCAGCAGCGATCAACCGGCATCCCCGACCGCGAAATAATCCGCATGGCCATAAAGAGCATGGGTCTCGACGAGCTCAAGCCCTTCGATCCTGCTGAAAAGGTGATAGAATATATGATAGCGGCACGCCGGCCGTCGGTAAAGAGCCTGGTGAACTTCACCTGCCGCGCTTTTGCCGAAGAGACGGCCTCCGAGAGCCCCGCGCCCGGCGGAGGGTCCGTGGCTGCATATCTCGGCGCACTCGCCGGAGCCCTCGGCGCCATGGTGGCCAACCTAAGCGCCCACAAGGCCGGCTGGGACGAGCGCTGGCGCGAGTTCTCCGACGTTGCAGAGCGAGGCAACGCTCTGATGGAACGCCTCCTTCATCTGGTCGACGCCGATACCGAAGCTTTCAACCGCATAATGGCCGCTCTATCAATGCCCAAAGGCACCGACGCCGAGAAAGAGGCACGCGGCGCCGCCATGGAAGCCGCCACTCTTCACGCCGCCCAGGTGCCGCTCGTCACGGCGCAGACGGCCCTCGAGACTTTCGAGGTGCTCCGATATGTGGCCGGGCACGGCAACCCCGCCTCGGCCAGCGATGCCGGCGTGGGCGCTCTCTGCGCACGTGCCGCCGTGCGCGGCGCCGCTCTCAACGTGCGCATCAACGCCGCCGGCCTTGCCGATACCGAGGCCGCCCGACGGCTCATCGACGACGCCGCCGAGGCCGAAGCCCAGGCCGCCGAAGCCGAAACCGCCGTGCTCGATATCGTAAACGCCAAGATCTCGGGCCGATGACACCGCAACAGATCTCCGACGTAGAGGCACTTATCGCCGCCAACGACCTCGACGCCGCCATAGCCACACTCGACGCCGCCACCGCCGCACGCGGCTCAGAACCGCCACAAGATGACGGCTCTGCCGTCGATGCCGATGCCGAATACCTGCGCGGACGCATAGCGTGGCGGCGCGGCGACAAAGCCGCCGCTATCTCCGCGTACGAGAAAGCCGCAGCAGCCGACCCAGAAGGCCCCGCCCCCATAGCCCTCGACCAAGCCCGCCAGATCATGAACTTCTACCACCGCGACCTCTACAATCCCTGAGAGACACAAAATATTTCACGAATAATAGCCATAAGCGAAGCTGCACGGCCGCTTATGGCTATTATTCGTGAGTAACTCCAACTTTTTTTTGCCAAAAACGACAATTTAACCTCCGTTTTAACACTTAAATGAAATTTAATTGCTAATTTTGCGCCATCCACGCCGAGGGTAAAGCCGGAGAGCGGCTGCCGAGGCGGGTTAATTACATTAAGAAAAAGCGTATATCGCGCTTATGTTCTGACTCATCGGAATTCTCGCAAAATTTCAATCTCTGTCAGGATGCAAGCAACGATAGATGCCATGGGTATGTCTATACACAGACAAACGTTGCCGCCGGAGTGCGGCTCGTGAGTCCGTATATCCATATCGGCGTGGGCTTCTGCGTTGTTATCCTAAGAAAAATGTTACCCCTTTGATTATCAGAGGGTACAATCAAGGATAGCGAAAATGAAAACCAAGAAAGAACCATGTAAGACAACAAGATATGAAAAGAGGTCGGCTGACCTCTTTTTTGTTACTCCGCTATGAAATGGATTGTTACCCGGTAACAAAATTTACCTACTCCACTATCGGGTAAAAAACGCCCTTGATTAGCTGCGACATTCCGTGTTCCGTGAATGTCGCAGTTAGTTTTTCACACAGGTACTTCTTGCCCCTGATGAAGAACACCGCACGAGGATTGGGGATAGTGTCGGAGAGAAATTTGAAAGTGGACTTTTGCCGTGAGTTTATGGAGTGAGCGGTACGGCGGCGGTTTAGCGTGGTGTGATTGATTCGCAGGGAGAAGTTGATATTGTTAAAATTTCTCCTGTCCTCTGCAATCTCGATGTCTTCGACGTAGGGGTGCGGAAATTTTCCGTTCGGACTCTGCGCGCCGTCCCACCAGCCGATATAAATGCGGTCGTAATACTCGGCCGTTTTATT
>JAGATX010000020.1 GCA_017621055.1 Muribaculaceae bacterium | reverse complement strand
AAGGCAAGTTCTTTGTTTTTATTGCCTTTTGCGCCGCCGCACCCTGCGGTGCGCGCGCCGGCTCCGAAGTGGCTGTGTCCTGCCAGGCTCGCTTATTGAGCTTTCTGTCGAAATTGACTTGAGTCGTCCGCTGTCCTCGCAGCCCCGAAGAGGCCGGACGGACAAGCAGTGCTCTTGTACTACTCTCAGTCTATTGTAATCGTTTCAATGTTCTCTTTATGGCTGCTTCCGGTTTTGCTTTCCCCGAAAGCGAGTGCAAAGTTACACCACAAAATCCGCCTGCGCAAATATTTTCGCGACTTTAACAGAATTTTAACATAGCAGGAAATAAACTTTTACGACAGTGCGCTTGTTGTCAGGCGTTTTGGCGCGTTTCACCGTTATTTGTCCTTGTGGCCTTCATAAAAAAGAAGAAAAAGAGGGCAGCAGCGAGGAAGAGGCTGACGGAGAAGCTCATCACTATGCCATACGTACCCATCCCGAAGGTGAATGCGAAAAGATATGTGGATGGGAGGCCGATGACGACGTAACAAACCAGCGCTATGAAGAGCATCGGCATGACTTTGGAGGTACCTCGCAGAGCGTTCGCAAATGTAATCTGTGTTGCATCGCCAAGCTGATATATGAGCATGGGCACGATAAGGGTCACGGCAAGGGCCACCACGTCCGGGTCATCGGAAAAGAGGCTGAAGAGGGCTTTGCCTCCGAAGAAGAACACGGCGCATGCAGCGAGCATGGCGAGCAGAGTTATGTGATATCCGGCCCATGCGGAGCGGCGCATCATGGCGTTGTCGAGCTTGCCGGCGGCATGTGATACGTCGATGGACATGGCGCCGCCGATGCTGTAATATATGCAGAAGCCGATCATGCCGCTGATGACAGCGATCTGTAGGGCGGCGAGGGATATTTCGCCTATCCACCCGGCAAAGATGGCGGCGCCGGAGAACGCGGCGGTCTCGAAGGTCATCTGCATGGACACCGGGAAACCGGTCCGCACCACTTTGGCGACAATGCCGGCGGGGCGGTGAGCGGCGCCAAATCCGCGCCGGTAGTCGGCGTAGACCTTACGACCGACAAACACGGCCACAATCGCCACCATGCAGAGCACCCGTGCGGTGAAAGTGCTGATGCCGGCACCGAAGAGGCCGAGTTCGGGAGCACCCCAGTGGCCAAAAATGAGAATATAGTTTCCGAGAACGTTCAGGGCGTTGGCCGCCAGTACGATTATGGTGGGCATGACGGTGTTACCGATGCCGAACGCCCACTGCGACATCAGGGCGAAAACGGAAACAGGCAGCATCCCGGCGAGCACTATGAGATAATAAGGTCTGATAATCGGCATCAGGCTCTCGGGCTGATTGAAGATATCGATGCGGAAGTACAGGAAGAGCATGACGGCTGCCACGGCGACAGTGAAGACTATATTCACAATCAGACCCCATTTCACGGCGGCGCCGATGCCGGCGGCGTCGCCGCGAGCGAACATGGCGCCAATGAGCGGCGTGAAGCCGTTGGCGAAACCCACGCATGCCAGCACGGCGATGTTGAAAAAGTTGTTGACGAACGATGCAGAGGCGAGTGCGGCCGTGGAATAGTGGCCCACCATCATATTGTCGGCAAAGCTAACGGCAATAGCCCCGAGCTGCCCTATGAGAAGGGGAAGCCCGAGGCGGAGGATTGCTTTGTATCGCGGCAGATAGTTGGCGAGAAACGCACTCATCGGCAGCCGGCAAATCAGTCGCGGCTTCCGCCGCCGAATATCCGGAGCAGGAAGAGGAAGAGGTTGATAAAGTCGAGGTACAGCGTTAGGGCGCCGATGGTTGACAGCTTACCGGCGGCTTCTGCGGGAGCTACGGCTGCGAGGCGTTTCACCTGCTGGGTATCCCACGCGGTAAGGCCCACGAAGATGAACACACCGACGATGGAGATAATCCAGTCGAGGGTGCTGCTGCCCAGGAACCAGTTGACAATCATGGCAATGAACAGTCCGATAAGGGCCATGAACAGATATGAGCCTATTTTCGAGAGATCCGACGATGTGCAGTAGCCGTAGATGCTCATTGCGGCGAATGTTCCGGCAGTGATGAAGAACGTCTTGTAAATAGCGGCCGGCGAGTATGCCACGAATATGGTAAAGAGCATCAGGCCGTTGACCACGGCGAAGAGGAAGAACAGCAGCGATGCCACTGCCGACGACATGCGGTTTATCGCGCCGTTGATGCCGAACACCAGAGCGAGTTCGGCGATGATTACGCCGAACATCACCCACGGGTGCTGGCCCATGAACAGGAGGAAAGCCTGCGAGGAAGCGCACACCAGCGCCGTGATTGCAGTGACAATCAGGCCGAGAGTCATTTTGACATACACACGCTTCATGGTGGAGTTCACAACCGACACCATTGCGGCGCCGGAGCGACCATAGCGTTCGGGTTCGAATTGAGGAGGATAGTTCTGATTATACATATATATATTATAGGAGGATTGCGTAGAAATTAAACAAAGAACGGGGCGATGCGGTTTACATCCGCTCGGGCACATCGATGCCGAGAAGGCCGAAAGCCTTGCGGACGGTCTGAGCCACGGCATCCGATAGCGCAAGGCGCAGGGAGCGCACAGCCTCGTTTTCCTCGCGGAGGATGGAGCAATCGTGATAGAACTGGTTGTATTCTTTCACGAGGTCGTAGGCATAGTTAGCCACCAGGGCCGGCGAGAAGGAGCGTGCAGCCTCGGCCACGACGTCGGGATATGCAGCCAGCCGCTGGATGAGTGCTATTTCCTTATCGTTAGGTACCACGTCGGCATAGTTGCCGACAGTCATGCCGGCATCGGCGGCGCGGCGGAGCACCGAGCGGATACGGGCATAGGTGTACTGGATGAAGGGACCGGTGTTTCCGTTGAAATCTATCGATTCCTTGGGGTTGAACACCATGTTCTTGCGGGGATCGACTTTTAGGAGGAAATATTTGAGGGCACCCATGCCGCAAATTTCGGCGATATTTGCAACTTCGCTGTCGGAAAGGCCGTCGAGCTTACCGAGAGTTCGCGACACTTCTGCGGCAGTGGTCACCATTTCGTCCATGAGGTCGTCGGCATCGACCACCGTACCCTCGCGGCTCTTCATTTTTCCCTCGGGAAGTTCGACCATACCATAGCTGAAGTGGACGAGGTCCTTGCCCCAGCTGAAACCGAGGCGGTCGAGGAGGATTGAGAGCACCTGAAAGTGATAGTTCTGTTCGTTGCCGACCACATATATCATCCGGTCTATGGGATAGTCGTCGAAACGCTGCTTGGCGGTGCCGATATCCTGAGTCATGTAGACCGAAGTGCCGTCGCTGCGCAGCAGGAGTTTATGGTCGAGGCCTTCGGCGGTGAGGTCCGCCCACACCGAGCCGTCGTCGCGCCGGTAGAGGAGGCCTTTTTCGAGGCCCTCGAGCACTTTTTTCTTACCGTCGAGGTATGTCTGGCTCTCATAGTAAATCTTGTCGAAGCCAACGCCCATACGCTTATACGAAGCATCGAACCCGGCATATACCCACGAGTTCATCGTCTGCCAGAGGGAGCGCACGTCGGGATCGCCGGCCTCCCATGCACGGAGCATGGCGCGGGCCTCGGCCATCAGAGGGGATGCCTCCTCGGCCTGTTCCTGAGTCATGCCCTGAGCCATCAGAGTATTGACTTCGTCCTTGAGATGCGAGCTGAATGCCACGTAACAGTCGCCCACGAGGTGGTCGCCCTTGACGCCGGCGCTCTCGGGAGTGCGTCCGTCGAACCATTTCTTCCAGGCGAGCATGGATTTGCAGATATGGATGCCTCGGTCGTTGACAATATTGGTTTTCACCACCTTGTTTCCTGCGGCGGCGAGGATATTGGCCAGCGAGCTTCCCAGCAGGATGTTGCGCAGGTGACCGAGATGAAGCGGCTTGTTCGTATTGGGACTTGAGTACTCCACCATCGTCAGGGGGCTGGCGTCGGTGACCGGCACAGTGCCGAACTCGGGGTCGGCGGCGATGGCTGCGAGCACCGAGTTCCAGAAAGTGGGCGTGATGACGAGATTGAGAAATCCCTTCACCACATTGAAAGCGGCGACGGCCGGCTCGTTGTCTGCGAGCCACTGCCCTATCTCTTTACCTACGGCCTCGGGGGCCTTGCGTGCGGCCTTGACCCACGGGAAGACCACTACGGTGAGGTTACCCTCGAATTCGCGGCGTGTGGCCTGCGGCACAATAGTTTCGGCGGGAGTATCGATGCCGTAAAGATTTTTCACGGCCTTTGCAACGGCGGCCGATATTATAGAGTCGATATTCATATTGTTGACAGGTTATTCGTATTTTTCACCAAATTTGAGGCGTGCGTCAGTTACCATCTGCTTGATTTTCTGCTCGCGTGCCTTGGGGCACACCAGCAGGACGCCGTCGGCGTCGGCAACGATGTAATCTTCGAGACCGTCGACGACTATGAGTTTGTCGCCGCGTACGGCGAAGATGTTGCCGCGGCTGTTGTATGCCAGCACGTTGCAGTTCTGGGTAACGTTTGCTTCGGAGTTTTTCGGCGAGAGGTCGTAGAGGGCGCTCCACGTGCCGAGGTCGTTCCATCCGAAGGCCACGGTCTCGACGTAGACGTTTGCGGCACGTTCCATCACGGCATAGTCGATGGAAATGTTCACGCAGGCAGGGAAAGCGGCGTTGATAAATTCTGTTTCGGCATTGGCGTCGAGATATGTCGACAGGGGCACGCTGTCGAAGACGGCGGCGATGTCGGGGGCACACTCGCGCAGGGCGGCGGCGATCGAAGCGGCACTCCACAGAAAGATGCCCGAATTCCAGAAGAACTCGCCGGAGGCCACGAAGACCTTGGCCAGCTCGAGGTCGGGTTTTTCGGTGAATGTCTTCACCTTGGCGATATCCTCAGACACCTTTTCGCCTTCCTGAATGTATCCGTATCCTGTTTCGGGGCGTGTGGGCGTTATGCCGAGAGTAAGGAGGGCCTTGTTGTCCTCGACAAACGAGAAACCGGCGAGGACACTCTGCTCGAAGACGGGTTCGCGGGTGATGATATGGTCGGACGGCATGACTATTATCGAGGCCTTGGGGTCGCGGGCAAGAATGTGCCATGTTGCCCATGCCACGCACGGGGCGGTGTTGCGCCGTGCCGGCTCCAGAAGGATGTGCTGTGCGGGCACGTCGGGCAGCTGTTCGCGCACCAGGTCGCGATAGCGCTCGTTAGTCATCACAATAACGTTCTGAGAGGGCAGTATGCGGGTAATGCGGTCGTAGCTCATCTGCAGCAGAGTGCGGCCCGTGCCTAAGAAATCGATAAACTGCTTGGGGAGCCTGGCGCGGCTGTAAGGCCAGAAACGGCTGCCTATGCCGCCGCACATAATCACGCAATATCTATGTTTGTTGTGTTCCATTGCCGTTATCAAAATTTAAGGACGCTAAATTAACACTTTTCGGGCACCCCCGCAAATCCGGAGCCTTAAATTTATGAAATTTAAGAGGAGGTCACCCCCTCCCGATTTCGTGATGACATGATTGACACGTTCTCACGGCAAAACTCCAACAGCTTGTTGGAGTTTTGGATTGACCACACAGGAACTGCCAGTCTTTGACATCGAACGACAAGTCCTCATCAATTTCGGGCCAATGAATACCAAAATAGAACCGAAATCCAAAAAGTATAAATAAGGTCGGGATATCATTTTGTATATTAGATATTGCAAAGATAATCATTTGCTATTACATAACAAAAAAGCGAACTCAGAATTTACTCTGAATTCGCCGTTGGTGGAGTACAGCGGACTCGAACCGCTCACCTCGACACTGCCAGTGTCGCGCTCTAGCCAGATGAGCTAGTACCCCTTGTTTGCGGTGCAAAGTTATGAGTTTTGATCGGACTGTGCAAATTTTGGCGCTGTTTTAATATTCATTAATGGTTTTATATGTATTTTAGATTTGCAGTGTGGCCTTTTTGCCCTAACTTTGCAGAATAATAAACCTGATATCATGAAAAAGCCCATGAAATTGATACAAACAGCTATATTAGCCGCCCTTCTGAGTGCGGGGACGCTGAGCGCGTGCGCACAGACGCCAGTCACGGCCACTGGGCCGCTCGAGCAGCCTACGGTCGACGCCGTCGAGGCTCCGGTGGTTGTCGGAGCCGCCCGTACCAATGTATATGTGCCGATGTTGCGCGGCAAGCGCATAGGCCTGTTCTCGAACCACACGGGGATGGTGGGCGAACGCCACACCCTCGATGTCATGCTCGACAGCGTGCTGGACGTGCGGATGCTGTTCTCGCCCGAACACGGCTTCCGCGGAACCGCCGACGCCGGCGAGCACGTTGCCGGCGGTATCGACGAGCCGTCGGGGCTGCCGTTGGTGTCGCTCTACGGCGTGCCGCCCGAGCGCGTGCTCACCGACAGCCTGATGAACGGCCTCGATGTGGTGGTAGTCGACATTCAGGACGTCGGGCTGAGGTACTATACATATTATTGCACCATGCTGGAGCTGATGAACGCAGCGGCTCGCACAGGAAAGAGCGTGGTTGTATTGGACCGTCCCAACCCCAACGGCATGACCGTAGACGGTCCTATTCTTGACATGCGCTATTCCAGCGGCGTGGGGCGCCTGCCAATACCGGTTGTTCACGGCATGACCCTGGGCGAGCTGGCCCGCATGGCCAACGGCAAGGGCTGGCTCAAAGAAGGACGGACCGTCGAGCTCGAGGTGGTGCCGTGCGAGAACTACACCCACAGCACCCGCTACCGTCTGCCCGTTGCGCCATCGCCGAACCTCCGCACCATGCGCGCCATCTATCTATACCCGTCGATGTGCTATTTCGAGGCCACGCCGGTAAGCCTTGGGCGCGGCACCGACAAGCCTTTCGAGATTTACGGCCATCCGCTGATGAGCGGCCGCGAGTTCTCGTTCACGCCGGCGAGCGTGCCGGGTGCCAAGAACCCGCCGCAGCTGGGCAATCTTTGCCACGGCGTGGACCTCAGCGGCATAGACGAGGAGGCCGCCATAGCTCAGGGTATAAATCTTGAATACCTTATCGACGCCTACCGCGACCTCGACATGGGCGACGGCTTTTTCCGCTCATTCTTCGAGAAACTCATAGGCCGTGGCGATATCCGGGGCATGATAGAGCAAGGCATGAGCGCCGACGAGATAAAAGCCACGTGGGCCGACGACGTCGAGGCCTTCCGCCGCGACCGGGCCCCTTACTTAATATATCCTGAATGACAATGTCGCAACCTGTTATAGTAATCATCACCATCATCGCCTATTTCGGGCTTCTGATGGCAATATCGTGGTTCGCCTCGCGCGGCTCCGACAACAGCACATTCTTCACCGGCAAGCGCCAGACACCCTGGCCCATTGTGGCTTTCGCCATGATAGGCGCCGCAATATCGGGCGTTACATTCATCTCCGTGCCGGGCATGGTGGCCACCAAGGGCTACGCATACCTGCAGATGGTGCTCGGCTTCATCGTGGGTTACTTCGTGATAGCCTTCCTGCTCGTGCCGATGTTCTACCGCCGCAATCTCATCTCTATCTACGGCTATCTGGAAGAACGCTTCGGGCGCAATACCTACCGCGCCGGCGCATGGTTTTTCTTTGTCAGCAAGATGCTCGGCGCCGCCGTGCGTTTCTTCGTTGTGTGTGCCGTGCTTCAGCTGCTGGTGTTCTCGCCATTGCATATACCATTCATTTTCAATGTCATAGTCACCATAGCGCTGATATGGCTCTACACCGTTCAGGGCGGCGTCAAGACCCTGATATGGACCGACACCCTCAAGAGTTTCTGCCTGATAATGTCGGTTGTGCTGTGTATTTACTTCGTGGCCACCAACCTGGGCTTCAGTTTCGGCGAGATGACCTCGGCAATAGCCGACCATCCCGGCACCCGCATGTTCTTCTTCGACAACCCCAAGGAGAGCACCTATTTCTGGAAACAGTTCCTCGCCGGAGTGTTCATGGCCATAGCCACCAACGGCCTGGATCAGGACATGATGCAGCGCAACCTTGCCTGCCGCGACACCGGCCAGAGCCAGAAAAACATGATAGTCAGCGGAATAGTACAGTTCTTCGTTATCGCCCTCTTCCTGATGCTCGGCACCCTGCTGCTCATCTTCCTGCAGAGCAAGGGCGAGGCACTCCCCGAGAAGACCGACGATATTTTCGGCATGGTTGCCGCGCATCCCGACATACCGGTGGTTGTACTCATTCTCTTCGTTCTGGGCCTGATAGCCGCCGCTTACTCTGCGGCGGGGTCCGCGCTGACGTCGCTCACCACATCGTTCACCGTCGATATCTTAGGTGCCCACCGCAGCGGCGACGAGGCCCGGCTCACCCGCACCCGCAAGGCCGTGCACATGGGCATGTCGGCGCTGATGGGTCTGGTAATCATAGCCTTCTACTATCTCAGCAATCAGGACGCCATATCGGCGGTATATACATTGGCAAGCTACACCTACGGGCCGATTCTGGGTCTGTTTGTCTACGGTATGTTCTTCAAGCGCCCCGTGCACGACCGCTGGGTGCCCTTGGTGTGCGTGGCAGCGCCGGCACTGAGCTGGTGCACACAGTATGCCCTCCACCGCTGGTTCGGCTACGAAACGGGCTTCGAGCTGCTGATAATGAACGCGCTCTACACCATGGTCGGTCTTTTCTGCCTGTCGATAGGCGCGCCGGCCCGCACAGCACTCACACAAGCCGACGCACCTCATGAGTAGCGGGCTGCTCAACAAGTACATATGGCTTGTGGACACCATCCGGCGCTATGGCCGGATATCGCGCAAGGAACTGGACAGGCTGTGGCGCATGTCGCCCTTCTCGCAAGGCGAGGGCATGCCGCGGCGCACATTCTACGACTACCGCAACGCCGTGGCCGAGCTCTTCAACATAGAGATAAAGTGCGACCTCTCGACATATGAATATTATATCGACGAGGGTACCGACCCGCACGGTGAAGGCCTGGCCAACTGGCTGTTCAACACTGCGGCACTCAACGACATGCTCTCGGGATCGCGCGCCGTGGCCGACCGCATATTTCTGGAAGATGTGCCGTCGGCACGCCCGCACCTTGCCGACGTGGTGGATGCCCTCAAGGCGCGACACCCCGTGCGCTTCGACTATAACCCCTATACGCGGAGCACACCCACGCGCGATGTGGTGCTAAGACCGTATCTGGTGAAGATTTTCCGCCAGCGTTGGTATGTTGCCGGCCTCGAAATGGCCTCCGGACGTGTAAAGACCTATGCTCTGGACCGCATAAGCCGACTGTCGACGTTGCCCGAGACCTTCGACGACGACGCCGATTTCGACCCCGAGGAGTACTTCCGCCATTCATTCGGCATCGTGGTCACTCACGGCGAAGTACGCGACGTGAAGATACGCGCCGATGCCCGTCAGGCCAAGTACCTGCGGGCGCTCCCCCTCCACCACAGCCAGAGCGAGGTGGTGCACGACGATTACTCCATATTCAGCTATCGTCTGCGTCTGAGCGATGACCTCGTGGAGGAACTGCTCTCCCACGGACCCGCCATAGAGGTGCTCGAACCCCGTGAACTGCGCGCCATGGTGCGCGACCGCCTCGAGAAGGCGCTCGAAGCGTATGGGAATTGAAAATTGAGAATTGAGAATTGAAAATGCACAATGCATGATGCATGATTGGGGTGGCGGCGGCTCTTTTAAGGCCGTTTCGGCCCTCTTTCTTCGAAAAAGAAAGCACAAATACCTTGTAATTGCAAAATTTTCACTATATTTGCGAGCTGAAATCAACCCGTCAACGAAAATATTAATAATTAAACCATAATTACTACATGCAAAGCAAAGGAAAATTAGGCAGCATCGTCGCAGGCGTAATTGCCGTTTTCTTGGTGTTGATATGCTTGTTCTATCTCTCGTTCACCTATGTGAGCAGCAACTATGAGAGCCAGGCCGAGCAGTACGCCAGGGAGCAGGCACCCGACAATGACGACGACGCCTACAATCAGGCCTACAAACAATTTATGGACACCCATGCGGAAGAGAAAGTCTACATGGGCTATTACACCCTCAACGATGTGCGCAAATGGGGCGTGGGTCTCGGCCTCGACCTCAAGGGCGGTATGAACGTCATCCTGCAGATCGACGTTCCCGATATGCTCCGCTCCATGAAATCGGGCGCTACCGACAGCGTGTTCGAAAGCGCTCTTGCCGCCGCCCAGCAGAGAGTGGCATCGGGCGCCTCCGATGATTTTGTAAGCACCTTTGTCGATAACTACCGTCAGGCACGCCCGCAGGCCGACTTCGCCGTGGTATTCCAGGGCGTTGTTTCCGCCAATTCCAGCGATGCATCGGTGAAATCCACCCTCAAGAACCAGGTCAAGGACCGTGTGAGCAATACGGCCAACAGCGTGCTCCGCAACCGTATCGACCAGTTCGGCGTCGTATCGCCCAACATTCAGGTACTTCAGGGCAAAGACGGACAGATACTCCTTGAGCTCCCCGGCGTGAAGGACCACGAGCGCGTGCGCCAGCTGCTGCAGCGCTCCGCCAACCTCGAGTTCTATGAAACATATACCGCCGAGGAATTCGCACCCGTGCGCCAGCGTCTCGCCAACTTCGCCGCCGCCGACACCACCCTCGGCGCCCAGGCACTGATGGCCCTGCTGAGCAATCCCGGCTACGGCGCCACCGTGGGCTTCGCTCCCGACGGACGCACCATGAGCCTGATCTCCGCCGAAGTCGACAAGGCCAAGGCCGCTCAGATCCTCCCCGCCGACCTGGTGCTGAGCTGGGCCGTGAAACCCACCGTGCAGACCGATGCCAACGGCGCCGAGACGAACTTCGGCTATGCCCTGTACTCTCTGCGCGCCACCGGCGGCCACCCCGTGCTCGACGGTAACGCCGTGAGCGACGCCACCTCCAACTACGACCCCATGCGCGGCAACGAAGTGAGCATGCGCATGAACTCGGAAGGCGCCCGCAACTGGGCACGCATCACCCAGCAGAACATACACCGTCAGGTTGCCATCGTCCTCGACGGAATGGTATACTCCGCTCCCAACGTCAGCGATAAAATCGAAGGAGGCCAGAGCTCCATCACCGGCGACTTCACCATCGAGGAAGCCCGCGACCTTGCCAACGTGCTCAAGAGCGGCAAGATGGACGCAAAAGTTACCATCATCTCCGACATGGTGGTCGGCCCCTCGCTCGGTAAGGCAGCCATCAAGGCCGGCTTCATCAGTTTCGTTGTCGCCCTGGTCCTGCTGATGATATTCATGATTGGCTTCTACGGTTTCGTGCCCGGTCTGATAGCCAACCTGTGTCTTATCTTCAACCTGTTCTTCACCATCGGCATCCTCGCCTCGTTCCAGGCCGTGCTCACCATGAGCGGTATCGCCGGTATCGTGCTCTCGCTCGGCATGGCCGTCGACGCCAACGTGCTCATCTTCGAGCGCACCAAAGAGGAGCTTCGCGCCGGCAAGAACGTGCGCAACGCCCTGGCCGACGGTTACAGCAACGCCTTCTCGGCAATCTTCGACTCCAACCTCACATCAATCATCACCGGTGTGATCCTGCTCCTGTTCGGCACCGGCCCCATCAAGGGCTTCGCCACCACGCTCATCATCGGCCTTATCTGCTCGTTCTTCACGGCAGTATACCTCAGCCGTCTGTTCTTCCGCTGGTTCGCCAAAAGCAAAGCCTTCAATAACCTGACGTTCACCACCGCCCTGGGCCGCAAGATGTTTGTCAACCCCCACGCCAACTTCCTGGGGCAGCGCAAGATCGCCTTCATCGTCGGCGCCGCCATCGTGGCTGTGATGATAGTGTCGCTGTGCACCAAGCACCTCAACCAGGGTATCGACTTCTCGGGTGGCCGCAACTATATCGTGCGCTTCGAGCAGCCTGTAAACACCGAAGAACTGCAGAGCGCCCTCGCCGCCGAGTTCCCCGGTGCCTCCACTTCCGTAATAACCATCGAGAGCTCCAATCAGGTGCGCGTAAGCACCAACTATAAGATTGCCGCCGAATACGATGGTCCCGAAACCGAGGCCGAAATCACCGGCAAGCTCTTCAATGTTCTGCAGCCCTACCTCCACGAGGGAATTACCCCCGAGGAATTCTCCACCAGCAACGTGAACTTCGGTCTGGTAAGCTCGCAGAAAGTAGGACCTTCCGTTGCCGACGACATGAAGCGCGACGCCGTGATAGCCGTGAGCATCGCCCTGCTGGCAATGTTCCTCTACATCCTGCTTCGTTTCCGCAACATAGCCTTCTCGGTGGGCGCCCTTGCCGCCGTGGCATTCACCGCCTTCACCATCATAGGCTTCTACAGCATATTCTACGGCGTGTTCCCCTTCGCCATGGAAATTGACCAGAGCTTCATAGCGGCGATACTGACTGTGATAGGTTATCAGATCAACGATACCGTGGTGGTATTCGACCGCGTGCGCGAGAACACCGCCCTATATCCCAAACAGTCGTTCTTCGATACAATCAACGCAAGTATCAACACCACTCTGAGCCGTACCATCATGACGTCGCTCTCCACCATCCTGGTGCTCCTGTGCATCTTCATCCTCGGTGGCGACAGTATCCGCAGCTTCGTCTTCGCCATGCTCTTCGGCGTGATCATCGGTACCCTCGCCACCATCTACGTGGCCTGCCCTGTGGCTTACCTCACCGACAGCCGCCGCAACAGCACTGCCGCAAAAGCCGCGAAAGCCGCAAAAATCTGACGACACCGGTTTATATCCATTATAGGCAGCCCCGCTCCGGCAGGGCTGCTTTTTTTGTATTCGGCGCACGCTGGGAACTCTGAATCGAGGCTTGCTAATTAACAGGTATTTGACTATCTTTGCAGACATATGGAACTGATGACATCGGAAAATATCCTTTTGATAGGGTCGACGTTGCTCATAGCAGCAATCCTCATCGGCAAAACGAGCTATCGCTTCGGGTTGCCGTTGCTATTGATATTCCTTATTGTTGGCATGCTTTTCGGCACCGACGGTCTGGGCATACACTTCAGTGACATGCACACCGCTCAGTTTATCGGTATGGTCGCGCTCTGCATAATTCTATTTTCGGGCGGTCTGGGCACGAGGATTGCAGCAGTACGGCCCGTTATATTGCCGGGCCTTGTGCTATCCACTGCCGGAGTGCTCCTTACGGCCTTCCTCACGGGAGCATTCATATGGTGGCTCTCCGGTATGAAGTGGACCAATATCCATTTCCCTTTTATGGTATCGCTGCTGCTGGCCGCCACCATGTCATCGACGGATTCGGCATCGGTGTTCGGCATTCTCGGGAGCCGGAAAGTGGGATTGCGCCACAACCTCCGTCCGATGCTCGAACTGGAGAGCGGCTCCAACGACCCTATGGCCTATATGCTAACCATAATTATTATCGAGGCGCTCACCGCAGGACGCAGCCTGTCGGCCGGCGCTATCGCCATGGAACTATTGCTCCAGTTTGGCGTCGGGATAGCTACCGGGCTGGCTATGGGAAAAATAACTTTGTGGCTCATAAGTTTCTATCGCCGTCTGGGAAGCGGCAAAGGTGTGAAAGAGGACACTGCCCAGGCAACATCGATGATATCGATACTTATGATAGGCACCGTGTTCTTTACTTTCGCCGTTGCCACAGCCCTCTCGGGCAACGGTTATCTGGCCGTCTATCTGTGCGGCATAGTGTTAGGCAACTCACGGCTTCCGAACCGACGCGGTATATCGAAATTTCTCGACGGCATGACGTGGTTTGCACAGATAGTGGTGTTTCTCATGCTCGGCCTTCTTGTCAACCCGCACGAAATGGTGTCGGTAGCTCCCGTGTCGCTTCTCATCGGCATTTTCATCATCTGTGCCGGCAGACCGCTGAGTGTGTTCATCTCGCTGGCTCCACTCCGACACATTTCATTTCGCTCCAGGCTCTTTGTGTCGTGGGTGGGCCTTCGCGGCGCCGTGCCTATAATCTTTGCCACTTACCCTGTGGTCGCCGATATTGAAGGTGCGGGTCAGATTTTCAACATCGTTTTCTTCGTCACCCTCTTGTCGCTGCTCGTTCAGGGTACGACGGTGATACCGGTGGCGCGATGGCTCGGCCTCGTAAAGAGCCGCGAGTGCGACAGCGACGATTTTGGCGTTGAACTTGCCGACGAACTGCCCACCTCGCTCCACACCTTGCGCCTGAGCGCGCACGACCTTGCCGGAGGTGCCACCCTGCGCGACATGCAGCTGCCCCCCGGCTCACTGGTGATGATGATACGACGTGGCGACCGTTACATAGTGCCCAACGGAACCCATCGGCTCCATCCTGGCGACATTCTTCTGATTATTAAGGAAGACAGGGATGCCGGCTGACACCAGAGGCTGTTGCCTCAACGGTGCATCCCGTATGTGAGTGTGCCCACAAAGAGTGCGCCGCCGACGATATTGCCGGCTGTCGATGCCGCGAGGTTGGCTGCCAACATGGCCGCCGTGACATCGGCGCCGCTGAGCATGCCGGCAGGAATAAAGAACATATTGGCCACGCAGTGCTCATAGCCCAACGCCACGAAAGCGGCAACCGGCAGAAAACAGGCAATCACCTTGCCGCCAAATGTTTTGGCACCTATTGCCAGCCATACTGCCAGACACACGCACCAGTTGGCGCCGATACCGCGCAGGAAGCACGTCATGAAATCGAGACTGCACTTACGCTCTGCCATCGCCGACAGAGCCTCGCCATATGGAGCGCCGTCGAAAATACCGGCACCGTTGCCGAGCAGCACCGTGAAAAGCATTGCCCCTGCGAAGTTGCCGACCCACACCACAGTCCAGTTTGCAATCACAGCCCCGACACCGTATCGGCGTCCCAGCCATCCCGGCATGAGTAGGGCATTGTTGCCGGTGAAGAGCTCGGCGCCGAAAGAAACTACCAGAACAAGACCCACGGGAAACACCACCGCGGCGCCCAGACGCTGCAGTCCCGAATTAGCGGCCGTAGCACCAGGAAATCCCGACCCTATAATCACCGACAATGCGCCACCGAGAGCTATGAATGCGCCGGCCATTATCGACAGTATAACCAGTCGGCCAAGACCGCGCCGGCTCCGCGTCAAGGCTGCTTTGGCCGCGCCGGAGTTGAGCACAGTGTCCAAAATCTCTTTCTGTGTCCTCATAATTGGGGTAAGAAAAGTGATAAAATGCAGTTTTGCGCGAAATTACACAAAAATGGCCGAATTTCGGCAAACACAGCGCCGTTTTGATAAAAAAGAATGTTAAAGCGCTGCCAATGGGTCGAACCTCGGCGCCGGCAGCCGTGTTTGCTAAGGAAGATGCCGTAGATCCGCATCGGAATTTTGTTAATTAATTAATTATTAGTATTATGTCTTTCATCTGGTTTATATTAATCGGCATAGTTTCCGGTTTTGTCGCCGGCAAACTGATGCGCGGGGGTGGATTCGGATGGATCGTGAACCTCGTGGTAGGCATTATCGGCGGCGTGCTGGGCGGATGGTTGTTCAGTTTGCTGGGCATCCATACCTCCAGCATCATAGGCAGCCTGATAACATCGGTAGTGGGCGCTGTGGTGCTCTTATGGATAGTGGGCCTTATAAGCCACTCCACCAACCGAAGCGCATAGCGCTGAGCAAGTACTCCTGGTTGCAGAAAAACGGCCTGAGGCATCCGTTGCCGCAGGCCGTTCCTGTGCTTTTTCGCCGCCAAAGCACCGGCATTGGAAAAAAAACTTTGCAAATTCGAGAATTGTGATTATATTTGCCAAAACAAGGGGCGATGGCGCCCGTCGCCGTCGCTCCAACTACTAACCCTACCAAATAAAGACTATATGGCAAAGGTTTTTGGCGCTGTCACCATCGACAGCCAGCGGTGCAAGGGCTGCGACCTGTGTGTTGTGGCGTGTCCCACCGACGTTCTCCTTCTGGAGCCGCGCGATGTCAACGACCGCGGGTATCACTATGCCTTCACGGCCCACCCGGAGGCCTGCATAGGCTGTGCGGCGTGTGCCACGGTATGCCCCGACGCTTGCATAGAAGTATATCGCGTGGTTAAACGCGACGAATAATCCGTTAAATCATCAACCCCCGCATATCGATATGGAAGAAGTAAGATTGATGAAGGGCAACGAGGCCATAGCCCACGCTGCCATACGCTACGGATGCGACGGATACTTCGGTTATCCCATCACACCCCAGAGCGAAGTTCTGGAAACCCTTGCGGAGCTCAAACCGTGGGAAACCACCGGCATGGTGGTTCTCCAGGCCGAAAGTGAGCTTGCCGCGATAAATATGGTTCTCGGCGGCGCAGCAACCGGCAAAGCGGTGATGACCTCGTCGTCGTCGCCGGGCGTGAGCCTCAAGCAAGAGGGCATAAGCTACCTTGCCGCCTCCGAACTCCCCGCCCTGATTGTCAACGTCATGCGCGGCGGTCCCGGCCTGGGCACCATCCAACCCTCGCAGGGCGATTATTTTCAGGCCACCAAAGGCGGCGGCCACGGCGACTACCACCTGATAGTGCTCTCGCCGGCAACAGTGCAGGAAATGACCGATTTCGTAGGCCTGGGCTTTGACCTGGCCTTCAAATACCGCACGCCGGCAATGATTCTCGCCGACGGCGTGGTGGGTCAGATGATGGAAAAAGTGGTACTTCCCGAGCAACGGCCACGCCGCACCGACGAGGAAGTGCGCCGTCAGTGCCCGTGGGCTGCCTGCGGACGCGGCGGACGCGACCACCGCAACGTTGTGACGTCGCTGGAGCTCGACTCCGCGAAAATGGAAGTCAACAACCACCGCTTCCAGGAGACTTACCGCCGCATCGAGGAAAACGAAGTGCGCTATCAGGAGTACTTCACCGACGATGCCGAATACCTCATTGTGGCCTTCGGCTCAGTGGCACGCATATGCCTCAAAGCTATAGAAGACGCCCGCGCCGCCGGAATAAAGATAGGCCTGCTGCGGCCCATCACCCTGTGGCCTTTCCCTTCGCGCCGCATCGCCGAGCTGGCACCGCGCATGCGCGGCATCCTTACCGTGGAACTCAATGCGGGCCAGATGGTGGAAGACGTGCGCCTGGCGGCTCCCGGCGTCGACGTGTTCCACTTCGGACGCATGGGCGGCATGGTGCCCAACCCCGTAGAGGTGCTCGACGCTCTCAAACAGCATTTTACCGAACTTCAGTAAACCCCTCGCTGCCATGACAAAAGAAGAAATCATCCGACCCGAGAACAAGGTTTACTCGCGGCCCGAACTCCTTACCGACAACTACACCCACTATTGCCCGGGCTGCAGCCACGGCGTGGTGCACAAAATCATAGCCGAGCTCATCGCCGAGATGGGTCTGACCGACATCACCATAGGCATAGCGCCGGTGGGCTGCGCAGTGTTCGCGTACAACTACATAGACGTCGACTGGATCGAAGCACCCCACGGGCGCGCACCGGCCCTGGCCACGGCAGCCTCGCGCCTCAACCCCGACCGCATGGTGTTCACCTACCAGGGCGACGGCGACCTCGCCGCCATAGGCACCGCCGAGACCATTCATGCCGCCAACCGCGGCGAGAACATCACCATCGTATTCATCAACAACGCCATCTACGGCATGACCGGCGGCCAGATGGCTCCCACAACGCTGCTGGGCATGAAGACCGCCACTACGCCCTACGGACGCCGCGCCGACCTCAACGGCTACCCCCTGCCCATTTCCAACATCCTGGCAACCCTCGACGGCACATGCTACGTAACCCGTCAGGCAGTGCACACCGCCGCAGCCGTGCGCAAGGCCAAGAGCGCCATAAAGAAAGCTTTCGAGAACACCCTGGCCAAACGCGGCACCTCGGTGGTGGAGATTGTCTCCACCTGCAACTCCGGATGGAAGATGACACCTGCCCAGAGCAACGAGTGGATGGTGGAACACATGTTCGAAAAATACCCGCTGGGCGACCTCAAAACCCAAAAAGACCCCTCGCTATGAAAGAAGAAATAGTAATTGCCGGTTTCGGCGGCCAGGGTGTGCTCTCTATGGGCAAAATACTGGCATATGCAGGCCTGATGGACAATCTGGAAGTGACATGGATGCCCTCCTACGGCCCGGAACAGCGCGGCGGCACCGCCAACGTAACCGTCATCCTCTCCGACGCACCCATAAGCTCGCCCGTGCTGGACAGCTACGATACCGCCGTTGTGCTCAACCAGCAGAGCCTCGACAAATTCGAAAGCAAGGTCAAACCTGGCGGCACGCTCATCTACGACCCCTCGGGCATACACCGTCTGCCCGCGCGCACCGACATCACCGTTGTGCCCGTCGACGCCATGACCGCAGCCATAGAGCTGAAAAACTCCAAGACATACAACATGGTACTCCTTGGCGCCCTGCTGGCAAAACGCCCCGTGGTGGACATCGACGCCGTGGTACGCGGTCTGCGCAAGACACTGCCCGAACGACACCATCACCTCATTCCCCTCAACGAAGAGGCACTCCGCAAGGGCATGACGCTCGTGGGCTGACACCCGGCCATGACCGACCGGCTGGCTAAACGGATTGCCACAACCATTGTCGCGGCCACGGCAGCGCTCGTGGCCGCGCTGTGTATGTGGCGCGTGCTCGCTCCGTCGGAGCCGCACGTGGAGGTGGACCGCGCCCGTTATCCGGTGCGCGGCATCGACATCTCGCGCCATAACGGAACAGTGGATTTCGACTCCGTCGCCGCAGCCGGCATAGAGTTTGTGTACATCAAGGCGTCGGAGGGCACCAGCCACCGCGACAGGGCATACCCCCGCAACCGCCGCGAGGCCGCCGGTGCCGGTCTCCCCGTTGGTGCCTACCATTTTTTTCGTTTTGAATGCGACGGACGCCGTCAGGCCGTCAATTTCCTTGCCGCCATAGGCGACAGTGACCCCGAACTGCCGCTGGCAATCGACATCGAGGAGTGGGGAAACCCCGCCGAAGTGGCCACCGACGTGGTGGTCGAACGGCTGCGCACCATGCGCACACTCCTGGAGAACGCCGGATACCGCACGGTGGTATACACCAACAAAAACGGATATCACCGTTTTGTAGAGGCTGATGATGCCGAACTGTGGATATGTTCGTTCACCGACCCACCCCTGCCTCATGGCCGCTGGCGCCTGTGGCAGCACAGTCACCGTGCACACGTACCCGGAATAGACGGCGACGTGGACCTGAACACCTTCAACGGCAGTCGCGCCGAATTCCATCGCTGGCTCCTCGGCAGTGATTGACAACGCAGCATACCGCTCCTCTTCCCGGGAACTTATCGGTGGCAGAAATGTTGTATTTTTTACAACGATTCTTTTTTCAACGTGTAAACTAAACATAACAACATAATGACATTTGAAGAACTTGGTGTCCGCCCCGACCTGCTGCGCGGCATCACCGATATGGGTTTTGAAACGCCCATGCCCGTGCAGGAAAAAGTTATCCCCCGCCTTCTCGAGGGCGACAACGATCTGGTGGCTCTTGCCCAGACCGGCACCGGCAAGACAGCGGCTTTCGGCCTGCCGCTGATACAGCGCATAGACCTGGACCGCAACGTGCCGCAGGCTCTCGTCCTGGCCCCCACGCGCGAACTGTGCCTGCAGATTGCCGGCGACCTCGCCGACTTTGCCAAATACGTACCGGACATCGAGATCCTGCCCGTCTACGGCGGCTCGAGCATAGAAAGTCAGATACGCGCCCTCCGAAAAGGCGTGCAGATTATCGTTGCCACGCCCGGACGCCTCATCGACCTGATAAACCGCGGTGTGGTACACCTCGACGACGTGCATACCGTGGTGCTCGACGAGGCCGACGAAATGCTCAACATGGGCTTTGTGGACTCCATCAACGACATCCTCAGCCACGTGCCCGACCAGCGCAAGATGCTCATGTTCTCGGCGACGATGCCCGCCGAAGTGGCAAAAATCGCCAAACGGTTCATGAAATACCCCGAGGAAGTGGTGATAGGCACACGCAACGAGGGCGCCAAGAACGTGCGCCACATCTACTACATGGTCAATGCCAAGGACAAATACCTCGCCCTCAAGCGTATAGCCGACAATAATCCGGACATCTACGCGATAGTGTTCTGCCGCACCCGCCGCGACACCCAGGAGATTGCCGACAAACTCATTGCCGACGGATATAACGCCGACGCCCTCCACGGCGACCTCAGCCAGCAGCAGCGCGACATAGTGATGCGAAAGTTCCGCGACCGCGTGATAACCATCCTGGTGGCCACCGACGTCGCCGCCCGCGGCCTCGACGTCGACGATCTCACCCATGTGATAAACTACGGCCTGCCCGACGATACCGCCGTGTACACCCACCGCTCGGGCCGTACCGGCCGCGCCGGCAAGACCGGCGTTTCAATCGCCATCATCCACTCGCGCGAAAAAGGCCGGCTCCGCGAAATAGAACGCATAATCGGCAAAAAATTCGAGCGCAAGGAAGTGCCCACCCCGGAGCACATCATAGAAAAACAGCTCTACAACCTTGCCGACCGCCTCGAGCGCGTGGAAGTCAACGATGCCGAAATCGACCGCTACCTCCCCGGCGTGGCGAAGAAACTGTCGTGGCTCACTGCCGAAGACCTGCTCAAGCGCGTGCTCTCCCTCGAGTTCAACCGCCTGCTCAACTACTACAAGGACGCCCCCAAAATCGACTTCATCGACGAGAAACCCGCGAAAAAAGACCGCCGTGACCGCCACGAGCGTCCCGCCGACCCGCGCGACAAAGACCGGCGCACCGCCGAGCGCGGCATGGCCCGCATTTTCGTCAACCTTGGCAAGGCCGACGGCTTCTATGCCGGAAATCTCATCGACATGCTCAACAAGAACGTCGACGGGCCGCGCGTAGATGTAGGCCGAATAGACCTCATGCCCGGATACTCGCTCTTCGATGTGAAAAAAGGCGATGCAAAGCGCATTGTCGGCGCACTCAAAGGCCTCGAATTCTTCGGTAAACGTGTATTCAGCGAAGTGGCGGACCCCGACAAGGACTATGCCGCAGCTTCGAAACCTCACAAAAAGAAAAAATGAAACGCATCCTCGCCCCTGTGCTGCTCTTAGCGGCGCTCGCCGCCTCATCGACCTCCGCAAGCGCTCAGTACTACGAGCTGGCCAACCATCTCGGGAATATTATCCGTCCCGCACTCTCCGGCTCCTTCGCCTATCGAGGCACCGTGGAGCTCAGCGGCATTGCCGGTGTGGGATACGACCGGATAAACACTCTCGAAATCACCACCGTGCAGGGCTTCAAGTATGCCGACTGGTTCTTTATGGGCGCCGGTCTGGGAATAGACCTCGCCATCGGCGGCGACGGCGCCATCGACGGCTGGAACCACCCCGTAAAGCAGTATAAAGCCATGATGCCGCTGTTCAGCGACTTCCGATTCAATATCGGCGGCGAAAGCAAGCCATCGTTCTTCGTGGATCTTCGTCTGGGAGCCGCATGGTTCTTCGGCGACAATTATCTTGATACCCGCCACAACTACATTGACAACGGAACTTACTTCTACCTCAAGCCCGGCATAGGCGTGCGCTTCCCACTGAACAAAGAGAACCCCACACGAGCCTTCAACGTGGCACTAACTTACCAGCTCCTCACCAACAGCGGCTCCGGAGGCTATTTCTACCGCGACCGCTCCGTGACCATGAGCGGCTTCGGCGTAACCCTCGGCTACGAGTGGTGAAACCCACATCGGAATTTGCTGTTTTTATCGTTTTTTTGCTTGCGTAATTAGCTAATATTTAGCAAATTAGCAGTATGAACGATAATCAGATTATAATATACCAAAGCGATGACGGCGAGACTCACATCGACGTTACTTTTACCGACGAAACGTCTGGCTTTCGCAGCAGCAGCTTTGCGATCTATATAATTCAAGCAAAGCCAATGTGAGTGAACATATAAAACATATTTTTGAAGATGGTGAACTCGATGAAGAGTCAGTTGTTCGGAAATTCCGAACAACTGCTTCCGACGGCAAATCTTACAATGTAACGTATTACAACCTCGATATGATAATATCGCCGGGGTACAGAATACACTCGGTGATAGCCACCCGCTTTCGCCGCTCATGGCAGCACGGCCGCCGAAGTGATTTTCAAGCGTGCAGATGCCGATGCTCCGATGATGGGTCTTACATCGATCTCAGGAGACCACCCCACTCTTGACGACGCACAGACAGCCAAGAATTATCTTACAGAAAGCATTGCTCATCGGAGCAGGCTCTGTAAATCATCGCCAGGCCATGGATAAAGCACGCGAAGAATACCGGAAATTTCAGGTACGGCAACTTTCGCCGGTAGAACGTGCCTATCTCGAAACTATCAATGCGCTAAACGACAAAGTCAAGAAAAAAGACCGTAATTTTAGGCGCGGAGAGCGAAAGTAGCGAATTTTTGCTTATCTTTGCGAAAAAGCTACGATTATGACACCTAAATACAAACGCATACTTCTGAAACTCAGCGGCGAGAGCCTCATGGGCCATCAAGGCCACGGCATAGACCCCGAACGCCTCGCCTCCTATGCCGAACAAATAGGGGCCGTTGCCGACTCCGGCGTTGAAGTGGCCATCGTTATCGGCGGCGGTAACATATTCCGCGGCCTCAGCGGCGCCGCCAAGGGCTTCGACCGTGTGAAAGGCGACCAGATGGGCATGCTCGCCACAGTTATCAACAGCCTGGCGCTGAGCTCGGCGCTGGAGACCGCCGGCCACCGCGCACGCGTGCTCACCTCCATCGGCATGTTCCCCATCGGCGAGCATTATTCGCCGATGCGCGCAAAAGAATGCCTTGCCGCCGGTGAGATAGTGATAGTGGCGGGAGGTACGGGCAATCCGTTCTTCACCACCGACACCGCCAGCGCCCTGCGCGCCGTAGAACTCGGCACGGAGGTCATGCTCAAGGGCACGCGCGTGGACGGCATATATACCGCCGACCCCGAAAAGGACCCCACGGCCACGAAGTTCGACAAAATGACCTACGACGAAATCTATAACCGCGGTCTGCGCATAATGGATCTCACAGCCACCACTCTCTGCCGCGAAAACGGCATGAAAATCCTGGTGTTCGACATGGACACCCCCGGCAACCTGGAGCGCGTGCTCGGCGGCGAAAACATCGGCACCCTCGTGTACTGACCGCCATTCTATTGCAAATCAATTAATATCCGATACTATGACCGATCCTAAAACCTACATCGCTCCCGCCGAAGAAAAGATGGAAATGGCGGTTGCCTATCTCGACGAAACCCTGGCGCGCATACGCGCCGGCAAAGCAAACCCTAAAATCCTCGACGGTGTAAGGGTAGACTATTACGGCAGTATGGCTCCCATCTCCAACGTTGCCAACATCAGCGTTCCCGACGCCCGAACCATTGTGATCACGCCGTGGGAAAAGGCCATGTTCAAAGTTATCGAGAAAGCCATCCTCAACTCCGAAGTGGGCATCACCCCCGAGAACAACGGCGAGGTCATCCGCCTGTCCATACCGCCCCTCACCGAGGACCGCCGCAAAATGCTCGTCAAGCAGTGCAAGGCAGAGGCCGAAAACGCAAAAGTATCGGTGCGCAACGCGCGACGCGACGCCATCGACGGCCTGAAGAAAGCCATCAAGCAGGGCATGCCCGAGGATACCGAAAAGGATGCCGAAGCATCTGTGCAGAAGGTTCACGACAAGTACCTCAAGAAAATCGACGAAATCTTCGCCGCCAAGGAGAAAGAAATTCTCACCGTATAGACTGCCGGGCCGCATCCACTCCGGCCTTCAGAAAAAGAACGGGAAAGCCCCATGCCGGAGCCTTCCCGTTCTTTTTTTTCGTGTCGATTCGCGGTTTATTCCTCTTCGCTGTCGTCCTCGCGCATGTTGTGGAAAACGTTCTGCACGTCCTCGTCGTCCTCGAGCTTCTCGAGGAGCTTGTTGAGGGTTTCGCGCTGTTCGGGAGTGACGTCCTTGAGGTCATTGGGTATGCGTACAAACTCCGACGATATGATTTCGAAGCCGTTCTCCTCCAGATATTTCTGGATATCGGAATAGTTTTCGAAGCCACCGTAGAGCACAATTTCCTCGTTGCCGTCCTCATCCTCGTCGTGACCGAGTTCGTCCACGCCGTAGTCAATGAGTTCGAGTTCGAGGTCATCGAGGCCCACGCCTTCCTTGGGTTTGATTTTGAACACCGACTTGTGGTCGAACAGGAAGGTGAGCGAGCCCTGGGTGCCCAGCGAGCCTCCGTGTTTGTTGAAATATGAGCGCACGTTGGCAACGGTGCGGGTGTTGTTGTCGGTGGCGGCCTCCACGAAGATGGCTATGCCGAAGGGGCCGTAGCCTTCGTAGGTGATTTCCTTGTAGTCGCCGGCATCCTTGTCGGTGGCTTTCTTGATGGCGCGTTCCACCGTGTCCTTTGGCATGTTTGCGGCTTTGGCGTTCTGCATCAGGGCGCGCAGGCGCGGGTTTGTGTCGGGGTCGGGACCACCGGCCTTGGCGGCGATAGTGATTTCCTTGCCTATGCGCGTGAACGTGCGCGACATGTTGCCCCAGCGTTTGAGCTTGCGTGCTTTGCGGTATTCAAATGCTCTTCCCATGGGAGTTGTGGTTGATATTTAATGTGTGGGTATTATTATTTGATAATGATTGATTTATCGGAGTTCGGCGGCGAAGCGGCGTTTGAGGGCGTCCACGATCTTTGTCATCACCTTGTCGATATATTTATCCTGAAGGGTCTTGTCGTTGTCCTGCAGCCGGATGGCAATGGCGTAGCTCTTTTTACCGGCGGGAAGGTTCTTTCCCTCGTAGACGTCGAACAGCTCGACGGAGCGTATCAGCCGGGCGTCGCATCGTGTCACTGTCTCGGTGATTTCCGCCATTGTCACGCCGCTGTCCAGAAGCAGCGACAGGTCGCGGCGCACGGACTGCGTCTTAGGCAGGGGTGAGAACAGGGTTGCGTGGCGTGCGGCGGATGCCGTGATTTTGTTCCAGTCCAGTTCGGCATAGAAGGCTTTTGCCTTGAGGCCGGCACGGCGGGAGGCGGCATCGGACACTATGCCTGCGCGGCCTATGAGGGCGCCGTGGCGGTCGGTGTAGTCTATTGCCTGGGCAAAGATATCGGAGGCAGGAGCCGCTGCCGTGCGCCACTCGATGCCGGCACGGCGAAGCACATTCTCCACGGCGGCGCGAAGATGGAACACCGTTGCGGCCTCTGCGGCGCCCGTCCATCCTGCCGGCCGTATGTCTCCGCTGACCCACAGGCCCAGACGGTCGGCCTCGCTGTAAGGCGCCAGGGGCGCTTCGGCGGTGGAGGTTTTGGTGCTGTCGTAGCGGTACACTTTGCCGAACTCGTAGAGAGCGAGGTCGGCGCTGCGGCGGTTGATGTTGTGGGCCAGCGTTTCGAGGCCTCCGTACAGAAGGGTGGCGCGCATAACGTTGAGGTCCTGGCTCAGCGGATTGAGCAGGTGCACGCACGTCTCGGCGGGGTAAGTTTCGCTGCCGGTATAGTATGCTTCGGCGGTGAGCGAGTTGTTGAGTATTTCGTTGAACCCGGCGCCGCAGAGCTGCTCGGCGACGGTACGCCGCAGGTCGTCGGCGGCATCGATGGCCGTCTTGAACGACAGCGAGGCATGGAGTTCGTCGCTCATGGCTATGTTGTTGTAGCCGTAGATGCGGAGAACATCCTCAATCACGTCGCAGGGGCGGGTGACATCCACGCGGTATGTGGGAACAGATATGGTCATTTGGCCGTCGGCGCCGTCGGCAACGGTGCACTCCAGCGAGGCGAGGATGCCGCGGATAGTGTCGGCCGGTATGTCGCGCCCGGCAAGACGCCCGAAGTCGGCGATATTCATTTCCACGCGTGCCGGCTCGAAGACGCGGGGATAGATATCCACCACGGGGCCGACGATGGTGCCCCCGGCAACCTCCCGGATAAGGGCGGCGGCAATCTTCAGAGCATCGAGGCAGCCGTTGGGGTCCACGCCGCGTTCAAACCTGAACGACGAGTCGGTGCTTATGCCGTGACGGCGCGCCGTGCGGCGCACGCTCGTGGGATGGAAGCAGGCACTCTCCAGAAAAACATCGGTGGTGGCCTCGGTGACGCCGGAATTGAGACCGCCGAACACGCCGGCCATGCACCGCTCGGTGCGGCTGTCGCATATCATCAGGTCGGCGGCGTCGAGGGTGTGTTCCACCCCGTCGAGAGTCACGAACTTGTCGCCTGCCTTGGCACGGCGCACCACTACCTTGCCGCCCTCGAGGGTGGTGGCGTCGAAGGCATGGAGGGGCTGGCCGATGCCGTGGAGGATATAATTGGTGATGTCCACCACGTTGTTCACCGGGTGCATGCCTATGGTTTCGAGACGTTCGCGCAGCCACGCCGGCGACTCGCTCACTTTCACGCCGCGTATGGTCACACCGCAGTAGCGGCGGCAACCCTCAGTATCGTCGACCTGCACCTCTATGGCGCCGCCGGTGGCGTCGACGCTGAAAGCGGCGGCCGACGGATAGCGTGCGCTCACCGGCGTGGCGTGGCAGCTGAGGTAGGCGGCGAGGTCGCGGGCCACTCCGTAGTGGCTGGCGGCGTCGATGCGGTTAGGCGTGAGGTCCACCTCGAGAACATAATCGTCGCTCACGCCGAACACCTCGCGTGCCGGCGTGCCGGGAGCGTAGCTGTCAGGCTCGAGGACTATTATGCCATCGTGGCTCGTGCCTGTGCCTATCTCGTCGTGGGCGCAGATCATGCCGAAGCTCTCCACACCGCGGATTTTGCTGCGTTTTATTTTGAATTCGTTGCCGTCGGCGTCGTAGAGTACGGTGCCTACCGGCGCCACTATCACCGTCTGGCCCGCTGCCACATTTGGGGCGCCGCACACTATCTGCACGGGGCCGTCGGCGCCGCCGAGGTCGGTGATGGTAACATGAAGATGGTCGCTGTCGGGGTGGGGCTCGCAACTGAGAACCTTGCCCACAACGAGGCCGCGCAGACCGCCGCGTATGCTCTCCACAGTCTCCACCGACCCTGTTTCAAGGCCTATCGACGTGAGGGCGGCCGACAGCTGGTCGGGCGTCAGGTTGAAGTCAAGATACTCTTTGAGCCATTTATACGATATGTTCATATGTGTCTTCGTTTTTCAAAAGGCAAAATTACAAAAAATTTCCCTAACTGCATAAAATCGACGTCATTTAGCCGCACTGTCAAGGCGGTCAAGGCTTTGCAGATCGCGGATTGCGAATTCAGCGGCCGAAATGGCCCACGTAACCAATAGCTATGCCTATGGTGCTCGCACGGCACCATGCCCATTCGGCCTTGATGACCAGATGAGGGATAGGGAACCAGTCGGCACCGGCGCTGAGGCGGTGACGGACGGTTCGTGCGCCGTCGGCGGGGAGACTGAAGGCATCGTAGCGCCCGAAAACAAAGAGTTCGCCGCCGTTGTCAGCTACCATGGCCGGCATGATGTCCACACCGAGTTCCATATCTCCGCCTATGGCGTTGGCACCTCTGCCTCCGGCACGGCGGTGGCCGTAGACGGCGCCGGCACGGCCGCGAAGACGCCCCCGGGTATAGTCGGCGTCGACGGCGGCAACGCCTACGGTGAGCGGTGCCGCGCCGTCGGGATGATACTGGCCCCAGAAACCGCTGGCCCCGAGGTGGAGACCGTCGATGCTGTAATTGTCGATGCGCGCGGCGGCGCCCAGACGGGCGTTGAGTTCATTTTCTGCGAGCCACATGCCGGAATACTGCGCCGACGTCAGCGGCACATAGACGGCGGCCTCGTAGCTCCAGTGCGTCAGTTCACCGGAGGCCATCAGGCCATAGCGATGCCAGCCGCCGGGCACTACGGCGCTTTCGCCTATAGGTGCATAGACACCAAGATAATCATCGGGAAGATCAGCGAAGTTCAGACCGCCTATGGTCACACCTACCTTGCCCAAAGTCAGTCCGAAAGCCGTTCCGAAATCCTTGCGTATCCACATCTGCTCGATGCTGACATTGGTCTGGCGCGAGCCTATGGGATCGATGGCGGGCACGGCGCCCAGCCCGTGTTCTACCTGCAGCTCAGCGGCGGCGCTCCAGCCGCGGGCAAAGGCATAGTCGACTTCAACGGCAATATGGCTGAGGTCGGCGCCGCGCAGATGGCGCGCCTGGTCCTCGCTTTCGAGGGGTCGGCCCCATGGTTTTGCGCTGTAGCTGCTCTCGAAGTGGGCGACTGCGCTTAACTGGCCCATGGCGGAAATGGCGGCCATGGCAAAAAGTATGGTCGTGGCGATTTTCTGCATAGAGTGATGCCCTTGTGGGCTTTCAGCCTGCAAAGTTAGCGATTTTCGCGGGCGTGCGCAAACGGGGCGGTCAGCGGTCGGCCAGACAGCTGTCCAGGGCGGCGGTTATGGCGGCGCGGTCCATGTCGCGGCCTATGATGACGAGCTTCACCATGCGGTCGCCGTACTCCTTATCCCAGTCGCGGAGAATTGAGGGGTCGGCGGCAGCCATCTGCCGCAGCTCGTCGGCGGGGGCGGTGGCAAGCCACAGGCCCGCTTCCTTTATCGAGGTCTGCACGCCGGCCTGCTCGAACAGCAGCGACATATCGCGGTTGTGCGAGAAGTATACCACTCCTTTTGTGCGGATAATACTCTTCGGCCAGTGAGCAGCCAGATGGTCGAAGCGGTTGAAGTCGAAAGGACGGCGGCGGTAGTATACAAACGTGCCGATACCGTACTCCTCGGCCTCGCCCTCATCGTGGTGGTGATGGTGGTGACCGTGTTCGTGCTCGTGTTCATGTTCGTGTTCATGCTCATGATGGTGCTCATGGGCGTGGTGCTCCTCCTCGGCGGTGGCGGGGCGCTCTATTTCCTGCACCCATGTTGCCGACGTGGCAACCTTCTCGAAATCGAAAAGATGGGTTTCGAGAATGTCGTCGAGGTCTATGTCGCCGTAATTGCAGTCGATGATGCGGGCCTTGGGCTGGATGGCGCGGATCACGGCGCGTATGCGGTCGGCATCCTCGGCGCTGACCTCCGCTATCTTGTTGAGAAGGATAATGTTGCAGAATTCTATCTGCTGGATTATGAGATTTTCGATGTCCTCGTCGTCGATATTAGATTTGCGGAGAGCATCGCCGCCGTCGAACTCCGTCTTGAGGCGCAGGGCATCGACAACGGTGACAATACAGTCGAGACGCGGCACAGGCACGCCGCGGCCGGGGCGCGCGGCGGCGCGCATGGCGTCGATGGTCTGCGCTATCGGTGCCGGCTCGCAGATGCCGCTGGCCTCGATGACGATATAATCGAATTTTCGGGCTCGGCAAAGGTCGTCGATCTGCTTCATCAGATCGGTTTTGAGGGTGCAGCATATGCAGCCGTTCTGGAGGGCCACAAGGTCGGGATTGGCGGGGTCGCTGCCAACAATGCCGTCGGCGCGTATGAGCGAGGCATCGATATTCACCTCGCCTATATCGTTGACAACCACGGCAAAGCGTATGCCGCGACGGTTGCGCAGTATTCTGTTGAGGAGTGTTGTTTTGCCGCTGCCGAGATAACCGGTAAGAAGCAGTACAGGAATTGAAGTTGCCATTGTTAGTTATTGTACAGTTAAGATATTTCCGGCGGAATGGGCGGTAAGGGCAGGGTCGTACTGGCTCTGCAGCGTGGCTATGCCGGAAATGAAGTTGCCGGCCACGGCGGCCGTCATGTCGTATTCAATATGATAAGTGCCGGCGGGCAGATATCCGATGAAGAGGTTCGTGGCAGCGTCGGCATTCACGCGGTAGAAGCCCAGGCCGCCCGAGTAGACGTAGCCGGGCAGTTGATCGACGGGAGCGAACGAGGCGGGACGCTCGTCGGTGACTGCCACATACTCCATGTCGCGGCGCGAAACGATGGTGAGTTGCACGCGAGCACGTTCGCCGAGAACGAGGCTGTCGGTCTCCACCCACTCGCCGCCGCGGTTAACCAGCACGCGCTTGACAATGGATAAGTCGCGACCGGGACGCGCCGCAACGGTCGTTGCGGGCCGTCGGCCGATGCCCGTCACCGAGCCGTAGGCAGGCGTCGCGCCGTTGCCGCCTATACTGAGGCGGCGACCCTCGCCCTGCAACGGCATGGCGAAATAGCCGCTGCCGGCGTCTGTGGCCGGCGGCACGAGGGTGGTTCCGTCCAGAGTGATGTTTGCCACGGGTGCCACGCGGCTCCAGTCGGTGCCCGTGGTCATAAGGGCGGATATCACATAGTCGGGATTGAATGCGGTTAGGTCATCGTTGGCCTGCGCCTGAACAATTACCCACTGGCGCATGGCGTCCAGCTCGCGGCGGTCCGCGCCCATGAGTTTATATGCCTGCATGATGGTGGCATACGAGCGGATATCGTCGACCGAGGGGAAACACATGCCCATGCCGGGACGAACAACGCCGAACTGGCGCAGCGACGCCATGATCTGTGCCGACGTGGCGTTGTCGGCGCCGAGGGTGATGATATCCCATGCTTTGTCGGCGGTATCGTCATCGCGCCATGTGCGTTCTATGCCGGTGCGCGTGGCGGCGACAAGGGCGGCGGCAGCCGACGGCATGCGGTATTCGGGATACAGGGCTGCCAGCAGCGCCAGGGTGGCGTCGGTAGAGGGGTGGTGAGGCTGCGTGGCCTGCGAGCATACGTAGTCGAGGGCACGGCGAAGCATGGCGTGAGTATCGTCATCGACAGTCACTCCCAGGCTGCGGGCTATGCCGAAGGTTACGAGCACACTGCGGGTGGACCATACCGACGATTCGCCGCTCCACGACGCCCAGGCGAAGCCGCCGTCGGCATTCTGCAGGGCACGCAGGTCGTCCATGGCCTTGTCGAGGTGCAGGCTGCGGGCGGAGGCGTCGAAGAGTTGCGCCAGCGATGCCATGCGTGCGTTTTCGTCATCGGCGGTCTGCAGCCAGGGCGTGGCCTCGAGCATCATCAGCTTGAGGTCTTCATTGCGGGCGAGCATGGAGGTGAGGGCGGCGCCTCCGTTGCTGTTCTTCCACCGCTCTACCACGACGCCGACGGCCGGATTGGAGTCGGCTATGATGCCTCCGGCCATGAGCGAGAAAATATACGAAGCCAAGCCGTTGGAAAACTCCGTGAGACGGCCACGGGTACCTCTGAGAGCCTTGACGACGGTCCAGATGGGGTTGTCGCAGTACTGGAGGGTATATGTGAAGCCCGGTGTCATGTCGAGTTCGACGGTGAAAGGCTCCTGAGTGTCGGGATTGAGATAGAACTCCGTGCTTTCAATCACCGTCGCCGCCGACGTCAGCACCGGTATGGCCGATTGCTCGCCGTCGGCAAAGGTGCCGTCGGTAGCCCGCGCGCGGAAACCTATCGATGGTGCATCGGTGGGCGCCTCTACATCAATTGCCACTATCGCCGAGGCGCCGGCAGCGATGGTGTCGGTCGAGGTCACGGTGTCCTTCACAGTGCCGTCGGCGAGGTCGAAAATCTCGACCACGGTGGTTATTGCGGCCGGAGCATCGGTGTTGTTGTAGACTGTTGTGAGCAGGCGCGCACGGTCGCCCTGACGAAGATAGCGCGGCATATTGGGCTGCACCATGACGGGCTTGGACGATACCGCCGTGCCTGCATAAGCGGCACCAAGGGCATCGCTGTTCCACGCCAGTGCCTGGAATGTCCACGAGGCATTGGCGTCCGGAACGGTAAACACTATATCCACGTTACCGTCGGCATCGGCAGTCAGCGTCGGCTCGAAGAAAGCCTGAAGAACTTCCGACGAGCGATATTTTATCTTCTCGGGAGTTGCGGCGCCCTCGTCGGCCGAGACTGCCTCTTCAACTTCGTCCCTCTCCGCGGTGAAGTCTGCAACCATCGAATTCTTCATCTCGGGAGCCGCGCCCATGGCAGGTGCGGCGTCCATGGTCTCCTCGGCATCGTAAAGCGCCTCCTCGGCAGGGGCGCCGGCGGCATAGGCGCGGCTCATGGCAACTCCGCGGAATAATACCATATCCTCTGTGATATAGCGGAAAGCAGGCTCCTCGACGGGAACATCGGCAAAGCGAGGTATCGCACCGAAGACAGCGATCGCGTCGGGATAGATGTGCAGCATGCTGTAGCTCAGGAACGGCCGGGTGAAGACGGCGTGGAAGGGTTGGGGCACACTGCCGTCGGCGAGGGCGTCGAGGGCGCGGTTGTACATGCGGGCCACCATGGCGGCTCCGGCGGCGGCGCTGCCGTCGCCGTTGGCGATGCGGAAGCGCCATGTCTCGTCAGTGCCGGGAGTGAGCCGGTCGCGGAAGGTTTCGGCGACAATTCCCAATGTAGCTGCGCGGTGTTCTATGTTGACCGATTCGGCCACGGTTTTGCCGTTGTCAACGGTAATTATCAGCATCGAAGCGGCGGTGCCGGGCACGGGGATGTCGGAGAAGCCGCAGTCCACGCGGTGAGTGTCGACGGTGACGCGCCCGTCGCTGTCGGCCCACACGGCATAGAGCCATGCCGTGGCGCGGCTGACGCCGACTTTGATTTTTTCGCCGGCATATGTATTTGCGGAGGGCAGGAAGAAACCGTCGACCGGCGGCACGGCGCGGCGCCGAACGCTGTAGATAGTTACTTCGTCGCCCACGGCCGCACTGGCCAGCACGCTGTCGGCTGGCTCGAGGAAGAAACGGTAGCGGCCGGGCGCCACATCGTCGAGTGTCAGCGCCACGGGGGTACCGGCGGTGACGCTGCCATGCGCTACGGCGGTGGTGTCGGCGGCGCCGCACAGCTTCCAGTTCACGGCAATGGGCATGTTGTCGCCCTGCATGTCGAGAGCTTTTACGAGCAGGCTCACGCCATTGTCGGTATTCACGTTTCCGCGAGGACTCTCCACTCTGAGGACGTATGGTTTGCCCGTGGTGAAGGGCGCCGTGGCAAATGCTGCCTCGCCGGCGGGGCTCGTGGCAGTGATGTTGGCGCAGAAATCGGTGTAGCCGTCGGCGTCGGCGAGCAGTGCCGCCGGTATGTCGAGCACAAAGGCGCCGTCGGCGGCGGTCACGGCCTCGACAGTGCCGAGGGTGTTTTGTGGGGCGAAACCGCGCCACCAGCGCACGGCCGTCCTAACTTCGGCCGATATTCGTATGCCGCCCAAAGCCATGCCGGCGTATGACACAGCCTTGCCGGTGAGGCGCACGGCTCCCGCCGAGGGCACGTCGCGCTCGGTGCGTGTGACCTCCACCTCGAAGACAGGCATGCGGAAGTCGCTGACCTCCAACACTCCGCCGGCAATGTGATCGCCGACCGTGAATTCAATGCGGAAAGTGCCGTCGAGGCGTCCCCGGGGAATGGCGAATGTGCCGTTGGCGCGGCCCATGCCATCGAGGGTAACGCTCACGCTGTCGATGAGCTGGCTGTTGGCGTCATAGAACTTGACGGTGGCGTTGCCGCCGATGGTGCTACCGCCACCATTGCCGTTATGGCGCACTGCCATCACCGCCCATGCCACGCTGTCGCCAGGATGATAGAGCGGACGGTCAACGAGTACACTCAGATCAGTATTATCCCCCGAGCTGATGTCGAACGGGTTGCTGACCTGGAAATTACGCTCGAAATCGTAGTTTTGCCCACGGTACCGTGCCGACAGGTAGCGGCTCTTGCGGCCGCTGATTGTACGGGGTGAATATAGCAGCACGCCGCGGCTGTCGGTGGTGCCGAGGGTTACAGCGTTGCTTTCATCGGTGCGGAAACTATAAGTATTTTCCACAATAGTGACACCGGCCAGCGGCTTGCCGCTGGTGAAATCGGCGGTCACCAGACCTTTGCTGTTGTTACCCTGCACAGAAAAGGCCATGAGCGGAACAACCTCAGCCTCGACGAGGCGAGGCGACTCGACGGTACTGTTCATCACGGCACGTAGCGCCAGATAGCAGTGGCGCTCCGGGGTCGGAACGGTGAATTCCACCTGGCCTCTGCAGCGGCTGGCTTCGTCGATAGCCTTGGTGTATGTCATCAGGCGGGAGGCCCGGGCGATATAGTGCTCAATACTCTCGCGGGCGCCACGGGGGCTGTCCGAGACATAGACGTCCACTCGTACTCTGTCGGCCCATTCGTAGGTTCCCGTCACTTTGGCGTCGGTGCCTGCGCCGACATAATTATCGATGCTGACGCGCAGTTCGGGGCGCGTGAGGTAGCTCAGTTTCCGCTGCAGCACTGGGTTTCCCTCCCAATTCGGGAAGGCCTGCAGCGACGCCCGCAACGCGTCGACGTACCGAACATGCAGCTGCAAGGCGGCGGCATCGTCGCCATAATCGTACTCGGGCGCATCTTCCAGCAGAAGATAGCGGGCTGCTTCAACGCCGGCATATCGGTCGTAGACGTCGAGCAACGCCGATAAATTTTCTTCCTTTTTGGCAGTCCAAAAGAAGAACGCGGGCAATGCCGGCGCCGCGGCGGCCAATGCGGCGTTCTTTATCGAGTCGGACCGCTCGTCATCGCCGATGTAATTCATGATTTCGGCGCCGCGGTATGCCACAAAGTCGTAGACCGTCGGCATATACTCCATACCTAATGTCGAGCCTTCCAGCGAGGTGTCGTAGAGCGTCAATGCCTGAGGCTGGCTGCCGGCGAGGGCCAACGCCCGCTCTATAAGGCCGCGGATCTGCGCCTTGAACTGCGAGCCGCTCCATTGGGCCACCTGCGGCGGCAGCGGCTCGGCGGGAGCGCTCACGCGGTCGTAGACAAAGCGGTTGGCGCTGTAAATATTGTATAGCAGACGCGCCTGCAGCAGTGTGAGCATGGCTTCGCCGGGCGCAAATGCCCCGGAGCGCTCCGCCAGCGAGGCAACCAGCGCCGGCTGCTCCATCACGGTATCAGGGTCTATCTCCTGCTGTGCCCGGCATAGTTCGAGGACGGCACGCAACCGCTGTGCCGAGGCGGCAGCAGCGTTGCTGCTGAGGTCGGCATGCCGCAGGGCTTCTTCGGCATCGGCGGCGACGGTGCGCGGAAAGGCGAAATCCGGCTCGCTGCCGTTGGGTTGGGTGCCATGGCCCGGTTGTGCTGTCATAAATGCTATTATCAGAAGGGTTATCAGGCGATAGACCGTTTTCATAGTCGGCGCGTTTGTTTTGTGTGAAGATAACGACTCCGCCGCCATCGCTGCGACGGCCGCGGAGTCGTGGTCATGCTATATAAATAGACGTTCTGAAGAATTAATGGTTTACTTCAGACCGCAAATTTTGCACTTTTCGTTGATCTGGGTGAAGAAATCGTTGCCCTTGTCGTCCACGAGGATAAAGGCGGGGAAGTCCTCCACTTCTATCTTCCATATTGCTTCCATGCCCAGTTCGGGATACTCCAGAAGCTCAACGCTCTTGATGGAGTTCTGCGCCAGTATGGCAGCAGGGCCGCCTATGCTGCCCAGATAGAAACCTCCGTGTTTCTTGCAGGCGTCGGTAACGGCCTTGCTGCGGTTGCCCTTTGCAATCATCACCATCGAGCCGCCGGCATCCTGGAACTGGTCCACGTAGCTGTCCATTCGTCCGGCCGTGGTGGGGCCGAACGAGCCGGAAGGCATACCTGCCGGCGTCTTGGCGGGGCCGGCATAGTAGATTGGATGGTCCTTGAGGTACTGGGGCATTGGCTCGCCCTTGTCGAGGCGCTCTTTGATTTTGGCGTGGGCTATATCGCGGCCAACGATAATGGTGCCGCTGAGCGACAGGCGTGTCGATACCGGATATTTGGTGAGTTCGGCCAGTATTTCGGGCATGGGACGGTTGAGGTCGATTTTCACGACTGTACCCTCGCCGGCCTTGCGGTATTCTTCGGGGATGAGCTCGCCGGGATTGGCGTCGAGTTTTTCAATCCACAGACCCTCGCGGTTGATTTTCGCCTTGACGTTGCGGTCGGCCGAGCAGCTCACGCCCATGCCTATGGGGCAGGAGGCGCCGTGGCGCGGCAGACGGATCACGCGGATATCGTGGGCATAGTATTTGCCTCCGAACTGTGCGCCAAGACCCAGTTCTTCCGATGCCTTCTTGAGCTGTGCCTCCAGCTCGAGGTCGCGGAAGGCGTGGCCGTACTCATTGCCGTGGGTTGGCAGGCTGTCGTAGTACTTCACGGAGGCCTTTTTGACCACTTCGAGGTTTTTCTCGGCCGATGTGCCGCCGATGACGAAGGCTATATGGTAGGGAGGACAGGCGGCCGTGCCAAGCGTGCGCATCTTATCGATGAGGAAGGGCAGCAGCGTCTTGGGGTTGATGGTGGCCTTGGTCTCCTGATAGAGGTATGTCTTGTTTGCACTGCCGCCGCCCTTGGCGACGAAGAGGAAGTGGTATTCGTCGCCTTCGGTGGCGTGGATATCTATCTGTGCCGGCAGGTTGCAGCCCGTGTTCACCTCGTCGTACATGGTGAGCGGCGCATTCTGGCTGTAGCGCAGGTTGTCGGTGGTATATGTGAGGTAAACGCCCTTGGAAATGCGCTCCTCGTCGTTGCAGCCCGTGAACACAAGCTGTCCCTTCTCGGCATGACATATGGCAGTGCCCGTATCCTGGCAGAACGGCAGAGCGCCCTTGGCGGCGACCTCTGCGTTGCGGAGCATCGTCAGAGCAACGAAGCGGTCGTTGTCGCTGGCTTCGGGGTCGGCCAGGATCTTGGCAACCATCATATTGTGCTCGCGCCGGAGCATGAAGGCATTGTCGTGTGTGGCCTGGCGCGTGAGCACCGTCAGTGCCTCCGGATCGACCACAAGAAACTCGTGGCCGCCCCAGGTTTCGGTATGGACGTAATCGCTTGTAAGGTGGTAGTATTCGGTCGTATCGGGACCGAGAGGAAACATTTCCTGATAGTGAAACGGTTTTGTTGCCATAGTGTTGACGTACGAAAGTGTGTTTGTTTCCGCAAAGTTAATCAAAATTCCCGAATTTCCCCAGCCTGCCTCCAAATTCTCGCAAAACCGCATTTACTTCTTCATAAATTCTGCGACAGTGGGGTTCCGGAAGAGAGATGATGGAGCCCGCTTCATGGCTGTATTTTTACTCCTATGTCTAATTAACGTTACTTCAGATAATCCAGATCTCGAAAATAATCGCTACATTTGCAATAGCTAAGAGCCTTTAGCTCCCGGCACAGTCGAGTTGATAGCTAATGCAAATTCTCCGATGATGTTAAAAAATTTTCTTCCGTACTTTTCCTTCCTCTCATTATCGATGATTTTCCCTCTTGGCTGACGGACATTGTCCAAGGCGGTGCTTTAATTTATTGATGAAATAATTTATGGATGAAATCAAACAACCGGGGATAATGGCTCGCGATTATCCTTTCAGCATTAAGGACTTACATACAACACTTTATGGAGAAGAGCGCGTCAGACGAAATCTGGGACTACCGCCGCATACCGACCCTGTTCATTTCTGCCGTTGTTCTATTCTTGAAGATTTTGCTTCTTTCGAGCGTAAAGGTAAAAACTGGTATGTTACTGCCGGTCATATTCGGATTACTGTAAATTCAAGTTCATGTACAATTATAACCGCACATAAAATACGCCTATAACCGCACATAAAATACGCCGGACTGATGACAAACCTTAACTTGCACGCTCCGCGGAAGACTGCACAGAAGCATGACGGCAGTCTTTTTTGACGTGTTGATGGCAAAAAGGCGGCGAAAAGAACCATGCGGCGGTTTTGCGCGTTTTATTATGGTGTTGTGGAATAAAATGTTTAACTTTGCAACGAAAAAATTTAACCAAAAATGGACAAAAAAGAATTAGACCGCTTCAGCTATGCCCTTGGCGTGAGCATGGGCTATAATTTCCGTGCGTCGGGAATCGATAAAATCGATGTTCAGGACTTTGCCGACGCTGTCGGCGCCATTTTCTACGGACAGCCCGCCAAAATGACCGCCGAAGAGGCTAAGGAAGAGGTTCAGAAATATTTCCAGTCGTTGAGCGAGCGCCAGCAGGCCGAATCGGCAAAGATGGCCGAGGTCAACGCCGCTGCCGGTGAGCAGTTCCTCGCCGAAAACGGCAAACGTGTTGAAATAAAGACCACCTCCAGCGGACTGCAGTATGAAGTCCTGGAGGAAGGCAGCGGCGCAAGCCCCAAACCCGGCGATATGGTGACGGTGCACTACACCGGCAAACTCATCGACGGCACCGTGTTCGACAGCAGCGAGGAGCGCGGCGAACCCGCAACCTTCGGTGTCACTCAGGTTATCCCCGGATGGGTTGAGGCCCTGCAGCTCATGAAGGAGGGCGCCAAATGGCGTCTGTTCATACCGTCGGCCCTGGCATACGGTCCTCAGGGTGCCGGCGGCCTGATCGGTCCCAACCAGACGCTGATTTTCGATGTTCAGCTCATAAAAGTAATATCGCGCGGATGAAAAAGAAAATGATATTGGCACTGGCAGCCCTGGCTCCCGCCGCCATGTGGGGTGCTTCTGCGGCGCCCGCCGCTGCTGCACCGGACAGCCTCACCGAGGCGGCAGCAACAATGATTGTGTCCAACTTCCAGGCCGGCATGTCGCAGATGTTCAGCCAGCTGCACGCCATGGGCGTGGACGTCGATTCGGCGACAGTGGTCGATATGGTTGTCGCCCGTCTGGGTCAGCCGTACAGCAACGAGGCGCACCGCGCCGCCGCCATGACGCTGGCCGACGCCGTGGAGCGCGCCGCCGCGGCCCGCGAGAATGCCTTTCTTGCTGCCGCTGCCGCCCGTGAGGGCGCCCGCACGCTGCCCTCGGGTCTGATAATAGAGACCTTGCGCGAAGGCACAGGCGCCACCCCCGCCGCCACCGATACCGTGGTATTCCACTACATCGGCAAGCTCGCCGACGGCACCGTCTTCGACGACAGCACCAACGGCGAACCCCTCACCGGCCCCGTGGCCGGCATGGTGGCCGGCATGACCGAAGGCCTGCAGCAGATGAAGGCCGGCGGACGCTATGTGCTCACCATGCCGTCGGCGCTGGGTTACGGCCAGCGCGGTGCCGGCGATGTCATTCCGCCAAACTCGCCCCTGGAATTCACCGTCGAACTCATCGAAGTGAAACCCGCCGCCCCGGCACCCGCCGCCCGATAAAAGATAAACAAAATACAATAGATAAACGATAAACAAAATTTCAGCAATGAAAAAACTTCTCCTTGGCGCCGCCGCAGCCCTGCTCGTTATCGGCGCCTCGTGCTCCGACAAACAGAGCACACCGGCTAACGAGAACTCCAACGACTCCCTTTCGATAGTCTATGGCCAGATGGAAGGCGCCAATGCCGCCTACCGCGCCTCGTCGTACACCCCGGAGCAGAAGCGCATGTACATGGACGCTTTTGCCCGCACGCTCTCGCAGTGTGACTCCGCCGCTGCCGCCGCCGGCGCACAGATGGCCATCAGCCTGCTCACCAGCATGCAGGAAGCCGAGCAGGCCGGCTTCGGAACCCTGAACCGCGACCTGGTTATCTCCAACTTCCGCGAGTACTTCATGATGGACAGCGTGAACTTCGACGTGCTCAGCAAGACACGCGACGCCTTCCGCGGACAGCTTATGAACGCCCGCGACCGCATGAGCCGCGCCGTCGCCGACCAGGGAGCAGCATATGTGGACTCCGTCAAAGCTGCCGACCCTGCCGTTGCCACCACCGCCAGCGGTCTGAGCTATAAAATAGAGAACGCCGGCGACGAAAACGCCAAACCCGCCGCAACATCCACCGTACGCGTGAAATACACCGGCTACCACACCAACGGCACCGTATTCGATACGTCGGGCGACAACACCGTGGATTTCAGCCTCCAGCAGGTGATACCCGGTTTCACCGAAGGTCTGCAACTCATCGGCAAGGGCGGCAAAATCCGTCTCTACATCCCCGGTCAGCTCGGATACGGCCCGCAGGGCAATCCGCAGGGCGGTATCGAACCTAACGAGACTCTGATATTCGACATCGACCTCGTGGACATCGACCCCGCAGCAGCTCCCGCAGCTCAATAACACCACCGGCATAACAAAAATTTTAATGGAGGCGGCCGGCAACGGCCGCCTCCGTTTTTCACCGTCTCATCATCATGAACAAATCGAATATCATAGCCGCCGCCCTTATAGCCATCGGCATCATCATCCTCGGTTTCGCCATCAAGGGCGGCATCGACAATTTCTCCAACCGCGACCGCGTGGTCACCGTGCGCGGCCTCTGCGAGAAAGAGGTGGAGGCAAACAAAGTGACATGGCCAATCGTCACAAAGGAAGTGGGCAACGACCTGCAGGCCCTGTACTCCAAGGTGGAACAGAACAACACCGCAATAGTGGAATTCCTGCATCAGAATGGTATTACCGACGCCGAAATCAGCGTGCCTGCGCCGCAGGTATACGACAATGCCGCCGAGCGTTACAGCTCCAACAACACGCCCTACCGCTACCAGATTACCAACGTGGTGGTCGTAACCTCGGCAAATGTCGAGCGTGTGCGCTCGCTCATCACCCAGACCACATCGCTCATGCGTCGGGGCATTGCCGTGGTGGCCGGCGACTATAACTACCCCACCATCTACGAATACACGGCTCTCAACGACATCAAGCCCGAGATGATTGCCGAGGCTACGGCAAACGCACGCCAGGCCGCCGACAAATTTGCCGACGACTCCCACAGCGAGCTCGGCAAGATCAAGACAGCCTCGCAGGGCCAGTTCAGCATCAACGACCGCGACCAGTACACGCCCTATATCAAGACCGTTCGCGTGGTAACCAGCATAACCTACTATCTGCAGGACTGATAACCGCCGCATGACCGATGACGCCGCCGGGCGCTTTGCCCTTGAAATCAAGTCTCGTCTGCCCTACGTGCCCAACAGCCAGCAAAGCGCCCTCGTCGACGCCCTCGCCCGCTTCGTGTTCTCGTCCTCGCCCGACCCTGCATTCATCGTCAACGGCTATGCCGGCACAGGCAAGACCTCGCTCACGGGCGCCCTGGTAGGCGCGCTGGAAGCCTCCGGCCGAAAGGCCATCCTGCTGGCGCCGACAGGCCGCGCCGCAAAGGTGTTCTCGGCAAATTCGCGCGGTCATGCCGCCGCTACCATCCACCGCCGCATCTACCGCCATAGTTTCGGCGCCGGCGGCGCCGCCGGTTACGCACCGCCCGCGCCCGCCGAAAACCGCGAGCGCAATGCCGTGTTCATCGTGGACGAAGCCTCGATGATAGGCACCGCCGACGAACACGGCAACAGCCTCCTCCACGACCTTGTGCAGTATGTCTTCACCGGTACCGACTGCCGCCTCATATTGCTGGGCGACACTGCCCAGCTGCCGCCCGTGGGCGCCGAGCGCAGCCCCGCCATGGAGCCCGAGGTGCTTCGTCGCCTCGGTCTGAGGGTGTCAGCCGCTACCCTGACGGCAACGGCACGCCAGGCCACCGACTCCGGCATTCTGTTCAACGCCACACGCCTGCGCCGGACCATGGCGGCGTGCAAGGCTTCCGGCGACGAGGCCGATGTGCCACTGCCGCGCCTGCGAGCGCCCCTCCATGATGTCGCCGTCGTAGACCCCTCCGACCTCCCGGAAATCCTTGCCGATACCTACGCGCGCGACGGGATAGAAAACACCATCCTCATCACCCGCAGCAACCGGCGAGCCGCCGACTACAACGCCTCCATCCGTGCGCAGGTGCTATACCGCGAGGAGGAGATCTCGCGCGAGGACTTGCTAATCGTTGCCAAAAACCACTATTTCCGCCGCAAGACTGCCGGTGTGGATTTCATCGCCAATGGCGATATGGTCATGGTGGAGCGCGTATACGGCACCGAGGTGCGTTACGGCCTCCGTTTTGCCGATGTTTCGCTCCGTCTTGGCGATGCCGAGCCTTTCGACATTAAAATCATCCTGGACACCCTCGCTTCCGGTGAAGCCGCCATGGGCCAACAACAGTGGATAGCCCTCTACAACGGCATCCTCAACGACGACGGGCGCTTTGGCGCAACACCGCCTTCCGAACGCCTCGGCGCACTCGCCACTGACCCGTACTGGAACGCCCTGCAGGTGAAATACGGATATGCCGTGACCTGTCACAAGGCCCAGGGCGGACAGTGGACCAATGTGTTCGTCGACCTCGCATACATCCCCGCCGACGCCCTCGGCCTGACCCTCTATCGCTGGCTTTATACCGCCGTGACGCGTGCACGCACGCGCCTATACCTCATAGCACCTCCCGACGCACTGATGGAAGCACCATCCGCCACCGCTCATTGAAAATTAATTGTAGGCAGGCAGCCGTATCCCCAAGAGTGATATCACGTCGGCAAGTGTAGGCTGACGGTCTTATTCGAATTCTGAGCAGGTGCCGTCCTGGCGGTAACCGCGCTCGCACACCGTCGACTGCCACACATAGTGCTTGCAGTCCTTACATTCGGCATATCGCTTGCCCGATGACGTATTTCTGCGAGTGGCGCCTGCGGCCAAAAAGAAGAACACGATAAAGAGAGCCATCAGGCCGAAAAAAGCAACGCACATCAGCCCAAGGAACAGCGCCTCGACGGCGGCGGCGCGAAAACTGCCGTAGCGATGCGCGCGGAAAGCGAGAATCACGGCCTCGTAGGCTCCTCCTCCGGCCACTCCCACCCATATATTGCCGGTCAGGTTGCCCCAAAAGGCTATGACCATGAACAGACCCATGGGGCGCAGAAAGCGGAACCAGTTGCCGCCGGCAACATAGTGGCCGGCAAGATCATCGAAGAATTCCTCGCAGCGTCCGCGACCGAAAAGATACCATATGCCCGTTCCCAGACCTGCAAACATGAAGCCGGCAAGGATAAAGGCCACGCTCTGCGGCATTTCGGTGTCGGGGTGGCTTCGCAGGCGTCGCTCCATATTGTCCACCCACTTGAAATAGTCCACCGGCTCATCGGTAACTGCACGCACGGAAGGCGTAGCGACAGCAGAGGTATTTGCCGGCTGGGCGACGGCAGTAACGGGGATGCCGACAACTGCGGTGACGATGCCTGCGAGCAGCACGGTCAGAAGAAAGATTTTCTTCATGGTCTGATATTGTAAGGCTCTACATGTATGCCTATTATCGCATCATCACCCACCACGGCGTGCAGACGCCTCTCCACGTCGGTGGCAATATCGTGGCCCCGGGTGACGGTGATGTCGGGATCCACCTTTATGTGCAGGTCCACAATCACGGAGTGGCCGTTGCGGCGAGCGCGCAGCCGGTGATATGCCCTGACACCGGGCGTGGCGGCGACGGTGTCGCCTATCTTTGCCATCACATCTGCCGGCAATCCGCTCTCGAGGAGTTCGCCCAGCGACGGGCGGGCTATACCTATGCCGGACCACACTATGAATCCGGCGATGACCACCGAAGCCACGGGATCCAGCACTCGCCACGACGTGCCCATAAAGTATGCCGCCGAAATGCCCACAAGTGTGGCCACCGATGATATTGCATCCGAGCGGTGGTGCCATGCGTTGGCCTGTAGTGCCGTGGAGCCCACCTTGCGGCCGGCGCCGCGCGTATAGCGAAAAAGCCACTCCTTGGAGGCTATAGAAAGTATGACCACCACGAGGGTCCACACGTCGGGACGCGCCGGCACTTCGCCGCCGGCGACGGCCACAATGGTTTTTACGCCACTCCAGCCTATACCCACACCTACGCCAATGAGCGCCACGGCGATGAGCAGCGACGCCAGGGTCTCGTATTTTCCGTGGCCGTACGGGTGGTCGCTGTCGGCGGCCTTGTAGGCCATGCCAACGAAGACAAGAACCACCACGTCGGTGGCGAAATCGCTCAGCGAATGTACGCCGTCGGCAACAAGAGCTTCGGAGTGGCCGTAGATGCCGAAGAATATCTTAAGCACCATCAGCGCGGCGTTGACCCAGAAGCCTGTCAGGGTCACGCGGCGCACGGTGCGAACAGTATTTTCGGCAGAGGAGAGCAAATGGAAAATTGAAAATTTAAAATTTAAAATTGAATTTTATAATTCAATTAGCTGACGCGACGGAGAAAAATAATTATAAATTATAAATTGTTAATTTTCAATTAATCAGTACTGTTCGCCTGCATTGGGGAAGTCACCGGTCTTCACATCGTCGATGTAACTGCCGACGGCCTTGTTGATTATGGTGGAGAGGTCGGCATATCGGCGCAGGAATTTGGGAGAAAATCCCTTGTTGATGCCGAGCATGTCGTGCATGACGAGCACCTGACCGTCGACACCGCCGCCGGCACCGATGCCGATAACGGGAATTGTCAGCTCGGAGGCCACGCGGGAGGCCAGTGCTGCCGGTATCTTTTCGAGGACGAGGGCAAAACAGCCTATTTCCTGAAGCATGTGGGCGTCATCGATGAGTTTCTGAGCCTCGCGCTCCTCTTTGGCACGCACGGCGTAGGTGCCGAACTTGTTGATGCTCTGGGGTGTGAGACCTAAGTGGCCCATCACCGGTATGCCGGCACAGAGTATGCGCTCGATGCTCTCGCGGATCTCGCTGCCGCCCTCCATCTTCACGGCTTCGGCGTGGCTTTCCTTCATGATGCGGATGGCGCTCTGCAGTGCCTCCTTGGAGTTGCCCTGATATGAGCCGAACGGCATGTCGCACACCACCAGGGCACGGTTCACGCCCTTCACCACGCTCTTGGCATGGTAAATCATCTGGTCGAGAGTGATGGGAAGGGTGGTGATGTTGCCGGCCATGACGTTGCTGGCCGAGTCGCCCACGAGGATAACATCTATTCCGGCCTCGTCGATGAGCTTGGCCATCGAGAAATCGTAGGCCGTGAGCATGGCTATCTTTTCGCCGCGTCCTTTCATCTCGATAAGGCGCTGGGTGGTGACTTTTCGCTGATTATCTGTTGTATTGGTACTCATTGTTGTTGTCTTTGTCTATTTTGGCGGCAAAGTTATGCAATAAAATCAACACAGCCAAAAAGAATGAACATTAGCGGCGCCACTCTCGTTATAATTACTGCATCGCAATATCATAATTGCATATTCTATCCGTTTTATAATTATAGCACCTTTTGAGAAAATGAAAAAGAACACAATCAAAGGTAGTCGCACCGAACATAACCTTGTAGTTGCATATATGGCCGAGTCGTCGGCATATACGCGCTATCTTTTCTACTCCCAGCAGGCCGATAAGGAAGAGTATTTCCCCATCGGCCGTGTGTTCCTGGAAACAGCCAACAATGAACTGCGCCACGCAAAGGTATTCTTCAAATTCCTTGAGGGTGGCAGCGTGGAAGTGCCCCTCAACGTCGATGCCGGCGTGATAGGCACCACTGCCGAAAATCTTGCTACCGCCGCCCATGAGGAACTCGTGGAGGGCGTGCAGCTGTACGCCGACGCCGCCAAGGTTGCCGACGAGGAAGGTTTCACCGAAATCGCCGACCATTTCCGCGCCATCGCCGAAATCGAGGACCATCACCGCCGCCGCTTCCTCCATTATATCCATCAGATAGAGAAGGGCACCGTCTGGAAACGCGACCACGACATTACCTGGAAGTGCCTGGTGTGCGGATATGAATACAAGGGCACAGAGCCTCCCAAAGTATGCCCCGCCTGCGACCATCCCTACCAGCACTATATGGCCATGGACTACGTCGAAGGGCTGGAATGAGATAAAAGGTAAAAGGAGAGAGTGTATAGTTAACTTCCAATCAACATAAAACCCCTAAAAAGATATGGCAGATATCAATTCAATCATCAGCGAAAGCAAACCCACATTGGTCGACTTCTTCGCCAGCTGGTGTGGCCCCTGCCGCATGCAGGCTCCCATCCTTGAAGAAGTAAAGAAACGTGTGGGCGACAAAGCGAACATCGTCAAAGTCGATATCGACGCTAACAACGAGTTCGCCATGCGATACAACGTGCAGTCGGTACCCACTCTGATAGTCTTCAAGAACGGCGCGCCCCTGTGGCGCGGTGTCGGCGTCCACCAGGCCGACCAGCTCGAAGCCAAACTCAACGAGCACATGTAATCCCCCGACGCAACATAAAAGCGACGAGAGCCGGAAGCACCCCTTCCGGCTCTCGTCGTTCCTTTCGCCTTTAACCTCTTAATTCTGGTCCTCCCTCATCAGCCGGAGCCACTTGCGGTAGCCGAAGGCGGCGATGACGGTATACACTCCATAGAGGATGGGATAGAAAATCAGGCCCTTGTAGGCATAGAGCCCCACGCACACGGCATCGACCACCAGCCATGCCAGCCATTGCTCGGCATATTTGCGGGCCATCATCCACGTGGCCACGATAGACAGCGCCGTGGTGAAGCCGTCGGCCACCGGCACCGTCGAGTCGGTATAGTTCATCAGGAACCATGCCAGCGCAGCCCATATCGCTGCCAAAGCGGCTATCGCTATCAGCCACGCACGCACGCCGGCATGGCGTATTTTCAGCGTCGGCGCTGCCGACGCGGCATCCCGGCGGCGCGGGCGCCGCGTCCATGCCACGTAGCCGTAGATGGCCATAACGAAGTAATAGATGTTTATGCCGAAATCGGCGTAGATGCCCTTGCTGAAGTATATCCACATGGAAATGAGCGGCATCACCATCGAAGCGAACCACACGCGGGCGTCGGCGTGGTATTCCCACCACAGATAGAGGATGCCGACGGCGAAACCGAATATTTCCAGTACGAGGGTCATGTCAGAACGTCATTGTCACGGTGCCCATCACGTGGGTCGGAGCCTGGGCGGCATAGCCGCTGTAACGGTAGATCACGGGGTTGCCGTCCTCCATATAGTAGCCGGCGCCGCAGTAGCCGTTGTTGAAGTACTTCTCGTTGAAAATATTGTAGATCGAGAACCCTAAGCGCAGGGCCTTCATGCCGGCGAGGTTGCGCCAGGTGTATGCCAGGTGAAGGTCGCTCACAAAGTAGGAGTCGAGGGTGCAGTCCTCCGTGCGGGCGTTGTTCATGTACTGTTTGCCCACATACCGGCTGGCGAGGGTGCCCTCGAAGCCGGCAACGTGGAAGTTGAAGGCGTTGTGGAGGATGAAGCCGGGCGAGAAGGCTATGGGCGTGTCGCCGCACTCAAAGGTTATGGGGTTTGTCCACTCGTCCTCGTAAATATACTCGGTGAAATTCTTGATGCGGTTTCGCGAAAGGGTGGCGTTGATCTGCCAGTCGAACCAGGTCAGGGGTCGGAGCGCGCCTTGCAGTTCTATGCCCATGCGGTAGGAGCGGGGGGTATTGACGGTGAGCGGGTTGCCGGTATCGGAAAGCTGACCGGTGGCCACGAGCTGATCCTTATAGTCCATATAATAGAGGTTGACGCCCACGGAGAACAGGCGGCTGTTGTAGTTGTATGCCAGCTCGTAGTCGAAGAGGCGTTCGGCCTCGGGGCGGTGGTTGTCGTCGCCGTCGGTGAAGTTGTCGCGCACGGGTTCTTTGTGCGCCACGCTCCACGAGGCGAAGGCGCGGTGGTTGCCGGCGGTATAGTTAACGCCCACCTTGGGGTTGAAGAAGTTCCAGCGGCGGTGTATTCGCAATTGCTGGCCGGCCTCAGTGTTCCAGTCGTAGTTGTCGCTCACGCCGTCGATGGCATAGCGGATAAAGCGGTACTGCAGGTCGGCGTAGGCGCTGAAGTGCCGGCTGATGCTGTAGTCGCCGCGGGCGTAGACGTTGGCATCGAACTTGCGGCCCATATTGCTGTAGTATTCCTGCAGGGGGTCGAGGGCGCCCACATAGTTGCGCACCCACGCTATCTGGCCGTAGTGGTGGCCGCGGAAATAGTTTGCTGCGCCGCCCACGATGAGGTCGAGGGCGCGGTGGTTCCAGGTGAGTTTGAACAGGCCGCCCCCGAAGCCGTTGCGGTTCTTTTTCAGGCGGATAAGGTCCGATTTCTCCACCTCGTTGCCGTCGGCGTCGATAAAGGGATGCAGACCGTACTCCACGAGCGTGCGCCGCGTCTTGTACTGGTTGTAGTAGCCGTCATCATCGGTGTAGTGGAGGGCGGCGCTCAGGTTGAGGCCTTCGCCGAGACGCTGCGACAGATGCAGCTGGAAATGGTGCTGGATGTAGTTGTCGTTCTGATCCTTATAGTATGCGCGGTTGCCGTCGGCGTCGGTATATTCTCCGCAGGGATTGTAGCGGCGCCCGTATTTCTCCATATCTTCGCGGCTGGCATAGTCCCATGCCATGTATGTCACCTCCTTGCCTCCGAAGGCTATGAGGCGCACCAGCGTGCCGCCGCCGATATATGCGGCCTGTCCGAAGTAGCTCCATAGCTTGGACGAGGCGCGGTCTATATAGCCGTCGGAACCCATGTGCGATATGCGGGCGTCGAAACTCCAGTGACCGCCGATAATGCCGGAGCCCACGCGCAGGCTCTCGCGGTTGGTGTTGTACATGCCGTAGGCACCGGAGAGCTCGGCATAGTGTTCGGTGGAGGGGGCGTCGGTGAGCATGTTTATGCTCGCGCCGAAGGCACCGGCGCCGTTGGTGCTGGTGCCGGCGCCGCGCTGTATCTGCACCAGGCGCAGCGACGACACCAGGTCCGGCGTGTTCACCCAGTATACGTTGTGGCTCTCGGGGTTGTTCATCGGCACGCCGTTGGTGGTGATGTTTATGCGCGAGCCGTCGGTGCCGCGCACGCGCAGCGACGTGTAGCCCATGCCCATGCCCGCATCCGAGCTGGTGATGACCGAAGGGGTGAATTCTATGAGATAGGGGAGGTCGCGCCCGTCGTTGGCGCGTTCCAGTTCGGCGCCCGTAACGTCGGTATATGCCACGGGAGTGTTTGCCGTGGCGCGGTTGCCTACTACTTCGAGCTGCCGGAGCTCTATGGCGGCGCTGTCGGCGCCTGCCGCGGGGGTGTCGGCCGCTGTGGCCGACATGGCGACGGCTCCTGCGAGCATCGCCGGAAGAAGTGCTTTCTTCATTGCTTGTTTCACTACGCCGGTATTAACCGGTTCAGGTTCGATGGGTATGATCTCAGCTATAAGGCTTCGGCGCCTCCGCGCCACCTTAGGGAGCACCCCAAGAAATAAAGGTTGGTTATCACATTGCCGCCGGAAGCCTCCGGACGACGCCGCAAAATTAACGTTTTTTTCTAAACCGGCCAAAAAAGAATTTTTTGCAGACAGCGCGAATTTCATTACCTTTGCGCTATAACAACCTGCTCCCATGAACGAAACCGCCCCGAAACTTCAGGTTCTGATAGTGTGCTACTCGCGCCGGCTCGAAAACATGGACGGCGCGCAGCTGCCGGCCGTCGCCGGCGTGGAGTACATCATCTGCTGCCAGAATCCCGATAACCTCGACCTCGAGGCTGCCGCCGACCGCCTGCGCCGGGTCGACGTCAAGGTCTTTTTCAATCCGGGGCGGGGCATAAGCAACAACCGCAACACCTCGCTGGCGCTGGCGTCCGCTCCTTATCTGCTGCTCGGCGACGACGACCTCTTTTACTGTCCCGACGGGCTGACAGCCATCATCGAGGCCTTCGACGCCGACCCCGAACTCGATATCATCACCGCCAGGATAGAATCCGGCGACGGCGAGCGCATTTATCCGCCGGCAGCTCACGACCTTAAGCGGCCGTTCCGGTTCTATAACCCTATTTCGTTCGAAATCGCCCTGCGGCGGTCGGCGTGGCAGGCCGCCGGCGTGCGTTTTTCGCCGCTGCTGGGCGTCAACGCCCCATATCTTGGCGCCGGCGAGGAGGATGTGTTCTTCCACCGCCTTCTGGGGAAGGTGCGCGGCGCACGCTTTGTCGACGCCCTGCTCTGCCGCCATCCCGGAACCACCACCTCCGGCCGCGAGGGCGCCACGCCGCGAGTGCTCCGCTCAAAAGGGGCGTGTCTGAGGGTGATTTACGGCAATTTCGAGGCTCTCGCCCGCTTTCCCGTCGAGGCATGGCGCTCGCCGGCACCCTTCGTCAAGGCGCTGTGGTGCTATCTTCAGGGCTACTGTTACTCCATCCGTCACCGCCGCCAGATATGAAGATTCTCCTTCTGGGCGATGCCAGCAACTACCATGCCACCCTCGCCGCCGCCCTGCGCGAGGAGGGCCATGACGTAACCGTGGCCTCCGACGGCAGCCGATGGATGCGCACCGGCTGCGACATCGACATCAGCCGGCCCTTCGCCAACCCGCTCGGGGGCGCCCTGCTCTATGCGCGCATGCTCGACCTATGCCGCCGCCATTTCCGGGGCTTCGACGTGGTGCAGCTCGTGTCGCCCACCTTCGCGTCGCTGCGCCCGGCGCGCCTCGAGGTCATCCTCCGCTCGTTGCGCCGGCACAACGGCAGCGTGTGGCTCACGGCTCTGGGCACCGACAGCATTTATGTGCGCTCGCTCACCGGCGCAAATCCTCCACTGCGATATTCCGAATGGCACACGGCCGCCGGGCTCTCGGCATGGAGCGCCTCGCCCGAGGCGCACATGGCCGAGTGGCTCGCGCCCGAGCTCGCCGACTTCACCGATGCCCTCTACTCCAACATCGACGGTGCCGTGTCGGCGCTGTATGAGTACCACGCCGTGCTTAAGCGCGAGGTACCGGGCCTGAATCTCCACTACGGCGGCATACCCGTGGACCTCTCCGCCCTCGGCGCGCCCCCGCCCGTGCGACACGGCGCCCCTCTGCGCATGCTCTACTGCGCGCACCGCGGCCGCGAGGGCGAGAAAGGCTCGCTCGTGCTCCTCGACATCCTCCGCCACATCGAGCGAGAGTTTCCCGGCAGGGTCAGCCTCCTCACGCCCCGCAATGTGCCGTATGCCGAGTTCGTGCCCATGGTGGCCGACGCCGACATTGTCTCGGACCAGCTGTATTCCTACACGCCCGCGACGACAGCACTGCTGGCCCTCGCGCTCAACAAGCTCACCATCAGCGGCGCAGAGCCCGAGTTCTACAGTTTTATCGGCGAGGAGCGTCTGCACCCCATCATCAACGCCGACCCGCTCGACCCCGGCGCCACCCGCGCACGTCTGGCCGCCCTGATCGAGGACCCGGGCGCCATGGAGGCCCTTCGCCGTCAGGGGCGCCCATTCGTCGAGGCCCACAACGCCGCTCCCCTCGTCGCCGCCCGCTTCCTCCGCGCCTGGGGAATGGCATAATGCGCCCCTACAAGGTCGGGTGGCAGACGGCGAAAAAGTTAAAAAGTATTAAAGGGTTTATATCGCCGACGAAACAGAGACAGGCGCGACAACGCGAACCCTGTTTGCGTAGGTCTTGAGGTTGTTGCCCATGTAGCCGTAGATAATGCTAACGAACCATGCGTAGGAAGAATTTGATTCATCAGGTGTTCTCGTCCAGTACCAATAATAATGTCGGATATCGTTCGAGGGATAGTTATTGTCATATACACCTGTGCCGGTTATGTGTCCGCCGAATGCGCGGATGGCGGACTGTACTGCCTCTTGTTGGCTTATCCATGCCCCACCCTGCTGCTTTGTAGGCAAACGGTTGCCGAAACGGTTCATGGCGTCCTGCCATGTGTAGAAGCCGGGAGCATCTTCAAGCGTGAGGATAAACCGCTCGCCGTCTTTGTTGATTACCACGCCAAGTTTGCTGCATTCTCCCTTTTGGGCGGCGGGGAGGGCGTTCCAGTCGGATTCGGAAAAATAATATTGGTTACCACCCCGGTTCACGGCGAGGTAGAGGTT
>JAGATX010000019.1 GCA_017621055.1 Muribaculaceae bacterium | reverse complement strand
CTTCCTGCTGATGCTGAGGGGCCGGCTGAGGAACAGGAGTGGGTTGAGGTGTGGGTGCAGGTGTCACCTGAGGGGTCGGTTGAGGCTCGGGAGCCGGAGTCTCGATTTCGACGGGTTCGGTTTCGAGGGTTTGGGCGATGGCGAGGGTGTCTCTCAATGATACGGGCGGCTGCGGGTTGTTTCCACCTCGGAAGGCGAAGTAGACGCCGGCGCCGATGGCGAGAGCAGCGAGGGCGATGAGGATTATGGAGAGGCGGGTCGACTGGCCGACGGTTGAAAATCGCGTCGAGCCGGCGGTTGATAATCGCGAAGCGCTTTCTTCAGAAAGAAACTGCCTTTCCACTGGGCGGGTGGCGTTGGAGGACACCATACCGGACGTGGGGAGATTGGTTATCGCGGAGCGCTTTGCTTGCAAAGAAATCTCCCCTCCGAGGGGGCGGGTGGCATTACTTGCCAAGGCATTCGCCAGGGCGGAAGCATCGGGGAAGCGGGCGGCGGGGTCGTCGGCAAGGGCGCGGGCGAGGACGTCCTTTAGGGCCGGCGAGACGGGGAGGGTGTCGATGGCGCGTGCTTTCTGCGCCGTCTGCCACTCTATGGCCTTTGGAGGCACGGTGCCGGTGAGGCATGCCATCATGGTTGCGCCGAGGGCGTAGACATCGGCGGTGGGTGCGAAGGTGCGTATGCCGTCGTACTGCTCGGCGGGAGCGAAGCCGTGGCTCACGCCCTTGACGTTGACCGTTGCCGTGGCGGTGCCGTCGCCGAGGAAGTGCTTGCTCTGCCCGAAGTCGATCAGCACGGGACGGCGGCCGCCGTCGGCGAGCACGATGTTCTCGGGCTTGATGTCGAGATGGAGCATGCGCTCGCGGTGGAGGAAGGCCACGGCGTCGATAATCGGCTCCATCACGGCCAGCATGCTCTCCTCGCTTACGGGATTGCCGGCTGTGGCCTTGGCGAGCGATATTCCCTCGAGGTACTCCATGGCGTAGTAGGCGGTATCGTTGGCGCGGAATACCTCGTTGACCTTCACAATGTTTGGGTGGCCGTCGCCGAGCTTCTGCAGACGCTGGGCCTCGGCTACGAAGTCGGAGAGCGAGCCTTCGACGGTGGCGCGGATCTTTGCCGTGCCGACGGTGGTTACCGTGAGGCCGTCGGCGGCACGCTCGCTGAAGTCGCTGAAGAAATGCTCCTTTAGAGCCACGCGGCAGTCGATAGTCACGTTGCCCCACGGCACCTGAGTGACCGCCAGATAGGTAATGCCGAAACCGCCGGCGCCGAGGACGCGCTCGATGGTGTAAGTATAATTTCCCGTGAGCACCGTGCCGGGCGCCAGGAAGTTCGGTGCGTTGTTGTCGTTCATCGTAAGAGAGTTACTTTTGTGCAAAAATAGTTCAAAAAACGCAAACGGCGGCTAAAAAAGGTGATTATTTGACGAACTTGCGGGAATAATTGACGAACCTGCGGGAAAAACGGGCGAACCAGGAAAAAACTCGCGTCGGCAATGCAGAAATATTTGGCGGAAAGGAAAAAAAATGGTAATTTTGCGGTGCATTTTTCGCAATAGGCAGCAACAAGCAGGCACGCCGCAAGGCAAAGCGCCTCGCCTCAGCGAGTTAACCATCATTACATATATAAATAAATGTACGTAATCGTAGAAATCCAGGGCCAGCAGTTCAAAGCGGAGAAAGACCGCTTTCTGTATGTACACTACCTTGGAGAGCAGTATGCGGATGGCGCAACGGTAGAATTCGACCGTGTGCTTCTGGCCGACAACGACGGCACCGTGACAGTGGGCACCCCCACAGTGGAAGGCGCAAAAGTAGTATGCACCGTAGAGAAGAACCTGGTAAAGGGCGACAAAGTGATTGTTTTCAAGAAGAAACGCCGCAAAGGCTATCGTCGTAAAAACGGTCATCGCCAGTATTTCACCAAAGTGGTGATCAAGGACATCGTAGCCTGAGCTCCGCTTAACAAAATCCTTTAACCCCGCACATTCCCTGCGACAAAAACCAAGACAACACTACTATGGCACATAAAAAAGGCGTCGGCAGCTCAAAGAACGGCCGTGAATCCGAAAGCAAACGCCTCGGCGTAAAGGTTTTCGGCGGCCAGTATGCTAAAGCCGGCAACATCCTCAAACGCCAGCGCGGCACCGTCCACCACCCCGGCCTCAACGTAGGCATCGGCAAGGACCACACCCTGTACGCACTCATCAGCGGCACCGTTGAATTCAGCGAAGGCCGCAACGGGCGCAAGTTCATCAACGTAAAGCCTGTCGAAGCGTAAAGACGGCACCGCCGGCACTCTGCCGGCAGTCCCCGCGGCATCAGGCCCCTGCGCCAACACACCACCTACAAGCGGCGAGCATCACCGCGGCACCTCTGCCGCGCCGACGCTCGCCTCTTTTTTTTTAACACCTCTTCCCTCTACCCTATTACCTACCCCATCACACCGCAGCATGATCACCACCTTACGCAGAATATCCCTTGCCGCCATAGCGGCCACCACCGCCCTGAGCGCCCTTGCCTGGGGGCAGAAAGGCCACGACACCGTGGCCGCCATCGCCGAGCGCCACTTCACCGCCGCCACCGCCGACTCTGTGGCCGCCATCCTCGACGGCATGTCGCCCGTCTACTGGGCGAACTGGCTCGACAACGCCAGCCACACCCCTGACTACGCCTACACCAAGACGTGGCACTATAAGAACATCGACGCAGGCGTGCCCTACGACAGCGTGGCGCCCGCACCGACGGGCGATGCCGTGACGGCAATACGGGAGCAGATAGCCGTACTGTCGTCGCCGGCAAGCTCAAAGGCGCAGAAGACCCTGGCAATGAAGATACTGATACACGTTGTCGGCGACCTGCACCAGCCCATGCACCTGGGCCATGCCTCCGACAAGGGCGGCAACACCGTGCAGGTGCGCTTCTTCAACGACGGTACCAACCTGCACTCCGCCTGGGACAGCCGCATCCCCAACGCCGCCCACTCCTGGACGTTCACCGAATGGGCCGATCAGCTCGACCGGCTGAGCGCCGACAGCGCCGCTGCCGAAGCCGCCGGCAATGTCGACGACTGGGCACGCCAGACCGCCGCCATAGCCACCGACGTATACAACTACTTCCCCACCGGCTCGCGGATAAGCTATAACCAGATAGCCTACTGGACACCCACCGTCGAGCGCCAGCTGCTGCGCGGCGGCCTGCGCCTGGCCCGCATCCTCAATGCCATCTACGACCCCTCCGACGCCGACACCCCCTCCGCATTCTGACAGCCGAAAAACGTTTCGCCGCAAACCATGCCGCACTTTGGCTTTCGGCCCCGGATGGTGGACGAAACACCCTGGGAATCGGACTTACGACTACCTTTTGCGGCGATGTTGCCGGCGAGGCCGCGATGTTATTTGTGAAGTACGCGAATAATTGTTATCTTTGCAGATTGAAAAGCAATGAATTAACAAACGCAGCGCCGGCGGCTCTATCCCCGGTGGGCGGCCGGTGCGTAAAACTCTGATATACAACAAACATGGCACAACAAGAAGACGTTTTCAAAAAGATAGTATCCCACGCCAAGGAATACGGCTTCGTCTTTCCCTCTTCCGAGATTTACGACGGTCTGTCGGCCGTCTACGACTACGGCCAGAACGGCGTAGAACTTAAAAACAACATCAAGCGCTACTGGTGGGACGCCATGACCCTGCTCCACGAGAACATTGTGGGCATCGACTCGGCAATCTTCATGCACCCCACAATCTGGAAGGCGTCGGGCCACGTGGATGCCTTCAACGACCCACTGATCGACAACCGCGACTCCAAGAAGTGCTACCGCGCCGACGTCCTGATCGAGGACCACATCGCCAAAATCGACGACAAGATAGCCAAGGAAGTCGCCAAGGCCGCCAAACGCTTCGGCGACAGCTTCGACGAGGCTCAGTTCCGCGCCACCAACGCCCGCGTGCTGGAGCTCACGGCCAAACGCGATGACATCCACACGCGCTACTCCGAGGCCATGAACGCCAATGACCTCGAAGGCCTCCGCAACATCATACTCGAACAGGAGATCGTCTGCCCCATCTCCGGCACCAAGAACTGGACTGAGGTTCGCCAGTTCAACCTCATGTTCAAGACCGAGATGGGCAGCACCGCCGACGGCTCGATGACCGTCTACCTCCGTCCCGAAACGGCGCAGGGCATCTTCGTGAACTACCTCAACGTGCAGAAAACGGGCCGCATGCGCATACCCTTCGGCATCGCCCAGATCGGCAAGGCATTCCGCAACGAGATCGTCGCCCGCCAGTTCATTTTCCGCATGCGCGAGTTCGAGCAGATGGAGATGCAGTTCTTTGTACGTCCCGGCGAAGAGCTCACATGGTTTGCCAAGTGGAAGGAATTCCGCCTGAAATGGCACAAGGCGCTCGGCCTCGGCGACGAGAAATATCGCTATCACGACCACGAGAAGCTGGCCCACTATGCCAACGCCGCAACCGACATCGAGTTCCTGATGCCTTTCGG
>JAGATX010000018.1 GCA_017621055.1 Muribaculaceae bacterium | reverse complement strand
AGTCCTTCAGATACTTGGAATATCGCTGACCGACAAGACCCATCTGCGCTATCTCTTCGACAAATCGAATTTCAAAAATGTCAATGTTCTCTGTGATTCAAGTGAACCGAATTTATTTAATTTTTAACCCCGTCCATTTTTTAGTGGACAGTAGTGAATCCTTGTATTTGTCAGATACCCAGAATTTAATTTCTTGAAGTGGAGCATTCTCATCATATGTCACGCCTATCGGCGACTCCGCCGGTGGCTGGGATACCTCAAAAGGTATTGAAATGACCAAGACTTCCGAGGGCGTATTTGAAATCGACGTCGAGTTCAAAGGCACAAACAGCTTCGGCTTCGTAAAGACCCTCGGCGGCGACTGGACGGCCTTCAGCTCCTGCCGCTACACCCCCGCCGAACGCGGCACCGTACCCGTGGTCAGCGACAACGACATGCTCTCCACCGGGGATGACTCCAACGACTACTCCTGGGACCTCGGCGCCGGAAAATACCACTTCACCGTCAATACAAACACCATGAAGTTCATCCTCTCCAGCCAGGGCGTGGTGCCTCCCACTCCTCCCACGGCCGGCGACCTCTATTTCACCGGTGAAGTCAACGACTGGAGCTTCCTCGACGACTATCTCCTCACCGCCGACGGCAAAGTATATACCTACATCACCGGCATGATCCGCGGAGGCCTCTCTTTCAAGATCGCCAACCGCAGCTGGAATCCCGCATACACCATAAAGAACGAGGCTATGGTTCCCGGCAACGTCTACGAGGTGTTCACCGGCGACGGCCTTCCCGACATGGCTCTGGCCGAAGATTTCGAAGATGCAATTCTCACTCTCGACACCGAGGCAATGACCCTCACAGTGAAGAGGTAATTAGGTTTGGCGTTTGCGCGGGAACGCCGGCTCCAACACGGTGTTCCCGCTTTTTTATGTCTTTTTTGCAGCAAATCAAAAAAAGTGTGTAAATTTGCCGCAGAAACACCTTACCGACGAGTTTGCCATGAAAATTCTCCGCTGGATATACCGGCTTCTCCTTCTGGATTTCATTCTCGATTTCTTCCGACCGAGCAACGACTGCAGTCAGCACAATCATTGCCATTGCCCCGACAATGGCCTGTGGAGCAGTCATGACGGTTATCCCGGTTACCGCGATGACGGCTATCTCGGCGACTACAACGGCGATTTCTACGACACTTTCGACGACTTCGACGATTTCGACGGCGACTTCTGACTCTGCTGCTGCTTTTCCCGGAGTTTTTCCGCTCCATCGTGTCGGCGGCCGCTGTATCTTTGGAGAAAAAACTCCGAAAATATGGCTTCTGTAAAAGTAATGTTCCACCCATCAGCCTGCGGTGACGGCACGGGTGCTGTATACTTCCGTATCACTCATCAAGGTAAGGTGCGCCGGCTGGCTACGCCATACAAAGTCCTTAAGACTGAATGGGATGAAAAACGCTCAAGGGTATTTCCCGACCGGGCACCTGAACGCAATCGGCTGTCAGTTCATGAATGTATTCTCCGCGACATAGAGCGCCTGGCAAGGATTGACCGAAAACTCGCCGACGACGGCAGGGTATATTCTGCCGACGATATCGTCGACGAATTCCGTCGCCATGCCCGGATGTACTCCCTGTTCAACTTCACCGAGGGATTAATAGCCGCTCTCAGAGACAACGGCAGGATGCGTACCGCGGAAACTTACCGCGCAGCCCTGAACAGTTTCAGGAAATATCGTAACAATGAGGATATTATGCTGGATTGCCTCTCGACAGACGTAATGGAAGCCTACGAGGCATGGCTCAAAAGCCGGCATGTGACTCCCAATACTATTTCATTCTACTCCCGCATTCTGCGGGCTGTCTACAATCGTGCCGTCGACAACGACATAATCGAGGACCGGCGTCCTTTCCGCCACGTGTATACCGGCGTGGACAAGACTGTGAAACGCGCTTTGCCGCTGGTGGTGATCAGCAGGATCAAGACTCTCGACCTGACGTTGAAGCCGTCGCTCGACTATGCCCGCGATATGTTCCTCATCAGTTTCTATCTGCGCGGAATGAGCTTCGTAGATATGGCTTTTCTCAAAAAATCCGACTTGCGTAACGCATGCATCACATATCGGCGCCGAAAAACAGGACGGCGCCTCACAATAGGCTGGACAAAGGACATGCAGTCTATCCTCGACAAATATCCCGAGAACAGCTCCGACTACCTGCTGCCGATCATACGCCACGCCGGCACCAACGAGCGAAACACATACCGCAACGCCGGCTACAACATCAACCACAATCTCAAACAGATAGCCACCATGGCCGGCATCGACATCCCCCTGACCCTCTACGTCGCCCGCCACAGCTGGGCATCGGCGGCAAAGGCCAAGGGCATTCCCCTCTCGGTCATCTCCGAGGGCATGGGCCACGACAGCGAGGTTACCACGCAAATATACCTCGCCGGCCTCGACACCTCAGTTATCGACCACGCGAATGCACTGATACTCAGTAGCATTTAAATCCCGGGCGCCATATGGGCATCGGAAAATTTTGTGGTTTGCGGCTTTTGTGCTATTTTTGCAGACTATGAACAGCGACGTTATCCATTATCTTCCCGACACGGTTGCCAACCAGATAGCCGCCGGCGAGGTTATCCAGCGGCCCGCCTCGGTTGTCAAAGAATTGGTGGAGAACTCCATCGATGCCGGCGCCACATCTGTCACAATCGTGGTGAAGGATGCCGGCCGCACCCTCATTCAGATCATAGACAACGGCTGCGGCATGAGTCCCACCGATGCACGCATGGCCTTCGAACGCCACGCAACGAGCAAGATAACCAAAGCGTCGGATCTCTCCACCCTCCGCACGATGGGCTTCCGCGGTGAGGCGCTGCCGTCGGTAGCGGTAATATCGCAGATCGATCTGCGCACAATGCGCCGCGGCGACTCCATCGGCACTCGTCTGCGTATTTGCGGCGAGAAGTTCGAGGGTTCCGAGCCGGTGAGCACCGTGCCCGGCACAAATATCATGGTTAAAAACCTGTTCTTCAATGTTCCGGCACGCCGCAAATTCCTCAAGAAGGACAGCATAGAACTCAGCCACATCCTCCACGAGTTCGAACGTCAGGCTTTGGTGAACACATCAGTGGAATTCTCTTTGCTGCACAACGATGTGGCCATCCACCAGTTCCCCGCAAGCAACCTCAAGCAAAGAATCGGCGCCTTGTTCGGCAAGCCCATGGAAAGCCAGCTGGCGCCCCTGCTTACCGAAACCTCGCTGGTGAAAATCAGCGGGTTCATAAGCCAGCCGAAGTTCGCAAAAAAACGCGGCCAGCAGCAGTTCTTCTTCGTCAACGGCCGATATATGCGGCATTTGCCTTACCACAAGACCATTATGCGGTGCTATGAGCAGCTCATCGCCGCCGGAAGCCAGCCATCGTATTTCATCAACTTCGAGCTGGATCCGGCGTCGATCGACGTAAACATCCACCCGCAGAAATACGAAATAAAGTTCGAAAACGAATTCGCCATCATTCAGATACTGGAGGCGGCGGTGCGCGAGGCCCTGGGCAACACCGCCGGCACCGGCACTCTCGATTTCGACAATGCGGATGCGCCGGAAATACCTCTCTTCGCCCCGGACGCCACCGTGGGCGTGCCGGCCGACGATGACAACGTCGTCTTCGGCGAAACGCTCTCTTTTTCAAGTGACAATAGTCCTTTTTCCGGCGACGGCAGCTCGCAGTTCGCCACCACGGCGCCGGCGCCGCGCCGGGCAGTATCCTCCACCGGCAAACCCGACTGGGAACAGCTCTATGAGAATTTCGCACGGCGTCGAGACGAAGGGCTCGCTGCAATGTCGATGCCCGATGAGCCGTCGGCAGAGGAAACAGACGCATCGGCAGGCTCAATGGTGCTCGCCGATGACGGTACCGACGACTTCAGCCCCTCGCCATGTTTCCAGTTGGCCGGGAAATACATAGTCACGGCCACTACCGGCGGTCTGATGCTCATAAATCAGCACAGGGCCCATATTCGCATCCTCTACGAACGGTGGCTGCGCCAGCTCGCCGACCGCTCGATAGAGTCGCAGCAACTCATTTTTGCCGACGATATCGAAATTGCGGCATCGCAGGGCGCCGTTTTAGAGGCGAATGCCGCCATCATAGAAAATCTCGGTTTCCGGCTCGTCGGCAACGGTGGCGGCCGCTGGAGCATAACGGGCGCGCCGGCACTTCCGGCAAGGGTGTCGCCGCGCGAGAGTCTGCTGGCCGTCCTCGACGAACTGTCGTGCCGCGGCGACGCCGACGCCGACACTCTGCGTGCTCCGGTAGCCCTCGCCATGGCACGCAGCGCTGCCGTAAAGGCCGGTCAGCGGCTGAAGACGTCTGAAATGGAGAATATTATCGCCGAGCTTTTCCGTTGCGACTCGCCGAACCACACGCCCGACGGCCACCCCGTGCTGTCGATAATAAGCAGCGACGACATCAGCCGCCTTTTCCAATGAAGAGCGCTGATATTCCGACATTTCTGCGTTTGGTGGTCACCGTCGTGGTCCTGACGGCAGGTGTTGTGCCAGTCGTCGCGAGAGCACATATCAGCGTGGACGATACCCGGCAGGCCTTGCTGCAGCTCGACCGTGCCCTCAGGCAGAGAAACGAATATATAGCCATCCGTCAGGCCGGCATTGACTCCCTAAGGGAACGTCTACACGGCGAGCCTGCATCACTGCCGCGGATTCTCGATATCGCCGACCGTTACACATCGTTCAATACCGACTCGGCGCTCCACTATCTCGCCATGGGCGAAAATATGGCGTCCGACAGCCTCAGCGCCCCCTTCGCGTGGCGCAGGGCCACTCTGCTGCCGCTGGTGGGGCTCTTCGAGCAGGCCCGCGACGAGTTCTACAGCATCGACCCGGCGAAGATTGCCGACACCGACAAAGAGCAATATCTCATGGCCGGGCGTCAGATGTACAGCTACATGGCTGCCTATTACAGCTCGTTCGATACCATTCACGCCCGTTATACCGACAGCGCGCTCGTATACCAGCAACGCTTGATCAGCGTCCTGCCGCCGCAAAGCCGACAGAGCAGATACAATCAGGCCGAATACTTCTTCATGACGGGTCATCACTCGCGGGCGGAAGTGCTTCTCGAGGAGATAGTCGCCTCGGAACCAAGTCACAGCAACGTCCGGGCACGAGCTGCGCATCATCTCTCGTCGATAGCGCGCGGCCATGCCGACTCGATGGCAACTACCTACTATCTGGCACTGTCAGCGCTCGCCGATGTCCAGGGCGCTACCCGCGAAATGGTATCGCTTCAGGAACTGGGAACCGTGCTGAGCGATGCCGGTGATGTGGAGCGCGCATACCGGTATCTGTCCACTGCCCTCGAGGTGGCTGTGGAATGCGGTGCATCGCTGCGCACCCTCGATACCTCACAGACCCTTCCGGTCATCGAAAAAGCCTATAATCAGCGCATAGAGTCATGGCGAACAGGCATTTACATTATAATTGCCGCCCTATCGGTGCTTCTTCTCATCCTTTTAGGCCTGCTCATATTCTTACGCCACGAAATGAACAAGATGGCGCGCCTGCAGCGCAGCCTCAGCGATGCCAACCGCACCAAGGAGGTATATATCAGCCAGTTTCTGGAACTTTGCTCCATCTACATGGATAAACTGAACCAGTTCAGCAAGATAGTCACACGCAAGCTCGCCGCCGGTCAGGCCGACGAGCTTTACCGGATGACTAAGTCAGGTAAGTTTGTCGACGAACAGAGCCGCGAGTTCTACGAGGTATTCGACGCTGCCTTTCTCCATATTTACCCCGACTTTGTAGCCGACGTCAACCGCCTTCTGCGACCCGATGCCCGCATAGAGTTGCATGAGGGCGAATTGCTGAATACCGATCTGCGCATTCTCGCCTTCATGCGCCTCGGCATCGACGACAGCGCACGGATTGCCCAGGTGCTCAACTACTCGCTCAATACCATATATTCCTACCGCAACCGTATCAAAGGACGCGCCATTAACCGCGACACCTTCGAGAACGATGTGGCCAACATCTCGAATATCTCAGCAGCCAACCCGTAGACCACCTTATATTCAGGCTTTCACTTCATTTATTCATTAGCCTGTAAATCAGCAGATACAATATATACTGACTTTATATTTGTTTATATTGGCCTTATATCCGGTTGCCGGAATGCTTTTTGCGCGGTAACTTTGCATTGCAAAAGAAAATACACGATTATATTCAGTTTTAGGGTTAGTATAGATTGTTAGTACTTAATGAAACTTATCTGAAATTATTATGGTAAAGTTTTCTGATGCCGACATTGGTTGCCGACATGGAGAACTTTATTTTATCCCATAGTAATTCATTAACCGAACGAAAATGTGTTTTATGTTAGTTATGTAATTGTTTTAAGTCATTTTAAAACGCAGCCGGGCATCCTCGTGAGAAGGTGCCCGGTCTTGTTTTGGATGACCTCGACTTTATTTGGTCAAAAATGCGTAACTTTGCATCCGCAAAAATATCCGAGATGACATTATCCGCAATTCAACAACGCGTCAAACCGTGGGTCATGCCCCTGGCCATCGTCCTGGGGGCTTTGTTCCACAATTATATAGCATACTTCGCCTTCCTCACGCCATACCTCATTTTTTCCATGCTGTTCCTTACATTCAGCCGGCTGGAGATCAGGGAGCTGCGCTTCAGTCGCGGCATGTGGGCGGTTCTCGCCGTCCAGATCATCGGGGCGCTGGTCATATTCATTCCGCTGCGATATGTCAATGCCAGTATGGCGCAGGCACTGTTCATTACCGTCTATTGCCCTGTGGCAACGGCAGCGCCGGTGGTGACCGGTATGCTGGGTGGCAAAATCGGCAAAGTCGCCGCCTTTTCGGTGCTCAGCAACCTCGCCGTCGCCGTCAGTGCGCCTTTGCTTCTCCCGGTAGTAAACCCCGGTGCCGACGACAGCACCTCGTATTTCGAAGAATTCACGACAATATCGCTGCGTGTGGCGCCCATGATTGTGTTTCCGCTATTCTTTGCCCTTATACTCAGGTTTACATCGCCGAAAGTCAACACATTCGTGCAGCATTGCGCCCCCGTCTCGTTCTATCTGTGGTCCATATCCCTGATAATCGTGGTTGGCAAGTCTGTGAGCTTCGTGCTTATGGAACCGCCGGCCTATTGGCCGGTGATGGCTGCCATGGCTGCCGGAGCCGCCGCTTGCTGCGGCCTGCTTTTCGCCATAGGCAAAAAAATCGGCGCCACCGAGGGCGATGCCATCTCGCTCGGACAGTCGCTCGGGCAAAAAAACACTATTTTAGGCATTTGGCTTGCACTTACTTACCTCAATCCGGTGGCGAGCGTAGGACCCGCCGCTTATGTCGTTTGGCAGAATTGTTTCAATTCATTCCAGATTTACCGGATGAGCCGAACAAAAAAGGCTTGCAAGTGTTAAAATTGTAAAAGCGTTTTTTCAATCGCTTTCGCGTTATCTAAATATATCAACCATGTCGAGCATGTTCGATCTTTTGATGAGCCTTCCTCTCTTTCGAGGTGTCACTCATGCGCGGCTGGCCGAGGTTGTCGGCCAGGCCAAATTTCATTTTCTGAAATATCCGAAGGGGGAGACCATTCTCCGTCAAGACGATCCATGCACGCACATGACATTTGTTATCAGCGGACAGGTGCGCAGCACCGCTGCCAACCGCAACGGCAGGTTCGCCATCGGCCAGACCCTCGAGGCTCCGGCCCTTATAGCTCCCGACTTCCTGTTCGGCCCGCGTACTGCATTTCCGGCCACGGTAGTGGCTCTCGACAGCGTCAGCATCCTCCAGATAACGAAAAAGGACTTCATCAAAATTCTGTACAGCGACGAAATTTTCCTGTTCAACTACCTCAACACCCTGTCTGTCAATGCACAGAAAGCTCAGGTTGGCATACTTTCGCTTACCGACGGCACTCTCGACGAACGAATAGCCTTCTGGGTCATAGCCCTTACCCAACCCGAGGCCAAGGACATACGTCTCAGCTGCAAGGCCCGTGACTTGTGTTCCATATTCGGCGTGCAGCGCACAAACTTCGATGCTATCGCAGCCGTCATGCAGGAAAAAGGTTTGCTGACCTACACTCCTCGCGAAATAATCATCCACAATCGCCGTCAACTCGCGGCACTGCTGGAGCACAGCTACGAATAGTCCGGTTGGCAAATATCTCGGACCTAAATTGCAAAGGGGCGTTCTCACGAGCGCCCCTTTAACATGCATGTGCTTGCGAATTTCTAAAACAATCTTACTTACTTTTTCCCTATGGGTTACCTAAAAATTGTAATGACAATGCAAAGTTATCATGCATGCAGCCCCAACTGCAACCATGTATAAAGTCCATATTGATGTATTTGACTGCTTTATTGAAGTTGACGTCTTGATTGCCCGTAAATTGCTTCGTTATACCCAAGACAAAAAAGCAACCAAAAATATAAATGAAATTTTGGAGATACAACGTTGTTTTCATATCTTTGTGCATTCAAAACAACATCGACCATGAAAAAAATCCTTGCCGTCGTCACCGTGCTCTCTCTTACATTCGCAGCTTCCTCCTCCGAGAGCGACTTCTTCACAGCCCTCAGCGCGGCTGTCGAGAATATGCATGCACTTCCTGCCGCGCCGGCGCCTCCTGCCTCCTCCGATACCATGATGCCCGAATGGAAATCAGTTCTTGTTAGCGGCGACAGCTCGATGGCTGCGGCAATATGCGCCGAAAAACTGGCGTCCCTGGCGCCCGGCACACAGCAGTTCAACGCTGCCGCCGACTATCTCGACGAATATTATAGAAAAAAAGCAACCGATTCGATAGCCTACCTCAACAGAATGATGGACACCGAAGCCATCAGCCTCACGGCCGGCATGCCGGACGCGCGGCGTCTGAACGACATCGGCCGCATGCTCGAAAGCCGCGATCCGGAGCGCGCCATCGAGTGCTACCGGTTGGCCATCCGAGCTGCCCTGAATCGCGCATCTGTCACAGACAACACGGACTACGGTCACAGCATGCGGGTTTTAAGTGTTACAAACTCCGCTCATACTCACCTGGCATACTGGATAATTGCCATTGCATCTTTGCTGATTGGCGTTACAGTGACTGTCACACTTCGGCGCGTGCTCAGTCACAAAAGGCGTTCGGCAACCGATGCGTCGACCGATGGCGACGCCGTTTGCGCTCAGTCTTCAAAAGCCATGCTCAACCTGGCTCTGCTCGCCTTTTCGCAGACTAAAGAATACAATCTCCTTGTCGACCGCAAACTCACAGCCGGTCAGACCAAAGATCTCTACAACAGCGTAAACTCCGGCAAACTTATCGGCGAAGCATCCGCCAAATTCTACAATGCCTTCGACGCAGCTGTTCTGGCCACCATCCCTGCCTTTATCGAGCGGCTGAACAGGCTGTTACAGGCCGACCGGCGCTTCACCGTACCTGCCGACGGCAAGCTCTCGCCCGAGTTGCGCATGGCCGCACTCATTCACCTCGACATCACCGACAGCGGCCGGCTGGCGGAAATTCTCGGTCTGTCCATGAACACCATCTATACATACCGCAACCGTCTCAAAGGCCGCGCCATCGACCGCACCACTTTCGAAGAAACTCTCCGCACCATGTAGATCCCGCACTATAAAAGCGCGTAAAACGACAAAACAAGAAATATATGCCTTTATATTTCTAATGTTGTAACGAGGAGATTTGTTTCTGATAATCTGATGATTATATTTATATGCCTTCTGATTTTGTTTATATTTCATCTGCATATGTATGAAATTGCAATCCAACATCCGCTATCTTTGCAGCGTAAATAATTTTCAGGTCTAAGATAAAAGGTAAATAGGATTATAAAGGACTTCAGAAAAGAAAGAAAAAAGGATTTTTAATGGTTTTAGGTATTTAGTGTTAGACCTTAATAAAAAAGCCACCCCGCGAGGAGTGGTATTTTTTTTGCCCGTGCCGGTCAGTAGTAGCGCCTTGTACTTTTCCGAAGCCGGATATACGATTTGGTGAGAAAATAAATGGCGACAACCAAAACCACACCGGCAATACCGTGGCCGACATAGTCGAGCCTGACAACATCGAACAATGATATCGCCAAAACGGTCGCCGAAGAGATAACGACTACAAGACTTATTATAAAAACAGCTTTCATAGTCACAGGCACGCTACCGGTGACCTTTCCAGTCCTCAACAGAGGGCATCGGCAAGCCGGGCACGACGGAATGCGTCGATATAGCTTCCGGTAGTAGCGTTGACTATATCAACACTTTGGGCTGCGGCAAAGTTCGCAATGTCATGGTAACCCCTGAAGGCCACGGCCATGCTCATCACAATGTCGTGGATATGGTATCCGCGGTATTCGTGCCGGATCCGCTGTCCTTCCTCGCCGCTGTCGGCATAAAAATGGCGCTGCACCGACACCACTTCGTTGTCATCGGTCACCGACAGCCCTTCGAGCCACGAATGGTCGGCGCCCACGAGAACTATTTTTCGGAAGCCCATGTCCATTCCCACCATAATGGCGGGAATGAGCACATTGCGCGGTCGCGGCATTGCGAGGCCGGAACGGTAAACCATCCGGCACAGCGGCGCAAAGCCCTCTACACCCACGGCATTGAAGGTGCACACCTCAATGTTCGGCGACAGACCAAGAGTCGCCACCTTTCGCCGCCTGTCGGCAGGAACAAACAACGTCATCGGCCAGTCGACAGCGCCGAATGCCGAACGCAACGCCGGCATATTACCGACATCGTTGCCGGAAAAGAACAGCGGATCGGCAAGCAGGTAATAACGCGGACGTAACCTGCTGAACTCAGGCGAAATGGCGGCGAAATTCACCGCCATGGTGATATTGCGGGCCAACAGCTCCTCGTTCTCCTCAATAACAGCGGCCAGCGACGGCCCGTTGCCCATTATTACAAGCGGCCGTGAAGTGTCGGCGCTCTTGCAGCGCCGCAACGGTCTGCTACACAGCAATATCTTGCACGCCCCCCTGGCAGTCTGCGCCAGTCCGGTAATAAAATCGGCAATCTTCATCACAGACTGTTCTCGTCGTATACGTGTTCACGCAAATATCTCACTACCGGCGTGGGTGTGAATCCTAATTCGCGGAAAGCTGCGGCGCCCTCGTAGGTCTCGGTGGTGGTATAGCGGCGATAGGCAGTGCCGTAGAAAATGCGTCCGGCCATGCGCTGGCCCCACGTGCTGAGATTGGATATGCGCTTGTCGTTCATGCGGTAAGCCAATGCGTCGGCAAAGTCATGAAGCGTGGGATTGTCGCCGTCGGTGACGATATAGATATCGCGCTGCGGCACGGCGCGCCCCTCGACGATGTCGGCCACCAGAGAGGCCACGTCGGCGGCGTGCACGGCGCTTATCCTTGCGTCATTGTCAGGAAAATGAAAGAAGAACCCCTTTGCTATGCTCTCGGCCAGACGCCGCGGATAGCCGGTCATGCCTGTGCCGACTGTATTTGCGCAGCGCAGGATGAGAGGCCGCAAACCCAGACGACGGCATGCGGCGGCATAGTCCACCTCGGCGCGCGCCAGCGGCAGACGACCGTCGACAGCCGCATCGATACCTGCAAGGTCGGCACCGTCGGGCATGGCGTATATCTCTGTCCCCGACAGCATTATCGCTACGTCGGCACGTTCCGCGCCGATGCCTGCTATGCGAACGCCGGGGAGCGCCGCCTCGATATAAGGAACTACAAACTCTCGGCCGGGAGCCGACAGCATCAATGTGAGGTTGTCGCTCATGTCTTCTTCGTGGCTCATTTTATTAGTATCATACTCAACAATACTCAAAGGATTGCGCTGAATATCCAGGTTTTGATACCTCAGAAACGGATTATCGCAGGGCAAAGTTACAAAAAAGCCCCCGAAAAACCGATATTTAGAGCAAAAATCAGTAATTTTGCAATTTCAAAACGAAGACAGAAACAAGACAAACGCCGATGAGCGAAAGCGGACCGATAAAAATCGACCTCCACAGCCTTGTGCGCAGCCGCGCGGGGCGCTGGGGCGCGCTCTTACCCCGCTTTGCCGTCTATCCGCTGGAGCGCCTGGCATGTCAGAAAGAGCTTAACGCGCTGTTATCCAGGCTCTACCCGCGGCGCGGCGCGGACTTCTGCCGCGCTTTGCTCAGCGAGCTGGATATTACCCTCGATGTTGCCGGCACTGACAGCCTGCCCGCCTGCGGCCGCGCACTCTTTGTCAGCAACCACCCTCTTGGAGGCCTCGACGGCATATCCATGCTGGCCTTTCTGGGCGGACACTATGGCTGCGAACCGTATTTCGTTGTCAACGATCTGCTTATGGCCGTCGAGCCCCTGTCCGGCAACTTTGTGCCCGTCAGCATATTCGGACGCCAGCGGCGCACCGCCAGCGAGGCCCTCACCGCTGCCCTGGCTTCCGACGCACCAATAGTAATCTATCCGGCCGGTCTGGTATCGCGTCGCGCCGACAACGGTACCATAGCTGACCTTAAATGGAACAAGACATTCATCAACAAGGCAATAGAGAGCCGGCGCGACATCGTGCCGGTATATTTCGGCGGCACTAACTCGGCGTTCTTCTACCGCCTTGCGCGGCTGCGGCGCCGCCTGCACATACCTTTCAATCTGGAAATGACGTTGTTACCCCGCGAGATGCTGCGCCGCCGGCACTGCACTTTTCGCCTGTCCATCGGCGCCCCCGTGCCTTGGTCTTCACTCAACGGCGGCAGCCACGCCGCCGACGAAGCCGCACGGCTGAGAACCATTGTTTACAATCTTGCAGACAAATGAACAAAACGATTATAGACCCCGTAGATACCGCTCTCATCGAGAACGAGTTGAGGCAGCCCGGCCGCTTCCTGCGAGCCACAAACAAAGGCGGCAACGAGATTTATGTAGTCACCGCCGCCGACTCGCCCAACACCATGCGCGAGATCGGACGCCTGCGTGAAATAAGCTTCCGCAGTGCCGGCGGAGGCACCGGCAAAGACTGCGACATCGACCGCTACGACATCATGGAGCCGCCCTGCCGGCAGCTCATAGTATGGAGCCCCGAAGAGCGCCAGATTCTCGGAGGATACCGCTTTATCTGCGGCGCCGACGTTGCCGTCGAGCCCGACGGCACCCCCCGCATTGCAACCGGCCACATGTTCCGCTTCTCCGGGCGGTTCATGAGCGAATATATGCCGCACACCATCGAGCTGGGCCGCTCGTTCGTGCGCCCCGACTATCAGAGCTCGCGCGCCGGCGCAAAGGCCATATACGTTCTGGACAACCTGTGGGACGGTCTGGGCTCGCTCACCGTGCTGCATCCCGAAATTAAATACCTCTTCGGCAAGGTCACCATGTACCCCGGCTACATTCCCGGTTGCCGCGACATGATTCTGTTCTTCCTGCATAAATATTTCCCGGACCCCGACGAGCTCATCCGCCCCATAATCCCGCTGAAAACCGACATCGACACCGAACAGATGAACAGCATCTTCACCGGCGGCAGCTTCAAGGCCGACTACCGCATCCTCAACAAGGCAATCCATGCCCACGGAATTACCATACCGCCGCTGGTCAACGCCTACATGAGCCTAAGCCCGACCATGAAAATGTTCGGCACCGCCATAAACGACGAATTCGGCGACGTTGAGGAAACGGGCATCCTCGTCACCATCGACGACATCTTCGAAGAGAAAAAAGAACGACACATCAACAGCTACCACCCATGACATCCCACCAGCTCACCCCCCTCACGGCAATATCGCCCGCCGACGGCCGATACCGCGCAAAATGCGAACCTTTGGCCGACTTCTTCTCCGAGTATGCCATCATCCGCTACCGCGTAAAAGTCGAAATAGAGTATCTCATCGCCCTGAGCGAGGTAGGGCTGCCGCAATTGCCGCCGGTGCCCGACGCCCACCGTCTGCGCAACATATGGCGCAACTTCACAGTGGCCGAAGCCGAAGAGGTGAAGAAGATTGAAAGCGTCACCAACCACGACGTCAAGGCCGTTGAGTACTTCATAAAACAGCGCCTCGAAGCCCTCGGCATCGCCGACAAAGAGGAATTCGTGCACTTCGGCCTCACCAGCCAGGACATCAACAACACAGCCTTCCACATGGCTCTGGCCGATGCCCTGCGCCAAGTTGTCGTACCCGCTTACCGTCAGCTCGACGACGCAGTGAGCACCCTCGCCGCCGACCTCGCCGGCGTGCCCATGCTCGCCCGCACTCACGGCCAGCCCGCATCGCCCACCACCCTGGGCAAGGAACTTGCCGTTTTCGCATATCGCCTCGGAGTTCAGCTCGACATGCTGGAAGCCACGCCCCTCAGCGGAAAATTCGGTGGCGCAACCGGCAATTTCAACGCCCACCGCGCCGCATACCCCGCCATTGACTGGCCGGCGTTTGCCGACCGCTTCCTTGCCGACCGTCTGGGACTGCGCCGCGAAGCACTCACCACGCAGATTTCCAATTACGACAATCTCGCCGCCATCTTCAACGCCCTCACGCGCGTGAACAATATTATAATAGACCTCGACCGCGACATCTGGCAATATATTTCCATGGGATACTTCCGACAGCGCATAGCTCCCGGCGAAGTAGGCTCCTCGGCAATGCCCCACAAGGTAAACCCCATCGATTTCGAGAACTCCGAGGGCAATCTCGGCATCGCCAACGCCATCCTCGCGCATCTTGCCGCCAAGCTGCCGATATCGCGCCTGCAGCGCGACCTCACCGACTCAACAGTGCTCCGCAACATCGGCTTGCCCCTGGCCCACACCCTCATCGCCGTGAAATCCACTCTCAAGGGCCTCGGCAAACTCATTCTCGACGCCGACGCCATCGCCGCCGACCTCAACGGCTGCTGGAGCGTGGTGGCCGAAGGCATTCAGACCATCCTGCGCCGCGAAGGCTACCCCAAACCTTACGAAGCTCTCAAAGCCCTCACGCGGACCAACGCCACCGTCGATGCCCACACCATCGCCGAGTTTATCGACAGTCTCGAGGGCATTTCCGACGCCGTGCGCGCCGAACTCCACGCGCTCACACCCTCCACATACACCGGCTTCGCCACGGAGATGGGAAAATGAAACCGGGAACCGGTTCCCAAGCCCCTGAAAATGAAAAGCGGGAAGTCACCTTCACGGCGTCTTCCCGCTTCCCATATTAGTAAATTCGGATAGAAGTCTCTGTGTCGAACTGCCTTACTCCGCCGTGGTGGCGTTGTAGCGGGCATTGAGGGCGGCGATGATCTGGTCGGTGATATCGAGCGCCGGGTTGAAATATACGCCGCTCTCGCGGAAGAGGATGGCGTCGAAGCCCATTACGGCGTTCAGGTCGTTCACGCAGTTGGTGATGGAGTCGTTCAGGCGCAGCTGGGCGGCGGCCATGGCATTCTGTATCTGCTGCTGCTGGGCGCCGAGCTGACGCTCCACTTCCTCCTGGCGGCGCTGAAGGTTCTGAACGTCGCTGTTGAAGGCCATCTCGTTGAGGTAAATGTTGTTCTGGCGCTTCTGTTCTATCTGCGCGGCCATACCCTGAAGCTCCTGCTGGCGGGCGTTGGCCTGCTGCTGGTAGCGGTTCATCATGCGCTGGCTTTCTTCAGTAAGCTGGCGGGCAAGGGTATAGGAGCGCATCACTGAGTCGGCATCGAAATAGGCTATGCGGCAGCCGGCGGGAGCGTCGGCCACCTCGGCCACAACGGTTGTTGCGGCAGGGGTCTCCGGAGTGTTGGAGCATGCAGTGGCAACGGCGGCGATGGCTGCGCCGGCTATCAGGCTGCGTACTGCAATTGACAATGTTTTCATTTATTGGTTATATTGTTGATTTTCTTACTGTGACTGCGCGGCGCCGCATTGCCGGAGACATCGCCCTCGCTGTGGGCGCACACTATACCCTTTTTGCGAAGGGCGGCATTGCTGCCTATGTGTGTGTCCGGAAAACGCCCGCCCTTGACAAACAATACCCTCACGCCGAGCAATACGACGCTCACAAGCACTGCTATAATGGACAGAACTGCGACTTTCATGGCTCTTTTGCGGTTTCGCACTGCAAATATAGCGAAACTTGCCGCTATTTTTTCGCTGTGTCAAATTTATTTTGTAATTTAGAGCGCCTAAAAGAATGTTTTTAACATTCTTTCTGACATCGAAATCAATTTTATAGAATTTATTCATCGGAAATTAACAAAATCATTCAGCAAGCCATATGACTATCAAAGACCTCAAGCCGGCACTCGTGTTCTCGATCTTCGACAAGATCAATCACGTGCCCCGTCCCTCCAAAAAAGAGGAGAAAATACGCAAATTCCTGCTCGATTTCGCCGCTGAGCACGGCATCGCCGTACGCACCGACAAAGTAGGAAACGTGGTGATGAGCAAACCCGCAACCCCGGGCAAGGAAAACGCTCCCACCGTCGTTATGCAGGCACACATGGACATGGTGTGCGAAAGCAACAACAAAAACTTCGATTTCGAGAACGAACCCATCCGCACCATCGTCGACGGCGAATGGCTGCGTGCCGACGGCACCACCCTCGGCGCCGACAACGGAATAGGCATGGCCGCTGCCCTGGCCGTGATGGTCGACAAAGACCTTGTCCACGGCCCCGTCGAAGCTCTCTTCACCGTCGATGAGGAAACAGGCCTCACCGGCGCCAACAACCTCGGCGAAGGTATGCTCACCGGCTCCATTCTCCTCAACCTCGACTCAGAGGACGACGCCGAAATATTCGTAGGCTGCGCCGGTGGCGTCGACACCACCTGCACATTCAACTACAACCGCTCGTTCGCTCCCACCGACTTCCATTACTTCAAATTCGACATCAGCGGCCTGAACGGCGGCCACTCCGGCGGCGACATACACCTCGGCCGTGCCAACGCTAACAAACTTCTGGCCCGCTTCCTCTATAAACTGAGCCTCGAACACGAAATTTCCCTCTCCGAAATCGACGGCGGCAACCTCCGCAATGCCATACCCCGCGCCGCACACGCCATATTCGGCGTCCATACAAGCCACAAAGAGCAGATCCGAGTGGCATTCAACAAATTCGCCGCCGATGTGGAGACCGAATATGCCGGAATTGAAGATACAGTAAAACTCGAACTCGACTCCGTCGACCGCCCCGAATACGCCGTCGACTCAAAGACCACCTGCAACCTCATCGAAGCACTCTACAGCGCTCCCCACGGCGTGATTTCCATGAGCCGCGACATAGAAGGTCTTGTTGAGACCTCCACAAACCTCGCCTCCGTCAAGATGCTGCCCGACAACAAGATACTCGTCACAACATCGCAGCGTTCGTCGGTGGAAAGCCGCAAATGGGACATCGCCCGCCAGGTAGAAGCCCTATTCCGCCTCGCCGGTGCCGAAGTCACCCACGGCGACGGATACCCCGGATGGAAACCCAACATGAACTCCCCGATCATGCACATAGCCTCCGAGGCTTACGAGGAACTCTACGGCATCCGCCCCGCCATCAAGGCCATTCATGCCGGCCTCGAGTGCGGCCTCTTCCTCCAGAAATATCCTAACCTCGACATGGTGTCGTTCGGCCCGACACTCCGCGACGTCCACTCCCCGAGCGAACGAATGCACATACCCGCCGTCGAGCGCTTCTGGGGCCAGCTCACCCGCACCCTCGAGAAAGTGGCCGACCTCAAGAAATAACCCTTTGAGGTTCTTAACGGCCATAACCGCCATAGCCCTGGCGCCGGGACTCTGCAACGCGCAGAGCCCCGGCACCGGGGCTTTGCCTTTGAACGACTTCAGCACCGACAGTCTCGATCGCCAGGACCGCGAGTACTTCATCGCCGACGGCGACACCATCTTCTGGGCTTTCATACCCATTGTGGACATCCCCCACACCGGCCCCCTCACCGCCGCCGACTTCCGCGAAGTTGCCGGCCAGCTCGGCGTCGAAGCCGCCGCTATCCGCGCCGTCGTTGAGGTCGAGACCGGAAACACTCGTTCCGGATTCCATTCCGACGGACGACCGCTGGTGAACTTCGACCTCGCCGTCTTCCGCCGTGCCGCACGACGCCGCGGCATCGACGTGGCACGCGCCGCCCGCGAGCATCCCGAAGTGTTCTCGCCCCCGGACGATGCAAGATATGGCAACCGTCAGGCCGCGCAGCACGCACGCCTCGCCGCCGCCATGCGCATCGATTCAATCGCAGCCATGGAGAGCACATTCTGGGGCATGTTCCAGATCGGAGGCTTCAACTGGCGCCTCGCAGGCGCAGACTCCCGCTCCGACTTCATCGACAAAGTCAGCCGCTCGGAGTACGACCAGCTCCTCCTCTTCGCCAATTTTATCCGCAACACAGGCCTGCTCCCATACCTGAAAAACAAAAACTGGAGCGCCTTCGCACGCCTGTACAACGGCCCCGCCTACGCCGCCCGCCGTTACCACACCCGCATGGCCCAGGCATACCGCCGTTTTAAAGCAGAAGAAGAGCAAGAAGAGTAAGTTAGAAGGCAGAGGAAAGAAAGAACAAGTTGCCTTTTAGCATTCTTTAACCAAAATACGAATCCCAGGTATTGATGAACTATGGCTCCCGCGAAGCCAAGTTCACAGCCACAAAGACCGGCGACGTGGTGATAACCTTCCCTGAAAACCTCTACCTCATCGGTAACTTCGGCGGCGAGGCATTCGCTGCCAACAGCACCGCGGCTCTCACCAACGAAGGCGACGGCATCTATACCGCCGAAGCAGTGGAATTCACAGCCAACCCCGAAGACGCCGCCAAGAGCTTCTTCCAGTTCTGCACCGCCAGCGGCGCCGATGCCGACGACTGGGCAAACGTAGGCATCCGCTATATGGCCCAAAACCCCGCCCAGCTCGTGGAGTCCGAACAGGAATACACCATCCTGCCCGCATCTGAATTCCCCAACTCGTGGTATGTGGTTCCCGGCAAATACGATGTCCTTGTCAACCTCGACCAGATGACAATCATGCTCACCTTCACTTACGATACCGAAAACCTCCGCTCCATCAAAGTAACCGGCACCGACGCCTCCGGCGTTGAAAACATCGCCGTCGACGCCGACACCGAAGCCGAATACTACAACCTCCATGGCGTACGCGTCGACAACCCCCGTGGCGGCATATTCATCCGCCGCACCGGCACAACAGCCGTCAAAGTAGCCCTCTGACCCCCACATCCCACAAAAAAACCGGCACCTGCCCCGCAAGTGCCGGTTTTTTTGTGCCCTGTTCCCTGCGCACGCGGCACAAGTGCACCGCCTGCAACTGAAACTCCCGGATATGGAAAAAGGGACGCTGTCGCGTCCCTTTTCTGTGATCCGGAGGGGATTCGAACCCCTGACCGTCTGCTTAGAAGGCAGATGCTCTATCCAGCTGAGCTACCGGACCGTTATGCCGCCGACGCGGGCGGTACCCGGCGTCGGCGACTGCAAAGTTAGTGTTTTTTTCGCTTATGTGCAAGAGTGTCAGAGTCCGCGGCCATGGCAGTTCTTGAACTTTTTGCCGCTGCCGCAGGGGCAGGGGTCATTTCTGCCGACTTTAGGCTGTGCCTTTGCGGGCATGGGCTTCTGCCGTTCGGCGTGGCTGGAGGCCATTGCGGCGCGGTTTTCGGCCTCGCCGGGGAGTTCGGCCTTTGTCTCGCGGTAGTTGGCGGGACGTCGCGGCGCTGCCTCGGCGGCGGTGGTGCGCTGCAGTTCGGGCTGCGGGGCGGGAGCGGCGGCTTGCTGCGCTGAGGCGCCCTCCGGAGCGGGCGTCTGCTGCTCGGGCCGGCGGACGTTGATCTGTCCGCGCATGAGTGCCGACACGGCTTTGACGTTGAGGTTGTTGAGCATGTTCTCGAAGAGATGGAACGACTCGACTTTGTAGATCACCAGAGGGTCTTTCTGCTCGTAGGCGGCGTTCTGCACGCTCTGACGGAGCTGGTCGAGCTCGCGCAGGTGTTCTTTCCAGAATTCGTCGATGGTAACGAGCAGGAGGGCTTTGTGCCACTCTTTGATTATCGAGCGTCCTTCGGTGGCAACGGCTGTGCGCAGGTCGACGCGGAGGTTGAATGTGCGTTTTCCTTCGGAGATGGGGACTATGACAAGGCCATCGTAGTCGGTGTTCTGCGCCATGGCGCCGAGGATGGGGTTCGCGATTTCGCGTATGCGGTCGCTCTTACGGTCGAGGGCTTCTACTGCGGCGCCGTGGAGGGCTTCAACCTTCTCCTGACGTTCCATGTTGGCATATTCGCTCTCGGTGAAGGGAGCTTCGATGGCGAGAACGCGGAATATTTCGGTGCAGAGGTCGGGATAGTCGTTTGCGTTCTCGTAGGTGAGAATGATGTTCTCGACGGTGTCGTAGAGCATGTTTGCGATGTCGACACCTATTTTCTCGCCGAGCACGGCGTGGCGGCGGCGCTCATAGATATATGTGCGCTGTTTGTTCATCACGTCGTCGAACTCGAGGAGGCGTTTGCGGATGCCGAAGTTATTCTCTTCCACGCGCTTCTGCGCCGATTCTATGGAGCGGTTCACCAGCGAGTGTTCTATCATCTCGTCCTCCTGAAGGCCGAAGCGGTCCAGGGCTTTTACCACGCGGTCGGAGGCGAACAGGCGCATGAGCTGGTCTTCGAAGGACACGAAGAATACCGACGAGCCGGGGTCGCCCTGACGGCCGGAACGTCCGCGCAGCTGGCGGTCGACGCGACGGCTTTCGTGGCGTTCGGTGCCGATGATTGCGAGGCCGCCGGCGGCGCGCACTTCGGGAGTGAGCTTGATGTCGGTACCGCGGCCGGCCATGTTGGTGGCTATGGTCACGGCGCCGGTGCGGCCGGCCAGAGCCACGATCTCGGCTTCTTTCTGGTGGAGTTTGGCGTTGAGCACCTGGTGGGGTATCTTCTGGATATCGAGCATGCGGCTGAGGAGCTCGGAAATCTCTACCGATGTGGTGCCGACGAGCACGGGACGCCCTTCGCCGACGAGGCGGACGATCTCGGCGATAACGGCCTTGTACTTGGCTTTCTTGGTGCGGTACACGCGGTCGTTCATGTCGATGCGCGCTATGGGCCGGTTGGTGGGTATGGTGACTACGTCGAGTTTATAGATATCCCAGAATTCGCCGGCTTCGGTGATTGCGGTACCTGTCATGCCGGCGAGTTTGGTGTACATGCGGAAATAGTTCTGCAGGGTTATGGTGGCGAAAGTCTGGGTGGCAGCCTCCACTTTCACGCCCTCCTTGGCTTCGATAGCCTGATGGAGGCCGTCGCTGTAGCGGCGTCCCTCCATGATACGGCCTGTCTGCTCGTCGACGATCTTCACCTTGTTGTCATCGATCACATACTCGATGTCTTTGTCGAAGAGGGTGTAGGCTTTGAGGAGCTGGGTGACGGTGTGTACGCGCTCGGCTTTGACGGCATAGTCGGCCATGAGCTCGTCCTTTTTCTCCTGGCGAACGGTCGGGTCGGGGATGTGCTCGAGTTCGGAGAGCTGCGAGGCTATGTCGGGCAGAACGAAGAACTGGGGATCCTGGCTATGGCCGGTGAGCTCGTCGATGCCCTTGTCGGTGAGTTCCACCGAGCGGTTTTTCTCGTCGATGACGAAATAGAGGGGGTCGGTGATGAAGGGCATCTCGCGGCTGTTGTCCTGGAGGTAGTAAGCCTCGGTCTGGAGCAGCAGGTTCTTCATGCCGTCCTGGCTGAGGAAACGGATGAGGGCGCCGTTCTTGGGTAGGCCTTTATAAGCGCGGAACAGAAGAATTGCGCCTTCTTTCTGTGCGGCTTTGTCGTCGGAGGCGAGTTTGTTCTTTGCCTCGGCCAGAAGGGATGTCACCATGCGCTGCTGTGCGCGGACCACCTTCTCGACGTTGGCTTTGTATTCGTTGAACATCTGGTCGTCGCCTTTTGCCACGGGGCCGGAGATGATCAGAGGTGTGCGGGCATCGTCGATAAGCACCGAGTCGACCTCGTCGACAATGGCATAGTAGTGTTTGCGCTGTACCAGTTCCTTGGGCGACATTGCCATGTTGTCGCGCAGGTAGTCGAAGCCGAATTCGTTGTTTGTACCGTAGGTAATGTCGGCCTCGTAGGCGCGGCGACGGGCGTCGCTGTTGGGTTCGTGCTTGTCGATGCAGTCCACCGAGGCGCCGTGGAACATGTAGAGCGGGCCCATCCACTCGGAGTCGCGTTTGGCGAGGTAGTCGTTGACGGTAACGACGTGGACGCCGCGCTTGGCCAGCGAGCGCAGGAACACCGGCAGGGTTGCAACGAGCGTTTTGCCCTCGCCGGTGGCCATCTCGGCGATTTTGCCCTGGGTCAGGACAATGCCGCCGATGAGCTGAACCTCGTAGTGCTTCATGTCCCATTTGGTATCGTTACCGCCGGCCATCCAGTGGTTGGTCCATATTGCGTTGTCGCCCTCGATGCGCACGAACTCGTGGCCGGTGGCGGCAAGCTCGCGGTCGAAGTCGGTGGCGCGCACCGTCACGGTATCGGAGGCGGCAAAGCGTCCGGCGGTTTCGCGGACAACGGCGAAGACCACGGGCAGATGGTGGTTGAGGCGTTCCTCCAGGGTGTCGATTATTGTTTTCTCTACTTCGTCGATTTTATCCCACAGCGGACGGCGCTCGTCGATTTTGAGGGTCTCAATCTTTGCGCGCAGTTCGTCGATCTGGTCCTGTGCGGGTTTGATTGCGGCGGCGATATCGGCGCGCACGGCGTCGATTTCGGCGCGGAGACCGTCGTTGTCGAGTTTCTCCACGCGGGGTATTTCGGCTTTGATTTTCTCAAGGATGGGTTTTATGGCCTTGAGGTCGCGGCTGCTCTTGTCGCCGAAGAGCTTCTTTAATATAGATGTGAACGACATTATTTGTCAGTGAAGTATTTTAGTGGATATTCGGGTTGGGTAAGGAAGATTGGCAGAGGGCCTGGCTGTCAGAAAGCGCCGGAAAGGGGCACGGGAGCCAGCGAGGCGCCGTTGGGCGAACGTATGCGCAGAATTCGCACCACTGTCGGGGCGAGGGTGCGCACATCCACGGGAGTGCCTATCGTTGCGGGAACAACACCGGGACCCATAATGAAGGCCGGAGCGGCGGTGATGCCTGCGCGGTGTACCAGCACGGGAGCGTCGCTGCCGGCGGACGCCGGGTCGGCGAGGTCGTCGACGGTGTGATAGCCGGGCGCCACGGTGACGAGGACGTCGCCGGCACTGGTGGCCACGGTGTTGCGGCGCAGTGCCTCGGCGTTGTCGCCGGCACGGCCGGCAAGGATGTCGTCGAGGGTATATGCGGCGGCGACGCCGGTCATGCGCGCCATAAATTCGGCGGCCTCGCGCCGCACGGTGGCCAGGTCGATGTCGCGCTCCTTGAGCAGACGGCGATTAAGGAAGATATATCCGCCATGGTAGCCGCTCACATAATCGCCGTTTCCGTGCAGGGCTATGAGATAGATATTCAGCAGCGAGGCTGCGCGGCGCGTGCTGAATTCGCCGTATGGTATCCCCCAGCGTTCCTCGTCGCGGCGCGAATAAGGCCGCGGGGGTGTGCCTGCCAGGTATATGAGAGCATGGTCGAGGCCGACGTTGCGGTCCACGGCGCTGAAGAGCTGCTCCAGATTGTTGTCCAGACGCAAGTAGGCATCGAGCTGTTCGGCACGGGCGTCGCTGTTGCGTCCGTAGTCGAAGGGGGTCAGCGAATAGGCTATATTGAGCACGTCCACGCCGTCGGAACTTCGGCCCGGGCGCATGGTGCCTAAAATATCTATGGCAAGGTTTGTGATTTCGCGGTTAGCCAGGGGAGAGGCCATGAAGCGCTCTATGCGGCGCGACTCACGGGGGAAAACATAGCGGAAGGGATAGCGCGTGAGGTGCTCGGGCAGGCCAAGGCCCTCGAGGGATGCCGAGGGTGTCCAGCTCATGGTGTCCATACGCATTTCCAGAGGCTGGGCGCGGTTCCGGGCCGCTATCGCCGTGGGTATCTCGCTGAAATATGTGCTGGACGCCCACTGGCCGTTGCGCGGGTTGAACCACAGGGCCAGGGTGCCGCTGTGGCCGCCCAAAATCATGGCGCGTGCCGCCGTGGGCGCCACGGCATAGACTGAAGAAATGCCGCCGGAGGCTATGCGTGCCTCGTCGGAGACGGTGCTCACGCGCATTGCACGCGGCGAGAAGCCTTTCGAGGCGAAATTGCCCATCACCTGAGCGTCGGCAAAGGTAGGCGTCGCCGTCAGGGTCAGGGCGTCGAACACCTCGTCGCCGGCAATGCCGTTGACCGATGGCGACGCTCCCGTCATCACCATTGCCGCTGCCGCCGTGCCGTTGACGGGCGTACCGTAGTCCACGGCGTTGAAGGTTGTGCCCCGGCTGCCCATCAGCCTGAAGCCGCCGGCGCCGAAGCGCTCCTCGAGCAGGTCCAGACAGTCGCCGTCGAGACCGTCGACAACGATTCCCACCACCAGCTTTATCTGCTGGGGCTCGGCGCCGGCGCCTATGGTGACGACAGACGCCGCCAGCGCCATCATCAGGCGCGGCAGAAGGGGTATGAGCCGGCGGTTGGTCTTCACTTTCGGTTTTTGTTGGTGATGTAGATATAAGAGGCTGAGCGTGTCATTTCGGCAAGGATAAACGGCACAAAAGCGGCGTTCATGCCCTGCGGTATCCATGGCATCGCTATCAGGAAGCCCGTTAAAGCTGCAAAGTTACAAATTTGATACCAAAAAACTACCTTTTTTGCAGATTTTATCCATAACAGCACAGCCGCGACGCCACAAATCGGGTTGAGCCATATGTACAGCCAGTTTGGCGAGGTGGCGTAATGCTCGGAAACGAACATCAGGAAAGTGAGCATACATCCGGCCAGACCGTAGACGCCGAAGAGCACAGTGTCGAAGCTGCGGCACACGCGCCGACGGCACACGTCGCGCACGGTCAGCGCTAAAGCCAGCGCCAGCAGGACGCACCCGGCCGCCATGGGCGTGAGATACCACGGCGTAGGCGCCCGCACGGCGGCAGCAGGCGCAACGTCGTTGAGCACTATCGTCTCGGCCACCAGCGGGCGGCCGCCGGCACCGACAGTGGCGGAGCCGAGCATGCGGTCGAGTTCGGCGGGGGCGAAAGCGGCGGCGCGGCTTGCCACGGGTCTGTCGATGAGCGAGCCCAGAGCCAGATCGATGCCGAACTGATACCATGGATAATTGACATGATAGCTGCGCATTACATTGCGGAAGGTTAGGGGCCGCAGGCTCTGGGCCTCGTAGGGCGCCGGGCCGAGACATATGCTGTCGCCGACAACCCGTTCGACGGCTGCCAGCGGACGGGTGGCGCAGTTATCGAGCACGTAATTATATCGGTAAGTGCGGTTTTGCGGCAGCGACTCTATTGCGAGGGCGCGGGCCAGGGCCTCGGCCTCGGCGCTGTCCAGGGCAAGGCGGTGCGCCACTACCCTGCGACCTTCGGCACGGTAATAATCCACGAACAGGTCGAGGGGTGCGGGCGCCAGCATGTAGTCGGTACGTCCGGTGGCGAAACGCCACACAAAACCCGGCGCCTCGAAGTCGAAAACGCCGTAATTATATGCCAGCGGAGGCACCTTGCGGTCGGCGCGGTGCACCACGCCGATGGCGGTATGTCCCTCCAGCTCGTATACCTCGCCGCCGGGGTAAAATGTCATGAAATAGATGTCGACTGCCGGTCGGGGCGCCGCAGTGCTGTCGGGCGTGCCGGCGGCACGCGCGTCGACGGCCGACGTAGCCATCATGACCACGAAAAGAGCGAATATGCGCACAATGGCCTTCATCGGATATCTATCAACTTATGTGTCTGCAGCGACAGCCTCCAGCGCGGATGGGCAAGGATATATTCAACTGTCTCGGCCACATTCCGACCGGAGCAGGGCTGCAGGAACAGGCGCGGCGACGGCAAAAGCGCGGCAACAGTCTCCACGTTCTGACCCTGATACACAATTTTGAGCTCGTCGATACGATCCACCTGCCATGGCGCCTCCTTGGGCGAGCACGTCACCCAGTCGACCTCCGGCGGTACGGGCAGGCTGCCGTTGGTCTCTATCTGAACATAGAAACCGTCGGCCTTGAGACGTCGCAGCAGGGCGCTGTCGAGCTGAAGCAGCGGCTCGCCGCCGGTACAGACAAGATGCCGCGAAGGGAAGGCGGCGCACGCACGCGCTATGGCGTCGGCGTCCATCGGCGTGGCGGCGCTGAAATCGGTGTCGCAGAAAGCGCACGCCCGGTTGCAGCCGCTGAAACGCAGGAACACCGCCGGGGCACCCGTGTAATAGCCCTCGCCCTGAAGGGAGTAGAATATCTCGTTGACGGCGTATGTCCGCTCAGTCCTTTTCATAGCTGGCTGTATTGCCCTCGCTCTCGCGAACGTCAACGCGGTAACAGTTGGGGATAAGCTCGCACAGATGGCGGGCTATGTTCTCTGCGGTGGGGTTGAAAGGTAGTACGTCGTTGAGCACCTTGTGGTCCAGACGGTCAACCACCAGTTCCTTGATGGTGGTGAAATCCGTAACCATATTGTTGGCGTTCAGCTCCTTGGCGCGACAATGGACGTCGATTATCCAGTTATGGCCGTGCATGGTGGTGCATTTGCTCGGATAATCGAGAGTGAGGCGGTGCGCCGCCGATATTTCTATTCGTTTGGTAAGATAGTACATTGCAGTCTTTATTGGAATGCAAAGATACAAAATTTCGCCCAAAACAGAAAACGCCACCCCGTCAGGCTCCGAGCCTTCGTAACAAAAAACTGCGATTAGGGATGCAAAATCTCCGCTTCCGGAGCCCGGAGCGGAGATTTTTATAGAAAGTAGCGGCGGTGTCAGCGGACGGAGACCTTGACGCTGCCACGAGGGGTACGCACAATATATATTCCGGCAGGCAGATGAGCGGTGGTGCCGGCAGTGATGGCGGCCACCATGCGGCCGTCGATGGCGAAGACCTCGGCGTCGAGGGCGCTGAAGATGCCGTCGGCGGTGGCGGCGACGGTGCCGGAGCCTATCGTTATCTTGTCGACGCCGGAATTGCCGCTGAATATCAGCGTCATATCGGGCAGGTGGTTGTTAGCCGAGTAACCGATGTTGCCATTGGGATTGAGGGGCTCATCTTCGGGATAGCTGCGGCTGGCGAAGCGGCATATATTGTCGTGAGTGTGACCGTAGCCATAGTCGCCGCGGTACGATACGCCATAGTCGGCCGTGTTGCTCTGGCACTTGTGGAATGTGAGCACGAGGGTACCGCCGTCGTAGACCACGCCTTCGGGGAATGCCAGCGAGAGAGCCTCGATGCCGGGTGCGACGTCGATATTGCCTTCAAAGACGAGGGTCTGGCCGTCCACGGGCAGCGAGCCGGCGGAGAGATCGGTCTCGGTGGTGTTGCCGGCCCACATCTGCACGGGCACGCCGGTATATGTCTTGGTAACGGATTGGAAGGGGAACTCAATTGCCACCAGCTTCTTGCCGGCGACGCCAGGCAGACGGTCGGCGGTGACAAGGAGCTGAGAGAGCGACTCTATGCCCATGAACGAGTACGGCAGAACCGATACGCCGGCTGGGTCGGGCGACACGACGGTGATTACCGACGAGCCGGCTTCGAGCACGCTCTGCGAGGCGGAGGCCGTAGTGTTGTTGCTTTCGTCCTGGTCGGCGGCATACTTCACCTTGAGGTTAAGTTCGAGCATGCCGGGGGTGAGCGGGGTATAGGGCACGACCACCACTGCCGAGGCGGCAGGTTCCAGTTCCGGACCGGCAACGGAGGCCAGCTCGGTATTGCCGTTCATCAGTACCACGGTATAGCCGGAGGCTACAGCCGTGCCTTTGTTGGTTATCGTGGCCTTGTATTCCGCCGGTTCACCGGCAGCGGTGAAGGCGGCGATGACGGGCGACGATATCTCCAGATCATGCTCCAGACGCTTGACAACCTTGACATTGGCCTTCCAGCCGGCACGGGCATCCATGATATCGGACTGGAACACAAAAGTCAGCGTACCGTCGGCCGAGGCTGCCTCGATGTGCTGCAGTCCCGAGGGCACACTCTCGCTGGCGAACTCGCCCAGGAAAGTGGAGCCGGTGCCGAGACCGTCGTACACACGCAGCCAGTCGCCGTAGGTATCAAGTTCGAATTCGGTGAATTCAGCCACTACATAGGCATCCGGTTCGGCAGGAGCGAGAGTAAGGGTGTAGTTGCACGAGTTGACATATACGCCTGCCGGGCCGCCTTCATCATAGAATTCATAGTCCTTTCCGGTCTGCAGGGTGGCGGTGCCGTTGGTCATCACTATCCATGCCTCGGGTTTTACGGTGAAATTCTCGATAGTGGACTCCACGCCGTCGCCCTCGTCGGTGAATGCCGCCACGGTGTAGTTGTACTTGCCGAAAGGCCGCACGTCGGTATATGTGAGCACATCGGCGCCGAGGGTGGCTATCACGGTATTGCCGCGCTTAACCTTGTAGCCTTTGACGTCGGCCGGCGAGAACAGGCCGCCGTTGCGGCCGGCTTCGGGTGCCGTCCAGGTCAGGATTGCGCTGCCGTCGCCCTGCGTGGCCGTGAGATTGCCTACGGCGCCGGGCAGGTCGTTGCCCACGCGAACGGAAATGGCTCGCGAGTCCACGCCGCCGCGCCCGGCAGAGTTGACGGGCACGAGTTTATAGGAGTAGTCCTTGCCGCTTTCAAGGCCGGCGTCGACAAAGCTCGACGCTGCGCCGACGGCGATGTCGGTAACCTCAGCGACAGCCACGCCGTCGCGTTCGATGATGACCTTGTCGAGGGCGGCGAGAGTCTCTCCCTGGGCTGTGATGGCCGGATTTGTCCATGTCAGCGTCACGGCATCGGCGGCGGGGATGGCGCTGACGCCCGTAACGCGGTCGGGAGCGCCGACGGCAACGTTGATATACGGCACGAACATGGCGCCCATGCTGGATATGCCGCGTATGCCTATGGGGCTTACGGGCGTGGCCTCGCCGGTCTCCACGTTGATGGTGGAGAGCCAGTAGTTGGCGTTGTTGGCCCAGTATAGTGTGCCCGTATTATAGTCGAAACACATTGTCTGGTCGTAGCCGGCATCCTGACCTAAGGCGCCTACGAGGGTGAGGGAGGCGTCGGCTTTGCTGATGCGGTAAAAATTATCGTCGGGACTCACGCCGTAGAGAGTGCCGTCGAGGGTGGCGGCTATGGCCAGCATATATGTGGGAGTACCCTCATATTTGAACTGTCCGATAAGCTCGATGGCGCCGGTGGCGGGGTTGAGCGTGGCAAGATACTGGTTGCCGGTGCGGATGCCGTACACTTTGCCGTCGCTGTAGTCGTAGGTCATGTCGATGAGCTTGGTACCTCCGCGAACAAGGAGGGTACGTTCGCCGGTGGTCATATCCAGCTCATAGAGACCGTCGACACTGCTTTGCGTGCCTTTTTTGATTACCTGCACGTACCAGTGATAATCAAGGTAATATCCGGCATAGATCACCGGCTCCTCGGTCTGGTCGGCTATCATTGTGGCCGCGCGGGGATCTTCGGCAGGAAAGCGGATGGGACCGCGGGTGGGTGTTTCGGAAAATTCCCAGCCCTGATATCCATAGATATCGGTAGCGGCCGCCGTAAATGCTACAGCTGCCGCAACGATTGCGGTAAATAGTTGCTTCATACGCGATTGAATTGGTGGAAATGATTGAAATGATTAGTAAAAAGGGGTGAGCCGCAGAGTGGCTCCGCGGCTGCAAATTTAGCTAAATAATTTCAAAAAACAACTAAAACTGCAAATTGTATGCAATTTATCTGTGGAAAATATCTAATCAATGGGCATCGAGCCAGTTTGTGGCGATGCCGGCGGCGACCTCCATTGGCACACGGCCCCGGTAAGCGCCCTTCATACCTTCGACCACCAGTTCCTCGAGTTCGGCGGCCTCGTCGGGCTTAACGTTGAATATCAGTTCGTCATGAACCTGCATAATCATTCGTGACTTCAGGCCACGGCTCAAAATGTCGCGGTGAATGCGCACCATGGCGAGCTTTATGATATCGGCGGCGGAACCCTGAAGCGGAGCATTTATGGCATTTCGCTCGGTATACGCCCTGACGGCAGCACTGCGCGAGTTGATATCCGGCAGATAGCGTCGTCGACCGGTTATGGTGCTGACAAAACCGTCGCGCCGGGCATTCTCGATGGCCTGCTCCATGTACTCCTTGACCTTTGGATATGTCGCCAGATAGCCTTCGATCAACTCTTTGGCCTCGGCGCGCGGTATACCGAGCCTTTCGCTCAGCCCGAATGCCGAGATGCCGTAGATAATGCCGAAATTTGCGGTCTTGGCGTTGCGGCGCTGGTCGTCGGTCACCTCGTCGAGGGTCAAATGGTAGATTTTCGCGGCGGTGGCGCGGTGTATGTCGGCGCCGCTGAGGAAGGCCTCGGTCATTGCGGGGTCGCCGCTGAGGTCGGCCATGAGCCGCAGCTCTATCTGCGAATAGTCGGCGGAAAGCAGCAGATCGCCTTTGTCGGCAACGAAGGCGCGGCGTATGTCTCGGCCGTCGGCCGTGCGTATGGGGATATTCTGCAGGTTGGGATTTGTCGATGATATGCGGCCCGTCGACGTAACGGTCTGATTATATGTGGTGTGTATTTTCCCGGTAACGGGGTTTACCATCTTAGGCAGGGCATCCACATATGTGGCCAGAAGTTTGCGCAACCCGCGGATATCGAGGATAGTGCGCACCAACGGCACCTCGGCGGCATATTTTTCGAGCACGTCTTCGGCAGTGGACCATGAACCGCTCTTGGTGCGTCGTGCCTTGGGGTCGATCTGCATCTCGCCGAAGAGAATTTGCCCGACCTGCGAAGGCGACGACGCATTGAACGGTCTTCCGGCCATGCGCGCGGCCTCGCCCTCAAGAGCATCGAGACGCTTGGCGAGGGTTTGCGACAGGCGGTGCAGTTCGCCCACATCGATCCGCGCGCCCTCATGCTCCATCGACGCCAGCACGGCCACCAGCGGAAGTTCTATATCGTCGAGCAGCTTGGTCTGGCCCTTTTCATCCACTTCCTTTCGCAGCAATGGCATGAGCCGCAGGGCCGTTTCGGCGGTCTGTGCAGCCTGTGCGGCAATGGCGCCCCTGTCGGAGACCGCGCTGTGGCGGTTTTTACCGGCGGCATCGTATCCGTAGACAACAGCGCCGAGGTAAGTCATTGCCAGCGAGGCGATATCGTGCTTACCTTCCGGATTGCACAGATAATGAGCCACCGACGTATCGAAATATGCGGCCCCCGAGAATTCCACATTTATCTGCGCCAGAAAGAGCATGAGGCGCTTGATGTCGGCACCGACGATGCGCACCTTCGCGTCAGCGAAAAGAGGCTCCAGCAACTGCGGCAATCCGGCAAGCGACCACGGCAGATATGCGCTGCGGTTGTCGGCGCCGAGATATGCCAGGGCGATGCCGGCAGGCTGTCCGGTCATGGCGTCGGCATTGAAGTCGGCGAGCGACACGCCCACGTCGCCGGCGGCGATGGCGCGGCCTATGAACTGCGAGGCAGCCTCGGCGCTGTCTATAATCTCTGTCTCAGGCACCATGTTGAGCATGGCGGCCTCCTCGGCATCGGCAAGATCGAACAGCGAGGTTGCGGTGGCGGCGGCCGGCGGCGGAACGGGGCTGGAATTCGCCGCCGTGGTATAGCGGCCTATCAGGCTCTTGAAATCGAGTTCGCCGAAAACTTCCACCAGCGCATCGATGTCGGGCTCTCGCCGCACAAGGTCGGCGGGACGCACACCCACGGGAACGTCGGTGCATATTGTCACCAGCCATTTGGAGTGGCGTATGCTCTCGGCATTGGCCTCTACCTTGGCACGGAGCGCACCTTTGATTTGGTCGGTATGCGCGAGCATTTCCTCGACACTGCCGAACTGCGCTATGAGCTTGACGGCAGTTTTCTCACCGACACCCGGGCAGCCCGGCACATTGTCCGAAGCGTCGCCCTCGAGGGCCAGCAGGTCTATGACCTGACGCGGCGATGTTATGCCGTAACGCTCGCACACCTGCTGCGGCCCGCGGATCTCGAAACCCTGACCTTTGAGCGATGGACGGTACATCAGTATGTTGTCGGCCACGAGCTGGCCGTAGTCCTTGTCAGGAGTCATCATGTAGGTGGTGAAACCTTCCTTGGCGGCGTGTGTGGCGAGGGTTCCTATTATATCGTCGGCCTCGTAGCGCTCCATCTCCACCACGGGTATGCGGTAGGCTGCCAGTATTCTTTTTATATAAGGAATTGCCAGGGTTATGTCCTCGGGCTGTTTGTCGCGTCCAGCCTTGTACTCGGCGTATTCCTCGTGTCGGAAGGTCTTGCCGCCGGCAGGGTCGAAGCACACGGCTATATAGCCGGGATTTTCCTTGCGGAGCACCTCCTCCAGAGTGTTGACAAAACCGAACACCGCCGAAGTGTTGAACCCCTTCGCATTTAGGCGCGGTGATCGCATCAGAGCATAGTAAGCCCTGTATATCAAGGCATAGGCATCGAGAAGAAAGAGCTTTTTTTCATCCATTTCAGAGGCGTTTTTTTGATGAGGGGCGCCGTGTGCCGTGCTTGCGGAGCACCATAGCCGTACGGGCGGGGAGGTAGAGGGGCAGACGCGCCACACCGGCGGGCTCGAACAGAGGGTCGGGTACGGTGAAATGTTCCACGCCAGTGTCGATGTTTCCGAAGCCGCCAAAGGCCGGATCGTCGGACGACAGCACCACGCTGTACACGCCGCCGGGCGCCAGAATGCCGTAATCGGTGAAACTCTTCACGGGGCTGAAGTTGAACACAAATACATAGTCGCCGCGCATGAAGGCCAGAATCTGGTCATCGTCCTTCTCCCACAACTTGCGCACCGGCAGCGCCTGGAAGTTGTGGATGCCGGCCACGAGGTGTATCATTGCGTTATCGAACGCATTGAGGAAGCGGTATTTGAGGTCCTGACGGTCCACAAGATCCCACTGCCGGCGTGCATATTTGTAGCTCCAGCCGTTGCCCTCGCGCGGGAAGTCGATCCACTCGGGATGTCCGAATTCATTACCCATGAAGTTGAGATAACCGCCGTTGATTGTTGCCAGGGTCACCAGGCGTATCATCTTGTGGAGAGCCATGCCGCGCGCCACGTCGGGGTCGTTGTCGCCCACCATCATGTGCCAGTACATCTTGGCGTCGATAAGACGGAAAATCACCGTTTTGTCGCCCACCAGCGCCTGGTCGTGGCTCTCGACGTAACTTATGGTCTTCTCGTCGGCGCGCCGGTTGGTAAGTTCCCAGAATATGGATGTGGGATGCCAGTCGTCGTCCTTCTTCTCCTTGAGCATCTTTATCCAGTAGTCGGGGATGCCCATTGCCATGCGGTAGTCGAAGCCTATGCCTCCGTCGCGGAAGGGCGCGGCAAGACCCGGCAGACCGCTCATCTCCTCGGCGATGGTGATGGCGTGGGGCTTGACGGCATGGATAAGCTTGTTGGCGAGGGTGAGATATGTTATTGCGTCGGTATCCTGACCGCCGTCGTAGTAGTCGGCATATCCGCCGAACGCCTTGCCCAGGCCGTGGTCGTAGTAGAGCATGGAGGTCACTCCGTCGAAGCGGAAACCGTCGAAATGGTACTCCTCGAGCCAGTATTTGCAGTTGGAGAGCAGGAAATGCAGCACCTCGTTGCGGCCGTAATCGAAGCACAGCGAGTCCCATGCCGGATGGTTGCGGCGCGAGGGATCCGAGCAGAAGTAGAGGTTGGGGGTGCCGTCGAGGCGTCCCAAGCCCTCGTTCTCGTTCTTGACGGCATGGCTGTGAACAATATCCATAATCACGGCAATTCCCTGGGTGTGAGCCGCGTCGATGAGTTTCTTAAGCGCTTCGGGACTGCCGAACCGCGAGCTTGCGGCGTAGAAACTCGACACATGGTAGCCGAACGACCCGTAATATGGATGTTCCTGTATTGCCATGATCTGGATGGCGTTGTACCCGTCGGCCGCTATGCGCGGAAGCACCTTGGTGCGGAAATCGTCGTATGTGGCGACACCCTCCTCCTGCCCGGACATGCCGATGTGGCATTCGTAGATCAGCAGGGGCGACACGTCGGGACGGAAATCGGCGTCGTGCCAGCGGAAGGCGCGTGCCGGTGCGTGGATCTGCGCCGAGAATATGTGCGTTTCGGGGTCTTGGACCACGCGCGTGGCATAAGCCGGTATTCTCTCGCCGCTGCCGCCGGGCCAGCTGACAAGCATTTTGTAGTTCTGGCCGTCGGCCATGGCATCGGAGGGGAAAGTGCCTTCCCATACCCCTGTCAGACCGTCGCCGGCACGGTGCAGACGGTATTCCGGCAGGGCTTTCCAACCCGAAAAATCACCTATGAGATATATGGCGTCGGCGTTGGGTGCCCATTCGCGGAAGGTCCATGTGCCGCCGGCGCCGCGGTGAAGTCCGAAATAGCGGTGGGCGTTGGCAAAATCGACGAGGCTGCCGGCTGTCGCCGTCAGTTCGCGTTCTTTCTTCACGGCATCGTTGTGCCGTCCTTCTATCGCGGGGGCATAAGGCTCCAGCCACGGGTCGTTCTTGAGAATATTGAGTATTTTGGCCATATAGGGATGTTTTATGTCAGTAAGTATATAACAAACGGGTAGGCATGGTATGTTTTGGCTATTTTCTGCCGAAATCGGCGGGAATTTCGCCCCAGTTGTCGGTGTCCCATTTCAGAATGGGGTTTTTTATGGTGTTCGCGGCCAGCCAGGCGTCGGCGCGAGCAAGCAATTCGAGAGTCGGCGCCGTGCGGGGCGTGCGCTCAAGGGTGGTTTTGGAGTGACCACGCTTGAGCCAGCTCAGTGCCGTGCGTGAGTCGGTATAGATTGGCCGGCTGAAGTCGCCGCGGGCAGCGAGCATGGCCGCCACATGGATAAGGCCGAGGTATTCGGCGATATTGTTGGTGCCGATGAGGCCCTGGGCCTTGCCGCGGCGGAAAAGCTCCACGCCGTCGGCCACGCGCACGGCCCGGTACTCCATGTCGCCGGGATTGCCGGAGCAGGCGCCGTCGACGGCTATGGCATCGAGCCGTATGCCCGGCGCCCCTGTGTAGTCGCGCACCGCAGGCGCCCCTGCCGGGACATCTATCTTTGGCGGCAGCGTCCTGCCCGCGGCCATGTGGCGGGCTATCGCCGTTACGAGCCCCAACTCGGCGGCGGGGTCACCGCGGTAGGCGCGGACTGCCGATTCTTTGTCGGGGTAGCTCTTATAGCGTGCTCCCGGATAGCTCTTTATCTGCAGCTGGCATTCTGTCCAGCTATCGTAGATGCCCGGTTGTGCGCCCACCCATACTACATAATATTTTCGGCCTTTTGTCATGAAAAATGCAGGAAAATGTTGATATCCACGGCGCGACACCCCAGCGTGCGGGCGGCTTCGGCGCCGGTGCACAGCCCCAGGAAGGTTATGGCGGCACGTCGCAGCCCCGCCTTGAGTTTGAGGGCGTTGGTCACTCCGTCGCACACCACTATGTCATCCATCATGGCCACGAAGCTGTTGCTGATACCCATTGCCACCGTCCGCGGCACGGCGTTGCCGGCGTTGATGTAGCACAGGCGCGTGGGCTCGTCGGGCGATGTGTCGCCGCTCTGCGCCAGGTCCAGGTTCACCAGCTGCATGGCCGGGAAAGCGCTGCCGGGACGCTCGGTGAGATCGAAAGCTATCACACCGCGCTTCATCAGCCGCATGGCGTCGGCGTCCACGGTGCTGCCGGGACCGCTGATGTCGGCGGCAATCACTATGTCGGCGGCCGCAAGAGCACTGTCGAATACTTTCGGGTGTATGCACGAGCCTATGGCAGCGCCGCCCAAGGCCGACAGGGTTTCGCGCAGTCGGTAGATATTATTGTCGAAAATACGCACCGTCGCGCCGCAACCTGTGGCCGAACGTGCCGCCGACAGGCCGGCAAGGTCGGCGCCGATAATCATCACCTCGCAGGGTACCACGCCGGCCACACCGCCCAGGAGTATGCCCTTCCCGTGCACGGCGTCGGCCAGCAGCGAGCTGCCCACGGCCATGGCGGCGCGCCCGTCGATTTCGCGGAGGACATCGCCGAAAATACGTCGGCCGCTGTCATCGCATATATCTTCTATGGCAAGGTATATGACTTTGCGCTCCAGCAGCTTGTTCAGAGCCTCGGCATCGTCGGCGCCGCAGTGCGAGAAGCCCAGCAGCAAGGCGCCGCGTTTCATGGCGGCAACATCGTCGGCACCTACCGCCGACAGATAGACAACGATATCGGCGGCGAAAGCCTCGGCACGCTCCACTATGGTCACGCCCCGGGCGGCATATGCCTCGTCGGGATAATGTATGCCCATGGCGGCGCCGCGCTCCATACACACCTTGAAGCCGCGCTCTATCATTCGGGCGGCGCCCTCGGGCGTGAGGGCGAAACGATGGTCGAATAGGTTACGTGCCGCCGGCAGGCCTATTGTCGCCGAGCGTTCCGCCGAGACCGCCTTGACGGCCTCCTCAAGTGGTACGGGTGTTTCCATAGTATATCAGCTCCTTATGTATATCAGCTTCTTGAATCTCTCGACGGCGTCGGCCACCTCGGCAGCGGTGTCGAGATGCGTGGTGTCGAATTTATAATGTGCACGTCCGTAACAGGGCGCACGCTCGGCGGTGAGCCGCTCTATGCGCTCGGTCAGCGCCGCAGCGTCGGCGTGGCAGTCGGCCACGAGCGGACGCTGTCCTGCCGGTGCTTCCATTATCCGCGCCACTATGCGCGAGGTATCGGCGGTGAGCCACACCACCGTGCCGGCGGCAAGCATGACGTCCATGTTGTCGGCGCGGCAGGGCGTGCCGCCCCCGCAGGCTACCACAACGTCGGTGCGGCCGCTCACCTCGGCGAGGGCCGCAGCTTCGGCGGCAGCAAAGGCAGATTCGCCGCCGGCTGCAAAGATATCGGCGGCGGTGCCACCGCCGATACGCTCGGTCACGGCGTCGAGGTCCACGAACGCCGACACACCGGCGGCGGCAAGGGCACCGCCGAGGGTGCTCTTGCCTGCCGCCATCATGCCGATAAGGAATATGGGGCGCAAGGCCACTGTGCCTTTACTTCTTGTCCAGATCGCGACGCAGGATATCGCGGATGTCTGTGAGCAGTTCCTCCTGCGTGGGTCCGGCGGGTGCCGCGGGCTTGGGTTCCTCGGGGCGTTTGAGTTTGTTCACGAACTTGATGGCCACGAAGATGCAGAAAGCTATGATGAGGAAGTCGATAATGGTCTGGACGAACGAGCCCCACGTAACCATCACCGCCGGAGTTACCACTTCGGCGCCTTCCATCACTGCCGGCTTGATTTCCCAGGCTTTGTCGGAGAAGTTCACGCCGCCGGTGAGCACACCGATGACGGGCATGATGATGTCGTTGACGAGCGATGTCACTATTTTGCCGAAAGCGGCACCGATAATTACGCCAACAGCCATGTCGACAACATTGCCCTTCATGGCGAACTCTTTGAATTCTTTCAGAAAGTTAGACATTTTTGTGCTGTTTTAGTTAGGAATTTCGTATTTATGTGCAAATATAACCACTTTTTTTTACACAACAAAAAAAGGAGCTTCCGGATGCCTTTGAAAAATTTATTGTAACTTTGTGGGCTGAAAGGGGCGCCACACCCGCCCGACAACGCGCACTGCAATGAATTTCGGTATCAAACGTCTATACAGCTACATGCTGCAGCGGTTCCTTCCGCTGCTGGCAATGACGTTTTTTATCTGTCTGTTCATTGTGCTGATGCAGTTTTTGTGGAAGAGCATCGACGATCTTGTGGGCAAAGGTCTGACTATCGACGTCATCAGCGAGCTCTTTTTCTATGCGGCGCTCACCATGGTACCCACCGCCCTGCCCCTTGCCGTACTGCTGGCATCGCTGATGGTGTTCGGCAATCTCGGCGAGAAATTCGAGCTCACTGCCATGAAAGCCTCAGGCATCTCGCTGTTCAAAATCATGAAGCCCCTCACGGTATTCATGGTTCTCCTGGCCATCGGCGCTTTCTTCTTCCAGAACAACGTGCTGCCGGTGGCGCAGACTAAAATGTGGACCCTCCTTTTCTCCGTGCGCCAGAAAACGCCCGAGGTGGAAATCCCCGAGCGCTCGTTCTACGACCAGATACCGAACATGAATCTCTACGTGGAGCGCAAGAACCCCGAAACGGGCATGCTCTACGACATGATACTCTACGACATCACCCAGGGCCTCGACAATACCCGCGTTATCCTCGCCGACTCGGGCCGATTCAACTTCACGGAGGACAAAACGCACCTCTTCCTCCATCTCCACAACGGCGAGATGTTCGTGAACGTGCGCGATAACTCGCTTGGCAGCGGCTCCGCGCGCTATCTGCCCTTCCGCCGCGAAAGCTTCGACGACAAGCAGATATACTTTGTGTTCGACATGAACTTCAACCGCGTCGACGAGGGTGGTCTCCGCAGCCAGTACATAGGCCAGAACGTGGCACAGCTCCGACATTCCATCGACTCCATCGGCCGGCAGGTTGACTCCGTGGGCAATATCTACGCCCGCGAACTGGTGTCGGCACCGTATATGGGCCTGCGGCCCACCGTACACCGCCTCGTCGACGGCGAGATGGTCGAGGTGCCCCGCCCGCAGATACACCCCGCCGCCCTGCCCGACGTAGACTCCGTGTTCGCGAACCCCAGCGCCTCGTACGCCAAAAGTTATATCTCCCAGGCTCTGGCAAAGGCCCGCCGCCAGAAGCAGGAGTACCACTACCGCGAGCTGATGCTCTCCGAGCAGGCAAAACTGATGCGCCGCCACGACATCGAGATGCAGAAGCGATTCACTCTCTCGGTGGCGTGTCTCATTTTCTTCTTTATCGGCGCTCCTTTGGGAGCGATAATAAAGAAAGGCGGCATAGGCACTCCGCTGGTTATCAGCGTACTGCTCTTTATCGTCTATTTCATTATCGACAACGCGGGTTATAAAAGCGCCCGCGACGGCAAAATCGAAGTGTGGCTCGGCATATGGCTCAGCACCTTCGCCCTGCTCCCTCTCGGCATTTTCTTCACCTACAAGGCTGCCGGCGACTCGGCGGTGTTCAACGCCGATGCCTGGCGACGTTTCGGCGACCGTCTGCGCGGACGCCGCCCAAAGCGCTCGCTGGCCGTCAAGGAAGTGCACATGACCGACGTCGACCCCGACCGTGCCCGCCGTATGACCGCCGACTTCGCCTCGGCTATCGACGCCGAACGCGCCCGCATCAAAGCGCTGGCGCCGTGGCGCCGCCGGTTTGCGGGCGTAGACCCTGTCCTGCAAACCGAAATGAACGCGCTGGTCGACTATATTTCAAACAGCGACGACGCCATCGCCGTGTCTCTCCTCAACCGCCTGCCCTTCGTGCTGCGCCGACGCGACCTCGACGCCGCCGCCGATACCGCCAGACAGATTGCCGACAGGCTCGGCAAAGACAAATAAAACGTAACAAATCTCCCCTAATATGGACAAGAACATAAAACTCGACAATATTCAGGATGCAATCGACGATTTTGCCGCCGGCAAGATGGTGATTGTGGTCGACGATGAAGACCGCGAGAACGAGGGCGACATCATTGTCGCCGCCGAGAAAATAACGCCCGAGCAGGTGAACTTCATGCTCAAAAACGCCCGCGGCGTGCTCTGCGCCCCTATTACCCAGAGCCGCTGCCGCGAACTGGAGCTGGCCCACCAGGTGGAGAACAACACATCGATGCTCGGCACGCCCTTCACCGTCACCGTCGACAAGCTCGACGGCTGCACAACAGGCGTCAGCGCCGACGACCGATGCGCCACCATCCGCGCCCTCGCCGACCCCGACAGCACGCCCGAGACCTTCGGCCGACCCGGACACATAAATCCCCTCTACGCCCAGGATGCCGGCGTGCTGCGCCGCGCCGGTCACACCGAGGCCGCCGTCGACCTGGCGCGCCTGGCAGGCCTGCAGCCCGCCGCTGCCCTTATGGAAATCATGAATGAGGACGGCACTATGGCACGCCTGCCCCAGTTGCGCCAGCTCGCCGACCAATGGGGCATGAAGCTCATCAGCATCCGCGACCTCATCACCTTCCGTCTGGCCTCCGAGCAGCTTGTAGAGCAGGGCGTGGAGGTCGATATGCCCACGGCATACGGCCATTTCCGCCTAATCCCCTTCCGCCAGAAAAACAACGGGCTGGAACACATTGCCATAATCAAGGGCGACATCTCCGGCGACGAGCCCGTGCTCACACGCGTGCACAGCAGCTGCGCCACCGGCGACATCTTCGCCTCCCGGCGCTGCGACTGCGGCGAACAGCTCCACAAGGCCATGCAGATGATCGAGGCCGAAGGCCGCGGCGCCGTGGTATATCTCAACCAGGAAGGGCGCGGCATAGGCCTGATGGACAAAATACGCGCCTACAAGCTCCAGGAAGAGGGGCTCGACACCGTCGAGGCGAACATTCACCTGGGCCACGAGGCCGACGAGCGCGACTACGGCGTGGGAGCACAAATCCTCAACATGCTGGGTATCCGCAAGATGCGTCTGATGACCAACAACCCCGTTAAGCGCGTGGGTCTCGAAGGCTACGGCCTCGAAATCGTGGAGAACGTGCCCATCGAGGTGGAACCCAACCCTTACAACCTCCGCTACATGCACACCAAAAAGATACGCATGGGCCATAACCTCAAGCAAGTGGAATGAGCGCCGACGCCGACGCCCTCCGCGAGGCCATAACCGACAGCGGCGAGGCCCTGGCGCGTGCCGCCGGGCGCCTCGCAAATGCCGCAGCTGACGATTTTGACGCCGCTGCCGACGTCCTGCTGCGCCATGCCCTGGACCATGAGCGCCTGCTGTGCCGGGCCGGCGCCTTCCTCGAGGCATTCGCCACCGGCACCATGGCCTTGCTCACCCTGTTCCGCACCGGTCGGTTTGTTCCAGACGCTCACGCCGGAGCCTACCTCGAGCAGCTGCTCACCATGGGAGTGGCTGCATCGGCCGCCGCACAGCAGGCACCCGACGCCTTTGCCGCCGAACACCTCGAGGCAATCGACGCCGAGCTCGGCCCGCTGATGCTCGCTTCTTATAATAAAATGAAGGACGCGGCCAAGCTGCCGCCGCCGTTGGCGCAGCCCTTCGAGGCCCTGGCTGACTGGATCGACTCCGAAGCCACCGTCCACGGCAGCAAAATCACCGCCGAAATGGCCGTCGACATTCTCTACGACATCGCCGCGCGCCTTGCCGCCCTCGGCGTCCTCGGCCAATAGCGGCTCGACACGCAAACCCGGCAGGTTCGTCAATTTTCCCCGGAGGTTCGTCAAATATCTTTCTTCTTTTTTGCACGCGGCTCTTGCCTTATGTTAACTTTGCAAAGAATAAAACAAAAAACCGCCCGATATTTAAAATTATACTGCAAATTTTCATCTACCCTGAATATCATGAAAACCATTTTTTCACTCTATGCCGTAATTTTTTTCCTTTTCGCCGGTTTTGCCAATGCCATGGCCGACGACCGCGAGCCTCAGAACCTCGACCTCGCCGTGGAGCGCGGTGGCAAACAGTATTACTATTCGCAGGCCGGTTGGGAAGCCCTCCCGGACGCTCAGAAGAACGAGTGCCGCAAACTCGGCGTGGTAATCCGCAGCCGCGGCGCCAGCTTCATTCTCTCTCTCACCACCGAAGGCTGCATGACATGGACTGAGGCCATGGAGCGCTTTCCCCGGAGCCTGCCTACTAAGGTGATGGGCGAAGAGATAGTTCATCAGGCAAATGCCGTCAGGAATGCCATAAAGGTTTTTGGCGGCGAAAACGAGGGTTCCGCTTTCTGGACTTGTTCCTCTGCCGATTCTCCATCAGTGAACGATTGCGCATGGATTATTGCACCCGGCATCGCCCGCGTCTTCTATGAAAGCATAACCATCACGCCTAACGTCAGGCTTGTGTATCCGCTGGAGTAGCGGGCGTGCCGGGCTTTTCGAGGTCGACGGTGAGTGAGCCGCTGGTGTAGATGGCCAGACCGAAATCGGCAACCGTAGTGGTGATGTGCTCTATGATGTCGCTCTGTATGGCCTCGAACTTGTCCCAGTCGGTGGTATTTGTGAAACAGTAGACCTGCAGAGGCAACCCCGTCACCGTCGGGTCCAGTATGTGGATCAGCAACTGCTGATTGTCGGTAATGCCGGGGTTATAGTATATGTACAGGCTGATGTATGCGCGGAACAGGCCAAGGTTGGTCTCTATGGTGCCGTTGATAGGCGTAAGGCCGCCGTCGTTCTGCGCCGTGGCTCCGTTCTTTATCAGGTTCTCCACAAACTCGGTGAGGCGCTGGAATGGCTTGGCCATCTGCCGGGCCTCGTCGGCCGTGATTTTGCGCACGGTGGTGAGGTCGATCATAAAGGTCTTGGTTATGCGGCGCGCTCCGCTCATGGTCATGCCCCGATAGTTCTGGAACGATGTGGAAATGAGGGTATATGGCGGCACGGTGACGATGGTGTTGTCGAAGTTCTGCACTTTCACGGCTGATAGCGTCATGTCCAGCACCACGCCGTTGGCCGGTGTGCCCGGCACCACAATCCAGTCGCCGACATGAATCATATCGTTCTCGCCCATCTGCACGCCGGCCACAAAACCGAGGATGCTGTCCTTGAAAATCAGCATCAACGCCGCGGCAAAGGCGCCCAAGCCGGTGAGGAGGAAGGCCGGCGATCGGTCGAACAGCACAGATATCGAGCATATCAGCAGCACGATCCACATAACTCCCTTGGCCACGTTGAGTATGCCTTTGAGCGGTATGTTCTTCTTGTTGTCGTGAGCATTGTAGTGGCCGTAGATAAAATCCATAATCGCCCCGAGGGCCACGCCCGCCATTGCTATGCCGTACACACCCAGACAGCGCATGAGCCATACCCTCACGGCGTGGGTAGCGCTGAAGGCAAAGGGCATCATGCCCAGCATCAGCAGCGGAGGGATGATATGGCATATCTTCGACAGCGTTTTCCATCGCAGCAGCTCGTTGCCCACCGCCGTATGGCGCACTTCAACGAATTTGCGCAGAGTATAGTAGATTATGCGCTGCAAAATCCATGCTATACCCAGCGAGACTATCACAACGATGGTTACATAGATGACTTCGCGCAAGGTGCTGTGGTGCTCGAGCCCTACTCTATCGAGAAGAGTTCCTATATTTTCGGCCAGCCAGACGCTGAGAGGCTGGGAGGTGGCAGTTGTTGTAGTTCCCATGAAATTTTAACACACGTTGACCTGCAATGTTCATAAAGGGGGGTTAGAGCCATCAACAATACGCTCCAAATCCACGATGTTAATATAAATTAACAAAATTATCATTGACTTTAGGCCAATTTTGGTTAATTTTGCCGCCGTACATGGAAACCCTCTTGGTTTCCCGCACCATTATCGGCTCCAAATCAAGTATTGCTTCCGCAAAAGCTTGCTTGTGGGAGTGTTTTTTGGTGCTGTTACGGCAAAAGTGCCGATTTTTTTGATATGCTATTCATGGAAGTGCTGAGACACGACGTAGATGTCGGTTCGACGCATTTTATAAATATCGTTTAAATTTCAAAAGGTTATTAAAGTAAAATAGTTGTTTTATAGATAATTGTGTATGTGAATCGGGGCTGTCGTGAGACAGTCCCCTTCTATTTTCCGCCGCAGGACCATTAGGAAAGATTAACAGCATATTCGACCTTTAGACCAATTTCATTGCCTTTTGGGAATATCGCGAAAGTTAAATATTTCGTACCTTTGCACCGGTTTTCAACAACCGGATGCAACACATAGATAGAAACTAAGCAAAAAAGACACAATAAACTAAGTATGAAGATTACGAAGACCACCCTCGTGGGCGTCGCCCTCGGCGTTATCGCCACAGGCACGCTCGGCTCGTGCTCCGGCAAGGAGCAGCAGGGTGCCGGCGCCGCCGGTGCCGCTCCCGAGCTCGCTGTCGTGACAGTAGAACCCACCGAAGCCGAATTCCAAAGCAGCTACCCCGCAACTATCAAAGGCAAGACCGACATTGCCATCCGCCCGCAGGTTACGGGCTTTATCACCGCCGTACACGTCGACGAAGGTCAGCGCGTACACCGCGGACAGCCCCTGTTCACCATAGATCAGGTACAATTCCTCGCGGCCGTCGATCAGGCCGAAGCAAACGTCAACTCGGCCCGCAGCGCCGTCTCCACCGCCGAAGTCACCGAACAGAACAAACGCCGTCTGCTCGACAAAAACATAATCAGCTCCACCGAGTGGCAGTTGGCCTCCAACCAGCTGGCGCAGGCACGCGCCGCCCTGGCGCAGGCCGAGGCCGCCCTCGTGACCGCACGCAAGAACCTGAGCTACACCACCGTGACGGCACCCTCCGACGGCGTGGTGGGCACCATCCCCAACCGCGAAGGCTCGCTGGCATCGCCGTCGAGCGCCCAGCCCCTCACCACTATCAGCGATAACTCGGAAGTCTACGCCTACTTCTCGCTCACCGAGCAGGAGCTCCTGCAGCTCACCGCCGGCGACGAAGGCACCGTAGAAAGTCGTCTGGCACAGCTGCCGCCCGTGAAACTGCAGCTCGCCGACGGCACCGTCTACCCCGTGGAAGGCCGTGTGGCAACGGTATCGGGCGTGATCGACAACGCCACGGGCGCCGCCAGCGCACGCGCTCTCTTCGCCAACCCCGGCGGACGTCTGCGCAGCGGCAACACCGGCCAGGTGCTCATACCCCGCACCAACGGCGCAGCCATCACCGTGCCGCAGCGCGCCACCTTCGAAATCCAGGACCTGCGCTACGTCTACACCCTCAATGACTCCAACAAAGCCGTCACCACGCCCATCACCGTGGCACCTTACAGCGACGGCCAGACCTTCGTGGTCACCTCCGGCCTCAACGCCGGCGACAGAGTAGTGACCGAGGGCGTCGGAACTATCGTGCGCCCCGGCATGACTATCAATCCCAAAACAGCTGACTAATGAAACTCGATACATTCATCAACAGACCCGTGCTGTCGACGGTGATATCCATCTTCATCGTCCTCCTCGGTCTGATAGGGCTGTCGGCACTCCCCGTAACGCAGTATCCCGACATAGCGCCGCCTACAATATCGGTAACCACCACATATAGCGGCGCCAATGCCGCTGCCGTGCTCAACTCGGTGATAGCGCCTCTCGAGGAGGCCATCAACGGCGCCGAGGGCATGACATACATGGAGTCAACGGCCACCAACACCGGCTCCGCCACCATCAACGTATACTTCCGCCAGGGCTTTGACCCGGACATGGCGGCCGTCGACGTCCAGAACCGCGTGTCGGCAGCCTCCAACCTGCTGCCCGCAGAAGTCAACCAGGTGGGTCTCACCACCCGCAAGCGCCAGACATCCATGCTCCTTGGCGTGGCGCTGGTCGACACCGCCGGCCTCTACAACGCCGGTTTCCTCGACAACTACATGAAAATCAACATCATCCCCGAGCTTCAGCGCGTAGAGGGCGTGGGCGACGTCATGGCCTTCGGTGCCGACTACTCCATGCGCATATGGCTCAAGCCCGAGGTGATGGCCCAGTACCACCTCATGCCCGAGGACGTCAGCGCCGCTCTGGCCGAACAGAACATCGAGGCCGCCCCCGGCGCCTTCGGCGAGCAGGGCAACCAGTCGTTCCAGTACATCATGCGCTACCGCGGCCGCCTCACCACCCCCGAGGAATTCGGCAACATAGTGGTTCGCACGGGTGCAAACGGCGAGGTGCTATACCTCAAGGACGTGGCCGACATCGAGATGGGCCGCGTGACCTACGGGTTCTCCAACCACGCCAACGGCGACCTCTCCACAATGGCAATCGTATTCCAGACGCCCGGCTCGAACGCCACCAAGATTATCAACGACTGTCTGGCGCTGATAGAAAAAATCAAGCAGGACATCCCCGAGGGCTGCGAGATCACGGTGCCCATGAACAACAACGACTTCCTCTATGCGTCGATCAACACCGTGATCCATACCCTCATCGAGGCCTTCATCCTGGTGTTCTTCGTGGTGTATGTGTTCCTGCAGGACTTCCGCTCCACCCTCATCCCGGCCATCGCCATACCTGTGGCTCTTGTCGGCACGTTCTTCGTGATGAACCTCATAGGCTTCTCCATCAACCTCATCACCCTGTCGGCCCTGGTGCTGGCGATAGCGATTGTGGTGGATGACGCCATCGTGGTGGTCGAGGCCGTGCACGCCAAGCTCGACCAGGGCTATCAGAGCGCGCGCCGCGCCTCCATCGACGCCATGAACGAGATAGCGGGCGCCCTGGTGTCCATCACCCTGGTGATGATGCTGGTGTTCATCCCCGTATCGTTCATGCCGGGCACCGCCGGCGTGTTCTACCGCCAGTTCGGCCTCACCATGGCAATAGCCATCGGCTTCTCGGCGCTGAACGCCCTGACGCTGTCGCCGGCACTGTGCGCCATCTTCCTCAAGCCCCACCGCGCCGACGGCACGCCCATGCCCGTGGGTGAGCGCGTCCGCGAAGGAGTAAAGGCCGCCGGTGAGGTCATGGCCGCCCGCACACGCCGCCGTTTCGCCCTCGACATCCACCCCCTCATCACCTTCGTGCTGCTGGTGGCCACCATCACCTTCATGGTGCTCGGCTGGTTCAGCTTCCACAACGTGGCGCTCAGCCTGCTGGCATGGGCATGCGCCATAGTGGCCGTGATGGGACTCTTCGGAAAGCGCTTCCACGCATCTTTCGAAAAGAATTTCAACAAAATCCTCACCTTATACCACAAAGGCGCCTCGTGGTTCGCCGCCCACAAAGTGGTGTCGTTCGCCACGGTGGTGATTTCCATCGGCGTGCTGGTATGGCTGATGGCGCGCACCCCCTCGGCAATGGTGCCTAACGAGGATACCGGCGTGGTGTTCGCCATGGTAGATATGCCGGCGGGCACATCCCAGGAAAGAACTCAGGAAACCCTACATCTCATCGACTCTTTGGCCGGCACTATTCCTGCCATAGAGAGCCGCGAGATGATCAACGGCTACTCGTTCATCGCCGGCCAGGGTCCCACCTACGGCGCATTCATCATGAAGCTCAAGAACTGGAGCGAACGCGGCAAAGGCGAGAGCGCCGACGATGTCATAGCGCAGTTGTACGCCCTCACGGGCCGATACGTCACCGAAGGCCGCGTCATGATTTTCGCACCGCCCATGATCACAGGTTACTCCGCGACCAACGGCTTCGAAATGAAGATGCAGGACCGCACCGGCGGAGACATCAACGCCTTCTTCGCCGTTGTACAGGGCTTCCTCGCCCAGCTCAACGCCTGCCCCGAAATTCAGATGGCCTACACCACCTTCAACCCGTCGTTCCCCCAGTACATGGTGGATATCGACGCAGCAAAGGCCAAACAGGCCGGCCTGTCGCCCAGAACTATCCTCAGCACACTGCAGGGCTACTACGGCGGTATGTACGTGTCGAACTTCAACCGTTTCGGCAAGATCTACCGCGTGATGATGCAGGCCTCGCCCGAGAGCCGCGTGTCGCCCGAGACCCTCAACAGCATCAAGGTGCGCAACGGCAGCGAGATGGCCTCGATATCTAATTTCGTGACCCTGCGGCGCGTATACGGCCCTGACCTGATGAACCGCTTCAACATGTTCACATCGATATCCGTCACGGGGCAGCCCGCCAAAGGTTACTCGTCGGGCGACGCCATCGCCGCCATCGAGCGAACCGCCGCAGAGTGCCTGCCCCGCGGCTACGGCTACGAATACTCGGGTATGACGCGCGAGGAAGCCGGCTCGGGAGCCTCCGGTGCTACGGCAACGATCTTCGGCCTGTGTCTGCTGTTCGTATACCTGCTGCTGTCCGCCCAGTACGAGAGCTACATGCTGCCTTTCGCCGTTATCCTCTCGGTACCCTTCGGCCTGATGGGCGCCTTTGTCTTCGCCCAGATTTTCGACGTGTCGAACAACATCTACCTGCAGATTGCCCTGATCATGCTCATAGGTCTGCTCGCCAAGAACGCCATCCTCATCGTGGAGTTCGCCCTCGACCGACGTAAGACCGGCATGAGCGTGTTCAACGCCGCCATTGCCGGCGCCCAGGCACGTCTGCGTCCTATCCTGATGACCTCGCTGGCCCTCGTCATCGGTCTGCTGCCCATGATGTTCGCCCACGGTGTGGGCGCTAACGGCAACCGCTCGCTCGGCGCCGGCTCCATAGGCGGCATGCTCATAGGCATGGTATGCCAGATCTTCATCGTGCCCGCCCTCTTCGTGGTGTTCCAGCTCCTTCAGGAGAAAATCAAGCCCATACGCTGGGAAAATCAGGAGAAAGGCGGCAACATTGCCAACGAAATCGAACAGTACGCCCGTTAAACAGCCGTCGGCCGCCGGCAAAGACGGCGGCCGGCGCTTCACCTCATATTTTAACAAGATGAAAATAGTAAATATCGCACGCCTTGCGCTGGCTCTGGCCCTGGCCACCGCCACCGGCAGCTGCGGAATATACAACAAATACCATACGCCCACCGACACGCCCCTGACGGCCGCCTACGCCGAGGCCCGGCAGGCCGGCCAGGACAGCACAGCCTTCGGCAACCTGCTGTGGGAGGACGTTTTCACCGACCCGGTGCTCGCCGGCATGATAAACACGGCGCTGACGAACAACACCTCAATGCGCAACGCCCTCCTCAACGTGGACATCGCCCGCGCGAACCTGCGCGGCGCCAAGCTGGCATATCTGCCCTCGGTGGTGCTCGCGCCCAACGGCGCCGGCTCGTCGATTGCCGGCTCCGACCTGTCGTGGTCCTATCAGCTGCCGGCCCAGGTGAGCTGGGAGCTCGATATCTTCGGCAAACTCCTCAACGGCAAGCGCGGCGCCCAGGCGGCCCTGCTGCAGAGCGAGGCATATGCCTGCGCCGCACGCAGCCAGATAATATCTGCCGTGGCAACCACCTATTACTCCATCAGCGCCGTGCGCCGTCAGCTCGAGATTTCGCGCACCACCGCCGTACTCTGGGAGGAGACCGTGCAGACCATGCGCGACCTCAAGGAAGCCGGCACAGGCCTCACCGAAGCCGCCGTGGTGCAGAGCGCCGCCAACTACTACAGCATCCTGGCAAGCATCACCGACCTGGAGACGCAACTCCACGAGCTTAACAACACCATGTCGCTGCTGCTCAACACCATGCCGCAGGAGTGGGACATCGCCGCCGGACTCACCCCCGAGGTACCGGCCATATACCGCGCTGGCATCCCCATGAGCGAGCTCGCCGCCCGCCCCGACGTGCAGGCCGCCGAGCAGGCCCTCGCTGCCGCTTTCTATGCCACCAACAGCGCCCGCGCCGCCTTCTATCCCGGCCTGAGCATCAGTTTCAGCGGAGGGTTCACAAACCTGCTGGGCTCGATGGTTAAAAATCCCGGCGAGTGGTTCTATAACCTCGCCGGTTCGCTGACGGCACCCCTGTTCAGCCGCGGTCAGAACATCGCCCGTCTGCAGGGCGCAAAGGCACAGCAGCAGCAGGCCCTCAACAACTTCGAGTACTCGCTGCTCAGCGCCGCCGCCGAGGTCAGCAGCGCCCTCACCGTATACTCACGCAGCATCGAGAAATCGCAGCTCCTCACCGAGCAGGTGTTCAACCTCGAGCGCTCCGTGGAATATACCCGCGACCTGCTCCTCTACTCAACCGGCTCCACCAACTACCTGGAAGTGCTCACCGCACAGCAGGGCCTCCTCTCGGCCCAGATGAACCTCATCAACACCGACCTCACACGCGCACGCGCCGTCATCAACCTCTATCAGGCCCTCGGCGGCGGTCGCTGATACGCACCACCTAAGAGCCTGTTCCCCTCTATATGTTAAATTCTCGGCCGCATATCGCAGAACGGATTTTGACATGTGAAGAAGGAGTGTACTTGCAGTACACGACTGATGAACAAGGCAAAAGACGGCTGCGCGATGCGCTCAGAAACTATTATTTTCGCCCCGATATACACCATAATTTAAAATATAGCCTTTAGCCTCAATAAAGTTAGCATCGCCTTGGTCGCTTTTTGGCGCTTTTGTCCGCCGTCGGACAAAATCGCTCAAAAATCGACCGCCGAGAATTTAACATATACAGGGGAACAGGCTCTAATTCCTCATCCCATGATAAGCCCCAACGCTCACGTCGACCCCGCCGCCAAAATCGGCAACGACGTCACCATCTATCCCTTTGCCTTTGTCGACGCCGGTGCCGAAATCGGCGACGGCTGCGTGATTATGCCCTACGCCTCGGTGATGGGCGGCACCACCTTAGGCAAGAACGTGAAAGTCTACCAGGGCGCCATTGTCGGCGCTGACCCCCAGGACTTCCGCTGGAAAGGCGAGAAATCGCTGTGCTCCATCGGCAACAACACCGTAATCCGCGAGCACGTAATCATCAACCGCGGATTTACTTCCGCCGCCGGCACCGTCGTCGGCTCCGACTGCTTCGTCATGGCCAACTCCCATATAGGCCACGACAGCGTGATTTCCGGCCGGTGCGTGCTCGGCAACGGCGTGGTGGTCGCCGGCGATGTGTTCATCGACGAGGGCACAATCCTGTCGTCCAACGCCGTGGTCCACGAGCGCTCGCGCATCGGCAAGTACGTGCTCATCAAGGGCGGCACGCGCATATCGTCGAACGTGCCGCCGTTCACCATCATGGCCCACAACCCCGTGGTATATTACGGCGTGAACTCCGTGGTAATGAGCAAGCATGCCCGCTTTACCGACGCGCAGATCGACGATGCCGCCAAAGCATACCGCCACATATACCAGACCTCCACTTCGGTGTTCAACGCCCTGCGCCGCATCGAGGCCGACATCGACGACAGCCCCATACGCAGCGAAATCCTCGATTTCGTCCGCGGTTGCAACCTCAAGATCGCCGGCCACAACGTAGAGCTCGAATAACACCCAGTGGAAAGGCGGTTTTCAACCGCCGCCTCCCCCGGCCCCTCGCCCAAAGATAGATATCAGCGGGGAGCCCAACAGGGCGATATTTCTACAACCCGCCGCGGAGCATAGCAGAGCCGCGGGACATCCTCTCGCCCTCCTCCACACCGAGGCCGAGCCCTTCAGGGCGCCCCCTCGGCGCCCCCGCTCCTCCACTCCCCCCTCCATACACAAAGAGCCGCTTTGGAGCGGCTCTTGTTGTTTATTAACGTTATTTAACTACTTGGGGGGGTAATTTGTTAACTATTGTGTAACTTTGCGCTGCCGTTACTATATCCGGCACCGCCGTTCTGCTATGCAACCCATAAAAGTTGTCTGTTTCAACATTTCCGCCCCCAGTTTCGCCAACTCCGAGACCCGGGGACGGCTAAAGCACGCATCAAATCCAACTTTAAACCAACAATAAACTTCAATCATCTCTTTATGAAGAAAACTCTACTCACCTTCCTTTCGGTAGTCCTTGCCTGCGTGCTCGGCTATGCCGAAACAATCGACCTCAACTTCACCGCAATCGGCACCGATGGCTGGGGTAACAGCTACGGAGCTACAGTCGAGTACAAACCCACCGGGAAACCATACGAGGTAACTTTCTACAGTTTTACCAAGCAGACTTCAACTGTAACGACATGCCCTGTTGCCCGCGATGCAGATAGCTATATTATCGTAAAACTCACCGACGGCTCCACCTTCAACAGCATCAAATTCAACTTTACCCAATGGGGCAGCAAGGCCAATACTGTCAAACTTGAATATAGTGAAAACGGCAGCACATTCACGGCTTTCAACCCCTCCGTCTCAGGCTCCACTACCGCCAACGGCGCTTCTATAAGCGCCACCACCATTCCTGACGGTACTATCGCCATAAAGATGACTGCTACCGCAAGTGGTAAAAACCAGTTCGGCGTCAACTCGATAGAGTACACCGCCAGTGCAGGCAGCACGCTCGAAGATCCTGAAATCTCGTTCACCGAGAGCGACGTGACCGTCAATCTCGGTGAGGCGGCTCCCGCAAACGCTTTCTCCAATCCCTACAATGTTCCTGTTAAATTCACCAGCAGTAAGGAGGAAGTCGCTACTGTAGACCCTGCAAACGGCGCCGTTACCATCGTTGCCGCAGGCACGACCGTAATCACCGCAACATCTTCTGAAACCGACACCTACAAGGTTGCTACCGCGAGCTATACTCTCAAAGTAGTCGACCCCAACGCCAAAAATCCCACGCTCCTCACAGACCTCGGTGACCTCGACGGCGCTACCGGATACTTCGTATGCAGTGCCAAGCCCGCAATCATGGGTAACCTCAGTGGCACGTTCTATTCCAGTCTTGGTTCAGACCTGGAATTCAACGCCGACGAGACAGAACTCACGGCCATCCCTGAAGGCGCTCTGCTTCTCACGTTCACAAAAACTGCCGACGGCTATGCTATTTCCTACGAAAATGGCGAAGGTAATACTGTTTACATGAGCAGCACCGCCGCAAAAACCATGACCGAATCCGAAACCGAGGTCAGTGCCTCAATAACTCTGGACAATAACATCCTCACAGTAAAATTCGGCAGCAATTTCTTCCGCTATAATACAAATGCTCCCCGCTTTACTACATATGCAAGCGGACAGACCGATGTTCAGATCTACTACATTCCCAAGCCTGCACCCGCACCCGAGTTCACCACCGCTCTCACTGTCGGCAAAGCCGAGTACGACTATACCGCCGGCACCCTCACGCTCCCTTACAGCTTTGCCGTTGTCAACACCGACGCCGAGCCTGTGTTCTCGATGACCATCACCGACGCTGAAGGTAATGTTATGGACGGCGTAACGCTGGAGAACATACCTGCCGACGCTCCCGCAGCCGCTCCCGCACGTGCCGCCGCCGATCCCGTGAACTACGAAGGCAAGGTTGTGGCCACCGCACCCTTCCTCGCAACCGAAGAAGCCAAAAACTACATCGCCACTCTGAAAGTCAGCGTAGATGGAGTGGAAAGCGTAGCCGCTCCCACAGAAATCACCACCGCAGTGGAGAACATCGTTGTCGACGCCAATGCACCTGCCGAGTACTTCAACCTTCAGGGTGTTCGCGTGGCCAATCCGACAAACGGTCTCTATATCCGCCGTCAGGGCAGCACCGTCAGCAAGGTGTATGTGCGCTGATAGCGTCAAAATCAAGATACAAAGTTAATTGATATACATTGAATAGATTGGGAGGAAGCAATTCCTCCGGGAAAAGGGCCCGCTGCGAAGCGAGCCCTTTTTTTGCCGGTCCGGGGCGGAGGCTGCTCCGAGCCCGTCAGAGCGACGCCTTGGAACCGGCTCGCCCACTTCCTCCCCAATCACCTCGCAGAGGTGCCCCTATGGTCCCGCAACGGCCTCAACCACAGGGGAACCTCTCCGACGTTCTTGATGGAGCTTCCTCCGCTTTTTGGCTCTTTTTGCCGAAAAATTGGGCGAAAAGGACAGCCGTTTTTGCTCAATACAAAAAAATGCGTATTTTTGTGAAAATTCTTCATCACATTCATGAATTTCCTTAATTCACATATAGAATATCAATGAAAAAACAACTGTTGTTGCTCCTCGTGGCAGCTACCGGCACAATGTCGGCCGAAATCGTCAACCTTCAGGGCACCGATTACGATGTTCAGAAGGTAATAGAACGCTCGATAGGTCCGGGCACTGTCTACGCACGCTACCGCGTGCCGGATTTCGCACTGAATATCAATGTGGTGACCGTGGACATGAACAATCCGTACATCAAAATCGAAACGAGCATTGCCCACGAGCTCAGCGCCGGCACCGAGCTGCTCACCGAGGCGGCACAGCGCTACGACGCCCCCGACCACCACGCCATCGCCGCTCAGAACTCCAATTTCTGGATAGTCAGCAGCCAGCCGCAGTGGGCGGCCTACGGCGCCTCGACCCATAATGTGAGCCTGCGCGAGGGCATGCTGTCGATCGACTCGCGGTCGTTCCCGCACTGGTGGTGGTGGAGCACTCGCGAGAGCGGCATCGTTGCCGTGGACGTCGACAACCGCCTGTGGATCGATGCCTGTAACACCGAAATGGACTTCACCTCCGAGAAAACGGGCACGCAGGAGTACCACAGCTGCAACAAAGGCTTCAAGCCGGGTCAGACGGCCATCTACACTCCCTTCTTCGGGCGCGACCGCCAGTTTCTGCCTCTTCGCGGCGACTACGACTGGGAGATTGCCGACAACAACATACACTACGACGTTGTCGAGGACGCCGAGTGCACCGAAGTGCTCCTCGATCTGGCACCGGGGCAGAGCTGGCGTGCCGGCGTGCCCATGAACTTCGTGGTGGCCGAAACGCGGCAGACCAACGGCCGCGGCACTCTCGGCGACCATGACCTTGCCATTGTCAGCCGTCGCGGCAGCCTCGACGCCCTCGCCGCCGGCGATGCCGTGCAGGTGCGCTATTCGTGGCTCTTCGACCCCGACGGCGCCGCCGTGCGCCCCGAAATCACCAATGCCGTGGGCGGCAACATGATGGTGATGCGCCACGGCCAGATAACGCCGCAGAACGAATGGGACAGCTACAACACAATGGTTTACTCGCGGTCGGCCTACGGCAGCAGCGAGGACGGCCGCAAGCTCTTCATGGTGGTAATCGACCGCTCGATGGATCCGGTATGGGGCGGCTCGGCAGGCTGCACCACCGCCGTGATGTGCGATTTCATGCGTCACCTCGGCGCATGGAACGTGATCAACGTCGACGCCGGCGGCTCGGCGGAGCTGATGGTGGGCGACCGCATCATCAACCGCACCACCGAGGGCAACCCGCGCCCGGTAGGCAACGGCTGGATGGTGTTCAACACCGCTTCTGACGACGTCGCCGCGCACGACGTTGCGGCCCTGGCCTTCGAGGACGTGGAGGTGCGCATGCCCGTGCTGGCATCGTACACTCCGCAGATCATTGCCTACGACAGCTACGGCAGCGTGATAGATTATGACTACCGCGACTTCACCGTGAGCTGCAGCGCCGAAGCCGGCAGCTGCGACGGCGACACCTTCAATGCCGGCACAACCACCGGCACTTTCACCATCACCGCCACGGCACCCACGGGCGCAACGGTGAGCAAGAAAGTTACGCTGCTTGCCGCCACGCCGCGCATGCGCCTGAACCACATAGTGCTCGACGAGCGCCACCCCTACCCCGTGGAGGTAATCGCCGACGTGGAAGGCCGCACCTTCCTCTATGACCCCGCACGCATTGACTGGACGGTGGACGACAACAGCGTGGCCACCGTGGCCGACGGCACGCTCACCGCCGTGGCTAACGGCGCCACCACCCTGCACGGCACAATGGGAGACCTCGACTTCACTGCCACCGTGGCCGTGGAGAACACCGCCACAGGCAGCGTGCTCCTCACCGATGACTTCAGCCAATGGACGGCCAAAGGCAACACCGGCCTCAAGAATATGAGCCTGGGCGCCGACGGCACGATAAACTACACCTACGGCACGCCGCGCGGCTACGCCCAGATAACCCTTGCCCGCAAGATGGTGCTCTTCGGCATGCCGCAGGCTCTCGAACTGGAATTCACATCGGATATCCCCGTGGACAAGCTTGAAATGAACATCGTTGCCGCCGGTGAGAAAAAAGGCTCCATCGCCATCACTCCGGAGGCTCCCTATTCCGCAGGCGAACGCCACAAAGTGTCCTTCCCCGTTGCCGACCTCGCCAAAATAGAGCATGCCATCTACCCGCTGACGTTCAACAATGTACGTCTCGACACCAAGGTGGGCGGCGACTATGCCGGAGCCCGCACCATGACTGTGCACTCGCTCACGGCAGTGTACTACGACAACAGCGGCATCGACAACATTGCCGCCGGCGCTCCCGCCGGACGTCTTGCCGTATGGCCCAATCCCGTGGCTCCCGGCGCAACCTTCGGCATATCGGGCTGCGCCGATGCCGAGGCTGTGGAAATCCACACCCTCGCCGGCGTGCGCATCGCCACCGGCACCACCGCGCCCGCCGCGCCCGGAACATACATTGTCCGCAGCGCCGGCGCCGCCGCCATCCTCATAGTAAAGTAATCCCCGTCACGACATGCCGCCGGGCAAGGGTATGAACCCTCCGGCGGCATGCCTTGTTCTAATTTATATGAAAACAATCCTCGCCATCTTAACGACCCTCCTCGTGGCCTTCGGCTGCGCCGCCGAGCGTCTGGTCATGCTGCCTTACGGTGACATGGACAGCTGGGTGACGCGCAACATCAAGGAGAGCCGGCTGCTGGGAGGCCACACCGTGCAATGCTACGCCGTAGGCCCCGACCGCACTATCAACGGCGACACCCCATATACCAACCTGGGAGGGTCGCCATGGGCAAGCTCCAACGTCATGGCCAAAGTGCACGGCATAACCAAAGTGAGCAACAGCCTCTACCCCGACACCCGCCCCGGAAAAGGCAAATGCGCCAAGCTCACCTCCGATATGGAGCATTGCTGCGCCCTCGGCATTATCAATATCGACGTTTTTGTCGCCGGCACACTCTTTTTAGGCGAAATGATCGAACCGGTGAAGTCCACCTCCGATCCATATAAGAAAATGGAGATGGGCATACCCTTTACCGAGCGGCCCACGGCACTGGTGTATGACTACCGGGTGACGGTACCCCCCGGCGCCGGCCGCATCTACTCCAGCGGCTTCGGCGGCAAAAAGCACCTGCGGGGCACCGACAGCGCCGAGGTATTCATCATCCTTCAGCGGCGTTGGGAAGACTCCTCCGGCAAAATTCACGCCAAGCGCGTGGGCACCGGACGCGAGCTCTTCAGCCGTTCGTCGGAGGGATGGGTCAACAGCCACCATCTGACGGTGCACTACGGCGACATAACCGGCGAGCCTTACTTCCGCAGCTACATGGGGCTGATACCCCGCGATAAATCGTACTGCGCGCGCAACAGCCGCGGCGAGATGGTACCCGTCGTAGAAGAAGGATGGGACGACGCCGACGCCACGCCAACGCATATGATAGTGATGTTCTCGGCAGGCTCCGGAGAGCCTTTCACCGGCACACCCGGCCTCACATTGTGGGTGGACAACGTGCGCCTTGCATATCCCGACAGCGGAGATGTGGCCGAAAATGAACTTTAATTCCCGCTGAAACGTTCTTTGATGTGAGCGGGATGCCGCCGGCGCTACAACCGGCCAGACCCATCGACTAACATTGAAATACTTATAAATCATAACCGGAATTTATCGAAACGGCACCGGCATTTGTTAAAACAATAATTTTGTATTAACTTTGCAGCCCGTTTTTTCTCCTCAAGTTATCAACCGTTTATTATGAAAAAGACTATTTTAGCAGCCATTCTTATGGCCGGTGCGGGAGCCTTGGCGTCCAACGCACAAATAGTGGAACAACCGAAATTCTTCGACAACTGGCAGATAGGCCTCGACGGCGGCGTTGTGACGCCCATGAGCAATCAGGCCTTCTTCGGCAGCATGCGCGGCGCTGTGGGCCTCCACATCGGCAAGCAGATCACTCCCGTATTCGGCATCGGTGCCGAGGGCCTCTTCGGCGTCAACACCTCGTCGTGGAAAGGCTATGTGCACAGCAGCACGGCATTCGACAACAGCTATGTAGGCCTTTACGGCACCGCCGACCTCTTCAACCTCTTCGGCGGCTATCCCTGCCAGGTGCGTCCCTTCACCATCGAAGCCCTGGTGGGCGCCGGCTGGGGCCATGACTACGTGAACAAGGCCAACGGCAGCGACTACAACTACTTCGCCACCAAAGTGGGCCTCAACTTCAACTTCAATGTCACCGACCACGTTACCGTTGGCATCAAACCCGCCATTACGTGGAACCTCAACGGCAACTACAAACAGAGCCCCATGGGCTACAATATCAACAAGGCCACGTTCAGCCTCCTTGCCGGCGTGAGCTACCGCTTCGGCGACGGCTTCCCGTGCGTACGTCCATATGACGCCGCCGAAGTAGCCGCCCTCAACGGTCAGATCAACGAATTGCGCGGACAGGTGGATGCCGCCGATGCCGCCGCACGCCAGTGGCAGACGCGCGCCGACCTCCTCAGCGCCGAGCTCGACAGCTGCCGCAACCGCCAGCCGCAGGTTGTGCACGATGTCACCAACCAGTATAACTCCGTCCGTTTCGTCTTCTTCCGCATAGGCTCCCATGCCATCACCGCCGACCAGATGCCTAACGTCACCATGATCGCCGACTACATGAACAGTCACCCCGACAGCAAGGTCATCATCAAGGGCTACGCCAGCCGCGACGGCAACTACGACTTCAACATCCGTCTGGCCCAGGCTCGTGCCGAAGCCGTCAAGAACGCACTGGTGCGCCGCTACCGCATACCCGAATCGCGCATCGAAGCCCAGGGTGAAGGCATCGGCAATATGTTCGAGGAAGAGTCCTGGAACCGAGTATCGATATGCACGCTCGAAACCGAATAATCACCGCAACCATCTTTGAACAAAGAACATAACTAACTGACAACACAGTCGGCCGGAACGTTCCCGCCCCCTCGGGCGACGAGCGCTCCGGCAGACTCGTTTTACCGTCTAAAACCATTCATCACCATGGAATTATCTGAAATCATAGGCTGGCTGGCCTCTATCAGCATGATCTGCGGCTATATGCCCCAGGCAATAGCCACCATCCGCACCCGCGACACCGACGGCATAGCCCTACCCACCTTCTGCATGCTCGGCCTGGGCTCTATTTTCTTCGTCATTCAGGGCATACTCATCAGCAACTGGCCTCTGGCGGTGACAAACATCATCACCACAGTCTGCTCCGTCATTGTATTCGGCATAAAACTTCATAACGATTACGGCAAAAAACATCGAAAATAACGCCGATTTTTCGTAGATTTGCACCCGTAATGGGCTATTATACGATAACCGACTACCGGCCCGGACTGGCCGGGCTGTGGGACAGTGCCGTGGCGGCAAGCCGCAACGGCACTTTCATCCTCACGCGCCCGTACATGGACTACCATGCCGACCGCTTCGCCGACCGCTCGCTGCTGATAGCCGATGACAGCGGCCGGACAGTTGCCCTCTTCGCCGCCGCCACAGCGCCGGACTCCGACAGCGTGGTGGCAGCACATCCGGGGCTGACATACGGCGGCCTTCTCCCCGCCATGAACCTCGGCGGCGCCGCAATCCTCGAAATCATGGCGCTCGTGGCCGACCATTACCGGCAGCAGGGATACACCGCACTGACAGTAAAGCCTGTGCCGCACATCTACCACCGGCAGCCGGCCGACGACGACATCTATGCCCTATGGCGCCTCGGAGCAACCATGAGCGCCTGCCGCCTCAGCGCCGCCATGCGCCCCGCAGACTGTCTGCCGCCCGACACCAACACGCGCCGAAACATCGGCCGCGCCGAAAAGAACGGCATCATAGTGACCGAAAGCACCGATATCGACGCCTTCCACGCCATGCTCGCCCAAAACCTCGCCGAGCGACACAACGGCGCCACGCCCGTGCACACCGCCGCCGAGCTACGCCTCCTCGCATGCCGTTTTCCGGAAAACATACGCCTGGTTACCGCACGCAACGCCACCGACGGCGACCTCCTCGGCGGCTGCCTCCTGTTTATCACCGATACCTGCGTGCACACACAGTACATAGCTTCCACACCACGTGGCCGCGAGCTGCGGGCCCTCCCGGCAGTCTTCAGCGCCCTAATCGCCGACTGCCCGCGCACCTGGCTCGACTTCGGAACGAGCAACGAGGCCGGCGGACACGTCCTCAACGAGGGGCTGTTGCGCCAGAAGTACGGCTTCGGCGCCCGTGGCGTGGTCTACCCCGAATTCACGCTGAACCTATAGTCCCCCGCAATTGGAAGTGCAGTTGCCTTAAGCCCAAATTGCATAGTCCAAAGGAATTTCAAGATTTCCATCACAATAGCCGTCTGTCAGTAATAATCGGTCAAATTAAAAGCACCGTTAAACACGAAGCAAACAAACGCTGTATAACGTTTGCATGGCAACCGAGGTTTCATGAGCATATAATTCGTAATCAGCAAGCGTTCGAAAATATTATGAATTATATCGACAACAACATAAGTAATTGGTGTTATGATAGATTCAACCCTGAAATTACCCAATTCAACCCTGAAATTACCCATACTGATGCAGACGCGCCATGGCTCGTCCCTACGACATTTCATGGCGATTATGAATCGGAAGCATAATTCTCTTGCTAAAACCGGGAATTGGGAATTGAATCAAAAAATGTTAAAAAACCGTACCGAAATTTGGTGGGTTCAAAAAATGGTTGTAACTTTGCATCGCTTTCGGCAAGAAAGGGGCGCTTAGCTCAGCTGGTTCAGAGCGTCTGCCTTACAAGCAGAGGGTCGGGGGTTCGAATCCCTCAGCGCCCACTCATCATTATCACTTTCCATCATATTGTTCCGGTTTCGCGTCACGATGCCGGAATTTATTTTATAAAAGCATGCTAAAGAGAATTTTGAAACCTGCTTGTGTGCTCCTCACAGGAGCGATAGTGGCTGTGTCAGCCACAGGATGCGGCGGCAAGAACGAGGCACAAAACGACAAATCGTTGCCGCGAGCCGAAACGACAGAAACTATGCTTGCGGCTATGGATAGCCTGTGGCAGCAGGCGGCAGCCGACAGTGTCGACCTGCACAGCGTGGTGGTTGTCAAGGACGGCCAAGTCATCTACGAAGACTGGCGCAACGGCGGACATCCAGACTCGCTGCATGTGCTGTATTCGGTCAGCAAGACTTTCACGTCGCTGGCTGTCGGCATGGCTATCGACGACAGTCTTCTTCGCATCGACGAGAAAATCGTCGATATCTTTCCCGACTACCTCCCGGACAGTGTCGGCGACAATTTGGCCGCAGTGACGGTTGAGGATCTGCTGACTATGTCGGCGGGACACGCGTCAGGTCCGAATCTGTATACGGATATCATGCGACTGACAGAAGAAGATTCGACAATGAGCTGGGTGCGCCAATATCTTAGCTACCCTGTAGAATACGAGCCGGGAACGGTGTTCAGCTACAGCAGCATGGGCACATATATGCTTTCGGCCGCAGTTCAGGCCCGTACAGGTAAGAAACTTATCGACTATCTGACTCCGCGCCTTTTTGAGCCGCTCGGCATCGAAGGCGCTGTCTGGGCCGAAAGCCCCGAAGGTGTAAATACCGGCGGGTGGGGACTTATGCTCAAGACCGAAGACCTCGCCAAGGCCGGACAGCTGATGCTCAATCACGGCGAATGGAACGGCAAACAAATTGTGCCCGCCGAATGGATAGACGCAATGTCGCAGCGACATATATCGTCGATGCAGGGTACGCCCAATAGTATTGAATATATACCAACCGAAGAGGAGCTTATGACGAGCGACTGGGTACAAGGCTACGGCTATCAGGTGTGGCGCTGTCGCCACAACGCCTACCGTGCCGACGGCTCGTTCGGACAGTTTATAGTCGTGATGCCCGATCAGAATGCGGTCGTTGCGATGACCGCGGGTTCGCACACATATCAGAAAGAACTGAATCTTGTGTGGGATTATATACTGCCGCAAATCAAATAAATTTGCTAAATTTGCATCAAAGAATTGCCTTCGGCACCGCGTACCGGCCTTCGGCCGACAAGCGCTATTCTTTTTCTGCGAATATGCTGTATATTTGCTGTTTACAAAACTTCAGCCGACATGTCAGCTACATTTTTAGTAATCGCTTGCATCTGCATCCTGAACACATTGGGCTTAGTACTTATGTCCATGGTCGAACGCCGTTATCAGGATTATGGCGACTGGGCCAATGCCTCGAAAGGATATTCCGGCCTGACCAACCGCATTTACAGCAAGATAACAGCATATTATTTGCCTATATGCCTGACATCCGTCATTGAATTCGGATGGTTCATGCTCAGCGACAGCAGCAACACGAATCTGCGTGAAGCCATATCACTGATATCAGTCCATTCCGGAATCATCATTAAATATCTGCTTTATCTTCTGCTATACACCGGATTTGCAAGCCAGTGCGGTGTGGCACTATATGCTATAAAACGCGAGAAACCGGACGTGTTGCGTACGGGCATGACCGTTGTGACTGCACTCGGATTCCTATGTATGCTTGCAGCGCTGCAATGGCTTATAATTCCGGCAGCCCTCGTAGGAACCACTATTGTATCGGTAATATGGGCTAAAGTTACAGACAGTCCTATCCAACAGGTAATGACTGCCCATATTGCATACAAACGAGCCATGGAAGAACAGATGCGACAGCTCAATCTCGAGGCATATCGGAAGGCGGAAGAAGAGGCACGCAAGAACTATGTACCTCACGGACTGGGCAGGTTCAGGAGAGAAAACCCCTTCGAGTTACCACGTTATAATTGTCTGCCGTCACATTATAAGGCAACCGGAAATGACTGTCGCTGGTTCTGGCTCAACGGAGAGTGCAACCTGTTTGGCAAAAACAACTGCAAATGCAAATACAGCGATACAGACATGAGGTATTGTCCGGATTTCAAGGAATCACGCAGCTACACAAAGCGAGTTAATAAATATTATCATGATAATTAAAAGTTAATTTACTAAATTTGCATCAAAGAATTGCCTTCGGCATCGCGTACCGGCCTTCGACCGACATGCGCTATTCTTTTTCTGCGAATATTTGCTATATTTGTATATCTATATTAACCATCATAGAACCATAATCCAATGAGACTAATCATCGAGAACAACTACGACGAAGTATCGCGCTGGGCAGCTAATTATGTAGCAGCCAGAATCAATGAAGCCAAACCGACAGCAGAGCATCCTTTCGTGCTCGGATGTCCGACCGGAAGTTCGCCCCTGGGCATGTACAAAGAACTTATAAAGCTCAACAAGGCCGGGAAAGTGTCGTTTAAAAATGTTGTTACATTCAATATGGACGAATATTGCGGCATACCCCGCGATCATGAGCAGAGCTACTATACGTTCATGTGGACCAACTCCTTCAATCAGATTGACATTCTGCCTGAAAACGTCAATATCCTCAATGGCAATGCAGAAGACCCGATTGCAGAATGCGCACGCTATGAAGCCAAAATCAAATCTTACGGCGGCATCGACCTCTTCCTCGGCGGCGTAGGCCCTGACGGACATATCGCATTCAACGAGCCGGGTTCGTCGCTGAGCTCACGCACTCGCATGAAAACTCTTACCCAAGATACCATTATCGCCAACTCGCGCTTTTTCAACAACGATGTCAACCTTGTTCCGAAAACTGCCCTTACAGTCGGTGTCGGCACAATTATGGACGCTCGCAGTGTGTTGCTGATCGTCAACGGTCACAACAAATCGCGCGCACTCCACCATGGTGTGGAAGGCGGTATTTCGCAGATGTGGACCATCTCGGCTCTTCAGATGCGCCCGAAGGCTCTGATCGTCGCCGACGAAGCAGCCTGCGCCGAACTGAAAGTCGGCACATACCGTTACTTCAAGGATATTGAAGCTGCAAATCTTAATCCCGATACACAGCTTTAAGTTAAGTATAACTACAGTTACAGGCGGCGTGGCGGCGAAGAACCGACGCGCCGCCTTTGTTGTCATAAGACATCAAACATTCTGCAAAAATTGTAAATTGTTCTAAAAAACGCCGCCAATCTGTCGGCTTTAGAAGTGTTTTTATTAATTTTGTAGTGAAAGCCTGTTGCCGGATGCAAATTCTAAGAACCATCATATTAGCCGTAATAGTGCTGGCAAGTATGTCAGTGACAGACTTATATGCGTCTGTCAAAACGTCGCTTGGCCGTCCTGACCTCGAAGCCATCATGGCTGCGAGTACCGACCCGTCGTCGGATTACTATTATCCCAAACTAAACAAGCGCTTCATGGATAATGACACGACGATGACCGATGAAGATTTCCAATATTTCTATTATGGAACGCTTTTTCAGGAAGACTATGACCCGTATCGCCCGACCTTCAGACCGAAACAGCTCGAAGTGCTGCGTCCGATATATCTGAAAGAAAGGCAGAGCCGCTCGGAGCGCCAGATGATGCTTGACTATGCCGTGGCGGCGCTTGAGGACAATCCGGTCAACATCCAGCAATTGGTACACCGAATATATGTCTACGAGCAGAACGGCAAATATGACCTCGCAAAAATATGGCAGTACAAACTGAATCATATACTGCTCGTTATCGCTTCGTCAGGCACGGGAATTGCGCCCGAAGTCGCACGCGTGGTGGTCTATCCCGAACATGAATATGATTTTCTGAATCTTGCAGGTCTGACAGCCACAGGCCAAAGATTCGAAGAACCGTCGTATGACTACATCTCGGTCAATCCGCGCAATCAGTCAGACCCCGAGGGGTATTATTTTGACATTGCGGAAATGCTGCGCCAATATTTTCTAAAGCATCCGTCGGAACTCAACGGGCAGGATGGCGAAGCGGCCGAAGCCCCGGTCAACTGAAGGGGAAGCGGAAGGCTTTGAGTTCGGCGATGTAGCGCTTCTCGTTGCCTCCGCAATAATTATTACAAATTTTATGGAATGCAGCCGAATGGTTCATCTCTGAGAGGTGGGCGAGTTCGTGATATATAATGTAGTCTCTGAGATGTCCGGGCAGGAAGACGAGGGCGTAGCTGAGCGCGATAGTTCCGCGCGAGTTGCAGTGCCCCAATATCTTTCGGCCTCTGGATATTTCCCAGCTGAGAGGCTGCCGGCCGATTTCGTCGGCGAGCCGGCGTGCGCGAGGCAGCAACACCGACGGAGCAAGGTGTTTGGCTATGCCACGCATTGCGTTGCTGATGGCTTTTACAGCTTCGGGCGAACCGACGGCGATGCGGCAGGGCAGGCTAATTTCGAAGGAGTCGCGGCTGAGCTTGCGTGTCACGCATGAGCGGTTGTCGCTGTCGTGGGTCGAAATGCGGACTGTGAAATCGCCATAGTCGAGTGTGTCGCCGACAGCAAAAGATGCATTCGAAGGCTTGATGTCGAGCAGTCGTGGCAGCATCTGCCGGATGACGCGCTCCAGATCGGCGGATGTCATGCGCGGAGGAACTGACAGCTGCAGGCCGGTCGCGCTCCAACGGGCGACGACGCGCCTGGCGCTCCGCCTGACGGTGTAGCTTACGATGCCTAATTGCGGATGAGCAAAATTTCCGCTGCCGACGATGTATTCGGTCATTGCTCGATGCCCCAGTGATGTTTGTTGCGGAGTGTCTCGATGAAACTTGAACCGGGCAGATGAAGCACTTTGACGTCAAAGTCGGCGCGACGGAGTCGTATCTCCGTGCCTACTGGCAGCGACACCGAACGCCCGTCGAGTGTGAGACGGAAATGCTCGGCGCGAGCCT
>JAGATX010000017.1 GCA_017621055.1 Muribaculaceae bacterium | reverse complement strand
GTCAGAGCGAAAACCAATGTAAGGTTCAAGCCTGAGACTTGGAAACGGAGGCTTCCGGAAAACGTGGTTTCAGATGCTGTCGGCTACTTCACGGTTTATAAAAGCGCGAAGGATTATCCGGAGAAACTGCGGAAGGTGGTCTGCATCGACCCGGAAGACGGTACAAGATACATATTCCTGACCAAAAATCTGACGTCCTCAGCCGAGACAATCACTGAGTTATACCGTAACCGATGGAGCGTGGAACTGTTCTTCAAATGGATCAAGCAGCACCTGCGTATCAAGAGGTCCTGGGGAACTTCAGAGAATGCAGTCCGCATCCAAATCTATTGTGCTATAATCACTTATTGCCTCGTGGCAATAGTGCAGCACGACATGAAACTGGAGCGAAGCATCTATGAGGTACTTCAGATTCTCGGAATCTCGCTGACGGACAAAACCAGTCTGCATGACATCTTCGACAAACCGAATTTCAAAAATGTCAATGTTCTCTGTGATTCAAGCAAACCGAATTTATTTAATTTTTAACCAAGTCCATTTTTAGTGGACACTGATGATATATAATCATTAACACATTACCTAAAACCCCTCTTGATGAAGAACAGACCAAACAAGCCGATGGCACTGTGCACAGCACTGTTGCTGACAGTCACGGCCTGCGTAGACAATGACTACGACCTCGGCGACATCGACACCACCACCCGCATCCCAGTCGATAACCTGACCATCCCCGTAAACATCGATGTTGTGACGTTAGGCGACATCATCACCTACGATGAGAACAGCAAAATCAGACCCGTAACCATCGACGGCCACGAATTTTATGCCCTTACCGAAACCGGAAACTTCGATTCCGACCCTATAGAAATCAGCAAAGTGACGGCTCCGGCTCCCGAAGTACACCCTACCGAGGCATGGCTCGACAGAATAGCCACAGCCACAGCCGGCGCTGCCGCAACGCCCTCCATAAGTTTCCAGATCACACCCATGGGCAACGATATCCATTACAATGCCGGCGAAATAGACGAGGCGATAGTTGAACTTGACGCCGCCAAGACCGATATATCGTTCAGCCTCACCTTACGTTCGCTCAATATAACAAGCGCCTTCGAGCGCGTAGAATTCGCCGACGTACTCATTCAGATGCCGAAAGGCCTCACGACAACATGCACGGCCGGCTCTTACAACCCCACCACAGGCCTGTGGACGATACCCACGCTGAGCACTTCGCAAAACCATGTCACCGCAACACTAAGGGCCTCCGCCGTAGACTTCAAAACCGCCGGTGCCACCATCGATGCGACACACAAATTTGCATACGACGGGGAATTCCGCATTCTCGCCGGTACCATTACCTTCATCACCCACGACATCGCATCCATACCGCAGAACCTCCACATCCGCGCGGATTATGCCATCACCGACCTGGTGGCCACATCGTTCAGCGGAACCGTTAACTATAAGCTCGACGGCATCGACATAGCGCCCGTAGACCTCGGCGACGTGCCCGACTTCTTCAACTGCGAAGGCACAGACCTTATCCTCAACAACCCGCAGATATATCTGGCTGTCAACAACCCCGTTGCCGGCGAACGCCTCACCTGCAGCACCGGCATAACCCTGACAGCCATGCGCCGCGACTTGCCCTCGGTCGATTTCACCCCCGATGTCAACAATTTCAGCATCGGCGCCAACCACGGCATCGACGGCCCGTACAATTTTGTCCTCGCTCCCGACAACAATGCCCTGACCACTCCCGCCGAATTCAGCGATAACCTCACGTTCGTGCGGTTCAGCACCCTGGGCAGCCTTCTGTCCATTCCCGCCGGCAGCCCCGCCGACGCCGGCATGCCCGATAAAATAGGCATAGCCCTCAACGACCCGCAGATACCAACTCAGAACGTCACCGACTTCGCCCTCGGGCGCCAGCTGTCCGGCGTGCGCGGCAACTACGAACTGATAGCACCGCTGTCGCTCGCCGCCGGCTCGATGATTGTGTACCGCCATACCGCCGACGGCTGGAACGACGAGGACGTCGACGCAATAACCATCGAGAAACTCTCGCTCGACGTCAAGGTTTCCAACGGGAGCCCCCTCGAGGCCGAACTCTTTGCATGGCCCATCGGCATAGACGGCAAAAAGATAGAAGGCGTTGAAATCAAAAGCTCGCACATAACCGCCGGAGTAACTGACCAGCCCGTAACTATCGAAATGACCGGCAGAGTGCAGCAACTCGACGGCGTGATCTTCGAAGCACGCGTCGCTGGCGCAGGCGCCGAAGTCCTCACACCCGAACAATCGATCACTCTCACCAACATCCGCGCAAAAGTCACCGGATATTACGAAAAAGAACTTTAACACCCGCCTCCATCTATGAAAACCATATACAAATCGATACTCACAGCTGTGGTGGCAGGTGCGACTGCCTGCTCAGCCTTGGCCCAGAACACCAACTCCGGATATTTTCTCGATAACTACACCTACCGCTATGCAATGAACCCGGCATTCGGCAACGACGCCAACTTCGTGTCGATGCCAGCCCTCGGCGACCTGAACGTCGCAACTCGCGGCAACCTCCAGCTCTCAAGCGTGATCTACAAACTCGACGGCCGCACCGTACTCTTCACAAACCCCGGTATCTCCACCTCCGAAGTGATGGACGGCATAAAAGACGTCAACCACCTTGGAGCAAACATCAAAATCAACGTCCTCAGTGCCGGATTCAAAGCCTTCAACGGATACAACACCGTGTCGATCAACGCCGTGGCATCGGCAGGAGTGCGCGTGCCCCGTGCCTTCTTCTCCCTCGCCAAAGAAGGCGTGGCAAACAAGACCTACGATATCTCCGATATGCGCGCCCAAGGCCTCGGTTATGCAGAAATAGGATTGGGACACTCCCACAACATCGCCGCCGTGCCCGGTCTGCGCGTGGGGGCAACTCTCAAATTCCTCGTAGGTATTGCCAATGTGGAGGCATATTTCAACGACGCATACCTCACACTCGGCAACGACACCTGGACAGCAACCACCAACGCCGACATCTATGCAAACATCGGCGGATTTCAGTACGACCACAAGACCAACGGCACAACCGGCGCAGAATACGTGTCCGGCGCTAACCTCGACGGCGACGGCTCAGTAGGCCCCAACGGCTTCGGAATGGCCCTCGACCTCGGCGCCGAATACAAATGGAAAGATTTCAGTTTTTCGCTGGCAGTCCTCGATATGGGATTCATCAACTTCACGGACACGCAGCATGCCTCGACAAACGGCTCACGCACCATCGACACCGACGCATACATCTTCAACGCCGACGGCGACGCCCCCAACTCCTTCGACAACGAATGGGACCGACTCAAAGGCAACCTCGACAAACTCTATCAGCTCACCGACAACGGAAACACCGGCTCGCGCTCCCGCACCCTCCACGCAACCCTGAACATCGGCGTGGATTACGCCCTCCCCGTCTACCGCAAACTCCATTTCGGCTTCCTCAGCTCAACGCGCCTGGCCGGAGAATACACCTGGACCGAAGCCCGCGTATCGGCAAACGTTCACCCCGTGAAATGCTTCTCCGCCGATGCTAACGTGGCCTTCGGCAGCTACGGAGTAGGCTTCGGCTGGCTCCTGAACTTCCACACCACCGGCGTGAACCTCTTCCTCGGAATGGACCATACATTAGGCAAAGTCACCCGCCAGTTCGCACCCCTGAACTCCAACATGAGCGTGAATTTCGGCCTCAATTTCCCATTCTGACCGCCTGAACCTCATTTATAACTCAAGATCTATAATATGCGCTGCAAAGTTTTTTTGGCAGGAAAAGAAAAAATCGCTAACTTTGCAGCGCAAAACGCCGCAATAGCTCAGTTGGTAGAGCATTTCATTCGTAACGAAAAGGTCGTGGGTTCGAGTCCCACTCGCGGCTCAAAGAACTAAGTCAAAGGAATTCAATCGGTTACCTTCCCGATTGAGTTCCTTTGATTTGTTAAAAACCCTTAAAAACCTTAATTTTTCAGCCCTCTTTTTAACACTTCTCCCCGCTTTTGAGGCTATTCCTTTTACATTTCCTTTACACTTCCTTTTGACTTTTTGTTTGACTCTTTTTTGACGTTGAATTTCTTTAAGCGCACAATTTTTCTGTAAAAAAGCATAAAATATAGACCAAAAACGCGTTTGAACCGTTTCCTTTATATATCAGTCGCTGCCCGCGGGCGACGGCAATAAGTTTCACAACACTAAAAACAGCTCATCGATGAAATACGTAAAGCACATCACTATCATAGCGTTAGCCACTCTGAGTATGGCTTCTTGCTCGCTGTTCCGTCCCGAAAAAGTGGAGACACGGCCTATGCCGCAGATAAATACCGTTCCGGAGGCCAACGTTGCGGGCATACCTCTGCCGCAGCCGCCGCGTGTGGCGGGCGAGCGCCCCGATTCGGCCACTCTTACAGGCGGGCGCTGGCTCATTGCGGGTGTGGACGGCGTGCGCGTTGTCGCCGAGGACGATGCTCCTTACATTTATTTCGAACCGGGCAGCGGCCGGTTCTACGGTTCCGACGGTTGCAATATCATCAACGGCGACTATCTCATGCGCAGCGACGGCTCGATGATCTTCTCGCACGTTATATCGACGATGAAGTACTGCTCCAACGATTATTCGGCTCTGATAGCTTCGTACTTCGGCCGAGAGACGCCTATGTATGTTGATACCCAGCGCATCGGGCAGGATACTTACCTTTATCTGCGCGACGGCGCCGACAAGGTGGTGATGACACTGCGCCGCCACAACATGGAATTTCTCAACGGCGAGTGGACGGTGACATCGATAGGCGGCACGCCCCTCGATGACCCCGAATGCAATGTTTTCTTCGATATCGCCGAGGGCAAGATCCACGGCAATACCGGCTGCAACTTCTTCAACGGCGATATCTACATAGACCCCAACCGCAGCAATGCCCTTGATCTCAGCAACATGGGCACCACACGCATGGCATGCCCCAAGGGCGACCAGGAACAGCGTATGCTCGTGGCTCTTGAGTCGACGGCAACGGCTGTTGAGAACCCGCAGACCGGCGGCGTGATGCTCCTCGACGCCCGCGGAAACGAACTTCTCACCCTCAAGCGCCAAAACGCGGAATAAAGAATGAATAGAAGAGAGACAGGAATGGAAAAGAATATTATCGACGTACTGGCCCGGCGTGCAAGTGTGCGCGCTTACGACAAGGAGCGCCCCCTGCCGCAGGGAGTGCTCGAAAAGCTACTCACGGCGGCCATGCAGGCGCCCACCACGGGCAACATGCAGCTCTACAGCGTGATAATCACCGACAGTACCGACGGCAAGGAGCGCCTCAAACAGTTGCATTTCGGCCAGCCCATGGCCGCCGACTGTGCAGCGTTGCTCACTTTCTGTGCTGATGTCCACCGCTTCGGGCGCTGGTGTGCGGCGCGCAAGGCACAGTCTGGTCTGGATAATGGCGGGGGCATGCTCATGGCCATGGAGGATGCCGTGATTTTCGCCCAGCAGTTCGTAACTCTCGCCGAAGCAGAGGGTCTGGGCACGTGCTATCTCGGCACGGTGCCTTATAATATCGAGGCCTTCGCAAAGGAACTGAACCTCCCCTCGGGAGTGATGCCGCTGTTCTCGGTAGCGGTGGGATATCCTGCCGGCGAGCGTCCCGCGCCCTCCGACCGTCTGCCTCTCGAGGCAGTGATGCACCACGAAAAATACCGTCGGCCTGCCGCCGATGATATCGATGCGTGGTATTCGGCCAAGGAGGCCCTGCCGGAGAGCGTGCGTTTCATCGCCGAGAACGGCAAGGAAACCCTGGCGCAGGTATATGCCGATGTTCGCTACCCCCGCGCGCAGAACGAGAAGATTGCCGCGGACTTAGTGCCTTTCTTTTTCTGCTGATCTTAGCGACTGCTCCCCAATATAGTGATACACGGTGTTTTCACCGACTTTTAGGGCGTCGGCGGGTACGGAAGTTACCGCCGGCGCCTTCACTTTGCCATGGATTGACCGTGGCGAGCACTCCACAAAGGCTTCATCCCATAAACCAGCGTCGATGAAGCCGCGAAGCACCGATGCGCCCCCCTCCACAAGCACGGAAATATAACCGCCGTCGCGGTACAGGCCGGCGAGGATGTCGGCGATGGCGCTTCCGTCGGTAACATGGATGGTACGTGGATTTCGCATTATGGCAAAATCACTGCCGGCCAGCAGATTGTGCCGGTCGAGCACCAGAGGCCGCGGCGAGGGTCCGTCGATGTGGCGCACGTCGAGGCGGGGATTGTCGGCAATCACCGTGCCGGCACCGACAACGATGACGTCGGCGTCGCGACGGCGCCGGTGTACAATCATGCTGCCGAGGTCGCCGCTGATGTGGCCGTCGATAAAGCCGTCGGCGCTCTGCGCCCATTTGAGGGTGACGAATGGTCGCCCCAGAGTATGGGCGGTGAAGAAGCACTTGTTCAGGTCCCGGCACTCATCGGCGAGGAGCCCGACGTCGACACGTATGCCGGCGGTGCGCAGCATGTCGATGCCACGGCCGGCGACGCGGGGATTCGGGTCGCCCGTACCGACAACGACGCGGGCAAAACCGCTGTCGCGCAGCAGCAGGGCGCATGGCGGTGTCTTGCCATAGTGCGAGCATGGCTCGAGGGTGACATATATGGTGCTTTGCGGCAGCAATGCCCTGTCAGCCTCGGCCACCGACCGCACGGCATTGACTTCGGCATGCGGACCGCCGTAGCGCCGGTGCCATCCCTCGCCGATAATGCCACGTCCGGGCGCCACTATCACGGCACCCACCATCGGGTTCGGCGAGGTGTGGCCCTCGCCGGCGGCGGCAAGCTGAAGGGCTCGCCGCATATATTGTATATCGGTGTCGCTGAAGGTCATAACTGCGAATATGCCGGGCTGAACGTGTCGCCGTAGAGCGGATTGCCGGTCTGCAGGCCCTTTGTCAGCCAGCGCACGCGCTGCTCGGAGGTGCCGTGGTTGAACGATTCCGGCATCTCGCGGCCGTAGGCCTTGCGCTGCAGGTAATCGTCGCCGATACGCTGTGCGGCATTGACGGCGTTCTCCACGTCGCCCGGCTCGATGGACTGGAACATCTCGTTGTCGAGAGCCGCCCATACACCGGCGTAGTAGTCGGCCTGCAGTTCGAGGCGTACGCTGATTTTGTTGGCCTCGGTCTCGGGAAGACGACTCATCTGCGAGTGAGCGCGGTCGAGGGTACCGAGCAGGTACTGCACATGGTGGCCTACTTCGTGGGCTATGACATATGCATATGCAAAATCGCCGTCGGCGCCGATCGTGCTGTCCATATCCTTGAAGAAATCGAGGTCTATATATACCGTCTGATCCGCCGAGCAGTAGAAGGGTCCGGTCTGCGCCGTGGCCTGACCGCATCCCGAGTTGACGGCACCGCTGAAGAGTACAAGCTGCGGGCACTCGTATTCTCCCCAGCCCTGACGCCGGAATTCGCGGGTCCATACATCCTCGGTACCGGCGAGGACCTGCGAGGCGAGGACCGCCAGGCGCTCGTCCTCCTCGGTGGGTTCATATGCCGATGCGGCAGTGGTTGTGCCGCCGATGGCGCCGCTGCCTATCACATTTGTGAGGACGTCGCCGATGCCGCCGCCCGAAAAAAGCGTTATTGCGGCCACGACGATAACGCCGATAATTCCGCCGCCGATGCCTACTTTGCGGCCTATGCCGGTGCCGCGCCGGTCGTCGATATTGCCGCTCTGGCGGCGTCCGTCCATTCTCATAGTTCAGCTGTTTTTATAAAAATATACGCATTCAACGGGCAATAAGTTCAAAGGAATCCACGTAAATCTCTGTAATCTGCCGCGCTATGGCGTTGCGGTCCTCCCAGGTACGTGTACGGATCTTACCCTCGGCAAGCATACGCGAACCCTTGCGGATGTATTTTTCGGCATATTCGGCGGCGCGGCCCCACATCACGATGTTGTGCCATTCGGTAAGTTCGGGACCGTCGGCGAAAGTGCCGTCGGGGCGGCGCACGCGGCGCCGTTCGGTGGTGGCCAGACGGAACTCGGCCACGGGACTGCCGTCGGCCATGCGCATTCGCGGGTCGGTGCCGACATAGCCCATGAGTATCACTTTGTTCATCTTGCAGGAGTAGAAGCTATAATACCCGCCATGACAGCGGCGCTGAAGCCGGCTTTCTCCATGGCGTTGAGACCTTTGATAGTCAGGCCGCCGGGCGTGGTCACGCGGTCGACGAGCACTTCGGGATGGGCTCCGTCGGCAAGCATTGCGGCGGCGCCGCCAAGAGTGGCGGCTGTGAGGCGCACGGCTGTGGCCGGGTCGATGCCGAGTTGCACGGCAGCTTCGGTGCATGCGCGCACATATCGGAACACATACGCCAACCCGCACGACGACAGGCTCATGGCAGCGCCGAAAAGGCTCTCGTCGATAGGCACGCACACCCCAGTGGGCGTCAGCAGGTGTTCGATGTGAACGAGGTCACCGTCGGCGAGGCCACGCGAGGCTATAAGGTTCACGCCGGCACCGCAGGTATCGGCGATATTGGGCAGCACGCGCAGCAGCCGCGCGGTCCTGCCCCGTTCGCCGAGAGCGGCAGCCATATTGTCCAGCGTCGAAGCTGCCGCGCACGACCCTATGACGGCAGTATCGGCCGCCGGCGCCACGGCGGCAAGCATGGCATCTACGGCGCAGCCCTCGACGCACACAAGAATGAGCGAGGGCCTGGCGGAAAGGGCCTCTGGGAGCGCGGTGGTGCGCATGGCAATGCCGTCGACGCCCTCGAAAGCCGCCAGACGTCCGGCGCTGCGGTTGTAAAGAAGAACTTCCACACCGGCGGTGGCGAGGCCGCGGGCCATGGCGCCTCCTATATTCCCGGCGCCGACAACAAGTACTCTTTCCATAATTGAGATCCAATATGCTGATTGTCAATCTAAAATTTTCAATTCTTAATTTTCAATTCAGGAAGTTAGGGGCGAGGATGTAAAATCCCAGCGAAATACCTCCCGAAATGTGGTTCCGGTGACTTTCGTAGTTCACCCAGCCGCTGATGTTGGCGAACGGCAACTTGTAGTTTGCGGCCATCTCGCCATAGAAGTATGCCGAGGGGAACCACCGGCTGAAATGCTCCGAGCCGCCGGGACCTCCCATGATCCGCCGCATCGGAACAAAGCAATAGGCGTTGAGACGCACCGACAGGTTCGACCTCGGCATGTAGACTGGAACCAGACCGGCGGCAACATAGCTGTCGGCACGCAGCGACGGCCGGAAGGCCGCATCGCTCGCAGGCGTAGGCGTGAATGCCGGCGCCGAACTCAGCGACGCATAGTAGTTGCCGGTGAGAGGGCGCGACGACAGACGCGCATAAGCCTCCAGACCCATGGCGAAACGGCGCGACAGCGGCAGGTAGCTGCGGACGTCGGCGCTGCCCTGCAGCCAGAAACGTCGGCGCGTAAGATCGTGGCCCGCGTTGTCGAAGTTCACGCGTCCGCCCACGGCAGCCAACGAGGCATTGACGGCCGTGCCGGAGGTGGGATAGTTCACATTGTCGAAGGTGGTGGTGCGGTATGCGGCATAAGCCATACCCAGGTCGCTGTACAGGCCGTTGCGGGCCTTGTCGTCGGTGGCGCCGAAGTCGGCGAGGAACGAATTGTAGAGGCGCGCGGCGCCGGCGCCTATCTCCACGGCTCCTGTTCGTCCGGCCGCTACCGCGAAGGTGAGTTTTCCGTAGTACTGGTGTGCTGACAACTCTGCAGGCCCGGAATTCTCGAAAAAGAGTCGGTCGTTATTGTGGTATCGGCGGCGGATGGCGACGCCCGTGAACGTCACCGACGACGGCAACGCCCAATGAAGGTATAGCCGGCCTTTGAGCACGCCGGCCATGTAGCTCTGGCCTATCCATGCCTCGATGGAGGAGTTTATGCTCCGGAAACTCAGCGAGCGATACTGCAGGCGCCCGTAAAGCATGCTGTTATCGGTGGATGTTATGTATGCGCCGGCGGCGGCGCCGAAGCGGCTCTTGAGCCGTGTGGTCATTTCGAGGCCGAACAGGCCGGTGCTGTCGTCATAGGTAGCTTCGGGCCGCAGAACAGAGTATTCGCCCGACGAAACGGCACGGTAAAAGGCACGGCGGGCGCGGTCCACGCCTATGGTATCGCAGCCCTTGGCCGGCGAGAACAGATACTGCAGGTATTCGTTCTGCCGGGGTGTGCCGCCGCTGACCGTCACGGTATCGAAGCGCAGATAGGGCGTGGCGCTCTTGAACATGGCACGCCTCAAAGCCCGCGCCTGAGCCGGCATGCGCGTGGTGACGCGGCTTTTTATCGAATCCATCATCGCCATGGCCGTGCGGTAGCCCTGATCATAGATGGCCTTGGCTCTGGGGAAGTCCAGCAAAGTGAAATCCTCGAGGTTCACAACCACTTTTATACCCTCGTCGACCGGCAGCGCATAGCTCTGCGGCTCGGTTACCAGAAGGTCGAGTTGCGACATATATGAGTTGAGATCATCGCTCTGTCTGCCGCGCACCACACAGCCTATCATGATGTCCGGCGCAAAATCGGTGCGCATAACGTCCACGGGAAAGTTATCGTATATGCCGCCGTCGTAGAGCATCGTGCTGTCGATCATCGTGGCCTGAAAAATGAGCGGAAAGCTCATCGAGGCATGGATGGAGTGACCCAGACTGCCGCCCGACAGCACTTTTTTGTGGCGTGCCCTCACATCGGAGGCCACACACCGGAACGGAACCATCAACCGGTTGAAATTGCTGTCGCACTGCGCCGTGAACGGTGAGAAAATTTCCATGAAGCCGAAGTCCATGGGCATGGGGTTGATGAGGCTCTGGGGATTGTATACCGGCGCCGCCTTGCTCTTGCCCAGAGGAAAGGTGAAGAACTGCGGCGACTCGTCGGGGCGCGTGAAATAGTACACCATCGAGGGGTCGGTGGTACCCGTCGACATATAGCTGAAGTACTCCGATGTGAACAATGCCATTATCTCCTCGGGAGTGTAGCCGCAGGCATAGAGGCCGCCCACAATGGCACCCATGGACGTACCCGTGATGTAATCTATGGGAATATCGTTCTCTTCCAGAGCCTTGAGCAGACCCGCATGGGCTATGCCGCGGGCGCCCCCGCCGCTAAGAACGAGGCCCACCGACTGATGCGGCCCCTGCGCCGCCGCATGCGGCGCAGGGAGCATTGTCAGTAAAATGAAAATTAATAAAAAATAGCACTTTGCAGCCCTCATGGCCTTGCATAGATGAATTCTGTTGAAAGTTATGACAATATTACAACGCTCCGGCACCCGGTAATGTTCGCCTCATTTGTTGTCGGTGATGAAAGAGTCCTTGAAACCAAGGAAATAGAGCACGCCGTCGAGACCGATGGTGGATATGCTCTGGCGCGCCGTCTGTTTCACCTTGGGTTTTGCATGGAATGCTATGCCGAGGCCGGCGGTGGAGAGCATGGGCAGGTCATTGGCGCCATCGCCCACGGCGATAGTCTGCGCTATGTTGATTTTTTCTACCTGGGCTATTATCTTGAGCAGCTCGGCCTTACGCTTACCGTCTACGATATCGCCCACGTAACGGCCTGTGAGCTTGCCGTCTTCAATCTCCAGCTCGTTGGCGTAGACATAGTCGAAACCGAATTTTTCCTTGAGCCAGTTGCCGAAATAGGTGAAGCCGCCGGAGAGGATGGCCGTTTTGTATCCGGTGCGTTTGAGCACCTGCATCATGCGCTCCACCCCCTCGGTGATGGGCAGATTTTCGGCGATCTGACGCATGACGCTCTCGTCGAGGCCCTTGAGGAGTGCCACCCGCTGGCGGAAACTCTCGCAGAAGTCTATTTCGCCACGCATGGCGCGCTCGGTGACGGCGCGAACCTGCGGCCCTACGCCGGCACGGTCGGCAAGTTCGTCGATAACTTCGGTCTCTATCAGTGTGGAGTCCATGTCGAAACATATCAGCCGCCGGCAGCGCCGGAACACATTGTCCTCCTGCATGGAGATGTCGAATTCCTCGGTCTGGCTCAGCTGCAGGAAGCGGCCGCGCATGGCGGTGATGTCGCGCGGGTTGCCGCGCACCGAGAATTCCACGCAGCTCTTGGAGCGCGGTTCCTCATCCTCGCCAAGGGGCATGCGGCCTGTGAGACGCTGTATGCCGTCGATATTCAGCTCCTGAGCCGCTATCTCGTCGGTGACCAGGGCGATGTGGCGTGCCGTGAGCCGTCGGCCCAGGATTGTTATTATCCAGCGGTCTTTGCCCTGAAGGCCCACCCACTCCTCGTAAGCCTCGATGGCGATGGGAGTGAAACGTATCTGCACGTTCAGTTCGTAGCACTTGAACAGCAGGTCTTTCATAATCTCGCCGGAGCGCTCGGGCGATGTACGGAAAAGGATGCCGAGCGACAGCGAATGGTGGATGTCGGCCTGACCGATGTCGAGAATCTGGGCATCGTGGCGCGCAAGAATGTCGGTCAGCGCCGACGTCACGCCCGGACGGTCGTAGCCCGATATATTGACAAGAATGAGTTCTATCTTATGTTCCATGCGGGTTATGCGTGTTTTTGTCTGCAAAGATAGCGATTATTCTATATTTTTCAGCCTTTGGCCCCAGTTATTATGGTAAGGAATGATATATGAATTCCACATGGAGTTTCAAAGGGCAAAACGGCGACAAACGGCTGCAAAAATCAGCGTTATAATACCTTGATTTTCAGCTAATAGGTTTTAACAAACGAGATTTTCGCCTCTTGGCGATTCGTCCTTTTCGGAGTATTTTTGTACCGCGATTGTACCACGCGGGAGGGGTCACACGGCACGACTTCCTTTCAGCAACGTGCAACAACTTTCAAGAGCGTGCAACAAATTTCTTCGATAATGGACCGTCAAATTGAACACATTTTAACAGTTCAGCCAGCCTCGGACTGGGGCATGACTGACAAGCCTTTCCTCACCATCGGGGAAGTGGCGGACATCCTGCAAGTGAGCAGCCGCACAGTGTATAACCTCATATACAAGGGTACACTCCGGGCTTGCAGGCTGACATACCACATCACAATCATCACCAAAGAGGATTTCTTTCTGATGATTAAGGAGACAACCTACTGCAAGCGGAGTGCTTCAATCTTCGCCAAGCAGGGTAAAAAGACAAAGAAGAAGATGAACGAAGATACACCGAACACCGAAAAAGACCTTTCCCAAAAGGAGGGAAAGAAGAAAGCGAAGGGCAGCCTGAAACGGCAGCTCATTCCGGCATCCAGTTACAAACAGTCGGTAAGGGACACGTTCACGGACAAAGAAAGTGCCGGAGGCGACCTTTATACGATGGCTGAGATATGCCGGAAATACAATTATACCTACGGGCGATTTTACAATCTCCGTATGCGCTACTCGATACCCTGTGTCAAAGCCAATGCCACCAAGTGCTTCCCGAAAGCCGAGGTTGACAAGGCTATGGCTGAGGAAGCGGAACGGCTGGGAAGCAACCTGTCGGAACACTGGTATTCCTGTTTCGACATCATGCGCCTGTTCGGGCTGGGAAAGACCCAAGTCCGCAGGTTCGCGCTCACCCACGGGGTAAGGACGAAACGCATCCACGGCAACCGCTTATACTACCTCAAAGCCGACTGGGACGAGGCACGGAAGATAGCGGAGCGAAAGAGCGCAAGCACCAAAGCCAAGCGAAAGCCGGACAATGAATCAGACAACAATTAAAAATCATAACCGATATGACAAACATCTGCACGAAAGTGACGGTCAGGAAACGACCCATCAAGAACGGTCAGGTATCACTTTACCTTGACTACTATCCGGCGGTGCGGCATCCGAAGACAGGCAAGCAGACAAGACGGGAATATCTCGGCAT
>JAGATX010000016.1 GCA_017621055.1 Muribaculaceae bacterium | reverse complement strand
GACAACATTTCAGACGATATGCTCAAAGAAATAATCGTCAAAATCAACAGACGACCGAGAATGAAACTTGGTTTTTCATCCCCGGTCGCCGAATTCTTCAAATATATTGCTTAATTTTGCACTTGCAGGTAGAATCTGCGCAAACGCAATGGAATTCGAACGTTTTGGCAGTCGTCGCAACCCGCCCAGTGGAAAGGCGGTTTCTTCCTGATGGAAGCGCTTTGCGATTATCAACCGCCGGCCCGGCCTCCGCCTCCACCCGCCTCGCAACGGCCACAGCCCCCCCCGGGGAGGCCAGCCGAGCGAAGGGACTCCGCCGCGTGGCTGACCTCTTCTCCCCTGATGGGGAATTGAAAAAAAATGCTTAACTTTGCAGGTTCAAAGAGACGAGAGAAAAAATTGACGATGAAAGTATTGAAATTCGGAGGTACGTCGGTAGGCAGCGTGGAGCGCATGGCTCACGTCGGCGACCTCGTCGCCGCGGCATCGCCCTGCGTGGTTGTGCTGTCGGCCATGAGCGGCACCACCAACTCGCTGGTGGAGATTGCCGAATACCTCTATAAAGGCAATGTCCCGGGGGCACAGGAAACAGTCAACGCCCTTGAAGCCAAGTATCGGCGCGTGGTGCGCGACCTGCTTCGCGGAGGCGCCGCCCAGACCGCCGCCTCGGCGACGGTCGACAAGGTTTTTGCCGGCATCCGTGCATTTTTCAACGAGCCTTTCAGCGAGGCCGCCGAAAAGGAAATCCTGGCGTGCGGCGAGCTGCTGTCCACGGCCATAATGCATGCTCACCTCACCGAGCGCGGGCTTCGGTGCTCGCTGCTGCCCGCCCTGGAGTTCATGCGCACCCTCGAGAGCGGCGAGCCGGACATGGTGCACATAGCATCGCGCCTGCGCCGCATGATGGAGACAGCTCCCGAAACCGATATCTATCTCACCCAAGGCTATATATGCCGAAATGCCGGCGGAGGTATCGATAATCTGCGGCGCGGCGGCTCGGACTACACAGCCTCGATAGTCGGCGCCGTGCTCGACGCCGAGGAGATACAGATATGGACCGATATCGACGGTATGCACAACAACGACCCCCGCTATGTTGAGGCCACCCGCCCGGTGGCGAACCTCAACTACGAGGAAGCCGCCGAACTCGCCTATTTCGGCGCCAAGATCCTGCATCCGAGCTGCGTGCTGCCCGCAAAACTGCACAATATCCCCGTCCGGCTGCTCAACACCCTCGAACCGGAAGCGCCCGGCACCATAATATCGAATGCCGAACCGTGCGGCACCATCAAGGCCATAGCTGCCAAGGACAACATAACGGTGCTGAAAATCAAGTCGGGGCGCATGCTGCTTGCCTACGGCTTTCTCCACAAGGTGTTCGAGACCTTCGAGAACCACCGCACAGCCATCGACATGATGGCCACCTCGGAGGTTGGCGTGAGCGTGAGCATCGACGACGATTCGCGCCTGACGGCCATCGTCGACGACCTCAAGCACTTCGGCACCGTCACGGTGGACCGCAATATGGTGATAATATGCGTTGTCGGCGACCTGGAGTGGCACAACCGCGGCCTGCAGGCGCGAGTGATGGAGGCGTTAGGTGATATCCCCGTGCGAATGATCAGCTACGGCGGCAGCAACTACAACATATCGGTTCTCGTTCGTGCCGACGACAAGGTCAAGGCGCTGCGGGCTCTCTCGGCTCATCTTTTTTGCGGCGACGCCGCAGGTGAATGAATGTGATTGGATATAAGCGATGATAACAGTAACAAACCTGGGAATACAATTCGGAAAGAAACCGCTGTTCGCCGACGTGAACCTCAAATTCACGCCCGGCAACTGCTATGGAATAATAGGTGCCAACGGCGCCGGCAAGACCACCCTCATGCGCATGCTCAGCGGCCAGCTCCAGCCGACCACAGGCACCATAGCGCAGGGTCCGGGCGAGCGCATGAGCGTGCTCGAGCAGGATCACTTCAAATTCGATGACTGCACGGTACTGGAAACGGTTCTGCGCGGCCACACCGTGCTGTGGGACATCATGCAGGAGAAGGAGGCGCTCTACGCCAAGGAGGACTTCAGCGAGGCCGACGGCCTGCGCGCCTCCGAGCTCGAGGAGCGCTTCGCCGAACTGGAGGGCTGGAACGCCGAGGCCGACGCGGCGGCGCTGCTCAGCGGTCTGGGCATAGCCGAGGACCGTCACTCCATGCTCATGCGCGATGTCAGCGCCAACGAGAAAGTGCGCGTACTCCTTGCCAAGGCCCTCTTCGGCAACCCCGACAACCTGCTGCTCGACGAGCCCACCAACGACCTGGACCTCGACACGGTGGCATGGCTGGAAGACTACCTCTCCAAGTTCGAGAATACGGTGCTCGTGGTCAGCCACGACCGCCACTTCCTCGACAGCGTGTGCACCCACACCCTCGATATCGACTACAACCGGCTACAGCTTTTCGCCGGAAACTACTCTTTCTGGTACCAGAGTTCGCAACTGGCGCTGCGCCAGCAGCAACAGGCCAACAAGAAGGCCGAGGAGAAACGCGCCGAACTCCTCGAGTTCATCCGGCGCTTCAGCGCCAACGTGGCGAAGAGCAAACAGACCACCTCGCGCAAAAAAATGCTCGAAAAACTCAACGTCGAGGAAATTCAGGCGTCGTCGCGCCGATATCCGGGCATAATATTCACGCCGGCGCGTGAACCCGGCAACAAAATCCTCGAAGTCAAGGGGCTGACGGCCAGCGTCGACGGCAAAATCCTCTTCAAAGACGTCAATTTCCAGATCGAGAAGGGCGACAAAGTGGCATTCCTCAGCCACGACCCCCGTGCCATGACGGCGTTCTTCGAAATCATCAACGGACGGCGCCAGCCCGACGCCGGCACTTACGAATGGGGTCAGACAATTACCACGGCATATCTGCCGCTCGACAATTCCGAGTTCTTCAATACTGACTATAACCTGGTGGACTGGCTCGCACAGTTCAGCGATGACTCCAGCGAAATCTACCTCAAGGGTTTCCTGGGAAAAATGCTCTTTTCAGGCGAGGACGTGCTGAAAAAGGCATCGGTGCTCTCCGGCGGCGAAAAGATGCGCTGCATGATAGCGCGAATGATGCTGCGCGACGCAAACACACTCATTCTTGACTCGCCGACGAACCACCTCGACCTGGAGTCGATCCAGGCATTCAACAACACCCTTCAGAATTTCAAGGGAAACATACTGATGGCCTCGCACGACCACGAATTTATCCAGACCGTGGCAAACAGAATAATAGAATTCGGTCCCAACGGAATAATCGACAAGCTCGCCGAATACGACGACTACATCACCGATGCACGAGTGGCCGAGGCACGAACGAAAATTTACGCTCAATAATATGGTACGACACATTGTAATGTTCCGACTTGACGGCGATGCCGCCGCCGTGGCCGCCGCAGCGGCCGATTTCAAAACCTCCATCGAGGCGCTTCCGGCAGCCCTCCCCGAATGGCTGCTCAGCGCCGAGGTAGGTATCAACGACGGCCCCGCTGCCGGCAACTGGAACATAGTTCTGACTGCCGACTGCCCCGACTACGAGGCTCTTGCGAAATACAGTGCCGCACAGCCGCATCTGGACTGCGTGGCAATAATCAAACCGCTGTTGCAGGCGCGTGCCTGCGTGGACTATACTCTCTGACGCCTCCGCCATGAACAACCTGACCGTGCGTGCCATATCCGGCACAGTGTATATTGCCGTGATAGTGGGTTCCATCCTCGCCGGCACCGAAGTTTTCCTACTGTTGCTCAGCGTAATGGCCGTGCTTGGCGTGCTGGAGTTCGAGCGTCTGACAGTGAAACGCCCCCGCAGCGTGTGGGCGCTGCTGTGTCTGCTCCTCGACCTTGCCGCCGCGGTATTGACCGTGTGGACGGCCGCCGACAGCTCGTTGGCCGGCAATCTGGTGATCATCCCGCCGGCCTACCTGCTGGTTCGCGGCGTCTTCGCCCTCTACGACCGCCGCGAGCACCCCTTCCGCAATGCCGCATGGTCCGTGATGGCTCTGTTCTACCTCGCCATGCCCCTCGCCGCCCTCGGTGCCGTCTATGCCAATATCGGCGCCAGCCCGAAACTGGTGCTGACGGCATTCATCATGATATGGCTCAACGATACCGGCGCCTACTGCGTGGGTTCCACCTTAGGGCGCCACAAAATGTTCCCTCGCCTCTCGCCCAAAAAGAGCTGGGAGGGCTTTGCCGGCGGCCTCGCCTTCTGTCTGGGCGCCGGCGCCGCAGCATGGGCCTGGTATAACTTCACGGGCTGGAGCCTGCCCATATGGCTGGGGCTGGGCCTGACAGTGTGCCTGTTCTCCACATGGGGCGATCTTTTCGAGAGCATGCTCAAACGCAATGTCGGCGTCAAGGACTCCGGCAACATCATCCCGGGCCACGGCGGCATTCTAGACCGTATCGACTCGCTGCTCTTCGTGGCGCCGGCGCTGCTGCTCTATGTCCTGGCTTTTGGCTGAGAATATTCAAATCATATACCACACATACACTGTTATAATCCTTTTACCATGAAACGAATTGTCCTCGCGGCGGCTCTCGCCGCCGGCATCGCCGCCACCGCACAGACGCCCGTCACAGCACTGCGCACAAACCAGGCCGGATACCTGCCCCAAGATATCAAGGCGGCAGTATATCTGGGCACGGTATCGCCCGACAGCCTGACGTTCAGGCTGCTGTCGCCCGACACGGGCGCTGCCGCCATCGACAGCGTAGTGGCGGCTCCCGCATGGGCGCCTCTGCCGCATGCCGCCCGAATTTATTTCAGCTCCGTCACAGTGCCGGGGCGCTACACCCTTTCGGCCTCGCTGCCCGGAGGCGCCACCGTCGAGGTTGCGCCCGTATATATCGGCGCCGACGCATATTCGCGCTTCAACCTTCAGGAGCTGCCGCTGGTGTACCTGCGCCAGCAGCGATGCGGCTTTAACCCGGTGCACAATGCCGAGTGCCATCAGCACGACGGCTATGTGGTGCTCGGCGGCGAGCGCGACGGCAGCCGCGTGGATGTCCGCGGCGGCTGGCACGATGCCTCGGACTATCTTCAGTATCTGCCCACATCCGCCAACACGGTTATGCAGATGCTCTTTGCCTATAAGCAGAACCCGCAGGGCTGGGCCGACAGCTACGACGCCGCCGGCCGCGAAGGCGCAAACGGCGTGCCCGATATCCTCGACGAAGCCCGCTGGGGCCTGGAATGGATGCAGCGTATGAATCCGGCCCCCGGCGAATACTATAACCAGATTGCCGACGACCGCGATCACCGATATGTGGGAGTGCCGCAGCGCGACACCACCGACTACGGCTGGGGTCCCGGTGCCGGCCGTCCCGTCTACCCCGTGAGCGGCGAGCCTTACGGTCTGAGACAATACAAGAACAGAAGCACCGGCGAGGCATCGTCGGTGGCAAAGTTCGCCTCGGCCTTCGCCGCCGGCGCCGACATCTTTGCCGGCATCGACAGCTCCTTCGCCGCCGACCTGAGCGCGCGTGCCGGGCGAGCCTATGCCTATGCCGCCGCTCATCCCGGCGCCAGCCAGACGGCGCCCTGCGTGAGTCCTTATTTCTACGAGGAGGATAACTGGACCGACGATGCCGAGCTCGCCGCCGCCCTGCTGCGCCGCTACGACGAGGCCGCCACTTACGGACGCGCCGAGCGCTTCACACCCTGGATGGGCGCCGACAGCGCACGTCACTACCAGTGGTATCCGTTCATCAATCTCGGTCACTACGAACTTGCCGCCGCCAGCGAGCCCCACCGCGCGGAGTTCACGGCAATGATGCGCGAGGGCCTGAGCCGAACCGCCGACCGCGGCCGTGCCAATGCCTTCCGCAACGGCGTACCCTTCATATGGTGCTCCAACAACCTTGCCGTGGCATTCGTGACCCAGGCAATGCTCTACCGCGAACTTACCGGTGACACCACCTTCGCCGAGGACGAGGCCGCCGTGCGCGACTGGCTCTTCGGCGTCAACCCCTGGGGACAGACAATGATAATCATGCCGGAGGGCACCGTAGCCTCATCGCCCGAAGATCCTCACTCGGCAATGACCGACATCACCGTGGCACGCCGTCCCGGCCGCGACTGGCTGGTAGGCGGTCTTGTCGACGGTCCGGTGTACAACAGCATTTTCAATGCTTTGTGGGGCGTGCACCTGCGGCGCGACGACCGCTTCGCGGCGTTCCAGGGCCGCGCCGTATATCACGACGATTTCTCCGATTACTCCACCAACGAACCGACGATGGACGGCACGGCGTCGCTCACTTTCATGCTGTCGCGTCTCTGCAACCGTTAATTGAGGTTAAAACCACGGCCTGATTTTGGCCGCTTCGCACAAAGTTAGTACCTTTGTGCCAGGGTAAGTCCTACACGACCAGCTCCCCACGAATCCCCCAGGTCCTGACCGAAGCAAGGGTAGTGGGTCGTAGCGGTGCGATGTAGTAAGCTTGCCCTTTTTTTATTTTCCGACTCAAAATATAACACGCTGACAATATGGAAGAAACAGTATATGCGCGCATGGCCGACCGTCTCGCTATAGCCTTGGGTCTGGCGCCCGATTCATTTGCTGTGGACGTTATAGTGATAGTGTGCATAGCTGCTCTTGCCACGGCGACGTACTATATTGTCCGCGGCGTGCTGGGGCTGGTGGAGAAAATGGTAGGGCGCACGCGCACCACATGGGACGACGCTCTGCTTACGCCCTCGCTGCTGCGCGCAATATCGCAGCTGGCTCCCGCCATCACCGTGAACTGGCTGCTGCCCCGCTGTTTCCATAGCGGCGACCAGAGTTTCGGGTGGCTCGGTACGGCCACGAACATATATATTCTCGCCGTCATCGTATTGATAATCACCACTTTTGTCGGTAATCTCTACCACGCTCTGGCGGCCCGGCGCCGTTTCCGGCCCTATGCCATTCAGGGAGTGTTCCAGATGGTGAAACTCATAATTGTCTGTCTTGGCGCCATATATGCCATAGCCTTGCTGATAGGGCGCGAGCCGTGGGCCATTTTCACGGCCTTGGGCGCTTCGGCCGCCGTGCTTATGCTGGTGTTCAAGGACACTATCCTCGGGCTTGTGGCATCCGTGCAGCTTTCGGCAAACAAAATGCTTCAGAAGGGCGACTGGATAGTATGCGGCAAGCACGATGCCGACGGCGAGGTGGTCGACGTGTCGCTCACCACCGTAAAAGTGCGGAACTGGGACAAATCGGTCACCACCATACCACCGTATCTCCTTATCACGGAGTCTTTCCGCAACTATCAGCCTATGAGCGAGGGTCCGGGGCGCCGCGTATGCCGCGCCGTGCTCATCGACGCCAACAGCGTGCGGTTCTGCACGCCCCAGGAGCTGAGCGCATTGAACGAACGGGGCATGCTCGCCGACGACGATGGCAAAGATGCCGCCACGACCGTCAATCTGGGTCTGCTGCGCCGCTATCTGGAGAAATGGCTCGCCCAAAACGAGAATGTCAACCGCGATATGACGCTGATGGTGCGTCAGCTCGAGCCCACGTCGGCAGGATTGCCCCTGCAGCTCTATTTCTTCACCGCCACCACGGCGTGGGTAGACTACGAGCACATACAAAGCGATATTTTCGACCATGTCTATGCCGCCGTCGGAGCCTTTGGCCTCCGCATATATCAGGGTCCCGCCGGTATCGACGTCCGTATGGCCGGCACTAAATAATGTGGCGGAAACGGCTGTGAAATTGGCCGCATTGGTTCTTTTATTTTGCAGGTACCGCATTAATGATTATATTTGCACCATAGAAACGAAACTATCATCACACAAAGTAAATGAAAAAATACATTGCTATTCTCTCTCTGGCACTGCTTGCCGCTGTGGGCATGACCTCCTGCTCCGACAAAAACGAGGTCGACACCATTACACGCACCGACTTCACCAACTTCTTCGCCAACGTGCAGAATGTATCGAACGGCGTGGATGCCTGCTATTCCAACGTGGGATACAGCGTGCTGCTCAACTACAGCAAGCTCACCGCCGACGTAACCATCACGGGTCTTCGTCTGCCCGACGGCACCCAGTATCCTACCATGACGCTCACCAACATGCCGTGGAATATCGATGCCACGGGTCGCAAGGTGATAAACGGCACCAACGTATCGCCGTCGATGCCCGGTTTCGCCAACGTGCCCTTGATCGGCAGCTTCAGGATGACCATTTTCGACCGTATCCTCACCTCCGACAACGGTCAGGCCGTCTACTCGCCGGGCATATGCGTCAAAATGCTCATCGACAGCCGTTACTCGGTAACATCGTCGTTCTCGCCTCAGCAGGTGTTCGGCACCACAACCAGCAAATCGGATACCGACGGCAGCGTGTTCTCCACAAAAGCGACATGGTATCAGGTAAAGTTCAACGCCGATACCCGCCGACTCACCATCGTGATGAACAACGCGCGTTTCGCCCAGAACATGACACGCGGCTTCAACATCGAGCTTCGCGACATGCCTGTGACCTTCAACGGTACTTCGATGGAATTCGACGTGGCAGCCATCACTCCATATATCGGCGACACTCCCTTCGAACAGTTCCCCATCACCGACCTCAAGGGCAAATTCGACATGGCCAAGGGCCTCGAGATGGAATTTGACTGCACGCCGCGCACCATGCCCGGCAAGTTCGAAGTCGAAGTCGAGACCTCGTTCTCGATTGTCGCACCAGATGATGAACTGTAATATCAGATAATCACACAATAAAACCGCCGGCCCCCGCAAAGGAGGCCGGCGGTTTTGTTTCCATTGATCAGATTGAAGTACCGTCGATGTCGAGCAGACGGGAGCGCAGGGCCGCGGCATCGTCGGCACGTATCTCCAGTGTCAGGGAGCACGAATTGTCGAAATTTTGGGCAATGATGTCGGCGGAGCTGTTCTTTACGGCGCGCATCACCTCATTCATGGCAATATAGGGGAAGGTGACGGTAAACTGCTCGGTGATATGGCGTTCTACTATGACGGCGGCGCCGAGGGCCTCCCGCGCGGCGGCGCGGTAGGCGGCTATCAGCCCCGACGTGCCTAATTTTATGCCGCCGAAGTAGCGCACGACCACCACAACCACATCGGTAAGTCCGAACGAGTTTATCTGGCCGAGGATTGGCTTTCCGGCGGTGCCGGACGGCTCGCCGTTGTCGGACGACAGAAAGGTCTTTCGGTCGGCGCCAAGCATATAAGCCCAGCAGACATGGCGGGCGTCGAAATACTCCTTCTGGCAGGAGGCGATAAAGGCTTTCGCCCCGGCGACATCGGCGACGGGCCGGGCGAAAGCCATGAATTTGCTTTTTTTCTCTTTGTATTCGCCCTGGGAGGGCGCGGCGAGGGTAAGGTATGTGTCGGAAGGCATCAATAGAGATGGTGTTCGGACTTTATTTCTTCCTCGGTGATGGGACTGGCGTTCATCTTGGCCCAGACATAGATAATGTATGCGAGGACCACGGGCAGGAGGAACGATACGTAAGTCATCGTGCGGAGGGTGAACAGCGAAGACGAGCTGTTGGCGATGGTCAGCGACGAGGCGGCATCGGCCGTCGACGGCAGATATGCCGTGCCGTCATAGCCGGCTATGCAGAACAGGGTGAGCACCACAAGGAAGACACCGATGCCTGCCCACCATATGCCGCCGTACCAGTTGTGGCTGAGGGCGCTGCGGAATACTCCATAGAGCACCATCAACGTGCCGACAAGGAGTGTGACGGTGAACCACCACATATTCAGCAGGTTGTGCAGGTAGATGTTGTTTTCGGCAACCATATGGCCGTCGACTTCGCGGTAGCCGCCCTGAAGGAGGAGGACAATCAGGAATGTGACGAAGAACACCACGAATACCAGGCCGTTGCCGCCGGTGATGGCGCGCATGCGGCGCGTGAAAGCGCTGCCGGCGCTGATAGTGTTGGTGAAATAGAGGGCGCCGAGGGTGCGCGCAAGGAAAAAGATTGCTACGCCGAGAATTACATTCTTCCAGCATGCCATGGCTTCGAGGCCGTGAAGCGGACCCCAGCGCGATATCACGGGCGAGGCTGCATCCAGCAGGTTGGAGCGGGTGACGGTGAAGTCGCCACCGAAAAAGAAGGTGCCGACGGCCACGCCCAGAAGCACGCAGCCGAACAATCCGTTGGCAAACAGAAGGATGTCGTAGAACCGGGTGCCGTAGAGATTGCCTTTTTTACGGCGGAACTCATAGCTGAACGCCTGAACGACGAAACTCAGCAGGATGAGCATCCACAGCCAGTAGGCGCCTCCGAAACTGGTGGAGTAGAACAGGGGAAAGGAGGCGAAGAAAGCGCCGCCGAACACCACCAGGGTGGTGAACGTCAGCTCCCATTTGCGGCCGAGGGCGTTGACCATCATCTGGCGGTCGCCGACACTGTTTTTGCCGTACAGCATGGTCTGTCCGCCTTGAACGAAGAGCAGGAATACGAGTGCCGCGCCCAGCACGGCTATCAGCAGCCACCAGTAGGCCTGAAGGTTAGCGATATTGTCCATGACGGTATCAGTTTTGGGTTTCTATGTTCTTTTTGGCCGAGGAGTTGATGAATTTCACCATAATGCTTGCCTCGGCGACGAGCAGTCCGGTGAAGATTACGGCAAAAATCCAGAAGGTGGTCTGCACCGACGATACGGGCACGTCCGACACGGCGGCGCCAGTGGGCATAAGGTCCTGGATTACCCAAGGCTGGCGTCCTACCTCGGCCACTATCCATCCTGCCTGGCTGACGATGTATACAAGCGCCAGCGAGAGGATGCCGGCGATGTGGAGCCACGGTTTTTCGAGCATCTGCCGCCGACGCCAGTAAACCAGGATGAAAGCCAGGAAAACAAGCATGAGCAGGGCGCCTCCGGCCACCATGATGTGGAAGGAATAGAAAGTAAGATGTACCGGCGGCACGGCGGCCTCCGGGCTGTCGAGGTAGCCGTAGCCGAAGTACCGGAAGTTGGCGGCCACGCTGTCGGCATAAGCGGCGGCGGCGGTGCTGTCGCCGTTGGCGCGGGCGGTGTTGTATCTGGCGAGGTAGGCCTTGGCTTCGGCACCGGCGACCATACGTTCGGCATAGCTCTCGGTGGTGATTTCCGTGCCGTCGGCACCGCGGGCTTTGCCGGCTATGATGTCGTTGATGCCCGGAACATAGCCGGTGGTGTTCATGTCGAGCATAAGCGACAGTCCATGAGGAATTTCCACACTCCATAGCATGGGATCCCCGCCTGCGGCTATTTCATCGCTGCTGCGGAGTATGCCCACACCGACAAGGGGAGCGCCGTTGCCGCCGTTGTACAGACCTTCCATGGCTGCAAGTTTCATAGGCTGCACGCGCGCAACCTGCACGGCCGAGCCATGACCTGTCCACATTGTGAGGAGAAGCCCGATGGCGCCCACCCAGGCGCCTATGGCCAGAGAGCGCCGCATGGCCTCGATGTTGGAGCGGCGCCACAGCAGCCAGCAGCTCACGGCAACTACAAAGGCGCCGGCGAGTGCCCAACCGCTGAAGACGGCATGCAGGAATTTATTGATAGCCACCGGATTGAGAGCTACTGCCCAGAAGTCGGTCATCACGTTGCGCATCTGTGCGGGGTCGAAGGTCATGCCCACAGGACTCTGCATCCATGCGTTTGCAACAAGAATCCAGAGTGCCGACAGGCTCACGCCTATTGCCGTGAGCCACGACGATGCCAGATGAAAGCCGCGGCTCACCTTGTTCCAGCCGAAGAACATGACTGCCACGAATGTGGCTTCCATAAAGAATGCCACAATGCCTTCGATTGCAAGGGGCGCTCCGAAGATATCGCCCACAAACCAGCTGTAATTGCTCCAGTTGGTGCCGAATTCAAATTCGAGGATAATGCCGGTGGCCACGCCGCAGGCAAAGTTGATGCCGAAGAGGGTCATCCAGAATTTGGTAATGTTTTTCCATTTCACGTTGCCGGTGCGCACGTAGATGGTTTCCATCAGTGCCACTATCAGCGACAACCCGATGGTGAGCGGTACAAACAGCCAGTGGTACATGGCTGTGAGGGCGAACTGGGCCCTCGACCAGTCGACGAGGTTGAGTAGATCTGTCATTGTAGTAGATGAAAGGTTGAGATAAATAGTCGTGGGGTGATAGAAGAAGTCAGCGACCGGTCAGCTCGTTGCGCACGGCATCGGCACGCTCGGCATCGTTGCTGTAATTAATGGAGAGTATATCGGGGAAGAAGAATACTTTAAGGATTGCGAAAAGGATAATGAGCTTGATGATTATCAACGCCCACAGCTTCCGCCCCACAGTCATGGAGCGGAAGCCGTCGGCGTATAGAGAGTAAACGGCCTTTACGCTGCGCGGCAGGTTCATAGGCTGCGTAAGAGGTTATTGCAGAGTGCCGGCCTCGGCCTGATTGATCATTGTCTGGTCGGCGGTGATGTAGATTTCCACGCGGCGGTTCTGTGCACGTCCGGCAGCCGTTTCGTTTGAAGCCACATAGTCGGCCATAGGAATGCCCTGGGCGGACAGTCGGCTGGGAGCCACGCCCGCATTGGCAAGGTAGCTCAGCACGGCGTCGGCACGCTCGCCGGCAAGACGCTGGTTCACTTCATAGCTGCCGGTATTGTCGGTGAAGCCGTAGACCTGAACGTTGGTGTTGGGGTTGGCCTTCAGGGAGTTGGCAAAGCGTGCCAGGTCGGCCTGTGCCTGAGGGTTGAGGGTGTATTTTCCGGTGGGGAAGAGTATGCCGCCTTCGAAGGTCACCTTGATGGCCTGAAGTCCGTTCTGGTCGGTGGTTTTCTCCACTGTCGCCTGGTCGCCGAGCTGCTGCTGCAGTTCGGCCTGCTGGCGGTCCATCTTGCGGCCGATGAGAGCGCCTGCGCCGGCACCCACGGCAGCACCGATAGCACTGCCGATACCGGCACCGCGTCCGCCGCCGACCAGAGCGCCTAAGCCGGCGCCGAGAGCTGCGCCGCCGCCACCGCCTATGAGGGCGCCCTTGCCGGTGTTGGTGAACGACGAGCATGATGTCTGGCTGAAGAACAGCGCGCCGCCTATCAGTGCGATCCCTGCTATTTTCAATAGTTTCATAGTCTTCAATGTTTTATGTTATTCAGTAAAAAAATCGGAGCCGGAAACGGAGGTCCGTCGGCCCCCGCCGGTCTTATAATTTTACGCTCAAAAATACATAAGAGTTTTGCAGCTGCAAAAAATTTAACTAATTTTGTGTTTAGAAATGCGCAAAAAAACAGCCATGGATACAATTCAGAACCATAAACACACCCGTAAGACCTCGTTGCCCGGTCACCTGGCGGCGATAGCCGCCGTTGCCACGTGGGGCTATTCTTTCGTATCGTCGAAAGTGCTGCTCGACCACGGCCTCGGCCCGGTGCAGATTTACGTTCTGCGTTTTCTTATGGCATATGTGCTCGTGCTGCTTTACTCGCACAAGCGCCTGTTCGCCCACAGTATGCGCGAGGAGGCCCTGATGGCCATATGCGGCATCACCTCGGGCTCTCTCTACTTCATTGCCGAAAACACGGCGTTGAACTATACGCTGGCAACAAATGTATCGCTCCTGACTTCACTGTCGCCGCTGATCACGGCCATAATGGTGTCGTTGCTCTATAAGAGCGAGCATCTGGGAATAGGCACCTGGATAGGGTCGCTGCTGGCGTTGGCGGGCGTGGTATGCGTGGTGTTCAACTCGAGCACCAATTTCGAGGTGCGTCCTCTTGGCGACATACTGTCGGTGGCCGCCGCTTTCAGCTGGGCGGTCTATTCGCTTGTGCTCCGCCGGATAAATGCTGCCTACGACGTGTGGTTCATCACCCGCAAGACGTTTTTCTACGGACTCATCACGGCCATACCGTTCCTGGCATTCGAAACCACCGATACATCGCTGACCGTGGCGCTGAGCAGCGGCGAAGTGATCGGCAATCTGCTGTTCCTTGGTGTGGGCGCCTCGCTGGTTGGTTATCTTATGTGGGCTTACTCGGTGCGTCGGCTCGGTGCTGTCAGAGCCAATAATTATATGTACTTCCAGAGCATAATCACCATGATAGTTGCCGCCGTTGTCCTCGGCGAACCCATCACACTGCTTGGATGCACGGGAATAGTGCTGATAGTCGGCGGATTATGGGTTGGCGACAATATTTCAAACATCATCGGGCGCAAGAGCGGCGGTTAAATTAAGTTAAAGCACTTGCATTTCATGCACAAAAGCAGTAATTTTGCACTGTCAAAACACCGCGGGGTGGAGCAGTGGTAGCTCGTTGGGCTCATAACCCAAAGGTCGTAGGTTCGAGTCCTACCCCCGCCACTAAAAAAGCCGTTACGAAGTCAATCCATCGTAGCGGCTTTTTTGTTTTACCTATGCCATGTGTCAGCGTCTATGAGTAACGACATCCCCAATAACCTTGCCTCCAAACCGATAGGCAAGCTGCTGCTCGAGTATTCGCTGCCGGCGATCATAGCGTCGCTGGCCACGTCGCTGTATAATATTGTTGATTCGATCTTCATCGGGCGCGGCGTGGGACCTATGGGTATAACGGGTCTGGCGGTGACTTTTCCGCTGATGAACCTCGTGACTGCATTCTGCGTGCTCATCGCCGTGGGTGGCTCTACCATATCCTCCATTTTTCTCGGGGAGCGCCGCGCCGACAAGGCCGAGATGGTGGTGGGCAACGTCACCATAGTGGTTCTCCTCCATTCCGTGGTGCTCGTTGCCATCGGCCTGTTCTTCCTCGACCCTATTCTCTATTTCTTCGGTGCTACGGCGCAGACCATCGACTATGCGCGCGAATTCATGCGCATCATCCTGCTGGCCACACCGCTGAGTTATGTCTTTTTAGCCCTCAACAACATTATGCGCGCCACCGGTTACCCGCGCAAGGCCATGATATCGGCGCTGTTCTCCGTGGTGGTGAACATAGCGGTGGCGCCCGTGCTCATTTTTGTGCTGGACTGGGGCATGCGCGGCGCCGCCCTCGCCACAGTGGCCGGTCAGCTCGCCGGTCTGATATGGGTGCTGTTTCACTTCATATCGCGCAAGAGCGACATCCACTTCACTCGCCGCTGCTGGCATCTGTCCGGCATGCTGATACGGCGAATGTACCAGATAGGCATGTCGCCCTTCCTGATGAACTGCTGCACCTGCCTTGTGGTGGTGTTCATCAACCGGTCGCTTCTCGAAGCTGCCGGTGCCGACGGTAACCTCGCCATCGGTGCCTACGGCATAATCAACCGCACCACAACTTTCTTTGTAATGATAATATGGGGTGTTACCCAGGGCATGCAGCCGATACTGGGCTTCAACTATGGGGCAGCCTGCTGGCCGCGCGTGAGCCACACGCTGCGTCTGGGTCTGATGGTCGCCACGGTGGTATCCACCATCGGTTTCGCCGCCACAGAGATATTCCCCGACGAGATATCGCGCATGTTCACCACGGACAGCGCAATGATAGCTATAGCGCGGCCCGGTTTCCGCATTTTCTTCATGTTCTATATCCTTGTCGGGCCTCAGATTGTGATACAGAACTATTTTCAGAGCATCGATCACCCTATGCTGTCCATATTCCTGTCGCTCACCCGGCAGCTCATCTTCCTTGTACCGCTGCTGTGGCTGTTGCCGCCGCGTATGGGTGTGGACGGTGTGTGGACGGCGATGTGCACATCCGATTGCCTGGCGTTTATCCTTGCCGCCATAACAGCCGTGGTTATGGACCGCCGGATTAGAAGAGAACTCACGGCAATGGTACAGAAAAAACAATGACACAGACTGTTGAGCTGAGACTTAGCCCCGCCGAGGCTGCTTCGGCGCAGAAAATACAGGCCGCGGCAGCGCGCGCCCTCGGCATCGAGGCGAAGCGCGTGGTTCGCGCCGATATCCGCCGTCGTTCCATCGATGCGCGCCAGCGGCGTGTGGTGGTCAATCTGTCGGTTCTCGCGCATATCGACGCTGTCGACACCTCCGTGCAGGAGTATGAGCCAATAAATTATGGCGACGTATCGTCGGCTCCCGCCGTGATAGTGGTCGGCGCGGGGCCCGCGGGTCTGTTTGCCGCCCTTGAGCTTATCGAACTGGGCCTCAAGCCCGTGGTGCTCGAACGCGGTAAGGACGTGGACAGCCGGCGTGCCGATATGGTGGCCATAAACCGCCACGGCATCGTGGATCCGGATTCAAACTACTGCTTCGGCGAGGGTGGCGCCGGCGCCTACTCCGACGGTAAGCTATATACCCGCAGCAAAAAGCGCGGACCCGTCGACAAGGTGTTGCGTATTTTCCGCCAGCACGGCGCACAGCCCGAAATACTTGTTGACGCTCATCCCCACATAGGCACCGACCGTCTTCCTGCCGTGATAAAAGCTATGCGCAACACCATTCTTGCCAGCGGCGGCGAGGTGCATTTCGGTACTCGCGTGGAGCGGCTGCGCCTCGAGGGCAACCGCGCCGCAGGTGTTGTCACTGCCGACGGAACGGAGCACAACGGGCCGGTGATATTGGCCACCGGCCACTCGGCGCGCGACGTCTACCGCCGTCTTGCCGCCGACGGCGTGGCGCTGGAGCCCAAGGGCATAGCCGTGGGTGTTCGGCTCGAACATCCCCAGCAACTTATCGACCGGCTTCAGTACCACAGCGCGGACGGCCGCGGAAAATTCCTTCCCGCCGCCGAGTATTCCATGCTCGTTCGCGTGGCCGACCGCGCCGTCTACTCCTTCTGCATGTGTCCCGGCGGATTTATCATCCCCGCGGCGAGCGCTCCGGGCCAGCTGGTGGTCAACGGCATGTCGCCGGCTAACCGCGGTACCCGCTGGGCGAACTCAGGCATGGTTGTGGAGATTTTGCCTGACGATATCAAGGCGGAGGAGGGCACCGACCCGCGCCTGCGGATGATGCATTTCCAGGAAAGAATTGAGCACGCCTTTTTTGCTGCCGCCGGAAATACTCAGCAGGCACCCGCGCAGCGAATGACCGATTTCGTGGCGGGCCGGCCGTCGGCGTCGCTGGCGCCCTCTTCATATCCCCCGGGTCTCACGCCCGCACGCGTCGACTTGTTGCTGCCGCCGTTCGTTGCCACGCGCCTGCAGGAGGCATTCCGCATCTTCGGCGAGCGCCAGCGAGGCTTTCTCACCGCCGATGCAACAGTGATTGGCGACGAAACGCGCACGTCGTCGCCCGTGCGCATACCCCGCGACCCCGCTACGATGTGCCACATCGCCATCGACTGCCTCTATCCATGCGGCGAAGGTGCCGGCTACGCCGGCGGTATTGTATCGGCTGCCGTCGACGGAATCGCCGCCGCCCGTGCCGTCGCCGCCCGCTCCTAGCGCAAATTCAGAAAGCAAGATTATAAAAAAACATATCGGAGCGCCGAGGCGCTCCGATATGCTTTTTCGGGGGGTGACGGGCGTGGTCAGCGCACCGCTACCTTAACGGAGGTTGCTCCGGTGCGGCGGATGTAGATACCGGGCACGAGGCTGTCGGGGTTGACGCGCACGCCGGCGAGGTTGTACCACACGGCGTCGCCGGCGGCAACGGCGTCGTCGACGGTCACTTCCTCAATTCCGCTGGCACCCTCGGGATATACCACCTCTATGCCGGGCAGTTCGATGTGGCCTGTGGCTTTGGCGGCATCGGCCGGCGAGATTACCAGCGAGACGAACTCTATGGGGTAAGTGGCGGGGTCGTCGAGGTCGTAATATTCAGACAGGGGCAGTTCCCACGTCCACTGTGCCGACGTGCCGATTTCAGAGTTTGTCACCACGGTGTTCTTGGCCTCGTTGGCGGCCTTGAAGGTCACGGCGAACGATGTGGGAATGACGGTGGCGTCGGTCATGCGGATGCGAAGGGCCTTGGGGCGTGCGGGCAGCTCTTTGCGGGCGTTGAGTGTCATCTTTGCGCCGCGTGCGTTGGAGCCCATGGTATAGTCGATTACCAGACCGTTTTCAAGAATTGCCATCTCGGTGGTGCCCATGAGCGTCTTTTTCATTGTCCATCCGGCGAGGTCGGACTCCACGGGGATAATGTCGGCGTCGGGGGTCTGCACATCCACGGCCAGAACAACGGTGGCGTCGCCGCGACGGCCGGTGATGGTTGCGGTGCCGTTTGCCACGCCTGTTGCCACGCCGTTATCGTCGACAGTGACGATGGCAACATCGGAGCTCTCCCACGTGAAGGCGGCGGCGCTCACGGGAACGGGGCCGGTGGTGGTGGAGGCAACGAGCTGGATGGGATATGTTGCGCCCGGCTGCAGGATTACGCGGTCGAGACGCAGAGAGATCTCGGCGGGGGCGATATCTACGGCTATCGATGCCGGTGTGGCGTTGCCGTAGGTCACGGTGAGGGCATGGCAACCGCCTTCGCCGGTGGCTATCAGGCTCTTGCCGTCGGCGGTGATGGTGCCCAATTCAGGCGGGCAGGTGAGCGTGTAGTCGCGGAAGTCGGTATCTATGAGCACGCCGGCGGCGTTGAAAGCATAGACCTGCGGGGTGTAGACGGCCATCTGGGGCATGGATTTGTGCCAGTCCACGAACTGAACCTCGGCAACCTCGCGGTCGGTGACGTTGCCGTCGACGGTGGCGAAGATGGCATTACCCACGGGGCGTTCGTTGCCGTCGGAGCAGTGGTTGCGCACGCCCAGAGCTGCGGTGTATAGCGTCGACGAGCCGCCGCCGTCGAGGTTCACGCCCTCGTAGGCGCCGGCATAGATGAGCAGGTCGCCGAGCATGCCGGTGGTGACGCCTTTCGATACGCCGCGACCGTCGACAACCATCATTATCACCTTTGTGCCGTCCTGCGAGTATCCTATGCCTGTGCGTGGGTGACGGTCGGAAGCATCGCCGCGCTCGGCCTCGCTCTGTGCGTTGGCACCCAGAAGCACATTCTTGGGATTACCGCTCACGCACTGCGTGGGGTAGATGCGCTCGCCCTCAGGGGTGGTGATCACATTGTCGAGAGTGACGATATCGCCGGGCTGAAGTCCGTCGACAAAGGCGCGGGCGCTGCCACGGGCGAGAAGCACGCAGCCGTCGGCAGGTACGGGCAGATCGCCCGTTGAGGTCGGATTGGAGGTGACCTCCACGCGGAACGAACGGCCGGCCACAAAGCTGTCGCCTTCCACCAGACGGGCATATACTTCGGCGCAGTTGCCGGCATAGGCGCCCTGGCAAGGCGATGTCCAGCCGCGAGGCGTGTAGAGTGTCAGCGCATTGTTGGGCGCATCGACGTTGATACCGCGGAAAGGAACGCTGGCGTCGCCTTTGGTGGCCGTGCCGTTATGGAAACTGATGCGGCACACGCGCGGTATGCCGGCGGCATCGACGGTGAACTGATAGCCGGCGCCCGAGCTCTTGTAGACTTCGCCGTCGACGATGGCGCCGTAGGTGGGTGTGCCTACCAGCGAGCTGCCGTCGGTGGCTTTGCCGGAGGTATAGTAGAAGTCGCCGTTGGTGCCGGCGAAATAGAGCGTGTTGGCGTTGGAGTTAGCCTCGGCCATGGCGGAGGTGCGTGCGTTGCCGGCTATGCGGCCGCCGGGGCATACTGTGCGCATGCTCACGCCCGGAGTGCTGATATCCACCGTCAGGTAGAACACATTGAGGTTGGGGCCGCCGGTGAGATGCAGCTGCGTCTGCGTTGTTCCCGGCCCCACCTTGGCATGGTAGATGGTGTCGATGGTCATCACGTCGGGGCCGAGCGTGATGGTGTTGCCGCCGGCTGTGGCATTCAGCGCCGCCAGCGCCGGCATGAGAAGGAGTAATAGTTGTTTCTTCATCAATATTGATTTAGGGTTATTGTCGCAAAAGTTTATGTGCCGCAAAAATACACAAAAAATTGAAAAGTGCGGCATTTATTCACCGCAAAATCACCGGGCTGATGATTTCTTCAGTCATTTCGGAGGACAGTGCTATCGGCCGGTGTGGCCGAAGCCGCCGGCGCCGCGGGAGGTGTCGGGGAGGGTGTCGGCGGGCTGCCATGTCACAAAGGAATAGCGAGCGACGACCATCTGGGCTATTCTGTCGCCGTCGTTGACGATGAAAGGTTCGCTGCCGAGGTTTGCGAGGATCACGCCTATTTCGCCGCGATAGTCGGCATCGATAGTGCCGGGCGAGTTGAGGAGTGTTATGCCGTGGCGGAGGGCCAGGCCGCTGCGCGGGCGCAGCTGCATCTCGTAGCCGTTCGGCAGGGCCACACGCAGGCCGGTGGGTATCAGCGCTCTGCCGCCGGGAACGATGGTCAGAGGTTCGGGAAGGAAGGCATGGACGTCCATTCCGGCCGACTGAGGGGTGGCATAGCGGGGGAGGCGTCCGGAGGCGTCGGTGACGGCAATGGTAACTGTATCGGTGGTGCTGTTCATATGTTTACGCGTCGGGTGTCTGCGCCGGCTTTGAGGATGTATATGCCTTTGTTGCCGAGGGTGAGGCGGTGGCGTCCGGGCGCCAGCTGTTTCTGGGTAATGAGCTGGCCAAGGATGGAAAACACGCGTACGGTTACGGGGCGGTCGACGGTGATATATACTTTTCCGTCGGCAACGGCGACGTCGGCAAGCTCACGTCCGCTGTCGGGACGAGGCGTGGCATCGGTGAGGGTCACCACCTCCCACAGGGGTGTGCGCGCAGGTGCTGTGCTCTGAGCGCTTACGTAAAATGAGCTTACCGTCAGGATAATGGCGGCCACCACCGGCGCTATATGACGACTCAACAGCTTCATATGGTAATTTCGCCGGCGATAGGTTGCTCGAATCGGCGGCGTACCTCGTCGGCCTCGATACCGAGGCCGAGCAGATACATCATTTTAGTAATGGCGGCCTCGAAGGTTATGTCGTGGCCGGAAATCACGCCCGTTTCAGATATTTTTTCACCGCTGATATATCTGCCGGACTGCACTCCTCCGTTGACGCACTGCGTTACGTTCACCACCACCACGCCTCGGCGCACGGCGTCGGCGAGAGCATCGAGGAACCAGTCCTCGGTAGGTCCGTTGCCCATGCCGTATGTGCGGAGCACTATGCCGCGTATTCCGGGAGTGGCGAGCTGATGGCGGAAGACAGCCTCGTTGAGCCCGGGAAAGAGGTCGATGGGCATAACCATGGTATCGAACTCATAGTGAGGTTCCAGCGGGCCGCCGTTGTGGTTTTCGGCCAGGGCGTCGTAGCGGAAATTAATGCCCAGACCTATCTTGGCGAGTTCGGGGTAGTTGTTGCTTCGGAAGGCGTTGAAGTTATCGGCGCTGCGTTTTGTCGAGCGGTTTCCGCGCCAGAGGTAGTTTTCGAACAGGATAGCCACTTCGCTCACAGTCGGCGTACCGTCGGCGCGGCGGTCGGCGGCAATCTGAAGGGCGGTGATCAGGTTTTCCTCGCCGTCGGTGCGCACTTCGCCGATAGGGAGCTGCGAGCCGGTGATAATAACCGGTTTCTGCAGGTTCTGAAGCATGAACGACAGGGCCGAGGCCGTGTAGCTCATGGTGTCGGTGCCGTGGAGCACGACAAAGCCGTCGTAGTTATCGTAATTGTCGGCAATGCTGTGGGCTATGAGTTTCCAGTGTTCGACGTTCATGTCCGACGAGTCGATCGGCGGATGGAACTGGATATTGTCTATTTCATAGTCCAGCATCTTGATTTTCGGCACATTCTCCAACAAGTGCGAGAAATCGAAAGGTTTGAGGGCCTTGGTCACAGGGTCCTCAATCATTCCGATGGTGCCACCGGTGTAGACTATGAGAATACGGGGTTTCTTGGTCGGAGCCATGCTGTTTATGAAAGTTATGGGCGGGAGTGCGTGGATTATTTGACCTGAGCGCCATCGGAGGCTTTTTTGAGGGGGCCTATCACCGAGAGTGAGCCGTCGGCATTGAGGGCCGAGAGTATCATGCCCTGCGATGTCACGCCGCGCAATTTCACTTCGGGAAGGTTGGCCACGAACACCACCTGCTTGCCGATGAGTTCCTCGGGTTTGTAATGTTTTGCTATTCCGGACACTATTGTGCGGTTTTCCATGCCGTCGGCAATGACGAAACGCAGCAGTTTGTCGCTTTTCTTCACGGGTTCGCACTCCAGCACGGTTCCCACGCGCAGGTCCATGGCGCCAAAGGCGTCGATTGTCGTGGGTGTCTGCTGCGGTGCCGGTTTCCAGTTGTCGATGGCGTTTTTGCGCTTGGCCTCGTTGAGTTTTTCAATCTGTGCGTCGATGGCGCTGTCGTCGATCTTCTCGAACAGGAGCTCGGGGGCATCAAGAACGGTGCCGGGGGCCACAATGTCGGTGCGGGCAATGTCGTCCCAGCGCAGTTGCCTGATGGCGAACATTTTCTGCATCCGTTCGCTCATAAAGGGCATGAACGGCTCCATGGCTATGGCTATCGAGGCGCATATCTGCACGGCCAGGTTCATGACAGTGGCCACTCGTGCGGGCTCGGTCTTTATCAGTTTCCAGGGTTCGGTTTCCTGGAGGTATTTGTTTCCTAATCGGGCCAGGCCCATGGCGTCCTTGAGGGCTTCGCGGAAATGGAAATCCTCGAGTTTGGCGGTGAGCGAGGTTTTGAGCTGCTCCATCTCGGCAATGGCGGCGAGGTCGGTGGCGTTGAAATCGCCGGCAGGGGGCACGGCGCCCTCGTAGTATTTGTGCGTCAGGACAGCCACGCGGTTTACGAAGTTACCGAGGATGGCCACCAGCTCGCTGTTGTTGCGGGCCTGGAAGTCGCGCCATGTGAAGTCGTTGTCTTTGGTCTCAGGGGCGTTGGCGGTGAGGACGTAGCGGAGCACATCCTGTTTGCCGGGGAAGTCGGCGAGATATTCGTGGAGCCACACCGCCCAGTTGCGCGAGGTCGATATTTTGTCGCCCTCGAGGTTGAGGAATTCGTTGGCGGGCACATTGTCGGGCAGCTGGAAGCCGTCGCCGTAGGCCATGAGCATGGCGGGGAACACTATGCAGTGGAAAACGATGTTATCCTTGCCTATGAAGTTGATAATTCTGGTTTCGGGGTCTTTCCACCACGTCTGCCACCTGTCAGGGTATAGTTCCTTGGTGTTGGATATATACCCTATGGGAGCGTCGAACCACACATAGAGTACCTTCCCCTCGGCGCCCTCGACAGGCACGGGCACGCCCCAGCTGAGGTCGCGGCTCACGGCGCGCGGCTGCAGCCCCATGTCGAGCCAGCTCTTGCACTGGCCGTATACGTTCGAGCGCCATTCCTTGTGCCCTTCCAGAATCCACTCGCGCAGGGCGGGCTCCCAGCGGTCGAGCGGCAGGTACCAGTGGCGCGTGGAGCGCAGTTCGGGAACTGCGCCGGAGAGGGTGCTGCGGGGATTTATGAGGTCGGTAGCCGCCAGCGAGGTGCCGCAGGCCTCGCACTGGTCGCCGTATGCCCGCGGGTTGTGGCAGTGGGGGCATTCGCCGGTTACGTAGCGGTCGGCAAGGAACTGGCGTGCTTCGGGGTCGTAGAGCTGCATGCTTTCGGCCTCGACGAACTCACCCTTGTCGTAAAGATGACGGAAGAACTCCGATGCCGTCTCGTGGTGTATTTTCGATGTTGTGCGCGAGTAGATGTCGAACGAAATGCCCAGTTGCTCGAACGACTCCTTGATGAGCTTGTGGTAACGGTCGACGATATCCTGGGGCGTGACGCCTTCTTTGCGGGCTTTCAGGGTGATAGGCACTCCGTGCTCGTCGCTGCCGCCTATCAGGGTCACGGGCCGGCCGGCCAGACGCAGATAGCGGGCGTAGATATCGGCGGGAACGTACACTCCGGCAAGATGGCCGATGTGCACGGGGCCGTTGGTATAAGGCAATGCGGTGGTTATTAGTGTGCGCTTATATTCTTTGCTCATTTTCAGGATGTTAATGTGGCGGCGCGGCTGTTGCATCCTCGCCGTGTGTTTCAATTTGCAAAATTACGAAAAATCTTTTTAATCCGCAACGCAGATTTTAAGTCAAGCATCAAAGATAGGTATTCATGTGGAATTGATTTTCAATGACTTTTGTTGCTGAAAATCAACCATATAATAAAATAACGGTACAACTATCCGTAAAGGAAAAGAGGGAGTGAAAAAGTTGCTTTGAGGGAGTGAAAGGATTAGAAAAGGTGTGTGTG
>JAGATX010000015.1 GCA_017621055.1 Muribaculaceae bacterium | reverse complement strand
TGTATGTCATACTCTCTCACCGATGATAATGTCTATACTTTCATTAGAAACCGCTATGACAGCCCCGGTATAAGGCAATGTATGTGTCGGGGACGACCCCGGAATTTATGGAGGGATCGGCACCGAAACATTCTTTGCCGCCGTGGGCCGTAACAAACGGAGAGTGGCGAGGCGGCTCAAATTCCTTATCAATGAGCAGGCGTTAAGAACACGGGCTGTCGATTAGAAGTCTTGTGTGTGCGACATCCCTGTCGCAATCTCACAAGGCGTATGAGGCAGCCGGTGTTCAGCCGGCTCCCATAGTCGGTGTGCGGTCGGAGGGTGTCAGTGAAGCCTGCTTCGCCGTCACACTCCGACGGCATAGCCGACGACAATACCGTGAGCAGCCACGCCTCTCGCAGTTTTCGCAGAGTCGGACAAACAACATTGATTTTTTCTTGGCTGAATAGTCTATAATCCGAATTAAAGTGTTATATTTGCAAAATAATTACAAATACAGCATTTGAAATGGTATTAGAAATCGCTCTCACCAACTTTTTCTCGATTAACGAGAAAATAACGCTTGACTTACAGGCTGCCAATATACAGACAAAGGAAGCCCGCGCCCTTGCCGAAAACACATTCAGCGTCGGCGGAGAACGGCTTTTGAAGACTATTGCGATATACGGAGCAAACGCATCAGGCAAAAGCAACATAATCAAGGCTGTCAAGGCTGCGGTGGATATGATTCTGGATTCTCACAACTATAATGAGGGTGACAGTTTCGGTTTCAAACCTTTCAAATTTGGCGGAGATGATGCTCCGAGTGAGTTCTACATACGTTTTATCGTCAATGAGATAGAACATGAATATTCTTTTTCCTGCACACGTGAGGAAATCATTACCGAAAGCCTTTACTATTATCCCAAAGGGAGGAAGGCTCTGATATTCTCCCGTGATGAACGTAAATCCGGAGGGAAGAAGGAGAAATATGAGTTTACGACCGTAATACGCCGTCCGATGGATGTGGCGTCGAACACCTCACGCAAAACGCTTTTCCTGTCGCGTGCAAGCCAGATGGATCGTGACAAAGCAAAGGAGATATACCGATGGTTCAACGAACAGCTTGTATTCAGTTATCGCGGCAATACATCAGCGGTGACAGACAGATTTCTCGGAGATAACAAGGATGCGGTCCTTCGTGTCCTTAAAGCCGCCGACAGCGACATTGTGGAGTTTTCATACAAAGACGGCGAACTGACGACATTCCATCGCCGCAATCCTTCACTTCCGTTTGACTTCAATACGGAAGAATCCGAAGGTACAAAAATATTGTTCAGGATAATGCTCACGGTAATGGATGTTGTCCGCAATAATAAGACAATGTTTCTTGACGAAGTGGAAACGAGCCTGCACACCCGGCTTGTTGAGTATCTCATCAACCTGTTCCACAACAGCAGGTCGGCGCAGCTCATATTTACGACGCACAACACCCATCTGCTCGACATGACACGCTTCCGCAAAGACCAGATTTTCTTTGTGAACAAGCGCGATGACGGCTCCAGTGACCTTTATTCACTTTTTGATTACAAGGACTTCCGCGAGAAGATGGATCTGGAGAAAGCATATCTCCAGGGTCGTTTCGACGCCGTGCCTTATGTCAACGAATTTGAAAATATCTGACTATGGCACGAAAAGCGAAACAGCCGAGAGGCAAGAAAATGAATCCGACATTCTTCGTTTTCTGCGAAGGGAAAACAGAGGCGGCATACGTTGATTTGCTGCGCCGCAGTTTTCGTGTGCCGGTTGAAATCATTGCAAGAGTGAGCGATTCCAATATATCCCAGCCGTATATCGACAGATGCAAAAGGGAGAGGTTTACAACATCAGCCGACAAGACATTTCTGATGTTCGACCTTGATGTGCCCGGTATGCTCTCTCATCTGTCAAAGATAAAGGATGCCATACTTCTGCTTTCCAATCCTTGTATAGAATATTGGTTTCTGCTGCACTATGCTGATGTCAACCGTGAAATATCGTCGTCAGAGTGTCTGGCTCTTTTGAGAAGCAAAGACCCGGCTTATTCCAAAGGAGAATTTTCAACGGCGATGAAAAGAATACTGATTGAGAACATAAGTGATGCTGCGGCACGCGCCAAAGATAAAGAGGTTTATGCCAACCCGTCCTCGACCGTTCATCTGTTGACAAAGGAGATAATCCGTATTTGAAACAGACCGAAAAATCCGTTGATTTCATCCTCAAATCATCCGTGAGTCGGACAAACGCGGCTGATAGGGGTTATTGGGGCAATATGGCATTTTGAACCGTGAGCCTGAAAAATTATCTTATCGTGAGTAAAAGGTATTTTTAACGCTTTGGCTCATTGATAATTGGAGATAAAGTATTAACTTTGCAATACCGAAATATTATTTCGGAGAAGAACATTGAAATAGCAGAATGAGTCATTAGTGAGTCGGCTCTCTACTACTTCTCTAAATCTTTGTAAATCAGTGCATTGAAAGTTATAACCCCGAAACCTCCGGGGTCACATATCGTCCGAAGGACGCTTCGCTGAGCGAAGAACCTAAATGGCAAAAAGCTAAAAGCCTCTGAAATCCAGGTGATTTCAGAGGCTTTTAGCTTTTTCTGACCGACACGATGCTAAATCAGCTCGTCGGTGGCGTAGTCGCGGACGGCGCGGGTGCCTATTATTTCGTCCCATTTCATGGGCGATATGCCGTTGCCGGGGCGTTTTACGGTGATGTTCTCGGCGGTGAGGAGTTCGCCTTTTGCGATGGGACGGGCAGCGACTATGCTCTTGCGGGCGATGTCGATGTTTGGTCGTTCTGCGTCGGCGGCGTGTTTGTCGGGCGAGCCGAGGATAATTTCTGTACGTCGCACGGCATCGACAAGGGCTTTGAGTTCGTCGGGTTCGAGCGATGCTTTATGATCGGGTCCGGGCAGGGTCCTGTCGAGGGTGAAGTGTTTTTCGATGACACGGGCGCCACGCGCTGCCGCGGCTACGCTGACGCCGATTCCCACAGTATGGTCGCTGTACCCCACGGCACCGCAGCCCAAAGCGGCGAGGCTGTCCATGGCGCGCAGGTTTACGGCGTCGATCGGGGTAGGGTATTGGGTGGTGCAGTGCAGCAGGGTGATGTTGGCACGCGGCGTGCCGGCGGTTTCGAGTACGTCGATGGCGGCGGCCACCTCGTCGAGGGTGGCCATGCCTGTGCTCATCACTATTTTCTCGGCGCGTGCGCCGATTTTGCGGAGGTAGGGCAGGTTGGTGATTTCGCCGGAGGGTATCTTCCAGAAATCCATGCCCAGGGGTGCGAGGCAGTCGATGGGTGCGAGGTCGAAAGGGGTGCTGACGAAGCCGATGCCTTGTGTTCGGCACAATTCGCTCAGCGTGGCGTATGCCGAGAGTGGCAGATGGATTTTTCGGCACATGTCGAGCTGGCTTTCGTCGGAGCCGGTGGTTTCTTTCTGATATTCGGCCTTGGGGGCGAAGGTGGAGATCACCAGTTCGGGCACGGCGGTCTGAAACTTGATATAATCGGCACCGGCGGCTTTGGCGGCGAGCACCATCCGGCAGGCCATGTCGTAGTCACCGTTATGGTTCACGCCTGCTTCGGCAATGATTGTTATGTGGTTGGGGTTCATTTGAAAACTACATCTTCGAGGTAGCGCACCGTTTCTACGCCTGGCACAGGCACTGCCGGTACGGGCTTTTTGCCGAGGGCTTCGTCGACAATCATGCCGGGAATGTCCACGCCTGCATGGACCGACGCGACCACGGCGCCGCCGAGACGCGGATTTACTTCCATCACCATCAGGCGCCCGCTGTCGAGGTCGCGCAGCAGCTGCACGGTGACCGCTCCGCGCAGCCCTATGCGCCCGATTACCTCGCGTGCGAGCGCCACGGCGTCGGCGTCGTCGACGGTCTCTGTCCTTACGGCCTCGCCGCCGCAGACCTCGCCGCGCAGACGGGGGCTGACGGCAGTGACCGCGCCGTCTGAGACCGATGCGTAGCAGTCTACTGATATTTCCTCTTTGTTGTCTATTCGCTCCTGAATGAGGTATTTGTCGCCGGCCGCCTGAACCTGGTAGAGGTCCTGGAGGGTGTCTATAGCTATTATGCCTTTTGAAGCGGAGCCGAAGCGTGGTTTCGCTATCAGGCGCGCACACGCATCGCCGGGACGATAAGTGGCGGGCGTGGCAATACCTTTGCGCTCAAAGAGTTGGGCCGAGGCTATCTTATCGAACATCGATGCGGCCACTGCCGCGTCGCCGACGGGGACAAAGACGGCGCCTCCAACACGCCGCCGGTATTCGGCGGCAATTGCCACGGCGGGGTCGACGAAGGGTATGATGACGTCGACGCCATAGCGGTCCACAACGGCATCGATATCGGCATATATACCGGCATCGCGCCACGAAAGTCCCTCTACGACGGTGCCTATCGACGCTATGGCGGAGTGTGAGTCCAGCTCATAGGCCACAATCCGGCCGCCGATTCCGCGAGCCTCGCAGGCCTGCAGAAACATTCGGCCTATTGCCACGCGCTTTGCACCGCCGAGAAAGAGAAAAGTGAGGGTGGAAGCGCTCATCGATTGTAGATATCGGGCTTGTACATGGCCAGATTTTCGGGATCTGAGAACCACTCGACGGTGCGGGCAATCCCCTCGGCGAAGTTCACTTTGGGCCGCCATGGTGTGAGGGTGGTGATCAATTTGTTGTCGCCGCACAGGCGCAGGACTTCGCTGTTGGCGGGGCGCAGGCGCTCGCTGTCGGTTACAATCTCGATGTCGGCTCCCATGGTGCGCGCAATGAGGGCGGCAGTGTCGCCCATGGAGATTTCCGTGCCGGTGGCTATGTTGATTTCTCGTCCTTCCAGCCCCTGGGCTTCGGCGATGGCTATGAATCCGGCGGCGGTGTCGGTCACGTAGTTGAAATCGCGCGTGGGCCGGAGGTCTCCCAGTCGGATTGAGCGTTTGCCGGCAGCTATCTGGCTGATGACCGTCGGGATGAATGCACGTGCGCTCTGTCGCGGTCCGTAGGTGTTGAACGGGCGGACGAGAGTCACCGGTAGACCGAAGGCGTTGAAATAGCTTAGCGCCAGGGCGTCGGCACCGATTTTTGTGGCGCTGTACGGGCTTTGAGGCTGGCGTGGGTGACTCTCGGCGATGGGCACTGTGATGGCTGTGCCGTATACCTCGGAAGTGGATGTCACCAGCAGACGGCGGGTGGCGTGGCTGCGGCAGGCCTCCAGAATGTTGAGAGTTCCGCCGATGTTGGTCTGCACATAGCTGTCGGGGGCTATGTAGCTGTACGGTATGGCGATGAGAGCCGCAAGATGGAATACAGTGTCGGCGTCCTCGACGAATGTGCGGCAGAAGGATGCGTCGCGCACGTCGCCGCACACTATTTCGAGTTCGGGTCGCCGCGCCACGTTCTCGAGCCATCCCCAGTTGTTGAACGAGTTGTACTGTGAGAGGGCGCGTACTCGGTACCCCCTGTCGAGCAGGGCCTCGACGAGGTGTGAGCCTATGAAACCGTCGGCACCGGTTACTGCTGCAAGTGGACTGGTTACCATGTTTTTGTAAATTTATATTCGTAGACGCTGCCGTCCGGCGACTGCCAGACAAGAACCATCTTCTTACCGTCGAGCTGCGCTATATCGAGGTCGAAAACTCCTTTGTCGGGGAACCCCATCCATTGCGGTGCGGCATAGGCTCCGGTTCCGGCCTCAATGCCGTCGGCACTGTTGTCGAAGTCGAGCCGCAGCTTGTTTTCGGCGGTCCGGCTGAATGAACCTATGCGCGTTTCTGCATAATGGGCGGCATCTATTAGTTGCACGGTGAGCAGACTGTTCTGAAATGCCCATGTGGTGTACTTTCCGACGGGGAGGGTAATGGTTGCGTTGTCGCGTGAGGCGCTGTCGAGGCGCCATGCGCCGAAGAGCGGCCCTATGTCTCCGCCGTTGTGTGTGCATCCGGTCAATAAGGCCGATATGGCGATAAATAGCAGCAATATTCTTGTTTTCATAATCGCGTCGGGTTGAGACTATGGTGCAAAATTAGCAAATTTCCTCGGGTTGTCAAAAAAGGATGTGTGAGCTGACGGCGGCGGTGACTGCCGAGAGGTCCCCGGCAACAACATAACCGGCTGAAATACCGGCGCCGAAGTGCGGTGTGAGATGCCAGATAAAACGGAGATCGGGCCGGCCGGCGAAGATGGCGGAGTAGCCTCCGGGCGTGCGGCACAGACGCCGCGCGCCACCTCCGACCGACACCGATGCCTGCATTTCCCACGTCGAGGAAAGCGCGGCGCTGTATACGGCGCCGAGAGTTGCCCAGCCGTAAGCCGCCACGGCGCCTCGACCATTATGGAGGGGCGCGGACGCCGCCGTAAGGTTCGCGCATAGTCCCCAGCGTTCGGCAACGGGGATTACGCCAGCCAGCGTTCCGGCAAAACCGCTGTCGTAGCGTCGCGATAAGGGTACAACGACTTCGGAAGTAACATACAGGGCGGGGCGGAGGTCGCTGTCGCCGCAGGCGCCGGCAAAATGGTTGCCGAAAAACAGACGGCTGAGGGCATAGGCTCCTTCGGTGGACAGGATGCCGAGTGCGGCGCCGGCGGCGATATCGCCGCCATAATGCTTGCCGGCGACAACACGTTGCAACCCTATGCCCGATGCCATGGCATGAGCGCCCGCGCTCACCCACGGAGCGGTGCGGTAGAACTCGCTGCTCAGCACCGTGGATGCAGTGAACGCCCACGAGGTGTGGCGCGACGGAAACGAGTTATTGCCGCTGAGGTCGGGGCGCTGTTCATGCACGGTGTGCTTGAGCAACTCCGTGAGCGAGGCGTTGACGGCCAATGACATGGCGATGCTGACAACGCGCTGTCCGACCGATGGCGCGACCACGCTGTCGCACGGCTGAGTATGCGCACGCGCCCCTGACGACAGGCATAGGAGGATGATTATGAGTTTGACTTTCAATTTTCTATAGCTTTATATAGCATGCTGAAAAGATGCGGACGTATTGCCGAGCGGTTGAACACGGGAGTGTCGCGCGTGGGGTACACTCTGTTGGTGAGAAACACAAAAATCATGTCGTTGGCCGGGTCGACCCAGAAGACGGTACCTGTGAAACCGAGGTGGCCGAAGACGGAGGGGTCGGCTTCGTCGCAAGTGGGAGAGCTCTCAGGATTTTCGGTGTCGGGTTTGTCGAAACCGAGGCCGCGGCGGCAGGTGGCGCTTTTGTCGGTCGTGAAAAGTCTTGCCGTTTCCTCGGAGATTATGCGTCGGTCGCCGTAAGTACCGCCGTTGAGGAGCATCTGGCACAATTTTGCCAGGTCTTCGGCATTGGCGAAGAGGCCGGCATTGCCTTGCACACCGCCCGAGAAGTTTGCAAGTTCATCGTGCACGTATCCCCGCAGAATCTGGCGTCGCAGCAAGGGGTCGTTCTCGGTGGGAGCTATGCGGTCGGCCGGCAGACGGTCGGCGGCGCGGTAGCCGGTGTTGTAGGCGCCTATGGGTCCGAAAACCTCGGTTCTGACAAATTCATCGTGGGGGCGGCCGGTGAGCCGCTGTTCGATGTCCATGAGCAGACAGAAATTAAGACACGAGTAGTTGTAGTTTTTTGTCGACCGCAGGGGGATGTCGTAGATGCGGTGCATAAGGGTGTCGTAGGTCCCGCGGCCTGTAAAGACGCCCGCGGCAGCTTCGATTGGAAAGCGGTCGGTGCGTCGCGGCGATACTATATCGGAGCGCAGGCGCGCGCGACGGTGCGCAAAGGCGTTGCGTCCCACTTTGAGGGTGTGCACGGCGTCGCGTCGTGGTGCTATCAGGCGTCCCGTGTAGGAATTACTGTCTACCATTATGTCGTACATGGGCAGTGCTGCCGGCATGCCGCTCTCGTGGTAAAGGAGTTCGCGCACGGTGATGGCTCGCTTGGCGCTGTCAGTGATTTCGGGGATGAGATGACCGAGAGTGTCGGCGAGGCTGAACAGCCCCATGTCGTAGGTTTTCATGATGCCGGGGAGTGTGCCGGTGGCTTTCGAGACCGAAGCAAGGTCGTAGACTGTGCGGCGGTCTACTTTCGGGCTTGTTGCTGTCGCCAGCCGCCCGTAGGCTTTGCTGAGCACTATGTTGCCATGACGGGCCACCAGAACCTGACAGCCGGGCATGCCGCCGTCGGCGATAACTTTTCCGACAATGGCATCGATACTGTCGGTTAGCCAGGGCTGAAAGCCCTCGGCCACGGGCGAGCTGAAGCCGAGCCGGGTCTTTTGCAGTCTTATGCCGGTGCCGGCAGGCGCTACGCCCCGCAGGTCGACGGGCAGTGTGCCGTCGACGTCAATGCCTCCATAAAGAGCCTGGGCGGCGGCGCGTTCCATTGGCTTGATATTGTCATAGGCGAGCATGAGGGCATTGACATTAGGCAGCGATGCACTGAATTTCTTCATCTTGTAGGGGTTGACGAAGAACACGGCGGTGCATTTGCCCTGCGCTTCGGCGCTGACACGCGAAAAAACTTCGCGTTGTGCGGCGCTGTCGGAATAAACGGCGAGAATAACTCGGTCGGCACGCCTGATGGCAGCACGCGCCGCCTGTCCGGGTCCGGCGGTATGCATATGGAATACTTCGGCATCGGCATAGTGCAGGCAGGTGTTGACAAACTCTTCGCCGTTGCCGGCGCCGATGGTGACAATCACCGTTTTGGTGGAATCCAGACCGCCGAAGGGCAGTGTGGAATGGTCGTTGCGCAGTACTGTGATGGCGGCGTCGCACAGTTCGTCGATCAGGGCGGCGGCTTCGGGAGAATTGATTTCGCGCCGAAGGGCGGCGATGTCGGTGTTCACCCTGCCGGCGCCGGCGCGGCCCAGCCCGAGGTAATATTTATATCGGAGCACACGTTTGCAGCGGTCTTCCACCACCGAGAGGGGAATTGTTCCGTTATTGACGGCTTCCACCAGGATGTCGAGGGTATGCACGGGTTGCGACGGGCACAGAAGAACGTCGGCGCCGGCGAGGAGCGCGGCCAGCGAGGCGTCGCGGCCGGCGGGGTCGACGGCACCGCGCATTCCCAGAGCGTCGGTGTAGATCAATCCGTTGAAATTCATGGCGTCGCGGAGCAGCGATGTTGTTATCGCCGGCGACAGCGAGGCGGGAGTGTTGCTGTTGTCAAGTGCCGGCACGGCAATATGTCCTACCATTATGCCAGACAAACCGGCGTTGATGTATTCGCGGAAGGGCACCAGGTCGGTGGTGTCGAGGGTGGCGCGTGAATGGTTCACCGTCGGCTTTGCCTTGTGGGAGTCAACGTTGGTATCGCCGTGACCCGGGAAATGCTTGGCTACAGACTGCACACCGGCATCTTCCATACCAAGTGAATATGCCACAGACGCCGTGGCAACCCGCGAAGGAACCGACCCGAAGGCCCGATACCCGATCACCGGGTTTGCCGGATTGGAATTTACGTCGGCATCCGGCGCGAAATTCACCTGCAGCCCGACAAGACGGCATTCGCGGGCCATCTCCTGACCGTAGCGGTAGAGCAGGCGGGGATTGCGCACGGCACCTAACGCCATGTTGTGCGGAAAGCGCGGTGTGTCCTGGATACGCATCGACAGGCCCCATTCGCCGTCGAAGGTCATGAGCACGGGCACGCGGCTGTTTTCCTGAACAAGATTGTTATATTGTGCATATTTGTCGAGCGGTCCCTCACTGAAGAGGAGGCCGCCCATGCCGTTGTCGCGGAAATATTTAAGGAGGGTGGCGCGTGCGCCGTCGGCGCGGGGCGACACTTTGGGGAAGATGAGTTGCGCGAGGCGCTGGCGGGTGTTCAGAGTGTTGTAGACGGAGTCTGCCCAACGGGTGGCGTCGGCTTCGTGGCCGGCGGCGAGGATGGGAGAGTCGCCGGCGGCCATGCTGCCGGCAAGAGCGAGCAGCAGGATTGTGAGATAATTGCGTATATTCATGGCAAGAAGTTGTTTAGCGGGCTGTTTGCTGCCAGCGGGCGATGGTGTCGCCTTCGAGGGGTCGGGCTGTGCCGGCGCCACCGTCGAAATAGCTGATGAGGTCGTCGTATATTACATTGTCGCTGGATGCCACGCGGCGCCCGTTGAGGAAACCGCGCATATAATCGCCGCCATTGGCAAGGTAATCAATCGTTGCCACCCGGTATGTTTTCGCCGGTTCGATGGGCTTGCCGTTGATGGTCACGGTACCGAGGGCGGGATGGTCGGTGCCTGGCACGTAGGTGGCGCGCACGTTGTCGCTCACGCCATTGCCTTCGGTGCTGGCCATGACCTCGAATATGCTCTTAAGGTCTGTTCCCGGCACATCGACAACCACTATCTTGTTGCGGAAGGGCAGCAGGTTGATTATCTGACCTTTGGAAAAACGGCCGGCGGGGATGTCGGTGCGCAGTCCGCCTTTGTTGACAATGGAGAGGTCCACGCGGGGAGCTATTGCGGCACCGCGCGAGTACACATAGTCTGCAAAAAAGTTGAGGAGTTCGTTGCCGTCGGCGGGTAGCGGGCGTGTGGCAGTGCCGATCCAGTCGGTCATCAACGAGTCGACGCCCACACGGTAGCGGGCAATCAGCGCCTCGAGGTCACGATTTGCGGGCAGGGCGTCGTGGCGTGCGTCGATGGGTATGAGCGAGTAATCGGGGTGGCCTCCAAGTCCGAGGCTGTCCAGATTAATGGTAATCACTCCCAGGTTGCGGCCGGCTTTTCCGGTCTGCACCACCAGCACTTCCTTGCCGTCGATGTTGCGCAGACGGCTGCGCCGGGAGCCCTCGGCAGTGGCGGGGTCGATGGTGTCGTGGCTGTGACCGCCGATAATGACGTCGATGTTGCGGGTGCTTACGGCCAGCAGACTGTCGCCCGGCAGCCCGGCGGGGTTGTAACCTATGTGCGACAGGGCCACGACGGCGTCGGCACCCATATGGTTCTTTAGGCTGTCGGCCATGATGTTGGCGGTGGCTATGACATCGAGGTATCCGAGCCCTTGGCAGTTCTCGGGTGAAATCATTCCTTCTGGATTGAGGTTGAGGCCGATGAACGCTATTTTCTTGCCGCCGACCTCGCGCATCTCATAGGGTATGAAACGTCCGTCGAGGGGTGTTCCGGCGGTAGTGTAGTTGGTGGCGAGCATGGGCGAGTGCCGCAGGTTCAGGATGGTTGCCAGAGAGTCGATGCCATTGTCGAATTCGTGGTTGCCGAGGATGCCGAGGTCGAGGCCCATCATGTTGAGCACTTCCTGCTCCACCTGGCCGCCGTAGAGATAGAAATAGAGGGTGCCTTGCACCACATCGCCGGCATCGACGAGCATGGTGTTGGGATTTGCGCGGCGTATGCTGTCGATAACGGCCAGGCGTCGGACAACGCCTCCGCGGTCGTGGCTGTCGGGGTCGATTTGCGAATGGGTGTCGTTGGTATGGATTATTACCAGATTATTAGGCTCGGCGGGTGCTTTGTGGCAACCACCGGCTATGAATGGCAGGGCTATGGCGCCCATAACAAGGCTCAGCAGGCTGTTTTTCATGCGGTTTGGATATATGAAACAACAAATTGGCGGACTTCTGTCAATTCATTGCGAAGTTACGAATTATTTCGCCGTCAACGCGCCGCCTAACTGTTAAGAATGTTAAAAAACAATGTCCCTCAGTTCCATATAGTGGGGTTGAGACGCTGTATTTGAACGTTATTGAGAGTAGATTTGGAGGGATTTACCAGAATTCGGCGATGTGCAGCCGAGAGTAGCGGCAAATCGTCGAGATGGTCAGTGATGGCAGTGTCAATTTCTGAACCAGGGAACGTACTGCCGATAGCCTCGAGTTTCCTTTCGCCTTTGTTCTCACGATAGTCTTTGAAAAGGCCCGATGCCGGCCGCTGGGTAGCGATGAAAGATTTACAACCAATGAGCCGGGAGAGGAACAAAACATATTCATAGGAAGCTGCCGTGGCAAGTATCCATTCTTTCCCGCGCAAAAACTGAACGACTGAAGGATTTAAGCATTTGACGAGATTTTCGGCGAGCAGTAGGTAGTCGTTTTCAGTCATCGATATATCGGCGAGCTTCATAAGTTGCCATTTCAGCCGTCGATGGTCAATTATATTTAATTTGCGGGCAGCTGTCCAGCAAGAAAACTTTAAGGCCGTGCCGACCTTTCCCTTTTTCAATGCATTGCGAAAAAGATACGATGCAAAGAGTCTGAAGGAATTGCATGTCAGGAGCGTGCCGTCCAGATCAACGACAATCATGATTCGAGGTAATCGGCGGACCAGGGGAACCTCACCAAAGTCCGGTTATTATAAATAAAATAATCAGCTTTTACAAGCGGATTACTTGTTGTCTGGGTGATGACCGCCGTTGTTATGCGGGCTTCGGGGTTTAGGCGCTTGATGGAATCAATCACAGCTTTGACGGTCACGCCGCTGTCGACGGCATCATCGATGACAAGAACTTCCGGCTTGCCAGATCTGACTTTCGAAGCCAAATCATCGCCCAGAGAAATTGCAGGTATGGCAGATTTTGACAAACTGTGCTTAATGCTTAGCAATGAAGCTTCGATGCAACGCAAGAAATCAAGATACCAAAGCGGCAGTCGACGCAGACCTTTTGTGACCCATCCTTTTTTTCTCTTTGTCGTGGGGCGCTGCACCTGAACTTCGGCGAAAAAAAGCGCCTTATCTTCCGGAAAACTTTTGAGAAACGAGCGCGCCACATAGCTGCCGCCTCTTCTGATGGCAATAACGATATCGAAAGGCTGCGGATGATCTTTTTCAATCTTTTCAGCCAGTTCCTTTGTCAGCCAGTCGAGGCTGGGGGCAGATAGTGTAACAACGTTCATGTTCAATATGCCGGTCATGATGCAAAGATAGCGTTTTTTGTGGAAGGGACAAAAAACTCCCGCCGGGATGGGCGGGAGTTGATATGAGGACGGCTGAAATTATTGGCCGAGGTAACCTTTAAGCAGACGGCTACGCTGACCTTTGAGTCGGCGAATGGCCTTCTCCTTGATCTGGCGCACGCGTTCGCGCGTGAGGTCGAATTTGGCGCCTATTTCCTCAAGGGTCATTTCCTGACACCCGATGCCGAAGAACATCTTGAGAATGTCGCGCTCGCGTTCATGGAGTTGCCGGAGGGCTCGCTCCACTTCGTTGGAAAGCGACTCCTGATTGAGCGAGGCGTCGGCCATGGGGCTGTCGTCATTAGTGAGGACGTCGAGGAGGCTGTTGTCCTCGCCCTCCACAAAGGGAGCGTCGACGGAGATATGCCGGCCGGAGACCTTGAGGGTGTCGGCAATTTTTTCTACGGGGACATCGAGGGTTTCGGCGAGTTCCTCGGGGGAGGGCCGGCGTTCGTTTTCCTGCTCGAATTTGCTGAGGGCCTTGCCTATTTTATTGAGGGAGCCTACCTGGTTGAGAGGGAGACGCACAATTCGGCTCTGCTCGGCGAGGGCCTGAAGAATGCTCTGGCGTATCCACCACACGGCATACGATATGAACTTGAAGCCGCGGGTCTCGTCGAATTTGCGGGCGGCCTTTATGAGGCCGAGGTTACCCTCGTTGATAAGATCGGGGAGAGACAAACCCTGGTTCTGATATTGCTTTGCAACAGAAACCACGAAACGGAGGTTGGCGCGGGTGAGCTTGTCGAGTGCGGCCTCGTCGCCCTGACGTATGCGCTGTGCCAGCTCAACTTCCTCTTCGACCGAGATAAGTTCCTCGCGGCCAATTTCCTGAAGGTATTTGTCGAGCGAGGCGCTTTCGCGGTTGGTAATCGATTTTGTAATCTTTAGTTGTCTCATATGTTGTTGTTAACAGTATGTATTTATGCTTAAGCCCGCAAAGTTAGCGCTTTTTTGCGAAAAGAATGCATGCCGGCCGCTTAAAAAACTTTAAATTGGGGCGAAAGCGGCCAAAACGGTGCCGCCGTTGCGCGTTTTTCAAACCACAAACGTATAACGGCGGCACAGTCCCGAATGTTTTAATATCTGCTCCAGCGGATAATTTCCAGTAGGGTAGGCTTCTTGCCGTACATGAAAATGCCCACGCGGTAGATTTTGGCACACAGCCAGATCATGAACATGAAAGAGGCATAGAGAACGGCCAGTGACAGCAGGATTTCCCAGAGGGGGACGCCGAAGGGCAGCCGCGCCATCATGCACATGGGCGAGGTGAGGGGTATGATGCCGAGCCAGAAGGCGAGGGTGCTCCCGGGATTGTTGATCACTGACATGGAGGCTATGATACCGAGGATTACTGGCACGGTAGCCACTGACGACAGTTGTCCGGCATCCTGAATATTATCCACAGCGGAGCCTATGGCGGCGAAGATGGCCGAATAGAACAGATAACCGCCGATGAAGAAGAGCAACATCCAGCCGAAAATGCCGAATACATATGCGGGGTCGGCCAGCAGGGCTATGGCCGACGCCAGTTCGGGTTCGTTGGCGGCGACGTCGCCGGCGGCGCCCAGCGAGGGCATGAGCCATGCCGAGGCAGCGCCCAACAGCACGCCCCATATCAGTATCTGAGTCACGGCCACCAGACCGATGCCGAGGATTTTGCCGAGCATGAGCATGCGGGGTTTCACCGACGACACCACCAGTTCGAGCACGCGGTTGGTTTTCTCCTCTATGATTGAGGTCATAACCATCTGACCGTAGATGAGGATGAACATGTACAGGAGCATGTCGGTGGTGAGGGCGATGATATACGACAGGGTGCTGGACGTGGATGTCTCGGCCTCCCCTTCGATATTGACGGTATGGTAGGTGCAGTCCACCTGCACCTCGTCGAGGATACGGCGTATGTCGCCAACATTATAAGCCTCGAGTCTTACATCCTCGACAGCGCGGTTGAGCTGCGAGGTTATATATGAGTCGGTTATCATGCTTAGCGAGCCGCGGGTATATACGGTGATATCGCGTTCGGGGCGGCTCACCGCGTCGGCACCTATAATTATGTAGGCCTGGATGTCCTCGTCGCTGCGCAGGGCGTCGGGTGTGAGGTCCGTGGTGGTGAATGTCACCTCGCCGTTACCGCTCAGCAGCGGGGCTATGCGGCCGGTGGCGTCGCACACCATTACGTCGGTTTTCTCGGGTTCGCTGAGTATCATCATCAAGGCCGGGGCGGCCATGAGGCCCAGCATCAGGATGGGCACGAGCAGGGTGGTGATGATAAAGCTTTTACGCTTTACCCTTTCGAGGTATTCGCGTGCTATGATGATTTGAAGTTGCATTACGGACTTTAGTTTTTGGAGTTATATTCTTCTACGGCTGCCACAAATATATCGTCCATCGAGGGCAGACAGCGGCGGAAGCCGCGGAGCTCGACGGCGCTGTTGGCGGCGGCGATGAAATTGCGGATGTCGGAGGTCTCGCGCAGACGCGCTGTCGCCGTGGCGTTGCCGTCGCGGTCTATCTGTCCGAGGGTGAATGAAGTGCACATTGGCTCGACGGCGCCGACGAGAGTGCCCGGATCGCCTATGAACGTCAGCTCATAGCGGTTGCCGCTATGGCGTTCGCGGATCTGGCGCACATTGCCTGTAAGGATGTTGCGCGACCGGTTTATGAGCGTTATATTGTCGCACAGCTCCTCGACACTGCCCATGTTGTGAGTGGAGAAGATAATCGTCGCGCCGGCGTCGCGCAGCTCCAGGATTTCGCGTTTGAGTATGCCGGCGTTGATGGGGTCAAACCCCGAAAAAGGTTCGTCGAAGATAAGCAGTTCGGGTCGGTGAAGGACTGTGACTATGAACTGCACTTTCTGCGCCATGCCCTTTGAAAGTTCCTCCACCTTGCGGTCCCACCAATCCTCGATTTCGAGTTTGGCGAACCATTCCTTCAGGCGTTCGGTGGCTGTTTTCTTATCGAGGCCTTTGAGCCGGGCGAAGAACACGGCCTGATCGCCGACCTTCATCTTCTTGTACAGTCCGCGTTCTTCGGGAAGATAGCCGATATTGGCAATGTCGTTCTGGCAGAGGGTGTGGCCGTCGAAAGTAACCGTTCCCGAGTCGGGTGCCGTTATGTGGTTGATAATTCGTATCAGAGTTGTCTTGCCGGCGCCGTTGGGTCCCAGCAGTCCGTAGACCGAACCGCGCGGCACGGCCAGCGATATGCCATCGAGAGCCTGATGTCCAGTGTAAGCCTTGCTTACGTCGTCGATATTGAGTATGATGTCTTCCATATGTATATATATGACGAAGAATATGCCGAAAAATTACATATCGATGTTTTTTTCGCTGATTGGTCGAGAAAATTGGTGCAATTGTCCAAAATTATGCGGTTGCGAGTCGCCGGATTTGCATATTTTTCCAATAGTGATTAACTTTGCAGCCGGAAAAAAACGAAAACAATGAAAGGATTTAAACAAACAATACTGGCGGTTGCTGCTGCCGGATTTGTCGGCTTTGTGTCCCGGGGTGCCGAAATGGCGGCTGATACGTTGCCGCGTCTCACCCTCGAGGAGTGCATAGGCATAGCGCTCACCGAGAGCCCGACGGTGCGCGTGGCCGACATGGAGGTACGCCGCCTTGACTACAGCAGACGCGAGACCATAGGAGCACTTCTCCCCACCGTGGATTTCGGAGGCACCTACAGCCGCATGCTTGAAAAGCAGGTGATGTATATGAACATGGACTTCGGCTCCCTCGGCGGCGGGAATACCGGCGGCGAAGAAGGCGCCGAGCCCGCGGCCGGCCGTGCCTCGGGGCGCGACGAGGGTATCAAGATGGGCCTGGACAACTCTTTCTCGCTGGGTTTCTCGGCATCGTTGCCGCTGATAGCGCCGCAACTGTGGAAGAGCATAGGGCTGAGCGACGTGCAGATAGCCCGCAGTGTGGAAGCTGCCCGCCAGAGCCGGCAGGATCTGGTGAACAGGGTGAAGAACGCCTACTATGCCCTTCTTCTCGCCGAAGATTCGCGCAAGGTTATCCGCGAGAGCTACGACATGGCGGCTTTGACACACGATACATACGTGCGCCAGCATGCCGCCGGCGCCGCTTCCGATTACGATGTTCTGCGCACGTCGGTGGCCATGCGCAACATAGAGCCGGAACTTATGCAGGCCGATGTCGCAATTCGTCAGGCCACCCTCCAGCTGCAGATACTAATGGGCATAGACTCCGAATTCAAGTTCCTGCCGGCAACGACCCTCGGCAGCTACGAGAGCGATATGTACGCCACGGCACTCCGGCTCGACCGCGACTACAGCCGCAACGCCCAGCTGCGACTGCTCGATATGGATGCCGACATGCTGCGGCGAAACGTAACCATCGAGAAGCTCGCCTTCTCGCCCACACTCGCCCTGACGGCAAACTATAACTGGACGTCGATGTCCGACGGCTCGCCGTTCAAGAATTTCCGTTGGAACCCTTATTCGACCATAGGTCTCACGCTGTCGGTGCCCATACTGCGGGGCGGTCAGCGGATAAACCGCATCCGGCAGGCCACAATACAGGCCGAAGAACTCACATGGCAACGTCTCGACCTTGAGCGCAGCATAGCCATGCAGGTGGAACTCGCTATCGACAATATAGGCGTCAACGTCCGGCAGATAGAGTCGTGCGCCGAGAGCGTGCGTCAGGCAGAGACGGCTCACAACATCATGGAGCGTAGCCGCGAGGTAGGAGCGGCAAGCTACCTCGACATCCGCGACAGCGAGCTTGCTCTCACACGCTCGCGCCTGGCTTACCTGCAGGCTATCTACAACTATCTCGTGGCCAACAGCGATCTGGAACTGCTGCTGGGCAACGCTCCCATCGAAAGTTATATACAGAACATACCCACTACAAATACTGATGAACGCTAAATATTTCATAGCCCTCGCCGCCACTCTGGCATTGGGCGCCTGCACCGGCAAGGAAGAGGCCGGCAATGCCACGGCCGACGCTCCCGAACTGCCCATGGTCACCGTCGATGTGGCCCGCCGTATCGACGTACCTCATGTCAAGACCTATACGGCGTCGGTGGAAGCCGAAAATATCAACAACATAGCCCCGGCAAGCCCTAACAGAATAAAGACCATCAATGTGGAGGTCGGCGACCATGTGCGCCGCGGTCAGGTGCTCGTCACCCTCGACAGCAGCACAGCGGACCAGCTGCGGATTAACATGGAGCAGCTTCGCCGCGAGTACGAGCGTGCGACCCAGCTCCTGGAAATAGGCTCGGGGACACGCCAGCAGGTCGACCAGATACGCGCGCAGTACGAAGCCGCTCTGTCGCAGTACAACAATGTGCTCGAGAACACCGAGCTGCGCTCGCCGATCAACGGCGTTGTCACCGCCCGCAATTTCGACCCCGGCGATCTTACCGGCGGCCAGCCCGTGCTCACCGTCGGCCAGCTCACGCCCACTGTGAAAGTTCTTCTCAATGTCAGCGAGAACGATATGTCGCTTGTGCGCCCGGGTCTGCCCGTGAACGTTACTTTCGACGCCTACAACGGCGAGACTTTCAGCGGAACGGTGAAGAGAGTTCACCCGTCGGTAGACCCCGCCACGCGCACATTCACCGTAGAGGTGCAGATAGCCAACGGCGCCGAGCGACTGCGTCCCGGCATGTTCGCCCGCGTGAGCCTCGACTTGGGCACACGCCCCAATGTCGTGGTACCCGACCGCGCGGTGGTGAAACAGACCGGCTCCGGCAACAAATATGTCTATGTCTACCGCGACGGCAAGGTGGAATTCCGCCGTGTGCAGCTGGGTGAACGCCTCGAAGGCAGCTACGAGCTTCTCGACGGCATTGCCGATGGCGATACTGTGGTGATAACCGGACAGAGCCGTCTGGCCGACGGCGTGGACGTCGAACTTATGGCTCCACGCAACTGATTTTGTAAATAATTAAACCATACAGATATGAGTCTTTACGGCAGTGCCGTCAAACGCCCTATCATGACCGTGCTGTGCTTTGTCGCAGTGGTCATATTAGGCATCTTCTCGTTGATGAAGTTGCCTATAGATCTCTATCCCGACATAGAGACCAACACGCTCATGGTTATGACAACATATTCGGGAGCGAGCGCCCAGGATATTGAGCAGAACGTTACACGCCCGCTCGAGAATGTGCTCAATTCGGTGAGCAACCTCAAGCACATAAGTTCCAAATCGCGCGAAAACATATCGGTGATAACCCTCGAGTTCGAATACGGAGAGGATATCGATGTGCTTACCAACGACGTGCGCGACAAACTCGACATGGTGTCGTCCATGCTCCCCGACAACGCCGAGAACCCCATCATCTTCAAGTTCTCGACCGACATGATACCCATTATCCTGCTGTCGGTCAAGGCCGACGAGAGCATGCCCGGCCTCTACAAGATACTTGACGATGCCGTGGCAAACCCACTGGCGCGCGTCAACGGAGTAGGTTCCGTTTCCATTTCTGGCGCCCCCAAACGCGAGATCCACGTATATGTCGATCCGTCGCGTCTGGAGGCCTATAACCTCACCATCGAGCAGATAGGCAGCATTATCGGTGCCGAAAACCGCAACATCCCCGGCGGCTCGTTCGATATCGGCTCTGATACCTACGCGCTGCGTGTGCAGGGCGAGTTCGGCAGCAGCGACGAGATGGCAAACATAGTTGTCGGCAATGTCGGGGGTCGTACTGTTTATCTCCGCGATGTGGCCCGTATCGACGACTCGCTGGAGGAACGCACCCAGCAGACCTACAACAACGGCGAGCAGGGCGCCATGATTGTCATTCAGAAGCAGAGCGGTGCCAACAGTGTGGAAATCTCCGATAAAGTGCTGAAAATGCTGCCGCAACTGGCGCGCCGCCTACCCTCGGACGTGAAACTCGACATCATCGTCGATACATCGGACAATATCCGCAACACCATATCGTCGCTGGTGGAGACCGTGCTCTATGCCCTTCTCTTTGTGGTTATCGTGGTGTTCTTCTTCCTGGGGCGCTGGCGTGCCACCCTGATCATCACCATCACCATCCCCATATCGCTCATAGCCTCGTTCATATATCTGTACGCCACGGGAAACACGCTCAACATAGTGTCGTTGTCGGCGCTGTCGATATCGATAGGCATGGTTGTGGACGATGCAATTGTGGTGCTCGAGAATGTCACCACGCACATTGAACGTGGTTCCGACCCCAAACAGGCTGCCGTGCACGGCACTAACGAAGTGGCGGTGTCGGTAGTGGCCTCGACGCTTACTCTTATCGCCGTATTCTTCCCCCTCACTCTGGTGACGGGCATGACCGGCGTGCTCTTCCGCCAGTTGGGCTGGATGGTGACCATCATGATGATAATATCCACCATCTGCGCGCTGTCGCTCACGCCCATGCTGTGCAGTCAGCTGCTGCGGCGTGTGAACCACCACGGCAAGCTCTACAACCTGCTGTTCACGCCGGTGAACCGCGGCCTCGACGCTTTCGATCGCGGCTACGGGCGCCTGCTGGGCTGGGTGGTAGGCCACAAGGCCGTGACTTTCGTGGTATGTATGGGCATATTCGTCGGGTCGCTCTTCCTGCTGCGCTTTGTCGGCACGGAATTCTTCCCCACGGCCGACGATGCCCGTATGAGGGTGAGTCTTGAAATGCCCATAGGCACGCGTGTGGAAATCACGCAGGAGGCCACTGCCCGGCTCGTCGACCAGTGGCGTGACGAATACCCGGAGATTGAAATGATCAACTACACGGTCGGCACCGCCTCGAGCGACAATACTTTCGCATCGCTCAGCGACAATGGCCCGCACATCGTGTCGATGAACATAAGGCTCAGCGACCCCGGCGAGCGCAGCCGCGGGGTGACGGAAATTGCCGAGCTCATGCGCGGCGACCTGCGCATGTATCCCGAATTCAAGAAGGCGCAGGTTATGGTTGGCGGTATGGGCGGCTCAATGGGTGGCCAGGCCACTATTGACTACGAAATATACGGTTATGATTTCGCCGAGACAGACTCGGTGGCGCGCATGCTTCAGGCCGCACTCCGGCAAATTCCCGGCACCGCCGACGTGATGATATCGCGTTCGGACTATCAGCCTGAATATCAGGTGGATTTCGACCGCGAGAAACTGGCACTCTACGGACTTAACCTCTCGACGGCGGCAACATATCTCCGCAACCGCGTCAACGGCCAGCTCGCCTCGCAGTTCCGCGAGGACGGCGAGGAGTACGACATCAAGGTTATGTATGCTCCCGAGTTCCGCACCTCTCTTGAAGACATCGAGAACATATTGATATACAACAATGCCGGCCAGGCAGTACGTGTGCGCGACGTCGGCACGGTGGTGGAGCGCTTTTCACCGCCAACCATCGAGCGCAAGGACCGCGAGCGCATTGTCACCGTGAGCACCACGGTGCAGGATGTGCCCATGAGTCAGATTGTCGAGGCTTCGCGGGCGGCACTGGAACATATGGACATCCCGCAAGGAGTGAACATCGAGCTCTCCGGCAGCTACGAGGATCAGCAGGACTCGTTCCGCGACCTTCTCACACTGGCCGTGCTCATCATCATACTTGTCTACATCGTCATGGCCGCACAGTTCGAGAGCTACACCTATCCGGGCATCATCATGACCTCGCTGATGTTCGCGTTCTCGGGCGTCTTCATAATCCTCTGGCTCACCGGCCACTCGCTCAACGTCATGAGCATGATCGGCGCCATTATGCTCATCGGCATCGTGGTGAAGAACGGCATTGTGCTCATCGACTATATATCGCTCAACCGCGAGCGCGGACTCAGTGTGCGGCGTGCCGTCATTCTCGGCGGCGAGAGCCGTCTGCGCCCCGTGGTGATGACCACGCTCACCACCATTCTGGGCATGGTGCCCATGGCTGTGGGTACCGGTCAGGGTGCCGAGATGTGGCGCCCGATGGGCGTGGCCGTCATAGGCGGTCTTACCTTCTCCACCATCCTCACCCTTCTGTTCGTGCCCGTACTTTACTGCGTGTTCGCCGGCAGAGGCATCAAGAACCGTCGCAAGAAACTGCGTAAACAAGCACAAAAACAATGAAAAGCATATTCATAGCCTTTGATCAGGCACACTACGAGAGAATTATCGATTTATTGGAGCGCAACAACTGCCGCGGTTTCACGGCGTGGGAGCAGGTAACAGGCCGCGGCACCCGCACCGGCGAGCCCCACTACGGTAGCCATGCGTGGCCGTCGATGGCCTCGGCAATTTTAACCGTGGTAGATGACAGCCGCGTCGATACCGTCCTTGCTCGTCTCGCCGACATCGATAAAGAGCGCCCCAAACTGGGCCTGCGGGCCTTTGTCTGGAATGTGGAGAACGCAATCTGACTCTGAAACGCTCCTATAACAAAAGCGGCGGCCTTCATACGAAGAACCGCCGCTTTTGTTATAGGAATGCTATTATTTGCCCCATCGGGCCTGCCATCGGGCGAGCATGGCGTCCTCGGCGGGGTTTGAGCATGCGTGCCAGAAGCGGACGTCGCGCACGGCGTCGGGCCGGAACTGCTGCTGCACGAAATTGCCGGGATAATCGTGGGCGTACTTGTAGTTTTCGCCGTAGCCGAGTTTTTTCATCAATGATGTGGGCGCGTTGCGCAGGTGAAGGGGAACCGGCAGATTGCCGCTGCGCTCAACTTCGGCCAAGGCGGCGTCGATAGCCATATAAGCAGAATTGCTCTTGGCGCTGTTCGCGAGGTAGACGGCGCATTCGCTCAGGGGTATGCGGCCTTCGGGCATGCCGATTTTCTGAATGATGTCGAATGTGGCGTTGGCAATGAGCATGGCGTTGGGGTTTGCCAGACCTATGTCCTCGCACGAGAGGATGACCATGCGGCGTGCTATGAACTCGGGATCCTCGCCGCCGGCTATCATGCGCGCCAGCCAGTAGACGGCGGCATCGGGGTCGGAGCCGCGTATGCTCTTTATGAAAGCCGAGATGATGTCGTAATGCATCTCGCCGTTTTTGTCGTAGGCCTGAGGGTTTGTCTGCAGGCTGTCGCTCACGGTTTTATCATTGATTATGATGTGCTTACCGTGAGAAGTGCTTTGTTCGAGGAGTTCGAGGATGTTGAGGAGCTTGCGGGCGTCGCCGCCGGCATAGCGGAACAGAGCGTCTGTACCTTCGACGCGCACTTTGCGGCTTTTGAACACCTCGTCGGCGGTGAGCACACGCTCCAGAAGCTGCTGAAGGTCGTCGGCTTCGAGAGGACGCAAGGTATAGACCTGAGCGCGCGACAACAGCGGCCGGATGACCTCGAACGACGGGTTCTCGGTGGTGGCGCCTATGAGTGTGACAGTGCCGTTCTCAACAGCGCCCAGCAGGCTGTCATGCTGGCTCTTGCTGAACCGGTGGATTTCATCGATAAAGAGGATCGGGCGCCCTTTGGAGAACATGCCGGCGGCTTCGGCTTTTGCGCGCTCGAGGACTTCGCGCACTTCCTTTACGCCCGATGTCACCGCCGACAGTGTGAAAAATGCCGCTTGGGTGGTGTTGGCGATGATGCGGGCCAGTGTGGTCTTTCCCACGCCGGGAGGCCCCCACAGGATGAAGGACGATACGTTGCCGGTGTCGATCATGCGGCGGATGACTCCGTCGGGACCCACAAGGTGCTTTTGCCCTATGTATTGGTCGAGTGTTCGCGGGCGCATGCGCTCCGCAAGGGGTTCGAATGCCATAATTACCTCAGTTTAGAGAAAGCGGGGCCGCGGCCCTGTGGCAGCGACCCCGCGTATGTTTGTGCGAGATTTCAGACTATTATTCCTGAGCGGGAGCAGCGCCGCCGGCCTGGTTCATAAGGTCGCGGATCTGCTGGTACTTCTCGCCCCAGTGGGTAACACCCTCGCGGTTTCCGGAGATGGAGGCGAAGGCCTGCTCGAAGGCATATGCCTCGGAGTAGAGCTGCAGGGCGTTGTTGGGGTTCGCCGGGTTGAGGTTCTCGGGGTTGGCGTCGAGAAGCTCGAGCATGCGGTCGTAAGCGGCGATGGCATCGGCATCCGGGCGCTTGCCGTTGGCGGCGACATAGAGGCGGGCAAGGCGCTGGTACATCAGCGGTGTAACCTCGGCGGTGCCGGCGATTACCTGATTGACGTATTCAATGCCACGGCCGGCGAGCTCCTGAGCCTGCACGCTGTCTTCGGCATATACGGCGGCGTTGAGGTAGCGGCCGGACATACCGAACTTATCGGTGAGCGAGGGGTTCTCCTGCAGGCGCAGGTATGCGTCGTAGGCCTCGGCGCTCTTGCCGTACTGGCGGTTGCGGGAGTATACGGTGCTGAGGTTCTTGAGCAGGTCGCCGTTTTCGGGATATTTTTCGGCGGCGAGCTCATACTGGATTACTGCGAGGGAGTCCTGTCCGAGACCGCTGAGAGCGTCGGCATAGGTGGTGTAGTCCTTGATGGTGAAGTTTGCGCCGGGATTGCTGGCGAAGAAGCGGGCGGCATTGTCGGCGGCGATCTGGTACTGCTCCATGGCCGTCTGGTCAAGGAACTGTATGCGCTGCATCAGGAAGTTGGAGGGGTCGTTAGCCAGAATTTCCTGAGCCACGGCCAGCGACTGGGGATAGTCTTCCGACCAGTAGAGGAGCACGGCATACTGGGCCTTGTCCTCGGGGAAGTGGTTGGGATTCTGGATATATCGGGCGTAGAGGTCCGAGGCGGCACGCCAGCGGTCGGCGTCGAAGTACTTCATGGCGAGTTCACGCTGAACCATGGCACTCTCGGGGTGCTGCTGCAGGTATTCCTCTAGTTTAGAGATTGCGAAAGCTTTGTTCACATTGGCATAAGCGTTGGCGAACTTCACGTAGCCCTCGGGATTGGCGGGGTCGTAGGTGATGGCCGTCTCGTAGCGGGCGGCGGCATCGCCGTAGCGGCCCTCGGCGGAAAGCATGTCGCCTTCGAGCACGTAGATGTCCGGGCATTTGTTCTTGGAGTCCTTGCGGGCCTTCTGCATGGCTTTCTCAATCTCGGTGGCATATGTCACGGGATTGGTGTTGTAGTATGCGCGAGCTATTGCCACGCTGATCTCGGCATTTTTCTTGTCGAGGTTCTGGGCGGTCTTGAACTGATCCTTAGCAGCGTTGGCATCGCCGTTGAGGAGGTCGAGGGCACCCATGCCCACGTGGTTGAAAGCGCTCTGGGGGTCAAGCTGCAGACCGGTGGTGAAATAGTTGCGGGCGGCGGAGGCGTTGTCCTCGCTGAGGGCTATCATACCCAGATAGTAGTTTGCGAGGGCTTTGTCGGTGCCGGCATCGTTGAGTGTACGTTCCAGGATGGTGCGCGCGTTGGCATACTGTCCCGCTTTATAGTACTCGATACCATCTTTGTAACCTTGTGTCTGAGCGGCTGCCGAGAAGGCGAATGCAAGCATCAGAGCCAATAGTAACTTGATTTTCATTTAGCAGTGGTTCTTGGTTTTATATTTTACGATTTGTTTTTGATTTTTCCATTGCGAAAGCGGCTGTCAGTCCCTTTCGGGAAGCTCCACCCGCTGGATGTTGACTCTGGCGGGCAGGATGCCGGTCTTCATGATTATCTTCTGCCCGATGGGGCCGGTGACAAAGGAATAGAACCCGCCGGCCACATTGTGGGTCGACGCCGCAGTAATCATATATATCTGGCGGAAGAGGGGATAAGAGCCGTCGAAGATATACTGCTGGTAGGGTTTGTATGCCACGGCATCTTCGGCGCGGTAAACGCGCAGCACTTTGACGCGCTGTGTGAGCGTTGCGCCCACGACGGGGTCGTCGGAGAGCACGCTGCGTGCCAAGTCTTCGCTGCTGATGTCGGCGCAGTCCATGTCGGAGGTTATCCAGCTGACACCGAGCACACCGATAGCGTTGCGGTCGTTCTCAACAATATTGAATACTTCGGGGATGCTGCCGGCCGAAACTACCGTCGGGCCGAGAAGTTCACCGTGGAGCACGCTGTCGCGCAGGAAGGTGGCGAGCGACGAGCCGCTGTTGTCGATGACCACGCGGATATTGCCGAGGTCGCTGGGTTCGAGTTCGTCCCAGCGGGTGGTGCGTCCGCTCAGAATGTCGCCGAGTTCGGGGATGGAGAGTTTCTCGCAGGTGTTGGCGGGGTTGACAATGAACGCCACAGCGTCGACGGCAATCATGGACGAACGCACGTTGACGGTGATGTCGCGCTCGTTGCGATAGCGGGCGCGCAATGCGCTCTTTTCCTGAGCGGTGAGGTCGCGGGCGGCTACTATGGTGCGCGTGTTGAGGCTGAACAGCGAGTCGAAGGCCTCGGTCTGGGTGACATAGCGCACAAGGAGGTGAGCCTCCGGGTACTGGTACTCGAAGACCTCGACTTCCTGCTCGAAGATATTTTCGAAGGTGCCGTCGCACATTATCGTGGCGGTGCCCCGGGTGGCGTTGTTGCCGGTTTCGCGGGGGCCGATGTTGCAGGCTGCCATGGCCATGCACAGAGCGGCGCCCATCAGTGCTTTAAGTTTCATAAGCTGTTCACATTGAGGAGTCGATGCCTTTGAACTGTCGGTAAGCTCTCCAGCCGCCGTAGATTATCAGGACGATGCCGACGATATAGCGTGTCCAACCCCATGAGAACTGGGCCCAGTTGAAGAAGTCGATGAGGAAAAGCACGCCCATGCCTACATACACTATTATCATGATGATACCGAAGATGGTACGCATCACATTGTTGGGGCGCATTTTGGCGTCCTGCTGCTCTTTACGCTCGCGGCGAATATCCTCGAGGGTTTTGTTTTCGCTATTTTCCATTTTGACAGGATGTTACGGTTAAATGTCGATGATTTTCGGATGCGGTTTGTTAAAACCGCTTCTTGAAAAATCAACACGTCAGCCGCGTATATGTTCACCTTATAAAGGACAGATACTTAAAATCAGCCGTAAAATTAAGAAATAAATGTGAATAAAACGCGGGGCGCTATGCTAAATATTCGTAAAAAGCGAAAATCAGCCAAGGATTAGGTGTTCGCCGGCGGTGATATGGAGCCCGCGGTACCAGTCGGCGGCAGCCATGGCCTTCTTGCCGGCGGGTTGGACGTCAACGATTTCGATGGCACAGTCGCCGGTGCCGACAATCACTCTGTTACCGGCAGGAGCCACGGTGCCGGGGGTGAGATGGCCGTAATTGCCGCGACGCGTTGCAAGGATTTTTATGCTGTCGGTCTTGCTGCCATGAGTAAACTCCGACCAGGCGGCGGGGTAGGGCGCCAACCCGCGCACATGGTTGTGGATCTTTGCCGAAGGGGTGTTCCAGTCGATGCGGCAGTCCTCGCGGAATATCTTTGGTGCCGGGCACGGCTCGGCATCCAGCTCCGACTGCGGCACGGGCGATGCCGTGCCGTCGGCGAGAGCGGCCACGGTGTCGGTAATGGTCTGGGCACCAAGGAGCATGAGGCGGTCGTGCACCGAGCCGGCATTTTCGTCGGGTCCTACCTCTATGGATCGGCGCATAAGCACGTCGCCCGTATCGATTTCGTGTTTGAGCAGGAAAGTGCTCACGCCTGTGCGGCTGTCGCCGGCCATGACGGCGCGGTTTATGGGCGCGGCGCCGCGGTAGCGGGGCAGTAGCGAGCCGTGGAGGTTTACGGTCCCCATGGGCGGCATGTCCCAAACCACCTGCGGCAGCATACGGAAGGCTATGACCACGAAAAGGTCGGCGCCGATTGCGCGCAGTGCCTCGACAAATGCCTCATCCTTGAGTTTTTCGGGCTGGAGGAGCGGAAGGCCGTGCTCCAGCGCATATTTCTTGACATCTGAAATGATTATGTGCTTGCCGCGGCCTCCCGTCTTGTCGGGCATTGTCACCACGGCGGCGATATCGTGGCCGGCAGCGCGCAGTGCGTCGAGGCTGGCCACGGCGAATTCGGGAGTGCCGAAAAATACTATTTTAAGCTTGCGATTTTCCATTGTCCGTTGCTGTTGGGGTTGATTGTTCGAGAGCGTGCCACAGATTGTCGTCGGGCACGGGTGCCGTGATGTCGATTTCCTTGCCGGAGACGGGGTGGACAAAGCATATGCGTCGGGCATGAAGCGAAATGCTGCCGTCCGGGTTGGAGCGGCGGTCGCCATACTTGAGGTCGCCGCGGACAGGAGTGCCGTTGGCCGCCAGCTGCACTCTTATCTGGTGCTTGCGGCCGGTGAAGAGTTGCACTTCCAGCAGATTGTAGCGGTCGGTGGCGCCGATGAGGGTGTATTGTAGCCTCGCCTCCTTGGCTCCCTTCACTTCCTGAGTGTGGGCATAGCTCTTGTTGTTGCGCTCGGTGGTGGTGATGAAGTGTCGGAGCATGGCGCTCTCGGGCACGGGGCGGTTGCGGGTAATCGCCCAGTATGTTTTGTGGATGTCGCCGGCGGCGAACATGGCGTTGAGTCGGGCGAGCGCTTTTGAAGTCTTGGCAAAGACCACCACTCCCGATACGGGACGGTCGAGCCGGTGAGCCACGCCCATGAATACGTTGCCGGGCTTGGCATCGCGCTCCTTGATGAACTTGCGCAGGGTGTCGACCAGGGGCTCGTCGCCGGTCTTGTCGCCCTGCACAATCTCGCCGGCGCGCTTGTTCACTATTATTATGTGATTGTCTTCGTAGAGGATATCCATAGTCAGAGTTGTGAGGGGTTGAGTCTGAGAATTTTCATCGATGCGGTCCGTGGCAGTTTCGCCACGGCGATATAGCGCTTTGGGAGGGTCCGACGGTCGGCAATGGCATCATCGAGTACGGCGCGTGCGGCGTCGGCATCGGTCTCGCTGCCTTCTATTACCATCACCAGCGCGCTGCCCCACAGCGGGTGAGGTTCCGATGTGAGGTAGAAAGCCACAGTGGGCAGAAGTTCACCGAACTGCCGCTCCAGCACCTCGGGGTGCAGTTTTATGCCGCCGGAATTGATGGCATTGTCGGCGCGGCCTATCCAGCGGAAAGTGTGGCAGTCGATAAGTTCCACAACATCGTTGGTGGCGAGTTCGCCGAAGGAGTAAGCGGGCGCCATGATGCGCAGACGACCGTCGGCATCGGCTGCGAACGTTATGCCGGGCATCGCGCGGTAAAGGGGCGTCTCGGCGGTCAGCGGCGCCAGTGCCACGTGGCTGCATGTTTCCGTCATTCCGTAGCTGAGCCATGCCTTCACACCGCAGTCGAGCAGCATTCGTCCTGTCATCGGCGGCAACGGGGCACCTCCTATGAGGAGATTGCGCACGCGCTCCGATAAATCGGAGAACTGCAGCAAAGCCGGTATCTGGCTTGGTGTCACAGCCATGAGGTCTATCACATTGTCGATGGCCGATATGTCGGGAGTATTGGACGGGGTGAGGCAAACCAGACGGCAATTGGCTTCAAGTGCGCGCACGGCCATCATCTTTCCGGCAATATAATCCACCGACAGCGCCGAGCACAGCAGCGAGTCGGTTCCGATGCCGAAAAAGGCGTTGGTAGCCCGTGCGGAAGCCCTCATATCGCTTTTTTTGAGCAATATTTGCTTTGGCGTGCCCGTACTTCCCGATGTGTGGGCTGTCACGACGTCCGAAGCGTCGAGAAACTCGTCCATAAACTGTCTCAATTCCGCCATAGTATGTTTTCAGGAAAGGGAAAAGCACTGTTGCGGCACCACAGGGCGGCGCCGTGGATATACATCGGAGAGGTAAAATTGTTGGAGTACAGCATACCTGTGCCGAGGCCCTGCGGCATGGTTGTGTTTTTGGCAGCAAGCCATGATGCGATGGCGTAAAGGCCCACATTCGATTCCAGAGCCGAAGTGGCCCACCAGCCTATGCCCCGGTTCCCGGCAAGGTCTATGTAAGTGTCGGCAACCTCCACGCCGCCTATCAGCGCCGGTTTGAGGATGATGTACTGCGGATTTATGTCGTCGAGCAGAGCGGCGGCGTCCTCGCGGGAGCGATAGCCTATCAGTTCTTCGTCGAGGGCTATCGGTATGGGGCTTTTTCGGCACAACTCTGCCATTGTGTCGGTCAAGCCGGCGCGCACGGGTTGCTCGATGGAGTGAATGTCATAAATGGCGAGGCGCTCCAGGTCGCGCAGCGCGGTAGCGGGGTCGAGACTGCCGTTGGCGTCGAGACGTATCTCAAGGTCGAAAGGACTGAAGCGCCGCCGCATATCCGCCAGCAGCTCCATCTCCTGATCGAGGGCTATGCCTCCTATTTTCAGCTTAATGACGCGGAAACCGGCGTCGATTTTCTCGGTTATCCGCTCAGCCATTGTCGCTTTGTCGCCCATCCAGACCAGACCATTGATTGGAATGCCGGCGCAGCCCTTGCTCCAGGACGTCGGATGCTCGCCGGCAAGAGCGCGGAAGGCGGTCTCGAAACCGAAACGGAGCGAGGGCAACGTACACTCGCGCCATGTAAGGGGCGCGGCGCAAAGTCGTGCCAGGTGCTGCTCGTAGCCGGGCACATCGTCGGCCGACAGCCCTTTGAACAGCGCGCATTCGCCAACCGCTGTCCGCCCGCTGTCGGTATCGGTGAGGCATACAAGGTAAGTGTCCTTGTGCAGCATGTGCTGCCGCGAGGTTATGGCCTCGAAACGGAAATCAAGCCGGTATGGCGAGTATCGGGCTTCTATCATCAGCCGGGAAACTGGGGGAAACGGTCGAAATCAGGGTCGCGTTTTTCGAGGAAGGCGTTTTTGCCTTCCTGCGCCTCGTCCATGAGATAGTACATCAACGTGGCGTCGCCGGCAAACTCCATGAGACCATGCTGGCCGTCGAGCTCGGCGTTGAGCGCACGCTTGATCATGCGGATGGCGAATGGCGAGCGCTTCATAATAGTCTCGCACCAGTCCACCACCTCGTCCTCAAGGCTTTCGAGGGGCACTACTTTATTTACCATACCCATTTCGAGAGCCTCCCGCGCGGTGTATTGTCGGCAGAGGAACCAAATTTCGCGTGCTTTTTTCTGACCCACGCAGCGGGCGAGGTAGCTGGAGCCGAAGCCGGCGTCGAAGCTTCCTACTTTCGGACCTGTCTGGCCGAAACGGGCGTTTTCTGAGGCTATGGTGAGGTCGCACACAACCTGCAACACATTGCCGCCGCCGATTGCGTAGCCGTTCACGGCGGCGATGACGGGTTTTACGAGCGAGCGGATGGCCTTGTGGATGTCCAGCACGTTGAGACGCGGTGTGCCGTCGGCATCGCGGTAGCCGCCGGAGGTTTTGTAGTTCTGATCACCACCGGAACAGAAAGCCTTGTCGCCGGCGCCGGTGAGGACAACCACGCGCATCGACGGGGTGTCGCGCACGATGGCGAGGGCGTCCAGAATCTGGGCGTTTGTCTGCGGGCGGAAGGCGTTGTATACTTCTGGACGGTTGATTGTTATACGGGCGATACCGTGCCAGGTATCGAAGAGTATGTCGGAGTATTCCTTGACGGTTTTCCACTCCCTTTTTGCAACGGTGCTCATATCTGTTTGATGTTTAGTACGATGGGACCACGATGAAGGATGAACTCGGCGAGAACGCCGTCGGTGAGTTCATCGCTGCTCACCGATATATATTCAAAGCCGCAGTTGCGGGCAAAGTCGGCCAGCACCTGTTTTGGCGGTGCCAGAAAGAAACGTTCCAGTTCGTCGTGCGGCAGCGATGCCGTGGTGGCTACGTTGCGGAAGATTCCGCCGCCGCCGTTGTCGATAACTACCATGTGGAAGCCGGCGGGAATGTGTTCGATGGCGAGGGCGCCGATGTCATAGAATGCGCCCATATCGCCGGTGATGAGAAAGAAATCGTCACGCAACATTTTAGCGATGCCGATGGCCGTCGATGTGCAGCCATCGATGCCGCTCACGCCGCGATTTGCATATACACGCAGGTCGTGACGTCCGGTGAACTGCGCCTGGCGTATGCTCATTCCGTTGGCGATGAAAACGCACGCATAAGGGGGCAGCTTGGCGAGGATTTTTTCCACGTCGGGATCACGGAGGCTGCCGCGCATGGCGTCGGGTTGAGACGGCCGGATGTTGTATCTCTTTTTCGACGGAAAAACGCTCAGGTGCGCGTCGATGATGGCGAGCAGATCGCTGTCGGCGCCGCGATAATAATAAGTCACATTCAGGCCACGGGTAACGGGCACGCTGTCGAGACCGGCAGAGGCCACCGGCACCTTGTGTCTTGCAAGCCATGTCAAAATCCGCGGGTCGACGAAGGTACCTCCGAGAACCACGGCAAGGTCGGGCACGGGCAGCACGGCACCGGCGCCGGTATAGGGAGCCAGACGGTCGGCAGACGGTATATTGGCCTGAATTTCGGCAAGCACGCGAACATTGCGGTGCTTTTTCAAGCGCTCCACAATATTATTGACATTGTAAACTTCGAAATCTGTCGTCATCTGCGAGCCCAGGAGAATGAGCACACGGCCATGCAGGCCTGCCGGCGCGATATTCACACTCGGGTGTCCGTCTTGTTTCGCTACTTCTATGTAATTGAAATTCTCATACCCCGGATACTCGCCTGTGACCGTGAGCGGCATTGACAGGTGGATGTTGATTTGCACGGGGCCCGGTACATCAGTCTTGCATGTGATGAGGGCTTTATTGATTTTGTCGGCTACCTCTCTTTCGGACATACACTCCGAGAGGCTCACGCTGCAACGGACCACGGCAGCAAGGGCTTCGTTTTGCCGTATAGTCTGGCCCAGCCGTTGGTCGATGTCGGCTTCCGGACGGTCGGCGGTGATGGCAATCAGCGGTATTTGTGAATAATAAGCCTCGGCGAGCGCCGGCGCAAGGTTGAGGACCGCCGTGCCCGACGTACACACCACAGCCACTGGTCGACACGTGGCCTTAGCCATGCCGAGGGCTACGAAGCCGGCGGTGCGCTCGTCGATAACGGTGTGCATCCTGAAGCCATTGCGACTGAATTCCAGGATAATCGGAGCATTGCGCGAGCCTGGCGACACCACACACTGATCGATGTCGGAATTCATAAGCATATCGGCAAGCATCCTTACGGGCATTTTGGAAATTCTCTCCCTTTTGGTCACAATCTTCGCATTTTTTACTTTTGACTTAACAAAATTAGCATTTTTCCGTTAATATTACAAGCAAAAACTCATACATGCAACTCCGCATTTTATTCATCACATTACTATTCGCCACATTGGCAGTAAATTATGTTCTCGCCGCCGATGGCGATGCCATAAGTGTGCCACCTGCCACCGTGTCGGTGCCGGCGGTTGTCGCGCCGCCGGACAGTGTGGCCACTCCCCGTCTCGCGGAGAAGAAAAAAGGAATTATTGCCGGAATTATCGATTATTTCAACGAAACAAACAAGCCCCGAAAGACAAAAGGCTTCGACATCAGTTTTATCGGGGGGCCGTATTACTCCACCGACACAAAATTCGGCATCGGGCTTATTGCCGCCGGACTTTACCGCACCGACACCACTGACCTTGAATTGCCGCCCTCCGATGTGTCGCTATATCTCAAGGCCACGACGAGCATGTTCTTCCAGATAGGCCTCAGAGGCAACCATATACGTCCGCACGACAGTGCCCGTCTCGGTTACGATATCAACATTGCGTCCATCAAGAGCAAATTCTGGGGAATAGGCTACGACAACAACATTGACAATGCCAACGAGAGCAATTACAAATACCTGTGCAGCGAGGCAAACATCTACTATACGTGGCGTCTGGCTAAAAACCTTTATTTGGGTCCCTCCGGAATGTTCAACTACGTCAATGGCCGCGATTTCGGCAAGCCGTGGCTGTGGGAGGACGAAAGCCCCCGAACGTTTAATCTCGGTGTAGGTTTCACTCTTCAATACGACAGCCGCGATTTTCTGACCAATGCCTCGCAGGGCTACTATTTCCGTCTCGACCAGCGCTTCAACCCGCGGTTCCTGTTCAACAAATATGCGTTCACGCTCACCGAGGCGAGTTTCAGCACTTACCATACGCTGTGGAAAGGAGGCGTGCTGGCTTACAATTTCCATGCGCGGTTTACTTACGGCAATACGCCATGGGGTCTGTTGGGCACCCTTGGCGGCAGCGACAACATGCGCGGCTACTTCGAGGGCCGCTACCGCGACAAGAACGAAGCCGACATGTGCCTGGAAATGCGCCAGCACATATGGCGCCGCAACGGCGTGGTGGCGTGGATAGGCGCAGGCACTGTCTTTCCCAAGTTCTCGGCCCTGCGCTGGAGCAAAGTGCTTCCCAACTGGGGCATAGGCTACCGCTGGGAATTCAAGAAGAAAGTCAATGTTCGTCTCGACGTAGGCTTCGGCAGACATCAGACCGGCATTATTTTCGGCATTAACGAAGCTTTCTGAAATGAAAAAAATCGCCAAAATATTTCATCGCTGCACCGCACCGGCACTGATGTGGATTCTTCCGCTTCTGCTTGTTCTGCCGGGCGCCGTGCTGGCGTATACGGAATATCTCTATACGGGCTATGACCGCTTTGTCAACATCGCCCTGCCGCTGGGATTCTACCTGCTGTGCGCGGGCGCGTGGCGGCGCATAGGTCTCACATCTATTTTGTTCTTCCTGCTGATGGTGCTCTGCGCCTTCCAGCTGGTGCTCATATATCTCTACGGAGAATCGATAATAGCCATCGACATGTTTCTCAACGTGCTCACCACCAACAGCCGCGAGGTAGGCGAACTTTTAGGCAACCTCTTGCCGGCGGTGGCGGCCGTATGCGTGCTGTATCTGCCGCCGTTGGGCGCCGGGATATGGCTTACTGTCAAGAAAGACTATACCACCCGTGTTCAGCGGCGCCCCGCACTCATCGTCGGCGGCATTCTGCTGTTCGCCGGGTTGTGCGGCATGGGGATGGCCTATGCCTCCGACCCCGATGGCTACCACCCCTCTCACCGGCTCTTTCCCGTCAATGTGATATCCAACATAGGGAGCGCATGCAAGCGGTCGATGCAGACGCGGCACTATGCTCAGACTTCGGCATCTTTCACCTTCCATGCCGCCGACAGTCGCGGCGCCTCGGGCGACGGCGAAATCTACGTTATGGTCATCGGCGAGACAGCGCGCGCCGAGAACTGGGAGCTTGCCGGCTACTGCCGCCCTACAAACCCGCGGCTCTCGCACCGCCGTGGCGTGGTTTTCTATCCCTACGTCATGTCCGAGAGCAACACTACCCATAAAAGTGTGCCGCTGATGATGTCGCATCTCACGGCAGCAGAGTTCGGCGACTCAATCAACGATGTGAAAGGAGTCATCGGCGCTTTCGAGGAGGCCGGATATGCCACAGCATGGTTTTCGGCGCAACGGCGCAACGGCGCTCTGATCGATGCATTCGGCGAGGAGGCCGACACGGCGGTGTTCATCACCGACGATGACGCCGACCATCACGACATGGAGCTATGCCGCCTCGTGGAAGACTTTCTCGCGTCGCATGCCGGCGAAAAAATATTCATCACCCTGCATACTTACGGCTCGCATTTCAATTACCGTGAGCGCTACACCGACGATTACCGCATATTCAGCGACGACAACGCTCCTGAAGCCGCTCCCGAATACCGGCGACAACTCCTCGACAGCTATGACAATACGATAGTATACACCGACGCCGTCCTGGACTCTCTAGCATCGATGTTGACGGCTACGGGACGCCCTGCGGCAATGATTTATGCCGCCGACCACGGCGAGGATATCTTCGATGACTATCGAACCCGATTTCTCCATGCTTCGCCGACGCCCACCACGCGGCAGCTCCATGTTCCCATGGTTGTGTGGACATCCGAGGGATATGCCGCCCGTCATCCCGCCACAGAGGCTGCTTTGCGGGCCAACCGCGGGCGACAGATATCGTCGAGCCGCAGCATGTTCAATACAATAGTGGATCTTGCCGGTGTGAATACCCCGAATTTGGACCGCCGTGCCTCGCTGGCTTCAGCGGAATATACCGAGCCACGCCGAATGTATCTCAACGACTACAACGAGGCGGTACCGCTCGAACTGTCGGGTCTGCGGAGCGTGGACTTCGCGGTGATGGACAGCCTCGGCATCAGGCCTTGAGCCATATGCCGTCGACCTCGGCGGTGCCGTCGTCCACCATGTCGCGCACTATTTCCACCAGTTGAGGAAGATATTCGGCGAAGTGACGGCGCAGTTCGGCAAAAGATATTTTACCGTCGGGTGCGGAAGTCAGCATAGCCGTCAGTTCATCGCGGAGGTCGCTGTCGCTACGCAGATTGCCGGCGGCGCAGACATCGCATTTTCCGCAATTCTCGGTTGCGGTTTCGCCGAAATACGCGAGCATGCGCCGCACACGGCACGTCGTATCTTCGAAAATAAAGTTTTCCATGGCTTTGAGCCGTCGTTCCATGGCCAGCCGCCGGTCTTCGTAGACGCTGCGGGGAATGACGAGCCTGTTGCCCTCCACTCGGTTGGCGAGCATGGAAATGTACGGCGTGCGGTTGCGCGGAATAAATCTCAGAACATCCATGCGTTGTAGCGCCAGAAGCATCTGGTATAGTTCTTCGGCGGTAATCCGCAGGGCGGCACACAGGCGGTCGTCGTCGATGCCGACGTAATCTATAAAGATGCCCGTATAATGGCGGAGGATATAGTCGAGCAGTTCGTCGTGCGCTTCCGATATACGCAGGCCGTAGAGTTTGTTGCGCGGCATTATGAAGATTATACGCGTGGGTGTGGCCATCTCGCTGATATACTCCATGTAGCCGGCACGGCCAAGGATTGCGAGAGCGCTCATGGTACGCACGGGCGGCAGGTTGTATTCGGTGCACATGCGCTCCACGCGGAACTCGAACAGGCGGCCATAGCCCTCGCCCATAGATATGTCGAGGAAGCGGCATACTTCGTTGTACACCCGCGCGATGAATTCCTTTTGGGGGAATGCGTCGGCGAGGCGCCGTCCGAATATGCTGCGGTCGCGTGGCGTCGCCAGGAGCACAGCGCGTGCGGGAAGGCCGTCACGGCCGGCGCGTCCTGCCTCCTGATAGTATTCCTCGAGGGTTCCGGGCATGTCGTAATGAACCACGAGACGGACGTCGGCCTTGTCGATGCCCATGCCGAAAGCGGTGGTGGCGACAATTATTCTGACTTTTCCGGACATCCAGGCTTTCTGGTTGGCGTTCTTGTCGCGTATCTCCATGCCGGCGTGGTAAGGCAGGGCGCTGAAGCCCTCGGCAGCAAGCATGGCGGCGAGTTCGCGCGTGCGTCGCCGTGACCGCACATATATTATGGTGGTGCCCGGCGTGGCCGCCAGCAGGCGTACCAGCTCGCCGGCCTTGCTGTCGGTGCAGTGGCATACGCCGAACGATATGTTGTTGCGGCGGAAACTGATGGCAAAACGCCGCTCGGCGCGCATGGCCAGCTTATCGGCGATGTCGTTCACCACCTCGGGCGTCGCAGATGCCGTGAGGGCGAGGATGGGTACGTCGGGGTAGGTCTCGCGGAGCATGCCGAGTTTGAGATAGGAGGGCCGGAAGTCATAGCCCCACTGAGAGATACAATGAGCCTCGTCGACAACGAAGAGGCTTATGCGCCACCGACGCATGGCGCCGACGAACGACTCGGCCAGCAGGCGTTCGGGGGCGATGTAGAGAAGTTTTACGGCACCGCCGGCGATGCGTTGCGTCAGATAATCGTTCTGGCTGCGCGTCATGCCCATGTGCATGCATGCCGCGGGGTAATCGGCGGCACGCAGGCGGTCCACCTGATCCTTCATCAACGACACCAGAGGGGTAATGACAATGGTGACGCCCGGCAGCATCATGGCCGGCACCTGGAAGGTTATGCTCTTGCCGCCACCGGTGGGTATCAGGCCTATGGTATCGCGGCCCTCGAGGATGCTGTCGATGATATCGCGCTGCAAGGGGCGGAACGACGAGTAGCCCCAGTATGTGGAGAGCACGGCCGCGGGGGTGTCGTACACGGGCGCTCCGGCAGGTTGCCGCCAGTCGTCCTCGTCGTCGTCAAGGCTGAAATTGAAAGTATCGGGGTCCGGAACGTTCATTCTACGGCGGCACGTATCTGTTTTACCAGAAGCTGAAGGGCAGTGCCGGCGTTGGGGTGCTTGTTCTCCTCGATGGTGTAGCAGATATTGAAAGGATTGCCCGAGTGTATGTGCTCGAAGTACGAGGCCATATTGAAGGCTATGCCGTTTATGACCTTGCCGGAAGTGTCGTCGACCAGTTCAAGCTTTATGTGCTCCAGATTTTTACCCACGAGTTTCGACGTGCCGAAATCTTTTACGCGGCGTGTGCAGAAGGTGGGCTTTCGGTTGCCGGGACCGAAGGGATTGAATAGCCGTAGGGTAGCCACGAATTCAGGCGTTATCTCCGAGAAGGAGAGGAAAGCGTCGATGTCGATCTGGGGTGTTGTCTGCTCGGGGAGAATGTTGGTGGCCACGAATTCCTCGAACCGGCGGGTGAATTCCGGGATATTCTCTTCCTTGAGCGAGAGGCCGACAGCATATGTGTGGCCGCCGAAGTTCTCGAGGAGGTCGCGCGTGCTCTCCACGGCCTTATAGATGTCGAAACCCTGCACCGAGCGCGACGAGCCCGTGGCCAGACCGTTGGATAGGGTCAGCACGACGCTCGGTTTATAGTACAGCTCGGTGAGACGCGAGGCTACTATGCCTATTATTCCCTTGTGCCAGTGCTTGTTGTAGATTACAATGGATTTTTTGGGAGAATGAACCTCGCCACGCTCTTCGAGGATGGCGTTAGCCTCTTCGGTAATCCGTTTGTCGAGCTCTTTGCGGTCTTTGTTGTACTGGTCGATTTCTATGCTCTTGCGGTTGGCTTCCTTGGCATCGCGTGCCACCAGCAGTTCCACGGCCTCGCTGCCGCTCTGCATGCGTCCGCTGGCGTTGATGCGCGGACCTATTTTGAAAATAACGTCGTTTATGGTTATTTCCTTGCCGCCGAGGCCGCAGGTGCGGATTATGGCACGCAATCCCATGTTCGGGTTTGTGTTCAGTCGCTTTAGACCTACATATGCCATAACCCGGTTTTCGTCGATCATAGGTACAATGTCGGCGGCTATGCTCACGGCAACAAGGTCAAGCATGCACTCCAGCTCGGCGGTGGCTATGCCGTTGCTGATGGAGAACGCCTGCATGAGTTTGTAGCCCACGCCGCAACCCGACAGGTGGGGGCATGGGTAGGGGGAGCCCTCGAGTTTGGGGTTGAGGATGGCGGCGGCGCGCGGCAGTTCGGTGTCGGGCTTGTGGTGGTCGCAGATAATGAAATCTATGCCTCGCTCGGCGGCGTAGGCTATCTCCTCGTTGGCTTTGATGCCGCAGTCCAGGATTATGACGAGCTTCACGCCCTGATCGGCAAACTCGTCGATGCATTTGCGGGTAATGCCGTAGCCCTCGTCGTAGCGCGTGGGTATGTAGTAATCGAGCTCTGAGTAGAAATTGCGGAGATAGCGGTAGACCAGCGCCACGGCCGTGCAGCCGTCCACATCATAGTCGCCGTAGACCATTATTCTCTCCTTGGCACCCATGGCACGGTTGAGACGTTCTACAGCCTTGGTCATGTCCGGCATCAGAAAGGGGTCGTGAAGGTCTCGTACCGACGGGTGGAAGAAACGCTCGGCAGCGTCGATGGTGGTGATGCCGCGCTGAACAAGCAAATCGCTGACCTGAGGGCAATTGGCAAATCGTCGGGCCAGCTCGGCACCGAGTCTCTTGTCCTCATTGGAGAGGGTGGGGTAGTTCCATTTGCGTGTCATGCTGCTTCCTTCCTTTTTCCATCCGCAAAATTAGCAAAAAAATTCAACAAAAACAAACGCGGCTTTCACCATCTGTTATAAAAAAAACACTATATTTGTGCTTCTGAACAACACCTTGATTAAACGTTCGGTATGATAAGAAGCAAAATTTCAACCACTAAGCGGATGTGTTGCTTTCTGGTGGCGGCATTTATCTGCATGGTGGCGGCTACGAACGCCAACGCTGCAAAGATTTATGCCGAAATGCAATTGTTCGGCGACAAAATCAGTCTTCAGACAGGCTCTGAGACCGGTAACACAAAAGTAAAATTATACCGTTTACATCCTAAGCCGGGAAGTGAACGACGAAGAACTGCACCGCATGGCCGAAGACTGCATCAAAGATTGAAAATGTCGCGATTTATGCTTAACTTTGCGGCAAAATAGCAAAAAGGACAATCAGACATGGCACAGAAACCGAGTACGCCCAAAGGCACACGCGATTTTTCGACGACCGAAATGGCTCGCCGCAACTATATATTCGATACCATCCGCGAGGTTTTCGCTCTTTTCGGTTACCGCCAGATAGAGACGCCGGCAATGGAGAACCTCAGTACTCTCATGGGCAAATACGGTGAGGAAGGCGACAAACTGCTGTACAGGGTGCTCAATTCGGGTGATTTCCTCAAGGGCGTGGACCGTTCCCTCATCGACGAGGGGAACTACCAGGCATTGGCGCCGGCATTGTGCGACAAAGGTCTGCGTTATGACCTGACGGTGCCCTTCGCCCGCTATGTGGTTCAGCACCGCGATGAGCTGCAGATGCCGTTCAAACGCTACCAGATACAGCCGGTATGGCGTGCCGACCGTCCGCAGCGCGGCCGATACCGCGAATTCTATCAGTGCGACGCCGATGTAGTAGGCTCCGACTCCCTGCTCAATGAAGTGGAACTTCTGCAGATGATAGACATGGTGTTCTCCCGGCTGGGAATCCGCGTGGCCATCAAGCTCAACAACCGCAAGGTGCTTGCCGGTATCGCCGAGATAATAGGCGAGCCGGAGCGGCTTGTGGACATCACCACGGCCATCGACAAAATCGACAAGATAGGCATGGAGAAGGTGCGCGAGGAACTCGCCGACCGCGGCCTCGGCGCCGAGGCTATAGAGCGGCTGGGGGGCTTTCTGGCACTTGCCGACAGCGACGCCGATATCGACGGACGTCTGTCCAGCCTCGCCACTATGCTTGCCGGCTCGGTAACGGGAATGCACGGCGTAGAGGAACTGCGAACCGTCATCGACGCAACACGCGAATTGGGATTGCGTGCCGCCCTCGACCTCGACATCTCGCTGGCGCGCGGACTCAACTACTATACCGGCACCATTATTGAAGTCAAGGCCCTCGACACTGCCATGGGCAGCATATCGGGCGGTGGCCGCTACGATAACCTCACAGGCATTTTCGGGCTGCAGGGCCTGTCCGGCGTGGGCGTATCGTTCGGCGCCGACCGCATATACGATGTCATGATGGCTCTCGACCTCTTCCCGGCAGCCGCACTGCGACCCACACGTGTGCTTTTCGCCAATTTCGGTGCCCGCGAGGCCGCAGCGTCGATGAAACTCGTCAAAGAGCTACGCAAAATGGGTATTTCGGCAGAAATTTACCCCGATACGGCAAAGATGAAAAAGCAGATAGGTTATGCCGACGCTCTCGAATGCGAGTATTTTGCCATTATCGGTGAGAGCGAGCTCGCCGAGGGAACGGTGACCGTCAAGAACATGAGCACGGGCGAGCAGACAAAGGTGAACGCCGACAGTCTCGCCGACGCTCTGAGCTGATTGGTCGTACTTATCGTGCCGTCCGTCGGCAAAGATTTGACGGCAGCGCGCCGACTGCATATCTTTGTACACTAATATCATTGCCATGACAAAAACAGCAGTCGATAACAATCACCCGGGCCGGTGGTCCACCGGCCTGACACATACACTGTTCATCGCCATGCTCTTCATTCTGCCGGAGCTGGTGATGGCCATGTCGTTTCCGCACCGTCCGTCGTGGGGCTTCTATCCGGGCTTCTACATCAAGGCGGCGCTGTATCTGGGCGTGTTCTATTTCAACTATTATTTTCTGGTCGACCGGCAGCTGACGGTGAGCCGCCCGGCGATAATGCGGTTTATCCTCATCAATCTGGCTGTTATTATCGGAGTGATGGTGCTCACTTATTTTATCAACGATATGTTCACTCCGCCGGCGCGTCATCGCCATAGTCCATGGCGCCCCGAGCTTACAGCCTGGCAGCGAGGCCTCAAGGCCATGTCGTTCATGCTGCGCGATGTGGTGATGCTCGTTCTTGCCATAGGCCTTGCGGTGGCGCTGCGCCTGTCGTCGCGATGGAAGGACATGCAACGCCAGCGCCAGGAAATGCTTGCCGAGCAACGCACCATCGAGCTTGAGAGCCTGCGCAGCCAGCTGCACCCCCATTTTGTCTTCAATACGCTCAACACTATCTACGCGCTGATAGATTTGCGGCCCGACGATGCGCGCCAGGCCGTGCATCAGCTGTCGGGAATGCTGCGGTATATGCTGTATGACGACAGTCCTACCGTGCCTCTGTCCCGCGAGCTTGAGTTTATCGAGAACTATGTGTCGCTCATGAAACTGCGCATATTTCCGGACAGTCACCCTATAGAGTGCGACGTTGATGTGCCGAAAGGCAATTCTGTCAGCGTTCCGCCGCTGCTGCTTATTCCTCTCGTGGAGAATGCATTCAAATACGGCATCACCGGTCCGCGCGGCACTGTGATATCCATCGCCATAGGGCTGGACGGCGGCTGGCTTGTGTGCCGGACGTCGAATTCATTCACGGCTACAGCGTCCGGCACCGACAAGACACGCCGCTCCGGCATTGGACTGGCAAATCTGCGCCGCCGCCTCATGCTTATCTATGGCGACAAAGCCTCACTTTCAACCCGCGTTGCCGGCAACGACTACAGCGCCGTGCTCTCTGTTCCATGCAATACAACGAACCATGAATAACGAAGACCTTACCGCCGACAGGCCACTGACGTGCATAGTCGTCGACGACGAACCCCTTGCCGCGCAGCTCATAGGCGGCTACGTCCGGCGCACGCCCTATTTGCGGCTCCTCGGCGAACTCAACAGTGCCGAAGATGCTCTTTCGCTGTGCGCCAGGGCTGAGGTGAACCTCGCATTTCTGGATATCCATATGCCCGGCATGGGCGGTATGGAACTTGCCCGACGTTTACCGCCGGCAACACGTGTGGTCTTCACCACAGCCTATGCCGACCATGCCCTCGAAGGCTTTGATGTAGCGGCCCTCCATTATCTTCTCAAGCCGGTGAGCTTCGCCCAGTTCAGCGAAGCTGCTGCTCGCGCTGTCTCGGCGTTGCTGCCTCCCGCGCAGCCGGCATCCACCACTGTGGCCGGCGGCTATCTGGTGGTGAAAAGCGAATACCGGCTGGTGCGAATACCACTTGCCGACATAGAATTCATCGAGGGACTGAAGGACTACGTGAAAATCTATACTTCCGACTCTCCCAATCCCATCCTCACGCTCATGAGCATGAAGAGCGCGGAAGAAAGCCTGCCCACGCCGGCTTTCATGCGTGTGCATCGCTCGTTCATTGTCAATCTCGACAAGGTGAGGGTAGTGGAGCGAAACTGCATCAATATGCACGGACGCGCCATTCCCGTGAGCGACACTTACCGCCGCGCCTTTGCCTCCGCTCTGGGCATCAGCCTCTGAGCCGTATCCTTAATCAAGTCGCCCATGCGCAACCATTTGCGAAAGAGCGCTAAATTATTCCTGAAGATTCTGAAGGTGTTAAAATAGATAGTCGATAATCGAGGCGAAATAGCTTCTGTGTCTATTACAACCTATCCTTCATCCGTCGAGTGTGAATTTTACGGTATCCTTCCCTTCGAAAACGACTTTTTCAATTTCAGGTTCAGCCGGCACATACAGTTGTGCCTCATTGACTTTGCCATCGGTGAAAGAATACATTGAAGGATAGACGATGTCGGCCCCCGTTTCATTCCGGCGGTTTAACAATGTTCCGAGAACATCGGCATCGAGTAAATCATCTGCGCCGACCGGCGAGACGATTGACGCTTTAGCCTCGATAATAGCTCGTTTCCGGGGCTGGTACACACTACCCGATGGGGCATTCATCGAGAATACTCTGATGCGGTTGTCCTTTAGCGAATAAGAATCGGCAATCGCAAGGGTGTCATGGGTCGAACCGTCGTTGACGATGACAAGTTTTCAGCCGGGGTATGTCTGGGCAAGGACAGAATCAATAGCGGCGCCTATATAGGGAGCGGCATTGAACGCCGGCATAACTATTGAAATCGACGGGGGCGATATAATCATAAATAGCGGTTTTTTGTGGGAGTGTTCTTTGGAACGGGCGCCGATTTTCTGCAAATATACAAAAAAACCGCACGTCCTTACGGGGCGTGCGGTTTTTTTGATTGGTATGCCGGTTGTTATCAGAACCAGTAGGTGTATGCGAAGTCCTGACGGTGCGGGAGTTCGGGGTTCTTGGGGTAGAGGCGGAAACCATAGCGGAACACGCCGGCATCGCGGAGTTTCGACACGAGTTCGAAGGTCACTTTGTTGTCGTCGACCTTCACAACCTTGAACTGCTCGGTGTATGCGAGCTTTTCGAGGCCGTCTTCCTGACGGAACACCACCATTTCGAGGCCGAGGTCGCGGCCTATGCCGTTGCAGTCGACGGTGACTTCCACACGGAAGGGTTCGCCGGTGATGCTCTGCGAAATCTCGCCGCTGTGCTCCACTTTCTCAACCTTGATGCCACCCCATGCTGCTGCCACGCGCTCCTTCCATGCCACGATGTTCTTGGCCAGGGCGTTGTTGTCGGCCTTGAGGCGTTTTGTGCGGGCGGCTTCCTTGTTGTAGAAGCGGTCGATGTAGTCTTCGATCATGCGCTGCATGGTGAAGTGGGGAGCGATGTCGCCTATGGAGCCTTTGATGTACTGGATCCACTTGGGCGAGTAGCCGGCGGAATTCTTCTCGAAGTAGAGGGGGATGATCTCGTTTTCGAGCATGGAGTAAATGGTTGCGGCGTCGAGTTTGTCCTGCTGGGCCTGGTCGGTATATGTGCGCTTGTCGGTGAGAGCCCATCCGGCTTTTTCGTTGAAGCGGTAGCCTTCATACCACCATCCGTCGAGCACCGAGAAGTTGAGCACGCCGTTCATCTCGGCCTTTTCGCCGGAGGTGCCGGATGCTTCGAGAGGACGGGTGGGGGTGTTGAGCCAGATGTCCACGCCGGTAACGAGGCGCTTGGCCACTATCATGTTGTAGTCTTCCAGGAAGATTATCTTGCCGAGGAACTGAGGCATGTGGCTGATTTCCACAATGCGTTTTATCAGGCCCTGACCGGCGCCGTCGGCGGGATGTGCCTTGCCGGCGAAGATGAACTGCACGGGGAACTGCTCGTTGTTGACGATGCGGGCCAGGCGGTCCAGGTCGGTGAAGAGCAGATGTGCGCGCTTATATGTGGCGAAACGGCGGGCAAAGCCTATTATCAGGGCATTGGGGTTGATGCGGTCCACGATATTCATCACCGAGCCGGGGTCGCCCTGGTTGGCGAGCCATTTCTCCTTGAAGTCGCGGCGCAGGAAGTTGATGAATTTGTTTTTGAGTTTGACGCGCATGTCCCATATTTCGTTGTCGGGAACGTCGAAAATGGCTTTCCACGCCATGGGGTCGCTCTGGTGTTCGAAGACCTGGCGGCCGAGTTTCTGAAGGTAGAATTCCTTCCATTCGGATGCAGCCCAGGTGGGCATGTGCACGCCGTTGGTAACGTAGCCCACATGGCTTTCCTCCCAGGAATATCCTTTCCATATACCGGCGAACATCTTCTTGGATACTTCGCCGTGGAGCCAGCTCACGCCGTTGGCTTCCTGACAGGTGTTGAGGGCGAAAACGCTCATGGAGAAGCGCTCGTTGGTGTCGGGATTCTCGCGACCCATGTTCATGAGGTCGTTCCATGTGATGCCGAGTTTTGCGGGGTATTCGCCCATGTATTTGCCGAAGAGACCCTCGTCGAAATAGTCGTGACCGGCGGGTACGGGGGTGTGGACGGTGTAGAGACCGGAGGCGCGCACCAGTTCGAGGGCTACGTTGAAGTTGAGGCCGTCGTTCTGAACGTATTCCACCAGACGCTGCAGGTTGAGGAGGGCGGCGTGACCTTCGTTGCAGTGGTAAAGTTCGGCCTTTACGCCGAGTTTACGGAGCATGATGATGCCGCCGATGCCCAGGAGGTATTCCTGCTTGATGCGGTTCTCCCAGTCGCCGCCGTAGAGCTGATGGGTGATGACGCGGTCGAACTCGCTGTTCATGTCGAAGTCGGTATCCATCAGATAGAGCTTCATGCGGCCCACGTTCACGCGCCATACGTGGCTATATACTATACGTCCGGGATATGGCACTTCGAGAATCATGGGACGGCCGTCCTTTTCGAGCACCTGCTCGATGGGCAGCTGATTGAAGTTCTGGGGCTCGTAGTTGGCAATCTGCTGGCCGTCGACGCTGAGCGACTGTGTGAAGTAGCCGTACCGGTAGAGGAAACCGACGGCGGTCATGTCCACGCGGCTGTCCGATGCTTCCTTGATATAGTCGCCGGCAAGAACACCGAGTCCGCCGGAGTAGATCTTGAGGCAGTTGCACAGGCCGTATTCCATCGAGAAGTAGGCTATCGAGGGGATATCGCGGCGCATGGGCTGCTTCATATACTCGCAGAAATCGGCATAGACGTGATTGATGGAAGCCATCATGATTTCGTCGTCGAGAATCTGCTGAATTCTGTCGCTGCTGAGGCGCTGGATGAGCATTATCGGGTTCTCGCCGGTCTGCCGCCACAGGTCGGGGTTGATGGAGCGGAAGAGGTTCTTGGCCTCGCTGTTCCAAACCCACCAGAGGTTTTTGGCCAGCTCTTCGAGGGGTTTGAGCTTGGCGGGAAGTTCTGATTTCACAGTAATGTCGCGCCAGACGGGTGCGTTGGTGTTACTTACGGAAATTTTCATATTTTAAATTGTTGGTATTCAATAAGTATGATTTGCTGGAGTGTGTCTTTATCTGAGTGTCCGCTCGTCGCGGTGGCTGAGGGCTACGCAGTATGCCTGGTCGTAGAAGGCTATGAACTGCGACCACAGGGCTTTCTTCGAGGCGTCGGTGGCGGCGCCGCGCACCTGCGCGGCAGCTGTGGCGTCCATATCCTCGAGGGAGGTGAGGGCTTTGACGAGATCTGCCACCACATCGGCATAATTGCTGTCTGTGCGTTCTGCCACTGTCACGCCGCAGTTGCGGAAGCCGGGGATGCCCCACTGTTCCTTCACCCAGCAGCCGAAGCCCGAGAGTGAGGTAGTTACGGTGGGCACGCCGAAGGCTATGCTCTCCAGGGGGGTGTAGCCCCAGGGTTCGTAATAGCTGGCGAAGACGGTGGCGTCCATACCGGGGAGCAGACCGTAGTAAGGTATGTCGAAGATGCCGTCGGCGCCGTTGAGGTAGTCGGGCACGTATATTACGGTGACTTGCGAGGCGGCGTCGTTGGTAAATCCGATTTCGTGGATACGGCGGTTGACGGGGTCATCGCCGTAGTTGTTGAGCAGGTGGGTGAGCACGGGGTCGCCAAGACGGTTGTGCTCGTTCATGGCGAGGGCGTGCTGCAGGTCGGGACGCGGGGCGCCGCACCATGCGGGCACCATCACGAAGGTGAGCACGCGCCGTGCGTCGGGTTCGCGGCGTAGCGCCGCCATGGCGTCGAGGAAGAGGTCGAGGCCCTTGTTACGGTATTCGCAGCGCCCTGAGGTGGCCACGATGAAGGTATCGGGAGCAAATTCGATGCCGGTGAGGGCGCTTGCCACGTCGAGCAAACAGGCGCGCGCCTTGTTTCGGGCGGCGGTGTATTTGCGGCCTTGCGGCACAAACGACGGGTCGAAGCCGTTGGGCGTCACGATATCGGGTTTGCGGCCCAGCAGCTGCGTGGCCTCGGCGGCGGTGACGTCGCTAACGGTAGTAAAGCAGTCGGCGTTCCAGGCAGCGGCCTTTTCGAGGGAGTGCTTGCTCTGCATGTTGAGCTGCGCTGCCATCTGATCGCCGTCATAGTCGGCGAGATGGTCGTAGAGCGGCTTGCCGTTGCCGCATATGCTGCGGCCTATGCTTGTGGCGTGGGTGGTGAATACCGTGGCGATGTCGGGTGCGTCGGCACGCAGGGTGAGAAGACCCATGGCGGTGGTCCATTCGTCGAAATGGGCCACTACGGCGCGCGGGTCGGTGCCGCTGACCTCCACAAAGCTTTTAATCACGGCGGCGGCAGCCCGTGCAAAGGCGCAGCCTTCGTCGTAGTCGCCGTAGGCGTGAAGAGAGTCGACGCCGAAAAGTTCCCACATTCGTCCGTAAGCCCGGTCCTTGTCGGCATACATGCCGTCGAACTTGACGAGCACGGCCACAGGGCGCCCGGGAATATCCCAGCGGCCTATGCGTATGTCCACACCTTCGGGAAGAAGGGCTTTCTGCGCCCAGCGCCGCAGAAGGGTGCGGTTTTCAGTAAAACAAGGGCACGGGCTGTCGGCGCTCCATACATCGGGGCCGATGAATATAAGATTGTCCTTGAATTGTTCCTTAAGAGTAGCGGCTTTTGTTGAGAGCACGGTATATATGCCACCTATCTTGTTGCATACTTCCCAGCTGGTCTCGAAAAGCAGTTTAATTTCCTGTTGGCAATTGTCCATATATGAAAAACGCATTTCAAGCCGCAAAGGTAGTGAAAAAAAATGAAATAGACAAAAACAGAGCGGCCACGCCTTTATTTTGATGCCGGAAAAGCGCGGGAGGGTATGCCGATGCCCGAAATTGGCGTCCTAAAAAGCGGCGCGCGACTTTTTTTATAAAAAAGGGCCGGAAAAGAGCGCAGACGGGTGAAATATAACAAAAATATTGCGTATCTTTGCACAATTATATAATCTAAGTAAACAATAAACACAGCATACAAATGAAATTCACAGTATCGAGCAAGACCCTCTATAACGCCACCAGCGCCGTCAGCAAAGTGATAAACAGCAAGAACGCGCTGATGATTCTCGACAATTTCCTCATCACCCTCAGCGGCGACACTCTCACCATAACGGGCAGCGATCAGGAGAATGCGCTTACTGCCCGAATAAAAGTGAGTTCATCGGAAGGCGAAGGCTCCATCTGCCTGGGCGCCCGCCGTCTTGTGGAGCTGCTCAAGGAACTGCCCGACCAGGGCATGGAGGTTGTGGTCGCGGAGGACACTCTCGAGGTGCAGATGAGCTATCCGTCAGGTCACTATTCCTTTGTGGGCATCAGCGGCGACCAGTACCCTCAGTTCACAAAAGACGGCGAGGGCCCGGAGCCTGTGAGCTTCTCCATAGCCACCGAGCAGCTCATCGCCGGTATCGATAACGCCGGTTTTGCAGTGAGCACCGACGAATACCGTCAGATCATGCAGGGCGTGCTCATGGACGTCAAGCCCGAGAACATCACCTTTGTAGCCACCGATACTCGCAAACTCGTGCGGTACATAGATTCGCGGACGGCACCCGGCGTTACCGGCAGCTGTGTCATACCGTCCAAGCCGGCCAACGTGCTCAAGAACGTCTTTGCCAAGGAAGAAACACTCAATATCACCATGAACTCGCGCAGCGCCGTGATAGAGAGCGATAATTTCACATTCCAGTGCACGTTCCTCAACGGCAATTACCCCGACTATAACCGCGTGTTTCCGCGCAACAACACCAACGTGCTTACCGTCGACCGTCTGGCGCTCCTCAACGCCGTGCGTCGTGTGGGTCTTTTCGTGGAAGTCGAGGGAGGCCTCGAGAAGTTCCGCATCACCTCGGAGAAGATACTCCTCAAGAGCAACGACCCGAGCCTGTGCACCAGCGCCCGCGAGCAGGTGCCCTGCTCATACAGCGGCACCGACCTCACCATCGGTTTCAGCGCCTCTTACCTTATGGAGATCCTCAACACCCTCAAGGACGAAGAAGTGATAGTGAACCTTGGCGATGCATCGCGGCCCGGCGTTTTCCGTCCCGGTAAGGAACCCGACAACACCGAGCTGGTGATGCTTCTCATGCCCATGACTGTGAGCGAGTTCTGATGGCTGCAGGAATGAAACTCAAACTCAGCCGCCCGCTGGTGTTTTTCGATCTGGAAACTACCGGCACGAACATTACGCGAGACCGAATCGTAGAGATTTCGCTCATCAAGCTCATGCCCGACGGCCGCGTGCTTGAAAAGACACGGCGCATCAACCCCGGAATACCCATTCCCGCCGAGGCGACGGCCATACATCATATCACGGATGCTGATGTTGCATCCGAGCCTACTTTCCGTCAGGTAGCGGCATCGCTGGCGTCGCAGCTCGAAGGTTGCGATATCGCCGGCTTCAACTCCAACCGGTTCGACATTCCGCTGCTCGACCAGGAATTTGAGCGCGCGGGCGTGAATTTCGATATATCGCGAGCAAGATTTATCGATGTTCAGACAATATATCACAAAAAGGAGCCTCGCACGCTGACGGCTGCATACCGCTACTATTGCGACAAAAATCTGGAGGAGGCGCACAGCGCCCTGGCCGACACGCGCGCAACCATGGAAGTGCTTATGAGTCAGCTTGAGCGCTACGACGACCTGCCCGACGAGGTGGGCGCCCTCTCCGACTATGCATGTGCTAACCACAACGTGGACCTTATGGGACGCCTTATCTACGACGACAAGAAGCGCGAGGTGATAAACTTCGGCAAATACAAAGGCCGGCTGGCCGAAGAGGTGCTTGCCGCTGATCCCGGATATTACAGCTGGATAATGCAGGGCGATTTCGCACAGAACACCAAGAACGCCTTTACCCGCGTGCGCCTGCGCCTGGGCAAGAAATGACCGATATGGACAACGCCAATCAAAAGAAAGAGAATGTCCTGGCCGGCAAGCACATAGTGCTCGGAATTACAGGTGGCATAGCGGCTTACAAGAGCGTGTATCTCCTGCGGCTGCTGGTGCGTGCCGGCGCCGAGGTGCAGCCGGTGGCCACACCGTCGGCTCTGGAGTTCATCACTCCGGTGACACTCAGCGCGCTGAGCCGCAAGCCCGTGGTGAGCGAGTTTTTCACGGCCAACACCGGCGAATGGCACTCGCACGTGCAGTTAGGCATGTGGGCCGATGCCATGGTCATTGCGCCCGCCACGGCATGCACTCTGGCGAAGATGGCCACGGGCGTTGCCGACAATATGCTGGTAACCACCTATCTGTCCATGCGTGCTCCGGTCTTTGTTGCCCCGGCCATGGACTTCGACATGATGGCACATGCCACCACGGCACGCAACCTCGCCACCCTGCGCGGCGACGGAGTGACGGTTATAGAACCCGCCAGCGGCGAGCTGGCCAGCGGCCTGAGCGGCCGCGGACGCATGGCCGAGCCGGAGGATATCGTCGCAGCCCTCGAGCGCCATTTCGGGGCTTGTGACTCGTTGGCCGGCAAAACGGTGCTCATTACCGCGGGACCTACCTACGAACGCATTGACCCCGTGCGTTTTATCGGTAATTTCTCCACCGGCAAGATGGGCTATGCCCTCGCCGAGGAGGCTGCCGCCCGCGGGGCTCGCGTGGTTCTTGTGAGCGGTCCGGTTGCCTTGACGCCAGTCCATCCGTCGATAGAAAGAATATCGGTGGAGAGCGCCGGCCAGATGCTGGAAGCCTGCCGTAAGAATGCGGCGGAGGCCGATATCGCCATATTTGCCGCCGCCGTAGCGGATTACGCACCCGCTCACATGGCGGAGCACAAAATCAAGCGCGAGCATGCCGGCATCGACAGCATAGAACTTGTGAAAAACCCCGATATAAGCGCCACTATAGCCGCCGGGCGTCGCCCCGGACAATATATGGTCGGTTTTGCCCTCGAAACAGACAGCGCCGAGGCCAACGCCCGCGAAAAGCTCACCCGCAAAGGCCTCGACATGATAGTGGTCAACAGTCTGGCCGACAAAGGAGCCGGCTTCGGCACCGACACCAACAAAATATCGATAATCACGGCCGGCAAGCCCTCCGACGTCCGTACTTTCGGACTTAAGGAAAAGAGCGCGGTTGCAGCCGATATTCTCGATGCCATTACCACCGAGTACCAATGACCCGAAGTCTGTGTATATATTTATTAATGTGTATGACGGCATTTTTTGCCGCCGTTGGCGCCCGTGGCCAGGAGCTGGACTGCGAGGTGACCATAAATGCCGACCAGATTTCGGGCACCAATAAATCGGTGTTCGAAACCCTTCAGCAGGCAGTAAGCGAGTATATGAACACCACGGTGTTCACAAACACGCAGTTCTCGCCTAACGAAAAGATACAGTGTCGGCTGTTCTTCACCATCGGCGAGTATGCCGACGATGTCATGAAGGGCGATCTGCAGGTGCAGTCGCTTCGGCCGGTCTACAACAGCAGCTACACCACAACGCTCATAAACTTCAAGGACACGAAGATAGATTTCACCTACCGCGAGAACGAGCCGCTGGTATTCTCCGTCAACAACATGGAGAGTCAGCTTACGGCCATATTGAATTTCTATGCCTATCTCATCCTGGCCGTGGATTTCGACAGCTTCGCGCCGGAGGGCGGCGAGCCCTGGTTTGACCGGCTCAAACTCATTGTGCAGATGGCGCAGAGCAGCGGAGAGACCGGCTGGAAAGCCTTTGAGGATACCAAAAACCGGTCGGCGGTGCTGAGCGCATTCACCGACCCTGCCACGTCGGGCCTGCGGCGCATGCTCTACGACTATCACCGCCAGGGTCTGGACCAGATGGCAACGAGTGTGGACCGCGGGCGTCAGGCCGTGACCACGAGTCTAGATGTAATATCGGCCGTTCACTCGGCGGCGCCGATGTCGGTGGCTCTGTCGATGTTCAAAGACGCCAAACTCGACGAACTGGTGAACATCTACTCCAAGGCGCCCGCCGAAGAGCGCACGCGCGTTTATAATCTATTGCAACCCATTTATCCCACCGAGACCGAGCGCCTCGATAAAATCAAGAACGGAAGTCAGGACCGATGATACGGAGTTTACACATATCGAACTATGCGCTGATAGACTTGCTTGACCTCGAACCCGCTCCCGGTTTCAACATCATCACGGGCGAGACGGGAGCCGGAAAGAGCATAATGCTCGGCGCCCTCGGTCTCCTGCTGGGCGAACGCGCCGACCTGCGCGCCATGCGGTCGGCCGATGTGCGGTGCGTGGTAGAGGCTCATTTCGATATATCTCCCGCCTCGGAAATCGAGGCTATTCTTCGCGAGAATGACCTTACAGGCGACGATGCCGCTTCAGTGATACTGCGGCGGGAGTTGCTGCCGGGTGGCCGCTCGCGCGCTTTCATTAATGATACGCCCGTGACACTGCCGCTGTTGCGTCGTGTCGGCACCCGGTTGGTGGATATCCACTCCCAGCATCAGAACCTGCTGCTTGCCGATACCGACTATCAGCTGGAAATCATCGATACGCTTGCCGGCAACGACGCCTTGCGTCGCGAATATGACGAAGCATTCGGCGCCTACCGCTCGGCGCTGAAAAAATATACAGCCACTCGGGAGATGATACGCCGCAACAAGGCCGACGAAGAATTCATAGCCTATCAGTTCGGACAGCTCGAGAAAATGAATCTCGTGCCCGGCGAAACCGAGGCATTGGAGGCTGAACGCGATATGCTCGTGAATGCCACAGGAATACGCGACCGTCTCGACGCCGTCACCGGACCTCTTGCCGACGACGATGGCGATGCTCTCGGCGCCTTGCGGCGTGCTGTCGACGCTCTTGAGAGCCTCGCCGCCGATTACGGCGAAGAAAATGCCGACGCCGGCTGGCACGACCTTGCCGAACGCCTCGAGAGCGCACGCCTCGAGGTGGCCGACATTGCCGCCACCGTGGCCGACAAGGCCGAAGGACTCGACGCCGACCCCGCACGCCTCGACGAGATTGAACGGAGGCTGTCGCAGCTATACAGCCTCCAGAGCAAGCATCATGCCGACAATGCCGACGGTCTGATAGCTCTCTACGACAAACTCGGTGCCCAGCTGGCGGCTCTCGCCGATGCCGACACCATCCTCGGGCGCCTGGAAACCGATGCCCGACGCGCCAAGAAGGCCGCCGTGGCTCTGGCAATGAAACTCTCGGAACGTCGTGCCGCCGCTGCCGCCGCCTTTGCCGCCGAACTGCGCGCCAAAGCGTCGCCGTTGGGTATGCCTAACCTGCGATGCGAAATCACGCTGACGCGCACGCGGCTATCGTCCACCGGTGCCGACCAGATACAGTTCCTCTTCGCCTTCAACAAGAACCAGACGCTCACACCCGTGGGCGCCACGGCATCCGGCGGCGAGATTTCGCGCCTGATGCTCACGGTGAAGAGCATACTTGCCAGCCGGATGGCCCTTCCCACCATAATTTTCGATGAAGTGGATACGGGCGTATCGGGCGATATCGCCAACCGCATGGCCGACATGATGGCGCAGATAAGCCGCAGCATCCAGGTGCTGACCATAACCCACCTGCCGGGTGTGGCCGCCATGGGCGAACGCCATTTCAAAGTGTTCAAGCAGGACGACGAGAGCAGCACCAGCACGCGAGTGGCGCTCCTCGACGCCCAAGGACGCCGGCGCGAACTTGCCGTCATGCTTGCCGGCGAAGTCGACGAGGCATCGCTCGGCGCCGCCGACGCACTCCTGACAAAAGCGGCAGATAAACTTAAAGAACTCACCGACAATGGAAAATAGCGATATAATATTCGGGTTGCGACCCGTCATCGAGGCTGTCGAGGCCGGCCGCACCATCGACAAGATACTTCTCAAGAAAGACCTCAACGGCGAACTCGCCGTGCGGCTCTGTCACCTTGCGCGCGAATATATGATACCCGTTCAGCGTGTGCCTGTCGAGCGTCTCGGCAAATATACCCGCAAGAACCATCAGGGCGTGGTGGCCTTTGCCGCCGCCGTAGAGTACCACCGGCTGGGGCAGCTCGTGCCGACGCTCTTCGAAGACGGTGCATTGCCGTTCATCCTTGTTCTCGACGGTATTACCGACGTGCGCAACTTCGGCGCCATTGCCCGCACCGCCGAGTGCTGCGGCGTGAACGCCATAGTCATTCCTGAGCGCGGCAGCGTCGGCGTCGGCGCCGATGCCGTCAAGACGTCGGCGGGCGCGTTGCTCCACATACCCGTTTGCCGCGAGCGCAGCACCGTGGCTGGCGTGCGTTATCTCAAGGAGAGCGGCTGCTCGGTAGTGGCCGTCACCGAAAAATCGAGCCACAACTACACCGAGGGAGACTACACCGGACCCATAGCTCTGGTGATGGGCGCCGAGGACACCGGTATCAGCCCCGACGTGCTCGCCCTTTCCGACAGTCGCGCCGCCATCCCAATGTTCGGCGCCATAGGCAGCCTCAACGTCAGCGTCGCCGCCGGCGTGATGATGTACGAAGTCGTCAGACAGCGTCTGGCGGCAAACCTTGAAGTTCTCTGATTACCAAGTAAAACCGACAACAGATATGTTACACCTCATTGCCGACAGCGGCATCCAGTTCCACACCGTAGAGCTTGAGCTCGACCCCGAACAGCAGCTTGTGCTGCCCGGCGGCCGCCCGCTGCGCTACAGTTTCTGCAACATAAAGAACGAAATGACGGGCGAACGACTGTTCGACCTGTTGACATACAATACCACCGTTGGCAAGTATATACCCGTCAACGAGATACTGACTTCGCGGTCGATAGAGTATCTTGCCGACGGCCGTGCCCGTCTCGACGAGGGCGGTGTGGAGATCATGCGCCGCGATGTCGCCGCCACGCTCTTTACTCAGCTCGATGCCGGCGACAACGAAAAAGTATATACCTTCAACTCACCGTCGGCTTTCAAGACGCCTAATCCGTCGAATGTCCACGAGCGTGTGCCGGCTTTCGAACTCGTGCTGGGCAAATGGCTGCCCATGCCCATGTTCGAGATGCAGCACGGTGTCAGCGGCGATGTGCCTTATTCGTGGTGCCGTCTGCGCATCGACCGCATAGGGCAGGGCAGCGAGCCCGGCAAGGACCGCTACCGCTTTACATGGGCCTTCGACACCGGCATCAGTACCGACGACATGGCCATGCACCGCCCGTCGTTCCCCGTCGAGGGCATCGACCGCATGGAGTTCGCCGTGAGCAACAAGGTATCGTCGCTGCTGACTTTCATGGCACCCACTGGCGAATTTACGGTATTCAGCCACTATATCGCCGAACTGCTGGGCCTCGATCCCCTGAATAATTCCTATCGCTACATCGGCTGGTACATCTATCTGATAAACTACATCCGCCTGTGCGGCGCCGCTCCGGAGGTCACACTCCACCGTTGCCCAAAGGACCGCGAGATCCCCGTAGATTTCGTGCTCGATATCGGCAACTCGCGCACCTGCGGACTGCTGTTCGAAAACGGTGACTTCACAAAGGTTACCATGCTGACTCTGCGCGACCTTACCGATCCGGCGGAGACTTACGAACAGCCCTTCGACATGCGGCTGGTGTTCCGCCAGGCTGATTTCGCCAACGATATCGTTATCGAGGATGAGGATATGTTCCGCTATCCGTCGATGGTGCGTGTGGGCGAAGAAGCCAAGAAACTCGTATACCGCTCGGTGGAGAGCGATGACCTGTGGACAAGCACCACCAACTATTCCAGCCCCAAGCGATACCTGTGGGATAACCGTCTGTTCAAGCAGAAATGGCAGTTCCTCACCACGGAGAACGACCCGCTGTACATCCGTGAGGCCGAAAACATCTATGTTCCCGGACTTTCCGACCTCTTCGACGCCCGCGGCGAATATATCCGCGATCCTTTCAACTGTCTGGAAGCCACCGACGGACACACCCACTACTCGCGTGCGTCGCTGATGACGTTCGTCATGGTGGAAGTGCTTCAACAGGCATTGATGCAGATAAATTCGCCGGAATTCCGCAAACACGGCGACATCAACTGCAAACGTGTGCTCCGGAACCTCATCCTGACGTGCCCCACGGCAATGCCCAAGGCCGAGCAGATTAAACTGCGCCAGTGCGCTGCCGATGCCTTCGAGGCTCTTTCCCAGATATATCCGGCCGACAGCCTGCCGCAGATAAATGTATATCCCAGCGTGGAAAAACTGTCAGTAAAGCCCGATGATGCCGATTACGACATCAGTAAGGGCACATGGACCTACGACGAGGCCACCTGTTGCCAGCTCGTGTATCTTTACGCCGAGATTGCCGAGCGATACAAGGGACGCGCCCGCGAGTTTTTCGACCTCAAGGGGCATGTGCGTCCCGAACTTGCCGCTGAAGGATATACCGACAAGGCCATCACAGTAGCGTCGGTGGATATCGGCGCCGGCACCACCGACGTGATGGTATGCTCCTACATGTGCTCGGGCAACGATGCAGGCACCCTGACGCCACGCCCGCTGTTCTGGGACAGTTTCTATGTGGCCGGCGACGATATACTGCGCAATATCATCCAGAATATCATCATTCAGGACCATAACAGCGACGACCCCGAAATGGGCAGCATATTCTCGGCGCTGACAAACCGGCTGATGCTGATGAGCACCGACGAAATAGCGGAAATACCCGTGATGAGCCGTCACAGCTACTATCGCGGCGCCGTCAGCGACCTGCGGTCGGCCGAGGGCAATCCGGCCGAGCTCAAACAGCTGAAACAGCGCCTCGCATCGGGTCTGATACGCAATTTCTTCGGCGTGGACAGCACTATGATGGACGACAAGGACCGCCGTTGCCGCGTGGATTTCAATACTCAGATCTCGCACCCCATGGCACAGTTCTTCATGGAGCAGCTGCGCCTCAACCGCCCGTCGAAGGTATATACCTACGGCGAGATATTCTCGGGTCTTAAGCCCTCGACGTATCTGCTGGATTATTTCGCCGACCATTTCGGTTTCCGGTTCGAAGACCTCAAATGGCGCTACGAGCCCAAACGAGTGGCAGACATGGTGAAATCAACCATGGAACGCCTCATGCAGCAGATATCGGTTGTGCTCTACGCACATCACTGCGACATCATCGTCCTTGCAGGCCGCCCCACATCGATCGACGCCATCACCGAGCTGTTTGTCAAGTATGTGCCTGTAACACCCGACCGCCTTGTGCGCCTAAATCAGTACCGCGTGGGTCAGTGGTATCCCCTTGCCGACCCCGAAGGCTATTTCCGCGATCAGAAGGCCGTGGTTGCCGTCGGCGCCATGGTCGGCTATCTGGCCTCCACCGAGAGCTTCAACGGCATGACGGTGAAATTCGACGATATGCTCCGCCATTTCGGCAGCACGGCAAACTATATCAACCTCTATCAGGGCGACCGCATGAGCACCACGCTGCTCACACCGGGCCACAACAGCGAGAACATCACACTGTCTGTGTTCCCGGCGTTCTTCGGCACCAAGCAGTTCGACCAGCCGCACTACGACGGGCGCCCCATCTATGCCCTCTACAACAACAGCGGTCGGCGCACCCTCAGCCTCACCCTCAGCCGCGACTTCCAGAGCGATCCCGAGCAGCTGTTTGTTGAGGATATCGTCGACAGCAACGGCGACGCCGTGCCTCTCGACGCCGTTGAGTTCATCGGTCAGTCCATAATCAACGATGGCCAGCACTGGCTCGACAAAGGCGAATTCGAACTCAGCGTAGAGAGCCGCTGATGCATTTGTTTCATTACCAATCACTCACATTCCGACTACTATGACAATAAACGACGATATCAAACTTCTCAACGACGGTCTGGCATGGCTCAAGGCCAACAAGCCCGACCAGTACGAGAACAATTTCATAGAGTTCGTGCAGGGACGGCGCCGGCTGCTGCGCCAGAAGATGGCAATGGACGAAAACCCGGCAATCGGGGCCTTCGGCGAGAGCCAGACCGGCAAGAGCTATCAGATAAACACCCTCCTGAACCGCACAGACAAACCCTTCAGGATAAAATCGAGCAAATATCCCGAGGGCGTGGGCTTCGTGGACCAGATAAATCCCATCGGCGATGACCGCGAAGCCACCGGCGTGGTGACGCGCCTGACAAGTTTCAGCCGCAACCCCGAACGATACAACAAGGACTATCCGGTGATTGTCAAGCTGCTGCGTCCGGGTCAGCTGGTTTCCATTCTCGTTGCCGGATACTATTCCAATATCCGAGACTATGGCCAGTACTCCGATGAGGAACTGCGCGAAATCGCCGAGAGAATATACCACAGTTATGCCACGCGTGAGGAGAATGCACATGCATATCTCACCGAGGACGATATTCTCGATGTAAAGAGCTACCTGGAGAGCTATCTGCCGTCGCCCACACAAGGTATGCGGCGCAGCAAACTCTTCGAAACGCTTGCAAGGGTGATACGGCGCGTGCCACCTGCAGAATGGGTGACGGTGCTCAAATACCTTTGGCACGAGAATGCCGCAATATCGCGCCTGTTCGAGCGTCTTGTCGGCGACCTCTCCGCGCTCGATTTTGCCGCTGAGGTCTATGTGCCCCTCGAGACGGTGATGCACGGTGGCGAAAACAAGCGCACAATCATGTCGGTGGCATGTCTCAACGGCCTCGACGATGCCGAATGGCCGATAAAGACGTCGGTCTATGTTCCGTCGCCGTCGCCCCGCGAGCTGCGCGAGGTGACCGGCTACGCCACGTGCGACTTGTGCGCCATTTCCGCCGAGGTCATTTTCAAAATCGACCCCGAGTACATCGACGAGAAGCTTAGTTACAGCTATGACGGCGCCAACGACGGCCGGCCCGGCTGGTTGCCTTCGGCGGCCTGGCGCAAGCTCACGCCAACGGTGGATAAATCGCTGATGAACGATACTGATCTGCTCGATTTCCCCGGCGCACGCTCACCCGAACAGCAGGATGAAGCGAACTGCCGCGAGGGCGAACGCGACAAGAGCGGCCAGAGCGTATTGGTAAAGCTTTTCCTGCGCGGAAAGATAGCATATCTGTTCAATCACTACAGCGAGAGCCACATGATGAAGGTGCTCATGTTCTGCCACCACCACAAACAGAGCGAGGTGAAGAACCTGCACATCCTTCTGGACCAGTGGGTGCGCCGCAACGTCGGCGCCGACGCCGCCGAACGCGCCGAAACGCTGCGCCGCACCGGCGGCATCTCGCCGCTGATGCTTGTGGCCACCAAGATAAACATCGACATGACAGAGAAGGACCTTCGAAGCCACAACGAAGAGCCGGCGGTGAACAACCGCTGGGAGGACCGCTTCCGCACCGTTCTTCTCGACGCCGTGCTCAACTGGACGAATGTTGACTGGTTCCGCAACTGGGACGCTTCCGGTCACTCGTTCAAGGATACCTATCTTCTCCGGTCCTATGCCTTCAGCGCTTGCACGGCACAGGGCAACGGCATGTTCGAAGGCTACGACGTTGCCACGTCGTCGCCCGAGAAAGGGCTGAAGATGAGCGAGGATTTCTATCGTCTTCTGCGGCGCACGTTCATCTCCAATTCGAGTGTCCGCGAGCTTTTCTTCGACCCCGAACTCGCGTGGGACGTCGCCGCCACGGTGAACAACGACGGTTCGCTGTATATCATCGACCGCATGAACAAGGTGTCGCGCGCGGCGGCAGCGATACGCGACGAGCAGATGACGCGTGAACGCCGCCGCATAATGGGCAAGGTGCGCGATATCCTCGCCGCAGAATACGACAGTGACAACGAGGCTGAAAAACTGCTCCGCAACATCGACAACGCCATGAACCTGCGATGGGAACTCGACCTTGCGTGCGATGCCGACAACTACTTCTTCGGGCACCTTCTCCAGGCACTGCAGGTTACGGAGGTGGAATGCCTCGGGGTGGTACATAAACTCGTGAACGGCACCGACCTCAACGAAACAATCAACAATTTCCGCGAATACCAGATCATCCGCCGCTCGTGCAACGACTTCGAGGACTGCCGCTCCATCGACGAGAAATGGGAACGTCTCATGAAGGCTTACCACTGGCGCACACGCGCCATGGCCGAGCAGGCCATGGCACGCCGGAACATCAACACCGAGCTTCTGTTCAGCGACAAACTGCGGCCCAAGACCAACCAGGTCTTCATCGCTGACCATATCATGGAGTTGTGGCGCGCGAAACTGCATTCCGAGGAGATTGTCAACACCTTCTCCGGCGACGACGGCGTGGACCCCGTGCTGATGAAGGATATGGTCAACACGCTGATAGAATGCGCCGAGCGTGTGCATCTGGCCGACTATATAGCCGATAAGATAACCTCGGAAGTAACCATCGCCAACCTGGCGCAGATGAAGGAGAGTCTGGTGGCCGACATGATGTCGTCGATAATCAATACCTTTGTCAATGATTTCGGCTACTCCATGCTCAGCGACGAACTCAAGAGCAAGGCACGCCTGGTAATCAAGGAAAACGACCTGCCCGCTTTCGACTACATGAACCGGGAACGCCGGAGCACCTACAGCCACGACGAACTCGAGGAACTCTTCGGCCGTATGCTTGAGGGCGGAGGCTCGCTCACCGACTCTTTCGATCGCCATTACAACGAATGGAAAGAGTATATGACCATCGCTTATGTGGTGCACATCAAGCGGTCGGATCTCAGCCCGGAAGCCAACCACGCTCTGGGCGAACTGCTCGAGAGCCTCAAAGCGAGCTGCTGACTGCCCGAAATTCCGAAAAATCAATCAATATCAATATAATATGAAGCGAGTACATTTCGATTCGAAAGGACCTGTCAAATGGCATTACTTTTTCTGGCAGCCGTGGGGTTGCGGAGGATGCCTGTGGCGCAGTATCCTTTTCATGGTTCTGCTGGCGATTTTCCTGTTCCTGCTTAGTCAGTTCCGTCAATGTACGGACGACAGCGTGGACGCAACGCTGCCCGACCGCCCCGTCAGCGAGGTGATACCCCCCATCAACGATGAGGATATCATCGACGAGGGCGGCCGGCAGGTCGTCGCCAACCGGCTGAATGTACTTTTCGATTCGGAGACCGGTCAGGCCGAGTACGAGCAGTGGTGCAACCGTTTTCACGAGCTTTATCCCGGCGACGAATACCGCATTCTGTTCTACGACCCCAACACCAAGCTGATGTCGATAGAGGTCCCGGCGGAGCGCCGAGTGGAGATTATGGAAGCGCTGCCCGGGCAAATCCCGGACATACCGTTCATGGTCTTCGACGAGAGCGTGATGGAAACGGGCGAAACGCCCAATGATCCGGTATTCCGCAATGCCGGGCATGCATATTATTTCGATATGATGAAGATACCGGACGCATGGAACATAACCATGGGTTCGAACGATGTCACCGTTGCCGTCGTCGACAGCTATTTCGACCTCGAGAATGTGGAATTTGCCTCGACAGAGATTGTAGAGCCTTACTCTGTGGCCAACGGCAACAGCGACGTGAGCCTGCCGTCGGACTATAACGCGCAGCGGCCCAATCCTGTCTATGCCCACGGCAGCATGGTGGCCGGCATGGCTCTCGGCGCCACCGGCAATGGGCGCTCCAGCGCCGGTGTGGCACCGCGTTGCCGTTTCATGCCCGTAAGTCTGGGCCACCGCTTCGGTTGCCTGGCAATGCTGCAGGGCATTCTCTACGCCATAAACAAGCGTGCGCAGGTTATCAACATATCGGCCGGCCTGGCTTTCACCGAGGAGGTCGCGGGCTGGCCCGTGGAGCAGCAGATAGCTGCCGCCGGCACTGAGTTGCTGGCTCAGGAGAACGTGTGGCACTATGTATATGATATGGCCCAGCGGAATTATGTCACCCTTGTATGGGCGGCGGGCAACGAGGATGTGTTCACGGCACTCGATGCCTCAAAACGCGGCGACAATATCATCAAGGTATCGTCGGTCGACGCCACTATGCACAAGGCCGATTTCAGCAATTTCGGTAATTTCGCTGACCGTCAGATATATGAGAGCACTGTTTCGGCGCCCGGAGTCCAGGTCCCCGGCATCGTTCCCGGCACGGAAGGTTATATGCTGGTCGACGGCACAAGTTTCTCGTCGCCCATCGTCGCCGGCACGGTAGGGCTGATGAAAAGTGTGGATCCCACCCTCAATACCGAAGAGATAATATCCATACTCAAGAATACGGGTCTGCCGGTCACCGGCAGCACAACCATAGGGCCGATCGTGCAGACGGGACCGGCAGTAGAGGCCGTGTACAACACCGTATCGGACTTCGCGGCGGTGAAAAACAGCATAACGCGCGGCAGCGGCGACCGCTATAAGTTCTGTATGCTCGGGTACCTCGATATAGCCGACAGCACGGCGCTGCCGCCCATTGTTACTGTCGAGCTGGAGCCCACGTCGGCCAATAGAGGCCGTCTGCTGTACAGCTCAAACCGCGAGAACCTGACGCCTGTCGATGCCGCATATACCGCCGCTGCCAATGGCAACGATATAGTTCTGACAGTGTCGGCTGCTGCCGGCGATGGTGAAATGTCGTTCGGAGCCGCCCGCATAACGCTGAGTGCCGACGATGCCGGCAAAGCGCTCGTCTCGGGGGTCGACGCCGACTGGTTTCATCACGGAACTCCATTCTTTATCAAGGCTAATTCATAAATTATCAAGATATTACCGGATATGCAACATAAAAGTGGCAAATTCATATCTTTAGGACTGATTATCACCATCGTAGGGTGGCTGCTGATAATGGGTTGCTGCTATGTGGGTCTGACTCTGGCGGGCTGTGCACCCTTGCTGGTTATAGTCAGCACGGCTTTGGCAGCGCTGATAGGAGCGGTATCGATGTTCTTCCTCGTGCGATCCAAAACAAGTGTTGCGGATATGCGCAACTGGCTTACCGTAAGGATTGTGAGTCTTATCGGTGCTTTCGCTGTCGTGGCCTATGTGGCCGTACCCGCCATTTATACGGTAAACTATGTGCTTTGCGCTCGTGCCATAGGCAACGCGGCCATAGCCGATGTGGATTCGGTGGCTACGATGTGGAGCACTTTCCGGAGCTATGAGCACGAACGTGCCTCGCGCACGCTCAGCGGGCTACGCAATTTCTCCAATTCAGGCACAAGCGAGGCCGACGCCGCCTTGACGGCTTATCTGCGTGATTATCTGTCGCAGCAGCCCGGCACCGTTGGCGAGCAGACTCTTGCGTCGTTCTCCGCCCGTCATGATGCGATGATCGACGCTCTGCAGATAGGAAGCATAAGCTGGAACGACGGCTACGCAGCCACACTCGCCGTCTATCAGGCCGATGCCGCGGGCCTGTCGCCGGCGGCATTCCGCCATCTGCGCACGGGACTGGAGCCTTTCGCCGGCGAACTCGCCTCCACTCTCACTCGCCAGAGCCACTCCATGCAGCTGCCGCTGATAGCCACCCGCGGCGGCTCGGCATATTCGGCATATAACGACAGTCCGCGCGACTATGCGGTCACTCCCGTTACGTTTGCCGCCGCCTACGACAAGATTTTTGTCATCAGCTGGCAGGGCATAGTTCTCTACGGCCTGATTGTGTTTTTGTATTTTTTCCTTTTTATCTTCTCGTACTCCACCAAGGTCAATGCTCGCGACAATCGACGTCGGCTGAGCAGCGCTCATGGTGTTAAGCTCTGACATAAATGGCACTCACCCAAGCAATAAAATTATGGTTGAACCGCAGTAGCGTCGAGGCTGTGGTTGAAAAAGTCCTCGCCCATCAGCTGACGATGGCCGACCTCGAGGGCTACGCCGCCTCCAACAGTGACTTCCAGCCCAAACTCGCGGATGTAAAGGCCAATCTGCAATCGCGTCCCGATCCAGAGGAGGTGAAACAATACCGCGCGCTCACCGAAATGAGCGGCGACGACGATGCTGTGCTGTTGGCCGTGAATTCCTATTTGCGCGCATGGCGGGGCAAAGGTTCGGCAGCGGCGCATGTTGCTGAAATAGAAGGAATGGAACGACGCCTTACCGAAAAACGGAAGTTTGCCCAACTCGAGGAGGAAGTCAGCCGGGCTCTCGAGGCAAATACAGCCACGGGTGCCATGCCCGGCACCGGTGTGGTCAATGCCATCCGCGATTTTCTCAATGCATACCGCAATGATGACTATGCCGCGGCCGAAGTTGCACGCTGCAACGAATGGGCCGACACAATACGACACCTTATGGCCGAGGCGGCCCGCCGCGAATGGGCCATGCTCGTCACTCCCGACGGCAAACTCGCCGACTTCGATGCCGCCCGGCGGTTTCTGACTTCTTATTCTCTCACCGAGCAGCGCAAGGATCAGCTCGACGACATGATGTGGAACTGGGCACTGTCGCAACCCGACATACAGGAGGGCGTTCGTCGCTACACAACAGTGTGGACTTCCGGGGGCCGGCATATGGCCGACATAGCACGTCTGGCGCGCGAGCGTGCCGACTGGGAAAATTCGCTGAGACGAGCCGACATCTATTCTCTCATCAACTTCGCGGAGCACAATCCCGGCCATCTTTTTATCGGCAAAGTCAAGGAGCGTATCGCCGACCTCAAGCGCGACACCCTCGACGAGATACGCCGTGCGCCGAACGCGTATTCTTACGAGAACTTTCTGGAACTGCGGCGCAGCGGGGTGTTCACCGACGAAGAACTGAAGGATGCCGCCGGCGCCTCCGACGCTCTTTTCGACCGCATCCTCAATCTGCCGACGATACTGAATTCACTGCCACCGTCGCCCGACGACTCCACGCGTTTCGGCACGGGTCTCGGCGAGGAAGGCCTCACCGACGTGGTGTTCTTCGGCATATCGTCGACGGGAAAGACGTGCCTGCTCAGCGGCCTGCTGCTCAACGACCGTCTGTGGTTCGACGAGCGCCGATTCAGCGGCGACTACGGCAGCCTGGTGCATACCTACGCCCGCAACGGCGTGGCGCTGGAGGGTACGCCCAAGAACTTTATCGCCACTATCAAGGCCAGCGTGATGGGCCGCGACAACAAGCACTATGACTTCAATCTTTTCGAGATGGCGGGCGAGGCTTTCTACGACCGCATCGTCGAGGCCATATACTCGGATGGCGGCGCAATAACAAGTTTTGCCGACATGGGCATGGGCGCTCCTGAAATATTCAACACGCCCAATCCCAAGATATTCTTCATCGTCATTGATCCTACCAAGGAACTTGTCGAGCAGGACGATCAGGTAAGTTCCGTCAAGAAACTCATCAGCCTGATGTTCGGCGACGAAAACGGCGTAAACCCAAATGTCGACGTCATGTCGAAGGTCATAGGACTCCACTTCATCGTCACCAAGAGCGATACATTGCCGCCGTCGCCCACGGGAAAGCTTGCCGATGCGGCCCACGATGCCGTGTGCCGCGTTGTCAACGAGGCCGGCCGACGTGTGATTGTGGAGGGCTGCCGTCAGTTCGGTATCAATGCCTCGCGCGATCCCAACGAAGACGGTGTCCCCCTGGTTTTCGCCTATTCGCTGGGGCATTTCACCGTCGGAAACATCTTCGAGTACGACCGGCGCGGCAGCGACGATATACTGGATACAATCAGCGACTACTGCGTTGTCCGTCGTTCCAGTTTCGGCGATAAAATACGCGATTTTTTCACCAATCCATTCGCATAAGCCATGGCAAACATAGGTATCGCAATCTCAGGCCGTAAACCCGGCTTTCAGAACTTTGTACTCATAGGGTGGGAGGGCACACCTCCGCAGGACGGCAGTTATTTGAGCCGTGTTGCCGGGGAGGTATACTACAGCGCCACTCTCGGCCCCGAATACTCTGTGTACGAGCGTGTGCTCTGCCGTTTCAATCCGGGCGACGGCCGGATTAACGCGCTCAAATACAGCATTCAGGTGCCTACAGGCGCTCTAATCTTGCAACAGGGATGCCGCCCTGTCAGTCCCAAGTACATACTCGACGCCATAGCCGCCACCGTAGAGGGTGATGTTATTGTCCGCGAGGGTGCCATGTGGCGCTTTCGTCCGGGTCAGGCACGCCCGGTTTTCCCTGTGGAGCAGATGCAGCGGGTGGTGTCGGAACTGACCCTCAAGGCCATGTGGGGCGGTTCAGCAGTGATGCAGGGACTGAACAGCCCTTATTTCGTGGAGTGTGCCGATGCAGATATCCCGAATTATATGATGCATCTGCCGCTGATGCCGTCCGACCGGCTCGCCATGGTGTCGCAGCTCGCTTTCGGACATTTCAACGGCACCGACCGCCTGTTCACCTTCACGGCCGAAGACATGGACGCCCGTCCTCCGATGCGTATTCATGTGGTGTGCGACAAGAATGATTTCACCAACGAGATGAGCGACGATGCCGTGCTTATCTCCACCAAGGCCCTCGGCTACGATCCCGAGTGCTATCACGAGGAAAGTTTCCGGCTGGCATATGCCGATATCATCAAAGCATACTATACCGGCGAGGGACTGCCTGAACTGCCATGGATATCGTTCGATATGAATGCAGCAACGGCGACGGTCACGGCAAACATAGCTCCCGTTCCAATCAGTAAGACATTTACTTATACCGTAGAGGGCGTGAAGACCGACCTTGCCCGCGACAAGGTGCTCGATAATCTGGGCTATCGCGACGCCAAAGGCAACTTTGTACCCGTCACACGCGATTTTACTGTTTCAGGCGATAAAATAAAGGATTTCGACGCCATCGGCGGCCGCCCCATCACGGAGTATTTCCAGCTCAGCCGCGACAGTGGCTGCGAGTTGATGGGAGTGCGTATTGTCGGCGATCGTATCGTTGTTAAAGTCATGGATATAGTCGTCGCAGAGCCGCAACGCAAGCACATGCCGGCTGATCAAGCACCTGCCGCCGGGTGTGTGCTCAGGGTTGTCCTTCCCGCGGCCCTGAAGGGCACCAATTACTGGCTGTTCGTCACCAGTTCAGTCGGCAACGGCGACGAGACCTCGACAGTGGTCAATGCCCGCTTCCAGCCAGGCGACGGAAATATGATTTTCGAAAAACAATTCGAAAGCATTCTCAAAGGCTCCGTGACAGTCAGCCTGGGGTCGCCGGCAAAATATCGCACTCAGGCACTCCGTACTGCCGACGATACACCCGACCACCTGCCGTTCTATCTGGCTGATCTGAACAAGGCAGGTACGAAGACGGGCTTTTTCAGTCGTCTGGCCGAGCTTTTCCGGTTCTCCGACAGCGACTACTGCGGCATAGGCTCGCGGATGGCACGCGTTGCCATATTTATCATGCTGTTCTTCATGGTTTTCCTTGCCGGCGCCCTTCTCGGCGGTACGATAACCACGTTCTTTACCGGATATTTCAATAGTTCCGAGACCGAGGCTCCCGAAACCGAAGATATAGTTTCCGACGAGGCAGAGGAGGGCACTCCCGCATCCCCGGCGGCAACCCATCCGGCCGCTCCGGCCCCCGTTGCCGCCACACCACAGTCCGAACCGGAGCCTGAGGCTGCGCCCGACGGCGCCGAGGCCGTATCGCCGGCGCCTGCAAGCGGCAGTGTTCCGGTTTCCGAGATTACCAACGCTCTGAACCAAGGAATATCGGGACAGGCGCCAGTCCAGCAACCCGAAGCGACTTCGACCCCCGACGATAAGGAAAATGGCAACACGCCCCATCAGAATGGCTCCGGTCTGACCCCCGGCAAATAACAAGCGATGAAATTTCTCAAGTTAGTCGTTCTCGTAGTGGTATTGGCCACCGTAGTCTACGGTGCCTGGCTGCTGATGTTCCCGCCGGCGCCGCGCGTCACCGTCCGTCCGGACGTTGTGCCTCTCTATTCTGACGCGGGTCGCGACATACGCACTGCAATACAGGGGTTTCGCAACGGCTGGGATGACCGCCGCTTCGCCGAGGCCTGCAACGCTCTGGCACATCACGGCGTTACGCTCACCGACGGAAGTGCCCACGCCCTTGCCGATACCCTCGCCAACGGTATCCTTTTCAAGCTCGACAGCCTCATCCGTCTTGCTTTCGGCCGCGATTTCCCTCCTCAGCATGTAGGCGCCGTGGCGGAAGTGGCAGATAATTACCGCGGTCTCGATACCTTGGTCCGGCATTTCCCCAATATTGGCTACACGCCTGCGTATCGGCGCCTTATGCGCGACCGCAGCGTCATCGACGGCACCTTGGCTTTCGGCGCCGCATCGTTCGTGCAGCCCACGCAGGTGACAATAAGCATGGTTCCCTCCGGCGCCGGATACAGTCTCGACTGGAACCTGAGGGTCCGCGACTATGGCCCTTACCGTCAGCGCCAGGAGGAACGCCGAAGTGAGTTGCTGGCGCAATACAGCGAATGCACTGACCTCGCGCGGATTACGTGGATACCGCGTAAGCTTGCGCGTCAGGCTCTGGTAGAGCGGCTGGATGCCGATTATCGCCGTTACCTCGCCGCAGAGCGCCGTGTGCTCCTCGATTTCCTCAACCGGCTGCCTTCCGACGGTCGTCTGACCACGCCGGAAATGAGGTCGGCGATTGCTAATGCCGACCTTGTGGCCCTCGAAACCAATATCGAGGCTCCTTTGGCCAACGGCGAGCTTATTGCCGCCGTCCATTCGGCCGCGGCAATGCTGCGAACACGCCAATGATCATTAAGTAACAAAAATATAATACCATATATGCCAAAGATTAAAGAAGTACCAAGTTCGGAAGTGCACTGGCAAGTGAGCAACTGGAACGTGCGCGATGCCGCCAATACGCGCATCAAGCAGTATCTCGGTGCCGATGCCCAATATTTCGCTCCCGTCTATGTCACTCACAGCAGCTACTACTGGTCGGACAGCGACGCCGACGGCTGGGTGAAACTGCCCAATGCGAACGACGACGACACCCGGCGCGCGCGTGCCATGATCGAGGAACTGCGCTCCCGCGCCCTCCGCAAGGCCGGACCGCGTGCCGCCGTCATCGAGCAGGTGTTCTGCTTCCCCAACGATGACTTCATCTTTGTTCGGCGGCGCGAGGGCGGCGAGCTGGAACTGCGTCTCACAGGATGGGGCTTCGCCAACTACAAACGCGGTTCCGCGGCCACTATTATCGATACGACGGTACAGCAGAAAATCAACGAGATAACACTGTCGTTCACCATCGACGGCAAGCCTGTTCCGCGGCGTAAGTTCAGTCTTCTTCAAGGCACGGCATGGGTGGAACAGGAAACAGGCGACGACGGCATATACTCTTTCGGGCGGTTGCCGCAGGGCAGCCACATAGCCGTCCGCGACCTCGATACGGGAGTGGAACGCATTGTCGATGTCGACGAGAACACCGGTCATATCGATGTAGATGTCACTCAGTTTGTTGTTGTGCGCATCACGGCGCGTCACGACGGCGAGCCTGTGGGCGCAGAGACCGTGACGGTGAACTACGGCCACCGGCAGCTGCCGCTGGCGCTCGACAAAGGAGTCACCACCTGCAGTCTGCCCTGGCTCGAGGGTGTGGAATGCGACGTTGTGCTGCGCGGCGAGCATCAGAGGCGCGAGCTGAGGCGCGAGGCGGTGAACGACTTTAACTTCGACTTCAGCACGCCCCACATACCGCATACTCGCGTTGAAGTTTTTGTGGGTGGCGACGGCGCTCCCATCGCCGGCGAGTCGGTGGCTATGAAGGTTGGCAATCAGGATGTAAACCTTGTTACCGATGCCTCCGGCATGGCAGTGTACGAGTACGACCTCACACCCGACAAGGGCACTGTGGCAGCGGGTGTGCGCGGCCGTTCAGAAACAAAGAACGCCGTGGACGGCATCGTACGCTTCGATTTCGTTTTCGACACACCTCCGGCAGTACCGTTCACCGCGACGGTGCGCGTGGTCAATCTGTCGATGGAACCGTTGGCCGGCTATCCTGTGCTGGTGGACCTTGGCGACGGCAACGGCCGCGGAGCGTTCCTCACGGATGCCAACGGAATGGTAGGGCCGTTCAACGTCCTGTCGGGCAACAAGATGCAGGTATGGGACGGTAATGATGAGAAGAACAACACCGTTTTCGACCTCGTTGCCGAACAGCAGGAGTATATCTTCGTATTGCCCTATGAGAGCACACCCAACCTCGCCGATATCCTTGTTCGCGTCAAATTGCTCAACAATCAGCCGGCAGCGGGTGTAACGGTCATAATGGCCAAGGGCAATGTGCGAATAACCGATGTTCTGGACGCCAAGGGCGAAACTGCCGTTGGCAGCGACGTCTTTACGGCACCGGGCGAGATGGCCGTCGACCTCTATTCGTCGGCACGTCCTTTCCCGCATATTCCCGTACCGCTCGAAAAGGACGAGAAAGAGTACGAACTCGTGGAGGTTGCCGGCCCGCAGCCCTGGTGGCATGTCGCCGGCGAGATAGCACTTGCTGCCGGCGGTCTGGTGGCACTCACTGCCGGCTATTTCGCCCTCCGCTCGGTGCTTATAAGTATTCCGTGTATCTTCTAAACAACAGGCCATGAACTACGCTTTCGATATAAATATACTGTTTTTCGACCCGCTCATGCCAATAATCTACTGGATGTGCGTGCTGTCGTTCGTGCTTTTCGCTTACGACAAACATCTTGCCACCTACGGCAAGTGGCGCATCCCCGAGTGGGTGCTCTTTATCCCTGCTGCTGCCCTCGGCGCTTTCGGAGCCCTCAGCGGTATGGTGTTTTTCAACCACAAGACTAACAAAAAGGCCTTTTACATCACTATACCGGTACTTCTGTTCGTGCAGATCCTGGCTCTGGCCTTTGCGCTGACACGCTGATGAGAACGGGTCTGGGCATAAGTCTTGGCGGCGCTTTTGTGCTGTTGATAATCCTATTGCTGCTGTCGCACTGCAGCTTCGAGCTGCCTCAGCCACGCGAGCAGCTCGGACAGGACGGCGATATCCGCGTGCATATCGACTGGGATTTCTACGGCGATGTGGATCTTCATGTCATACAGCCTGACGGCGAGGAGATTTATTTCGCCAACATGACGAGTTCGCGCCGTAGTGGCGGCGGCGAGCTCGATGTCGACAACCGCATAGGCGGTCCGGGTTCGCAGGAGAACGCTTTCTGGCGCAATCCTGCCGAAGGAACATACACCGTGCGTCTGGTGATGTACCGCATCGACGAGGAATCGCCACGCGGCGGCGACGTGCACGTCACCGTAAAGGTCAACGGACAGGAGACACCATACACTGTTCGTCTCACTACGGACAGCCAGGAAGAGACAGTTACACAATTCGATTATTCATCACCGCGACGCCGCGGCGCCGCGCCTAACTCTCCACAACAATGAACAATCATCTCAAGGGCCTCCTTGTGGGGGCATTCATCCTGCTGATAGCACTTCTCCTGCTGTCGAAGTGCCACAGCTGCGGGCATCCGCGCGAGATAGCGGACGTGACGCCCCCGGATACCGACGTAGTGGCGCCCCAACCGGAGCCGGAACCCGAGGACTCGGTGTTCGATGCCAACGATTACGGCGGCAACGGCGTGCTGAAGGTCACTCTGGCATGGGAATTTCCCGGCGATATAGACCTGCACGTCTATGAGCCTGGCGGCAACCATATTTACTTCGCCAACCGCCGCAATCCCGACACTACCGGCTGGCTCGATATGGATAATCTCGAAGGCGGCCGCCGTGGCGAGCCTGCCGTTGAGAATGTTTTCTGGGACAATCCGCCGAGTGGCCGATATCGAGTGGCCGTGAAGTACTTCTCGACGCGTCAGGGCGTTGAGGAAGGCGATGTCCTTGTTGTCATCCAGGTCAACGGCGAGGAGAGCCGCTACAATATTCATCTTGACGAACAGGGCGAGGAGGTAGATGTCGCAACCGTGGACTACGCCCCGCCGACAAACCCGCAACAGCGATGAACAACCATCTCAAAGGAATACTTGCGGGAGCTTTTGCCCTCCTTGTGGCCCTCCTGCTGATGAGCAAATGCACAAGTTGCGGCGAGCCGCCGCGTGTGGCGGAAGCCCCCGCTCCCGTGGAGGAATATCCGCCGGCCGAGATATTCGATGACCCGGCACCGGAGCCCGAGCCCGAACCGGAGCCTGAGCCCGAACCGGAACCGGAGCCTGAGCCGGAACCGGAACCCGAACCTGAGCCCGAACCTGAGCCCGAACCTGAACCTATCGAAGTGCCCACCGACCAGGGCAATGACGGCGAAATTCGCGTTACCATGGCGTGGGGCTTCCCCGGTGATGTGGATCTTCATGTCTATGAGCCTAACGGCAACGAGATTTACTTTGCCAACCGCACCGACCCCGCCACCGGCGGCGAACTCGACGTTGACAACCGCGAGGGTGGCCATCCTCAGAACGAGGCCGTCGAGAATGTGTTCTGGTCCAATCCTTTGCATGGGCAATACACCGTGGAAATCGTGTATTACAGCACCGATATGCGCGCTCCCCAGGGCGGCAATGTCAATGTCCGCATTAAAAACGGCTCACAGGTAAGCACTTATCGCGCCCGCGTAACGCATCGCAGCCAACGTGTACGTATCGATACGTTCAACTATACCGGTCGATGATATTCATCGTCCTTCCGTCCGCCAACTTGCAAAGCGTGCAAGGAGAAGCGCAATTTGTCAGGGCGGGGATTTTTTTGTAATTTTGTGGCCGCTTTCGTATATTATATATGAGTGACGATAAAAACAAAGAATCCCAGAAGGCGACATATCGCCTTGAGCATATAGAATTCGATGCGCGGCGGCTGGATGTAGCGCCGGACAATGACTCGCTGCCAATCCTTGCCACCCGCAATCTGGTGTTGTTCCCCGGCGTGACCGTAACCTTCGAGTTAGGGCGCGAGATATCGGAGCGCACGGCACGATACGCTCTCGAAAAGGGCATGCCGATTGGCATTGTCTGCCAGACAGAGCCCGACAACGATTCGCCGGCGGTTACAACCGGCCTGTATCGTTACGGCGTGTATGCCGACGTTCTCAATGTGTTCGATCCCGACAAGGATACCCATGTTGCGATAGTTCGGTCGCGCGGCCGTTTCCGCATCCTTGGCAGCGGGCATGGCGAGCATGTGCCCGGTGGCCTCACTGCCCGCGTAAAGGCCGTGGATGACGTTATTCCCGTTGCCAAAGAAGCCGAGGCGTCGTTCGAGGCGTGTCTGCAGGCTATACGCGCCACTGTCGACGGTGCACTGCGTGTGAGCGGCGACCCCAACAACCTGCGCGGAGCCATGCCGGGATCTTCGGACGGCGTGGCGATGATGAATTTTCTGGCGACGAACATGCCGTTCGAACCGTCGGCAAAGGCTGCCATGCTGGCAATGTCGGCGTTGAGCCAGCGTGCCGACCGCCTGCTCTCGGAGGTGCAGCTGTTCAAACAGCGGGTGGACCTCACCGAGGAGGTGGCCTCCAAGGCACGCCGGAATATGGACGAGGCTCAACGCAACGCCTTCCTCCAGCAGCAGATGGACGCCATCCGCGAGACCCTCTATGGCGATGAAGACGATGAAGTCGACAAACTGATAGCCCGTGCCGAGGAGTGCTCCATGCCTGAAAAGGTGCTCGAGACTTTCCGCCGCGAGGCCGAAAAGATGCGGCGCTTCAACCCGACGACGCCCGACTATTCGATACAGTACACCTACCTTGATATTCTGGCATCGTTGCCGTGGAATGTGCATACTCCCGTCAACAAGAGCCTCGAGACGGCATCGGAAATTCTCGAAGCCGACCACTACGGGCTGGAGAAGGTGAAGGAGCGCATCCTCGAGCAGCTTGCGCTCATACTCCATAATCCGCAGGGCAAGAGCCCGATAATTTGCCTTGTCGGCGCTCCCGGCGTGGGCAAGACATCCGTGGGGCGGTCGGTAGCACGCGCGTTGGGCCGTAAATACGAGCGGGTATCGTTCGGCGGTCTTCACGACGAGAGCGAAATACGCGGTCACCGCCGCACGTACATAGGCGCCATGCCCGGCAGAATAATCGACGCCATGAAGAGGGTAGGGGTGACCAATCCCGTTATTCTCCTCGATGAAATCGACAAGATAGGCAACGACTACAAAGGCGACCCGGCGGCCGCGCTTCTGGAGGTTCTTGACCCGGAACAGAACTGCCACTTCCATGATAATTACATCGATGTGGACTTCGACCTCTCGAACGTACTCTTCATAGCCACTGCCAATACGCTGAGCACCATAGCGCGCCCATTGCTGGACCGCATGGAGATTATCGACATCAGCGGTTATCTTCTGGAAGAAAAGATAGAGATAGCTCGCCGTCACCTTCTGCCGCGCATACGCGCCAACCACCGCCTGACCGACGAAGAACTGGTGATCAGCGACGAAGCACTGACAGCCATAATCAGGGACTATACCGCCGAGAGCGGCGTTCGCGCCCTCGAAAAGAAACTTGCAGCCGTGGCGCGCAAGGCCGTGCTCTATGGTATGCAGGGCAAGACATTCCCTCATCCGGTAGAGCCTGCCGATCTCTATGATCTTCTCGGGCTGGCGCCTGTCCTCCCCGAAAACTACGAGGGCAACGACATTGCAGGTGTGGTTACCGGTCTGGCATGGACAGAGGTCGGCGGCGCCATTCTCATGGCCGAAACGAGCCTGTCGCCTGCCAAGGAAGGCCGCATAGCGGTCACCGGCAATCTGGGCGATGTAATGAAAGAATCGGCGTCGATAGCCTATCAGTGGGTGAAAGCCCATGCCGATGTCCTCGGCATATCACGCGAAAAAATCGATACTACTGCCGTGCATGTCCATTTTCCGGAAGGCGCCGTACCCAAGGACGGCCCCTCGGCGGGCATAACTATCGTAACATCGATAGTCTCGGCATTCAAAGGCAAGAAAGTGGCGGCGCGCACGGCAATGACCGGCGAGGCCACACTGCGGGGACGTGTGCTGCCCGTGGGAGGCATCCGCGAAAAAATTCTGGCCGCCAAGCGCGCCGGAATTACCGACATTATAATGTCGGAGAAGAACCGACGGGACATCGACGATATGCCCGAGTCATACCGCCGCGGCCTTACGTTCCATTATGTAGATACACTCACGGAGGTGGTGGCGCTCGCCGTCACTGACGAAGACGCCAATCAATGATATGTCACGAAAGAGAAAACCTCTGCCCCTGATAGAAGGGCTTGAAATAACAGCTGTTGCCGCCGAGGGCAACGCTCTCGGACGCTGCGACAGCATGGTGGTGTTCGTGCCTTTTGCCGCTCCCGGCGATGTTGTGGACGTTCAGCTTGAAAAAAAGAAGAAAAGCTTTGCCGTGGGCAGGATAGAGCGCATCGTCACCCCCTCGGACATGCGCGAGCAACCCCGTTGCTCGCATTTCACTGTTTGTGGCGGCTGCCGCTGGCAACATCTGCCTTACAGTTACCAACTGGAATGCAAGCGACAGCAGGTTGTCGATGCGCTGGAGCGTATTGCCAAGGTAGAAATTCCCGAAGTTCGGCCAACCCTGCCGTCGGAAAACATCTGGGAATACCGTAACAAGATGGAGTATACGTTCTCCAACCGCCGCTGGCTCACCCGCGAGCAATTGGCCTCCGGCGAGACCTTCGACGAGCGCGACGGCGCCGGCTTCCACATTCCCGGCGCATTCGACAAGGTACTTGATATCGACGCCTGTCACCTCCAGTGCGACCTGGGCAACAAAGTTCGACATTTCGCCAAGAATTACGCCAAGGAACACGCGCTGAGTTTCTACGATCTGCGTGCCAACGAGGGCTTTATGCGCAATATGATGATACGCACTGCCACCACGGGCGAGAATATGGTGGTGATGCAGTTCGGAGAGGACCGGCCAGCCGACATCGAGGCTTTCTTAGGCGCACTGGCAGCAAATTTCCCGGAATTGACGTCGATAATGTACGTGGTCAACACCAAAGTCAACGATACCCTCACCGATCTGGATATCAAACTCTTCGCCGGCAATCCTTATATCACCGAGCGGATGGGCGACCTTCACTTCCGTGTTGGCCCCAAGTCATTCTATCAGACCAATTCGCGCCAGGCCGAACGCCTCTACGGCACGGTTCTGGACTTCGCGGGCCTCACGGGTGAGGAGACAGTGTACGACCTCTATACCGGCACAGGCACTATCGCCAATTATGTGGCCGGTCGTGCCCGCCGGGTTGTGGGTATCGAATATGTGGAGGATGCCGTTGCCGACGCACGCCTCAATTCGAGCCTTAACGGCGTGGTCAACACTGAGTTCTATGCCGGCGACATGAAAGATGTGCTTACCGCCGATTTCATCGCCGCCCACGGCACTCCCGACGTCATGATCGTGGATCCGCCGCGTGCCGGCATGCACCAGTCGGTGGTTGACACCATTCTTGCCGCGGCCCCCCGGCGCATTGTCTATGTGAGCTGCAATCCGGCGTCGCAGGCGCGCGACCTCGCGTTGCTCGATGCCGGCTACCGTGTGCTGGCGGTTCAGCCGGTGGATATGTTCCCTCACACGGCGCATGTTGAGAACGTTGTTCTGCTGGAAAAACGCTGACGGCATGGCCCTTGAAATTGAGCGCAAGTTCATTGTCGACGGCGACAGCTACAAGACAGCCGCTACCGGCCACCGCCGCATGGAGCAGGGCTATCTCTGCACCGACGCCGACGCGACGGTAAGGGTGCGCATAGCCGGCGAGAGCGCTTATATCACAGTCAAGAGCCGCAACAAGGGCGCCGTCCGCGGTGAATGGGAGTATGGAATACCTGTTGCCGACGCGCGGCAGTTGCTGGCTCTCTGCGGCGACCGTGTGCTGGCAAAAACGCGTTGGTACGTACCTGCCGGCAGTGGTATGACATGGGAAGTGGATGAGTTCGACGGGCGTCTTGCCGGCCTTACGGTGGCCGAGATTGAATTGCCTGCTGCCGACGCGCCGCTGCCGCCGCTGCCGCCGTTTATAGGCCTGGAAGTGACGGGTGATCCGCGATATTACAATTCGCGGCTCGTCGGCGAGTCATTTCCCTTGCATTGATTGCCACCGGCGCCTTTGCGGGCGCTTTTTTTTAGGCAAATGTCGGCCACCGAGCAGCCGGCGCACGGGTCATGCCGGAAAATGCGCCATAACAGAATTGCCGCGACGCCGACGAGCAGGCCGATAATAATCCATTGCACCAGAGCACTCATAAGTCAGAATTCGGGGTTCTCATTTAGCGAGGGCCTTGATTTTTTTATTGACGGTTCCGACTGTGGCATCGGCCGGACATTTGTCGAAAGGCAGGAGAAAACGGCACCCGTCGGCATATCGGCTGCAGCCGTAGGCCGTGCGTCCTTTCACCAGATGACCTTGTCCGCAGGCGGGACAAACTATCTGTTCGAGGCGGGTTACCCTCGTGGTCTTCGGCTTGCTTCCGCTTCTGGCTGGAGCCGGCTTATCTTCCGGTTTTGCCGGCTGCTCCACGGCGATATGTCGGTTGGAACTGTCGGCCATGACGGCAGTCACTATCGAGCGCATCATATCGGAAATCTCACGTACGAAAAGAGCCGGAGAGTAGTCGCCGCGTTCGATGCGTCGCAGTTTGTTCTCCCAGATGCCGGTCAGACGTGCGCTTTTGAGAAGGTCTTCGTGGATAATGTCGATAAGAGCTATGCCGGCTTCGGTGGCAATGATGTTCTTACGCTCGCGCACAATGTACCGGCGTTTGAAGAGAGTCTCGATAATGGCTGCGCGCGTGGATGGGCGTCCTATTCCGTTCTCTTTCATAGCGTCGCGCAGCTCCTCGTCGTCGACGGTCTTTCCTGCCGTCTCCATAGCCCTCAGCAGTGTGCCTTCGGTGTAGTATTTGGGCGGTTGCGATGTTTTCTTTGCCAGAAAAGGCTCGTGTGGGCCTTCTTCGCCGGCCTTGAATACGGGGAGTTCGCGGTTATCTTCGTCGGAGGCCGCTTCGGCGGTTTTGGCCGGGTATAGTACTTTCCATCCGGGGTCGGTGATGACCTTACCGGATGTGCGGAAACCATAGTCGCCGGCGCGGCCTTCCACCACGGTCTGCTCGAAAAGGCAGTCGGGGTAAAAAGCGCCGATAAACCGCAAAGCTATAAGATGATAAAGCTTTTTCTCGTCGCCCTCGATACCTGCAGGGTTCTGGCCTGTGGGAATAATGGCATGGTGGTCTGTGACCTTGGCATTGTCGAACACCTTCTTGGATTTGACGATAGGCTTAGCGAGCACTGGCTCGGTGAGGCGCGCATACGGCGTCATGGCGCGCAGCGTGGGTGCTATCTTGGGGTAAATGTCCTCGCTCAGATATGTGGTGTCGACGCGCGGGTATGTGGTGAGTTTCTTTTCGTAAAGGCTCTGGATAAGCCGGAGCGTCAGGTCGGCGCTCCAGCCGAAGCGTCGGTTGCACTCCACCTGCAGGGATGTGAGGTCGAAGAGGCGTGGCGGTGCTTCGCGGCCTTTCTTCTTTGTCGAGCCGGTAATGGTAAAGGTAGTTCCTGTGAGGCTTTCGACGGCCTTCGTTCCATCGGTTTCGGTGTCGAAGCGGTCGATGGTTGCCGTGAAGTCGGTGTCGCGGTAGCGGGTGTGCAGTTCCCAGCTGTCGCGAGGTACAAATTCGGCAATTTCTTTCTGCCGTTTGACAATGAGTGCGAGGGTAGGGGTCTGCACGCGGCCGATGGAGAGGACGGTGCCGGGCTGTGAGTATTTGAGGGTGTAAAGGCGAGTTGCGTTCATTCCCAGAATCCAGTCGCCGATGGCGCGTGAGAGGCCGGCATAGAAAAGGCGGTCGAAGTCCTTCTGTGGTTTGAGGGCGGCAAAGCCGTCGCTGATGGCCTCGTCCGTAAGCGACGATATCCACAACCGGCTCACCGGACACTTGGTCCCGGCGAGTTTCATCACCCACCGCTGTATGAGTTCACCTTCCTGACCGGCATCACCGCAGTTCACAATCTCGTCGGCCTGGCCTATCAGACTCTTTACAACGGCAAACTGCCGGCGTATTCCGGGGTCATCGATAACCTTGATATCGAAGCGCTCGGGAATCATCGGCAGGCTGCTGAGGTACCACTGTTTCCATTGGGGCATATAGTCGTGGGGTTCGAACAGACAGCACAGATGACCGATGGTCCATGTCACGCGTATACCGTCGCCTTCGAAGTAACCGTCGCGGCGTGAGGTGGCACCGAGGAGTTTGGCGATGTCGGCGGCTACCGACTGTTTCTCGGTAATGCAGAGTTTCACAGTTCGGCGTTCTTGGCTTCATTCCAGAGGGCGTCCATTTCGCCGAGAGTCATGTCTTTCAGTGACTTGCCGGCGGCCTTGGCGCCCTGTTCTATGTGGTTGAAGCGGGCAATGAACTTGCGGTTGGTACGTTCGAGGGCATTTTCGGGGTTCACGCCGTAGAGGCGCGCGGCATTGACGGCGGCAAAAAGGAGGTCGCCGAATTCGGCTTCTATGTCGGTAATCTCACCGTTGCCTATGGCGGAGTGTACTTCGCCGAGTTCCTCGTCGAGTTTGCCCCATACCTGGTCGCGTTCTTCCCAGTCGAAGCCCACGTTAGCCGCTTTTTCCTGAATTCTGAAGGCTTTGACAAGGGCTGGCAGCGATTTCGGCACGCCGCCGAGCACGCTGTGATTGCCGTCCTTCTCCTTTAGTTTGATTTGTTCCCAGTTTAGCTCCACCTGATGGGCGCTATCGGCTTTGACATTGCCGAACACATGAGGATGGCGGAAAATAAGCTTGTTATTTAGAGCATCGGCCACGTCGGCAATGTCGAAATCGCCTTTTTCGGAGGCTATCTTTGAATAGAAGAGAATGTGGAGGAGCACATCGCCGAGCTCCTTGCGGATATCGTCGCTGTTGTCGTCGAGGAGTGCCTGAGCAAGCTCATATGTTTCCTCGATGGTGTTTGGCCGCAGGCTTTCGTTTGTCTGCTTTGCGTCCCACGGGCATTTTACCCGCAGTATGTCGAGAGTATCGATAACCCTACCGAGGGCTTCGATTTTTTCTTCGCGTGTATGCATGAATTTTATTGGTTTTTATATTGTTCGATACCGTTTTCGAGCCATGCCACGAAGTCGCCGACGTTTTCATCGTACTCGCGGGCTCCGGCAAGTGGTTTGCCCTCGTTATCGAGCATTATATAGAAGGGTTGCTGATTGGTTGAGAACTTGCTTCGCTGGAGGAACGCCCATTTTTCGCCGAGAGTGGTGAAGGTAACGGTGCGGTTTTCCTCGGTGGCGACAAAGGGTCGGGAAAGTTCGGTCTTGTCGTCGACCATGAGCGTAATCATTATGAAATCGCGGTCGATGATGCCCTTTACGGCGGGAGTGTCGAATACGGTGCCTTCCATCTTCCGGCAGTTCACGCAGCCGTAGCCCGAGAAATCGACGAGCACAGGCTTGCCCTGCCGCATGGCGGCTTCCATTCCTTCGTCGTAATCGTGGTAAACGCTGATTTCACCGCCGTATAGGTTGAAATCCTGAGTATAGAGCGGCGGTGCGAAGGCGCTGATGGCTTTGAGTGGCGCACCCCACAGACCGGGTACGAGGTAAACGGCGAAACTCAGTGAGAACAGGGCGAGGAAGAAGCGGCCCACGCCCGTGTGCTGTTGCGGCGCGTCGTGGCTGAAGCGCAGCTTGCCAAGCAGGTACATGCCCAGAAGGATGAACAGCACGATCCACAGAGCCAGGAACACCTCGCGGTCGAGGATGTGCCAGCCATAGGCGAGGTCAGCTACCGAGAGGAACTTGAGCGAGAGGATAAGCTCTATGAAGCCGAGCACCACCTTCACGCTGTTGAGCCAGCTGCCCGAACGCGGCAGTTCCTTGAGCATGGAGGGGAAGAAGGCGAAGAGGCCGAAGGGCAGCGCCAGACCTAAGGCGAAACCGCCCATTCCCAACAGCGGGCCCATGAGGTTGCTTTGGCTGAAAGCTTCGACAAGGAGTGTGCCTATAATCGGGCCGGTGCACGAGAACGATACGAGCACCAGCGTGAAAGCCATGAAGAAAATGCCGAGAATGCCACCGGCGGTGTTTGCCTTGTTGTCGGCGGCGTTCGTCCACTTTGCCGGCAACTTGATTTCGAAGGCGCCGAAGAAGCTGATGGCGAACACTACCAGCATGGCAAAGAATATGATGTTGAACACGGCGCCGGTGGCTATCTTGTTAAGTTCGCCGGGACCGAATATCAGGGTCATAAGTATGCCGAGCGATACGAAAATGACGATGATGCTCAGTGCATAGAGAATGGCGTCGGCAATTGCGCGCCGACGGCTCTTGGTGCGCTTGAGGAAGAAGCTGACGGTCATTGGTATCATCGGCCATATGCAAGGCGTCATCAGCGCTACCAGACCTCCCAGAAAGCCCAGAATGAAAATCATCCAGTAGCTCTGTGAGGTGTTGCCGGTGGTGATCTCCACAGGTTGCCACCACATCCGGCGCAGTTCTTCGGAAACGGCGGATGTTGCCGATGCCTGCGGGGCTGGGGCGGTTACTTCCTGCGGGGCGGCTTGTACCGGAACCGGATTTCCTACCGTGAATTCGAAGTAGAACTTTTCGGGTGGCGTGCACGCCGTTTCCGAGCATGCCATATAGCGCACATAGCCTTGAATCAGGGCGTTGTCGCCGTCGAGGTTCAGGGGCTGGCGGATGGTGAACGTGCCTGTCAGCCACGGTAGGTTCAGATTCATGAAATTGTCGAAATGGACGGTTGGAGTCGTACTGCACACGGGAGAACCGCTAAGGCCGACATGGTTACTGCCTTCCAGAACAATCTGCGTCGGGTCGGGAGCGCCGGCTTCGGGTTCCATGTCGGGCATTTCGAGGCCGTAGATGTGCCATCCGTCGTCTACGGTAGCCGTGAATACAAGAGCGGGAGAGTTACGGTCGGCGGTATCGAGCGATGCGGTCCATGCAACGTGTCTCACAACTTCGGCAAAGGCTCCGTGCATAACGAAGGCCAGAGCCGCGAGAATCAATATTATCTTGCACTTATTCATGGGCGGGTATTCTTACGGGTGCTGAAATTCTTTCTGTGAGGGGCGGCCGGCAGGTATTGCCGTCGCACGCCATGAAGGTTATAGCGGCTTTCACACATGCCGTGGCTGCGTCGGTGACGCGGAAAGGTGCGGTAAAGGCCACGTTGGCGTCCCACCAGGTGAGGGTCATGCCGAAAAGAGGATCGTCCACACTGACAGCGGCTCGCTCCGGTGTGACTGCTCCGGTGAACTCTATACCCGTGCTGCCCGAAAGGTCAAAACTTGTGGCGCGGGGACCGCCCTGCGGCATGGTCAGGCCGTAGAGGTGCCAGCCCGGGGTTATGAGTGCACGGAAAGTGACGGTGCCTTCCGTCCGGTTTGTCATTCTCACCTGTGTGCGCCATCTTACGGGCGGTGTCTGTGCCATGGCTGCCAATGCCGTGAGCATTACGGCAACCAGTAGTGTCATTTTCTTAAACATGGTCATAAAGCAAGTGCCTGTAAGGGCATATTTTTTGCAAAGGTACGAAAAATAATTGCTGAAAAAGATGTAATTTTGCAAAAATGTTAAAACCACAGACCTCCTGGTTCCTGCAATGAGAGAGAAAGAGACTATAAGGCGGCCGCTGGCAGCCGTAGCGCTGGCAGCCGTAGCCGCGACAACCGCTTTTGGCTCTGACAGCGCCCTGGCACCCGATACAGTGAACATGCTCAATGAAATAGTCGTTACCGGCACGGGCACGTCGGTGCAGCAGCGTCTGTTGCCCTATGCGGTGAGCACCGTTGGGGAACGCACGCTGGAAGCCACCGGCCAGACTCAGTTGCTGGCCGCCATATCGGGCATGGTGCCGGGGCTGTTTGTCAGCGAGCGCAGCGTGCTGGGCTTCGGCGTGAGCAACGGAGGCTCCGGACATATCAAAATCCGCGGCATCGGCGGCGACAGGGCGTCGGCGGTGCTTGTCATGGTCGACGGCCAGCCTCAGTTTGCCGGTATCTACTCTCACCATATTGCCGACTTCTACGGCAAGGAAAACGTTGAGCGCGTGGAGGTCCTCCGCGGCCCGGCGTCGGTGCTCTACGGCTCCAATGCCATGGCCGGCACCATCAATGTAATCACCAGAAATGCGTCTGGGGGCGTGCACACCGACCTTACGGTCCAGTACGGGTCGTTCAACACCCTGTTGACTACGATCAGCAACACTGCCCGCGTAGGGCACTTTTCGTCGGTAGCGTCGCTGAGTTATAACCGCACCGATGGCAACATCGACAAACTGACTTTCCGCCAGGCCGACGGCTATGCAAAAGTGGGTTACGAATTTTCTCCGCACTGGAAAGCCTACGCCGACTACACGCTCATGAATTTCCGGGGTCGCGACGGTATCTATCCCACGCTGTCCGACCCGACATCTACCGACGTCTACCGCCAGAATGTCACCCGCGGCGAGGTATCCCTCTCGGCAACAAACACCTACGGGCGCACGCAGGGCACGGCGCGAATGTACTATACCTACGGCAACCACTACATCGACGATCCACGCCATTTCCACAGCACCGACAGCCGCTACGGCATCACACTTTTCCAGAGCACCCGCACCTGGCGCGGCGCCGATATCGGCATAGGCTTTGATTTCGACAGCTACGGCGGCCTCATACCGATGTCTGGCGGAACAGACACCGGCATGGGAATACTGCCTCACCGCACAATAGTGGAGTACTCGCCGTACCTCGTGGCCTCGCAGAGCGTTGCCGGCGGGGTGTTGTGCCTCGACGGCGGTCTGCGGCTGGCAATGTCCAACCGTTTCGACTCGCGCCTTGTCCCTCAGTTCGGCGTGGCCGTCAATCCGTGGGCCGGCTGGACGTTCAAGGGCAATCTCGCCATGGGTTTCCGCAACCCCTCGTTCCGCGAACTATATCTATACCGCATGGCCAATCCCGATCTGGAGCAAGAGCGCATGATGAATTATGAAGTGACCGTCGGACGCAGTTTCGGGCGCCTCTTCTCCGTCGAGCTGACGGCATACTACAGCAAGGGCGACAATATGATACAGGTCGTGGATTTCAAAAACCAGAATACGGGCCGGTTTATCAACAAAGGAATCGAGGTATCGGCCCGCAGCATGCCGTTGCGCAATCTGTGGGTGTCGGCCACATACAGCTACCTGCACACCAACCTCCACAATCTCACAGGCGCTCCCCGCCATCAATATTATATAGGAGCTGAATGGCGGCCTGTCGAGCCGCTGAGCATCGCCATGGATCTCAAAGGCACTTCGCGGCTGTTTGTCGCCGACGATATGGACTATCAGAGCTATGCGCTCCTCAACACCAAGATATCGTGGCAGGTCTGGCGCCATTTGTGCCTTATGCTTCGGCTGGAGAATATCACCGATGCCCGTTACACCATAAACCGGGGCTACCCGATGCCGGGCTTCACTGTGCTGGGGGGCGTTAGAATATCGATATGAATGCTGTCCAATAATTATGAAAAAGTGTTAATGTTTTGGATATTAGCGGACATTTCCTTAACTTTGTAGAAAGGACATAGAGCACACCTACAATGAAACGCTTTTTCCACCTCGTCCTGCTGACAGCCATGCTTGCCGCCGCCCCGGCGATGAGAGGTGCCGATATTCCTGCCACTGCTGCCGAGGCCGTGGTGGAAGTTCGCAGTGCCGCTGTGGAAATCACCAATCCGTCGGTCGAGGCCATCGACGTAGCTATCTACGCCGTGACCGGCAGGGTGGTGCGCCAGAGCACAGTCGGCGCCGGCGAAGCTGAGGTTTTCGAGCTTCCCGCCGGATACTATATCGTCAAGGCCGGCAACGCGGCGGCGGTGCGTGTACTTGTCAAATAGGCGCCGGCAATAGCCGTTCATCCGGCTTCGGCTCCGTTCCACCCATATTGATTTCATACTTACATAACCAACTTGAATATGCAAAAACAACTACGCGCTGCTTGCGCGGTATTGCTGGCGGCGAGTGCCGGCGGCATGACGGCTATATCGGCCCAGACACCAACTATGGACACTCAATATCTCAGCTGGCCGGCGTATACCGGCGATGACCTTGAACTCAAGGTCGACAGCAACGGCACACACTTCACGCTGTGGAGTCCCGCCGCCGATGGCGCCGAGGTCCTTATCTATGACCACGACCGCAATACAGCCCCCGTCGATACCCTCGTCATGCATCGTGGCGAACAGGGCACCTGGCGGGCATCGGTGCCTCAACAGCTCTATGGCAAGTTCTATACCTTCCGCGTCAACGTGGACGGCCGCACCCTCGCCGAGACACCCGGCATCTGGGCCAAGGCCGTGGGAACCAACGGCGAGCGCGCCGCAATCATAGATTTCGCGGCTACCAACCCTGCAGGCTGGGAGAACGATCGCGGCCCGGTGGTTGAGAACATCACCGATGCGGTGATCTACGAAATGCACCACCGCGATTTCAGCGTGCATCCCAGCTCCGGCATAGCCCATAAGGGAAAATTCCTGGCGCTCACCGAACCGGCGACCACCAGCCCCGAAGGTGCCGCTACCGGTATCGACCACCTGAGGGAACTGGGAGTGACGCACGTGCACATCCTGCCGTCGTATGACTACAACTCTGTCGACGAGGCCAATCTGCCCGCCAACCAGTATAACTGGGGCTACGACCCTCTGAACTATAACGCTCCTGAAGGCTCGTACAGCACCGATCCCGGCAACCCCGCCGCCCGCGTGAATGAAATGAAGCAGATGGTGCAGGCCCTCCACAACGCCGGAATAGGCGTGGTGATGGATGTGGTTTACAACCACACTGCCGGCGGCGACGACTCCAACTTCTCGCTCACGGCACCCGGTTATTTCTATCGTCATCGCCCCGACGGCACATATTCCGATGCTTCGGGTTGCGGTAACGAAACGGCTTCGGAACGCGCCATGATGCGCGACTTCATTGTCCGTTCCGTAGAATATTGGGCCCGCGAGTATCATATCGACGGTTTCCGTTTCGATCTCATGGCCATCCACGATATGGAGACCATGGATTCTGTGGCAGCCGCCCTCAAGCGCATCAATCCCTCGATATTTGTTTATGGCGAAGGATGGACCGCCGGCGACTCGCCGTTGCCCGCTGAGCGCCGTGCCCTCAAGCAGAATGTGGCGCAGATGGAGGGCATTGCGGTGTTCTCCGACGATATCCGCGACGCCATCAAAGGCCATTACAGCAACGCTGCCGACCGCGGTTTCGCCACCGGCAAGCCCGGCAACGAGGAAACAGTGAAGATAGGTATTGTCGCAGCCACCGCTCATCCGCAGGTAGACTACAGCAAAGGCAACAACGCCCATGCGCCCTATGCCACGGCTCCTACGCAGATTATTAACTATGTGAGCTGCCACGACGACCTGATGCTCACCGACAAACTGGCGCTTTCGATGCCCGGCAGCACCGAAGCCGAGCGTCAGCGCGCCGCCCGTCTGGCACAGACGATAGTGTTCACTTCGCAGGGCACGCCCTTCATGTTCGCCGGCGAGGAGATATTTCGCGACAAGCACGGAGTGCACAACAGCTACCGCAGCCCCGACTCCATCAACGCCATCGACTGGACCCTCAAGACCACTAACGCCGGGCAGTTCGACTATTACCGCAATCTTATCCGACTTCGCCGCGAGCATCCGGCTTTCCGCATGACCACCGCCGAGGAGATTGCCCGCAACATAGTGTTCGACCGTGTCGACTCGCCCAATGTAATTTCCTATTCTATAAAGAACAACGCCAACGGCGACGAATGGAAGGAAATCAAGATAGTGTTCAATGGCTCGACATCGGCTTTCGTGGCCCGCATACCCCGCGGCGACTGGACGGTGATAGCCCGCGACGGCCAAATCAACCCCGACGGCCTCGACAGCAGCCGCGGCGGCAGCGTGACGGTAGCGCCCACATCGGCTCTCATCCTTGCACGCACACGCTGACACCCTGACACAACTGCAAAATAAAATGCCCGGCACACTCATCAGTGGCCGGGCACTTTTGTTAAAGGAGAAGATTATTTCTTGGAGGCTTCGAGCGAAGTCTTGCGGAATTCCTTCATGAGTTTCTCGAGTTCGAGCGATGCTTTGCGGGCACGTGTGCCGGCGGCTTTGTTAGCTTTTTCGCACTGCAGGGCTGCATCGGTGCTGAAGGCCGTGAAAGCAGTCTGGATCTTGGAAAGTAATGCTTCCATGAATAAAATTTTTAAGGGTGAATATAAAGGTTGATAAAAATAAGCATCTTAGATATCATCCGAGTCATCGAGGTAAACCGTTGTGTCCACAATGCCGGCATCGGCAATGGCCTGCCGGCGCTCTATGCAGGTTCCGCAGCGACCGCAATGGTGTTCGCCCCCTTTGTAACAGGAATATGTCTCGCTGTAATCTATACCGAGGCGTTTGCCGCGCTCGGCAATCTGTGTCTTGCTAAGCAGGGTATAGGGTGCCTTTATGGTTATTCCTTCGTATGTGCCTTCGGAGATGGCCTTCGACATAGCCTTGATGAAACTCTCGCGGCAATCGGGGTATATGGCATGGTCGCCGGCATGGTTGGCAATCATCACTGTGGTGAGACCGTGACTTTCGGCCAGCCCGGCGGCTGCGCTGAGCATTATGCCGTTTCGGAAGGGCACCACGGTGCTCTTCATGTTGTCGCTGTCGTAGCTGCCCTCAGGTATTGCGTCGGCGCCCTCGAGAAGCGAACTGTGGAAGTACCTGCCTATGAACGACAGATCGATTTCTATCAGCTCGATACCCAACCGCGAGCAATGCAGGCGCGCGCACTCCAGCTCGCGGGCATTGTGGTTGGAGCCATAGCTGAAATTCACGGCCAGATCGATTTCCGCGGCATACTCGTAGAGCATGGTCACGGAATCCATGCCGCCGGAGAGCACCATTATAGCGTTTTTGCTTTGCATATTTATCAATATTAAAAACTAAGGGGGAAAGCGGCAAGGCGGCGTTGTGCGACGAGGGCCGCATGAGCTTCGTCGCCCCAGTTGGCGAAGGGAACTATGGAAATGCCTCCGCGGGGCATGAATATGCCGCGCACCTCGATATAACGGGGCTGCATGAGTTTGCGCAGGTCCTTCATTATTATATTCACGCAGTCCTCGTGGAAGTCGCCGTGGTTACGGAAACTGAATAAGTAGAGTTTCAGGCTCTTGCTCTCCACCATGAGCTGATCGGGTATATAATTGATGATTATCCTGCCGAAATCGGGCTGACCGGTCTTCGGGCACAGCGATGTGAATTCCGGGCAATCGAACGAAACGATATAATCGTCGTCGGGATGCTTGTTGACAAAGGTCTCGAGCATCTCCGGCGCGTAGTCCGCAGGATAGCGGGTGGCATTGTTACCTAACAGTGTGAGCCCTTCTGTCTCTTTTTTCGTTCTTGACATCGTCGTGTTGTTGTTATCCGATATTTGCCGTTTAGTTGTTTTTTCAAATAATGCGACAAACATACGAAAAAATATTAAGACAGCAAAAAATATTTTATAAAATGGTGCGTTTTGGTAAAATTTTTCATGCCAAATATCAATTCCGGACGCAAAAGGAACGTTGTCGCCGATTTTTCTACCACCGCAGGGCTCGTCCTAAACCAAGTGGCAGCGAGCCGCGTTATATAGATAACATACCAAAATTCAGATTATGAAATACCGTATATTCATTGCATTAGCTTTCATTGCCTGCGGAGCTGCCGCCTGCGCAGCCGCCGAAACGCCGAACGACTCGATAAACATAGCCTATACATCGCCGGACATGACCCCTCGGGTGGTGGTCCGTGGTGACGACGGCACTTTTCCATCGCTTTCGGCCATCGACTCGTCAAATTCTGTCGTAATGACCCTTACCAACAACGGTTATGTTGCGCGCGGAGTGGATATCAACACCGGCGGCTTCCTTTTCTATGCTCCTTTCCCTTCCGACAGCAAACCTCAGGAGCAATGGGAGAAACTTTACTTCACGTTGCCTGATTGGGCCGAGCATCCGGTGCTGATGCGCTATCTCAACCCTCTTTTCCGCGTTTTCAACAGCCAGAATCCCTCGGATGTGTGCATAGAAATGCCTCAGGGAACATATGACATATACTTCTTCACGCGCAAGCAGCAGGAGGACGTCGTGGCCGACCAGTACTATGAGCTTTTCAGCATCGTCAACTCCAACGACCCCGAGCCGTCCGACCACCCCGAGGAACTATATATTGTGGATCAGTACAATAGCGCCATCAGGCTGCCGCGCAGCGTCAGCGGTGAATACCGCGGCGAGGTTGTGCTTCCGGCCGACGGGTTCAAGATCTGCTATCAAAGCATGGGATTTTACATACCGGCCTTTATCTTCGGTCCCAAAACAACCGCCGACAGCTCCCTGAAGAGCGGCGACGAATGCCTGCTGACTTATGGCTGGAACACCTATCAGCCGTTTACTTACGCCACCGATGTCGCCGAGGAGAGCAAGCGTCTCGAGCCGGGAGTGAAGGCCATTGCCACCGTCACCCTGCAGCCGGGCGACGACAGGTTCACGATTGAGCGCACCGACTATGTCACCGGCGTGGAGGACGTTAGTGTGGATACCGGCGGAGCTCCGCAGTACTACACACTGTCGGGCATCCCCGTATCTTCGCCGGCCGAAGGTTCGGTGTACATCCGCCGCTATCCTGACGGACACACCGACAAGGTGTTCAAATTCTGATTCTCAGCGCCGCGCCGAAGGTGCGCGGCATTCCTTCCTGCAGGAAGGCGTTGCCGATCGACATGAAATAGAAGGTATTATACCGCGTGCCGGTGAGATTGTCGCACCACAGCCGCAGCGACCATTTTTCGGCGGCAAAAACCAAGGCGATGTCGGCCATGGCGTAGAAGGGTTGCCGAAGACTGTTCTCTTCGTTCCAGTAGATACTGCCGGCGCCGCGTGTGGAAACCGACAGTGCGGGAGTAATTCCGGCAAAACTCAGACGCGATGCCCGCCAGCCTATTTCGGCAAAGAGAGTGTTTGCGGGAGCATATGGCACTCTTTTGCCGCGGAAGTCCTGCAGGCCGTTGTTGTATTTCCGGAAGGTGGCGTTGGTGTATCCGTACGAGGCGCGGAGGTTAACGTCCTCGACCACAGTCCACTCGGCGGTGAGTTCGGCGCCCAGCGAACGGGTACGCCCCGCATTGGTCATTATCCGGCCCGTTGTGGTGCCGGCAGGAAATACTGTGAGCTGCTGGTTGCGGCAGTCGATAAAGAAAAAAGTGCCGTCGATTTTCAGACGCCGGTCGAGGAGCGATGAATGGAAACCGATTTCGTAGTTCATGCTTCGCTCGGGGTCGTAGCTCACAATCTGCTCGAGCGAATAAGGAGCGGCGATGCCCATGATGCTCATAATGCGTTGCTGGAGAACGTCGGAGAGCATCTGGGTGTTGTAGCCGCCGGCCTTGTAGCCTTTGGAGATGTTGATATATGGCGCCAGCGGTTCCCAGTTGTACGATGCTGTGAATTTGGGTATGAATTCAACAAAAGTTTTGCCCATCGAGGCTCCGTCATCAATCACTATGGGGGTGTGGGAGTACACTTCTTCGGCGCCGTCGGGGAGAATATGCATGGTCGTGTAGCCGGTATTGCAGTTGCTGCGGTAGTCGAGGGTGTTCCGCTCTATGTCGAGGCGCAGACCCACTTCGAATCGCCACAGCCCGGTGGTGAAGGCGCTCTGATGGTATACGGCGGCGGCGACAGTGCGCCGTGTGAATTCGCTGCCGAGGGTGAAACTGCGGGTGTCCCAGCGGATGGGGTAGTCGGGGTTTACGTTGTTGCGGTGCTCCTCGATGAGCCGCTCGATACCGGTATCCTTGAAGTTTACGGGCGCATGCATGTCGGAGGTGCGGTAGAATGCCCACACGCCGCCGAGCCAGCTGTAGGCACCGCGTTCTCCGCGTGTAAAAAGGTCTTCGGTCACCGTCCATTCGCGGTTTTTCTGCCGCAGGGTGAAATATTCGTCGGTGAGGAAATCCTGGTCGAGGTGCATGTCGTCGTCAATATACTGCACGGAAGTGAGCGAGGTGACTACCACGCGTTTACCGGCCCAAGCCACTGTGAGGCCGTCGGCAAAGACGGTGCGGCGGTAAGAGCAGGTGTCGTTGTATGCTATTTTGCCGGTCTCGAGGCTGCGGTAGGGGTATCCGCCCTGGTCGGCGAGGCTCAGCGAGGCCGTATTGGTGAAGGACAGACGGCTGAGAGGACGCCATACGGTTTTCCAGCGCAGCGACCCCGAATTTTCGTGGTCGAGAAGTTTGCCGGTATGCTCATTGCGGAAAAATCCGTCGGTATGGTTGAATTGGCCGGCCAGGCTCATGCCGAAGTGGTCGGTAAATGAGTTATAGTATGCCGCCGAGGCCTTGACAGTGTTGCCGTTTCCGTATCCGGCCGATGCCCGCAGGCCCTTGGTGGTCAATGGAGAAAGTGTGCGGATGTTGATCTGGCCGCCCATGGTGTTTCGACCGCCGAGCACGGCCTGGGCGCCGCGCATGACTTCCATCCTGTCTATTTCGGCGATGTCGAAGTCATATGCGTCCTTGTTGAGAACCGGCACATTGTCGACGGTAAGACCTACCACAGGCTGATCCATGCGAGCGCCGAGTCCGCGCACATAGATGCTCGATGTCATTCGCGAACCATACTGCGGCATATAGAAGTTAGGGGCTATTTCAGCGAGACCGCGCATAGCCTCGATGCCGAGACGGCGCGCCTCGGCGCCGTCGACCACCGTCACGGCCTCGGCGTCGTCGTCGGTGTGCTTCACGCCGAGCACTTCGACCTCGCGCAGGAGGTGCGGCGGCCTGACGCTGTCGGATGCCGCAACGCTGCCGGCCGAAGCATACATTGTCGCCGGCAGAAGGCTGAGAAAGGTTATGGCGAGGATGCGGCTGTTCATTCTTTTTCAGATAGTTCGAGCCATCTCATTTCTTTGGCGTCGAGCTCGTCGCACACGGCGCTGTATCGTTGCGACTTCTCGGCGTAGCCCTCGGTGGCTCCGGAGTTGAAAAATTCTTCGATTTGTGACTTCTCGGCGTTGAGCGCTTCTATTTCGGCGCCGAGGGCCTCGAATTCACGGCGTTCCTTGAATGTCATTTTTGGCGGCCGTTCATCCTTGCGGCGCGGTTTTGCCGGTTCGCTCTTCTGCTCGGTGGCGGGACGGGCGTTTGCGGCGAGCCATTCGCGGTATCCGCTGTAGTTGCCGGGGAAGTCGCGCACAATGCCGTCGCCCTCGAAAACGAACAGATGGTCCACTATATTGTCCAGAAAATAGCGGTCGTGGCTGATGACTATTGCGCACCCCTTGAAATCGGCGAGGTATTGTTCGACGATGCCGAGGGTGACGATGTCGAGGTCGTTGGTAGGTTCGTCGAGTATAAGAAAATTGGGCTGTCGCATCAGCACGGTGGCCAGGTGCAGTCGGCAACGCTCGCCTCCGCTGAGCCGCGCTATGTATTTCTGCTGGTCGGCCGGCGAGAACAGAAATTTCTGCAGGTACTGCATAGGCGCCACGCGTCGGCCGTCACCAAGGTCGATGTCCTCGGCTATTTCCGTCACGGCGTCGACAACTTTCTTCCGCGGGTCGAAGTCAATTCCGTCCTGGCTGTAATATCCGAAGCGGACGGTGGTGCCTATGTCCCATGTGCCGGCGTCGGCGGCCACCAAGCCCATAAGCATTTTTATGAACGTACTCTTTCCCACGCCGTTGGGGCCGACAATGCCTATTTTTTCGCCGCGGGCAAAAGTGTAGGAAAAGTCGCGAAGCACACATCTGTCGCCGAAACACTTTGTCACGCCCCGGGCTTCGAAAATCTTGGAGCCTATCCTCGAGGACGTAACCTCAAGCGCCACATCCTTTTGTGCCGCCGTGCCGCGTGCGCGCTCGCGCAGCTCGTGGTATGCGTCGATGCGGTATTTGGCCTTTCCGCCGCGTGCCTGCGGTTGCCGGTTCATCCAGTCCTGCTCGCGCCGAAGGGTGTTTCGTGCCCGCAGCACGTCGGTCTCCATGGCCTCTATCCTTTCGGCACGCCGCCGCAGGTACTCGGCATAGTTGCCGTCGACGGTGTAGATGGTGTGGTTGTCTATTTCGATAATGCGGTTGCACACGCGGTCGAGGAAATAGCGGTCGTGGGTAACCATCAGCAGGGTGGCGCGCGAGCGTCCCAGATAGTTCTCCAGCCACTCTATGGTGGAGATGTCGAGATGGTTAGTCGGCTCGTCGAGTATCAGGAAATCGGGCTCGGAGATAATTGTGCGGGCAATCGCCAGGCGTTTGCGCTGGCCGCCCGAGAGGGTAGAGGCCGGTGCCGTCACGTCCGAAATGCCCATCATTGTGAGCAGGCGAACCAGTTTGTCGCGGCTGTCGGCGGCAACACCCTGCATGGAGGCCTCCATCACCGTAGCGCTGCTGTCGAAGCGCGGCTCCTGCGGCAGATAGCCTATGCGCGTGTTGCCACGGTAAACAATTTTCCCGCTGTCGGCGCTGTCGGCGCCGGCGAGGATGGCCAGCAATGTGCTTTTGCCTATGCCGTTGCGGGCTACTACGCCCACTTTGTCGCCCTCATCCATGCCGAAGGTGACATTCTGCCACAGCAGGCTGTCGCCCACGCTCTTGCTCAGATTTTCGACGTTTAGTATGTTTGCCATATGCCAGGAAGTCAATCGTGATGGTATTGTTCGCCCTTGATTATTGTGCCGGCACGGTAAAGCTGCTCGGCGAAGAACAGGCGCGCCAGTTCGTGGGGCAGTGTCAGGCGCGACAGGCTCATCAGCGCGTCGGCACGGTCGTAGACCCCGCGGCTGAAGCCGAACGGACCGCCGATGACGAACACCAGCGTGCGCGACAGTTCGATGCTCTTGCGCTCCATGAACTCGGCGAAGGCGCGCGACGTCAACTCGCGGCCCCGCTCGTCGAGAAGAACAACAAAGTCGCCGGGCGACGTCTGCGCAAGTATGCGGGCACCCTCGGCGTCCTTGATTTTGTCGTGCGTGGCCCCTGCCGGGACCTTTATATCCGGAACGTTGACCACCGTGAGCGGGAAATAATATTCCGCCCTTTTGAGATACATGGCGCACAGTTCGGCAACCGCCGTCGTGCGCACATTGCCGACACTGACAAGCTTTACTTTCATTCCGTCTGCAAAATTACAAATTTTATCCCGCAAACCCAACAAGAAAAAGAGGTGCTCTCACGAGTACCTCCCTTTCCATTCATCACATTATGCTAATTTTTAAGTGCTATTTGCGATTTCTTATTTGTAACGGCTTTCTACCACTTCCCAGTCGACAATATTCCAGAGTTGGTTAAGAGCGTCGGCTCTGCGGTTCTGATAGTCGAGGTAGTAGGCGTGCTCCCAGACATCGAAAGTAAGTATGGGAGTCAGGCCGTCGCGTATGGGATTTTCGGCGTTTTTGCCTTGGGTTATGAAGAGTTTGCCTTGTTCGTCGTGGGAGAGCCACACCCATCCGGAGCCGAAGAGCCCGACACCGGCGTCGACAAAAGCCTGCTTGAAATTGTCGAAGCCGCCGAAGTCGCGGTCTATGGCTTTGCGGAGTTCGCCTTTGGGCTCGGAGGCACCGTCGGGGGCGAAGGTGAAGAAGTAGAAGATATGGTTCCAGGCCTGGGAGGCGTTGTTGAAGAGCGCTCCGTCGGCTTTTGCTATGATGTCCTCGAGTTCCATGTCTTCGAACTCGGTGCCTTTGATCAGGCGGTTGAGGTTGTCGATATAGGCTTTTTCGTGCTTGCCATAGTGGAATTCTATAGTACGGGCACTGATGGCGGGTTCGAGGGCGTCGTTTGCGTAAGGCAGTTCAGGCAATTCGTATTTCATTGTTTGAGTATTTGTTTTTTATGTAGTGGTTTTCAAAAATCTATATTTTAAACGCCGCGCCGTCTGCAAGGTTCAGAATAATAGATATTTTGACAATTGTTAATGCCGATTTCATCAAAAAATGCCTATTTTTGCAGAAAATAACTTTGAGAAATATGGAAAACCGGTCATTCAGAAGAACGATATTTATCAGCGGCGGCGGTTCGGGCATAGGTCTGGCCACTGCCCGTTACTTTATCATGCGGGGCTGGAACGCTGTGGTGTATGACAAGGACATAACGAAAGTGGAGGACAGTGGCTTTTGTCTGGCCATATCCGGCGATACTACGGACCGGCGCTCCGTCGAGGCGGCAGTGGCGGCGGCGGTAGAGCGTTTCGGCGGCATCGATGCCGTTTTTGCCAATGCGGGCATCCATCAGTCCGACACTATCCGGGATATAAGCGACGATAGCCTCCGCCGCATTATCGATATCAATATAATAGGTAACGTCAATGTTATCCGTGCGTGCATCCCGGCGCTGGAATGCGTGCGCGGGGCAGTGATTATCAATGCGTCGGACCAGAGCGCTGTCGGCAAGGCCCACAGTTTCGGCTATGGTTTGACCAAAGGCGCTCTTGCGCAGATGACTCGGTCGCTGGCAATTGACCTTGCCGACGCGGGCATACGTGTCAACGCTGTGTGCCCGTCGACGATAGTCACGCCCATATCGGAGGCTGCCATAAAGCGCGCCGCCGACCGCAGCGGGGTACCTGTGGCCGAAGTATGGGAGGAGGAGCGGTCGCTGTTTCTCACCGGCAACGTCGGCGAGCCCGACGATGTTGCGGCGATGGTCTATTTCCTTGCGGGCGACGATGCAAAGTTCTGCACCGGCGGTCTTTATGCCGTCGATGGAGGATATACGGCCATGTGATATTGAAGAGGCTGATGGCAGCCGTACTCTCAAATTCCGAGATACAGAGGACAGAAAATTATAAGCGCGATTATCAGTCCGATAATATATCGTGCAAATCGATAATGAACTCTTTTTTTGAGCCATTCTGAATCAGCTATACCTACTCCGATAAAAGTTCCAATGATAGCTGTCAGTACAGTGAGGAACATACCGTATGCCATAATAATATTGTTTTATATTTATAACATGCCGGCAGCGACGTTTGTTGCCTCAGTTGTCTATCAGGAAGTTGCCGCACCGTCAACGGTCTATTCTTCTCCGATGATAGGTCTATTTCAATGGCAGGAATTATACTTTTTGTATCTGAATTTTTTCAAAATTTCCATCGGAAAATTTGGTTTATATCATAAACCTTATTAACTTTGCACCAAATTAAGGGCGGAATCGCGCGACCGCTCTTTTTTCAGAAGCAAATGGTTTATAAAATAAACCAAGTATCAACCCTCAAATTCCTATAATATGGAAGAAAGAAAACTCACAGAAAGAGAGAGCCTCGAAGTGATAACTTCGATGATTGCCCGCACCAAACAACGTTATATAGGCGATGGCCGCATCCTGCTGATGTGGGGCTATCTGACAGTGGTCCTTTCGGCGCTTATATGGGTCCTTATCGGATTCACTCATAATCCGGTATGGAACTGGCTGTGGTTCCTGCTCTGGATTATCGGAGGCACTTTGACTCCTATAATGGACAAAAAAATGCAACGCGAGAAAGGAGTCAAAAACTATTCAGACACCGTGACGTCCCGAATATGGTCGACGGTCGGTTTCAGTGCGATTGCCGCCACCGCCATATGCCTCGTATTTTTGCTTGTCGGTGGTAAAGACGCATGGTCGATGATGTTCGCTATCGCGTTGATAGTCGTTCCTTTCGCCGAAATTGCGTCGGGAATTGTCGTAAAGGAAAATTCTCTGATTATCGGCGGCGCGATAGGTCTGGGAGCCGGCCTGTTCACGTTGGCTTGCATTGCCGGCCATGTTGTGCTGTACACTTCCTGGTTCATGCCCATGTTTATCATCGCTTTCATCGCGATGATGATAGTTCCGGGGCACATCCTCAACCATAAAGCACGCAAGGAGGCATGAAAGAGCTGAATCCGCTTCTGCACTCGCAACTGCGGCTCGCCGTAATTTCCATTCTGATGAATGTGGAGGAAGCAGATTTCGTATATCTCAAGGAGAAGACCGAATCGACGGCCGGGAACCTCAGCGTCCAGCTCGACAAACTTTCTAATGCAGGGTATATCTCAGTCGGGAAAGGGATGTCGGGCAAACGGCCCCGCACCATCTGCTCAATCACACCTGATGGGCGCAAGGCATTTGAAGAATATGTAGAGGCGCTGAAAACCTACCTCAATATATAATCAGAAGCAGCTGCCATCACCGACCAACGCACCTTTGACAGATGCGTTGGTTTTTGTTTGAAAAAGGAGGTAATTGGCTTTAGAGCCACAGTTGAACTTATTATTACTTAAAATTTGTTTAAACATACCAATTGGTGTCGTTTGTTTATATAGCAACCTGTGTTAACAAACGTAAAATGGCATTTGGAACACATCTGTTTTATATATAATTTTGCAAGAAAAATAATATAAATAAGATATGATATGAGCCCTTACAAAAGAGCCAAAAAAGAAGAGACTATCAAGCCTCTCAAGAAGATGCTTTCAATAGAAGTCGGAAGCGTAAAAGATAGTTTTGAATCATTGCAGTCAATGTGCAATGATAAAGCGAACGAACTTATAAAGACCGTAGAGGTAGAACCTGGTGAACAAATGCAGGTTGAGTTTTGGACTGAAGATATTCCAGAGTTTATTGGAGTTGCCAATATCTCTGTCAATCATGCCGGCTTAATAACCTATTCAATGGATTATTCAGAAACAACGCTTTAACCGTTGTTTCGTTACTTCATTCGTATCTTCCGAAGTTAAATTAACAGAAAAGCAGAAAGTCAACGAATACGTCGGTTGATAGCGCCATTATTCCCAACCTACGGAATATTGGATTTCCCGGCCGGAGGGGAGCGTTTCAAAATATTCCTCCACAAAGGAATTCGTGATGCCGTTGGAAAGATTATACCAATAGCCCGTGACGTAATTATCATCGATGGTTGCGCTCTTTATCAAGTCTTTAGACTGAGCACCAAAGCGGCCCTGATATCGGAGCGGGGTATAGTACGCTCGAAGAAAGGCGTATTGGACAATCGGGGCATAATCAACTTCGATACCGTCATAATATGAATATTCGCATACTTTCTGAGGCGAAACCGGGTTTGAGTATTCTCTGCTTTCAATAAGATTATCGTTGTTCCAATCAAAATCAATATTCCATTTGAGCGGATAAGGGTCATCGCCGCTGTCGAGGATGAGTTTTTCAACTATACGGATCGATTCCAGTTGCTTTGCGGTATTATAGCCGAATACTGCTGAATATCTCTTTCTCATCAGGAGGCTATTGTTTTCAGTTTGATAAAGGTGGACAATGCCCTCTGCTGACTTCGCAGTTCCGTCCATATTCAGCGACAGCACTTCCTCAAACGTCCACTTCTGGTCGCCATGGAATTCTTCAGCATCTATCACTATTGAATTTACGTTGGCATCATAGTTGAAGGCCGCCTCGGCTATTATTTGTGAGGATTGAGTCTCCAGGCAACGCCACTGCGTTATATTTCCCTCCGGGTCGTAATCGAATGATTGAGCGGTCTCATCGGAATGGATAAAGGAGATTCTGTATTGTGCCGTTGGAGGAATCGGGTCGTCATCATTGCTGCACGAAACCACCGCCATGCTTAAAATCACGAATAAGACGCTTAAATATTTCATTGTGATATACTTTTTAATAAAATAATAACGAGAAAAAGCCAAGATTTATTGCACCTTCCGAGCCTTGGTTGGTTATGGCTATGACATTACGAGAGCCTGATAAAAAAGTCTTCGGCACAACAGCAACGGGAGGGCTGCTGTTGTGCCGAAGACAGGGGCGCCGACACATAAGGACGGCGGATGAATTCTATGATTGAATGATGGTGGAGCCGATATTACAGAATAATCTTGGACACCTTGTCGCCACGACGCATTATATAGAAACCATGCGCAGGCTCTGAAACGCGTATGCCGTCGATCGTGTAATACTCGGCAGGAGTGTCCACAGTCTCTTCAGAAGGAAGCGTCCCGATTCCTGAGCCGGCCATGCCGCCGATGCGGGCATGACGGTAAGTGAAGATATCCATGTCCTCTTTTTCCGCACTCGTGGACGAATCCTTAGAGTAGGGCACAGCGGCATTGTCAAACACTGTCGGGTCATAGGGCGTGGAACCGGTGGCTCCCTGACCGTATGTATCGATCACCATCACACCGATGCCATATTCTCTTATATACTGCTCTGTGACGCCAAGTTTTGACAGCGGGAATTTCCACTCATAGAAAGTGTGCTTGCTGCGGTCAACCTCTTCTATGAGGTCCACGAAACCATCGTTGGTGCGCAGTTCCTCGGGGTCATAACCGAAGTCAGCCTGTCCCCAGATGTGCTCGATGCAGGGAAGGAGTCCGTTGGCCACACCGTAGAAAGGCTCGCTGCCGAAAGTCACGCAATAGGGAGCGTCATAGCTTGTGGTGCCGCTGGCATTAGGGAAGAAAAGCCCGGGAGTGCCCACGGTAGGCTTGGTATTGCCCAGCCATATGCAGTCAGTACCGTTGCGCATCACATTATACTTGCCGTCGGCATCCCAGATGGTATTGCCGTTGGTAAGGAGGCCCTCGAATTCCTTGTCGGGATCAAGGTCGAACGCCAGCATTATGCGTCCGTCCATCATCCATGGACGGTGACGGTCATTGTCCGACTTTCCGTCACCGCCGGCATCCCAGACCGAGTATACGTACTGTACGCCGAGATAGAGGTTCTCGGCATCATATGCGGCATATATTGCATAAGAGTCGATCACTGGATACTCATGCTTGCCCCTGAAGGCGGAAGCCACGTCGCGCGCCACGCCCTGGCAGATAAGGTCCTCGTCGGTCCAGTTGGAGAGTGCGTTGTCGGCAGTGCACTGGTAGTTGGTGTTGGGATGTTTGGTAAACTTCACATTGACTGTACGGTTGCTGCCGGTTCTTCCATCCGGATTGATGCGGTAGTACTGTGTGTTGAGCCGTCCGTCCTCAACCTCTACAATCTCACGCTTGGTATATACGAATCTCTGGGTCTTCTCCACTCCCTCATCGGTGATTGTCAGGGTGCGGAGTTCGGTTGTCGAGGTGAATGTGAGCGGAGTTGAGTAGACCGATGACGACCGTGTGGGCTCGGAACCGTCAGTGGTATAGTAGATGGCGACCGACGGCGTAACAGTCAGCGTGACCGTGATCTCATCCGAAAACCGCGTACCTGTTCTCGGGGATGCGGTGACGGTGGCTGTCGTGGGGGCCGGTGAGCCCTGGTAAACGCCCTCATCGGTAACCTTGCCTTTTTCGCCGCCCGCTCCCTTGTAGAGATGTCCATTCACGGGAGCCTTCTTGAAATCGGCGGTCTTGTATGCGTCGCCGGTCATGGTGGCATGTTTGAACAGGAATCCGCTTAATCCGGAGGGATCCGAGGGGAAGGTATAGGCCCATATGTCGCCCTCCACATGGTCTATCTCCACGCCGGGCCAATCGGTCTGCGGGCCTCCCCAATAGTGGATTCCGACACTCTCCCATTGCGTGGAGGAGTTGTCATAATAGATCGTGAACTCCTCTGCCACGACCGAAATGGCAGGCACAAATAATGCCAGCAACAAAAAAAGAAATCCTGATTTCATCGCAGTGTTGATAAATGATTGAATGTTAATACGTTATTATCTACTTATAATCTCTGTTCCTAAAATATTTACAAAATTACAAATTACTTTTCAAACAGCCAAATATCGCATAAATACCAATAAAAATTCAATTTAGGTGTCGGGATGGAGCGTATATGAAAAAACCTAAGCGTACGGAGGTTGTCGCTTAGGTTATAATTATAAGATGTGTCCGAGAGGAGATTCGAACTCCCACAGCCTTTCGGCCACTACCCCCTCAAAGTAGCGTGTCTACCAATTTCACCACCCGGACAGGTGCGTGCCGGGCAAGAGTGCACGCCGAAGCAGGGTAGGGCGCAGGCACGGCCGGCAAAAAGAAAACCTAAGCGGGACGGCAAGCGTCGCTTAGGTTTTTGTGTCCGAGAGGAGATTCGAACTCCCACAGCCTTTCGGCCACTACCCCCTCAAAGTAGCGTGTCTACCAATTTCACCACCCGGACAACTGATGTGGAGCATCGCCGTTTAGGCGAAAGAGAGCGAAAAAC
>JAGATX010000014.1 GCA_017621055.1 Muribaculaceae bacterium | reverse complement strand
CTCGCCGATGTCGAACACGTCGGAGGGAGTACTGCTGAGAGAGCCCGGAGGGCGATATCTCTACAACCCATGTGCGGAGCCATGGGATAGCGCGCCTCTCCAAAAAATCAGCGAGGCGAGCCCGCAGGGCGATGCCTCGCAGCGTCGACAGCACCTTCGCGGTCAGCCTGGGCGTGGGGAAGTTGTCAACCTCCCCTCCGATTGGCTCACGCCGGTTCCGAGTCGTCGCCCTGACGGGCTCGGCATCGGTGGGAGTGGGAGTGCGATGTCCCGCAGCTCCGCTGACGCTCCGCAGCGGGTTGTAGAGATATCGCTCTGCGGGCTCCTGCCTGCTCAGGGCGCCCTGCCAGTGGGGGGTTGGCAACCTCCCCTCCTATCACCTCGCCGGCAGCGAACACCTCGGAGGTGTCCCAATGTCCAACCCCAGGTGACGCTTCGCTTATCAGGAGTTTGTCATTGGAAAACTTTTTCGAAGTTTATTTTATCTATGCTGTTTGTTGGCTTCTGCCGTACAGCCCTCACTTGCGGCGCGGACGTGCCATGGCACGTCCCTACCGTGCGCCCCCTCATGGACACAAAAAAGCACCTCCGGAGAGGTGCTTTTTTGTGGAGGATAGGGTATTAGCGGTTGAAGCTGGCTATGCGGAAGTCGCTGTTGCCGGAGGGCACGAGGGTGCCGGTATAGCATCGGAAGTTGCCGCGGTCTTCGATCACGACGGTAACTTCAGCCTCGCCGCGAGCGCGGACAAAGACGTCGTACAGGCCGCTGGAGGGGTTGTTGAAGTAAACAGTCTCGAAATTGCCGAGGCCGGAGCCCATGTTGTCGCCTCCATGGTGACCACCGCCGGCGTTGCGGTTACCATAATACACATCGCTGCCGCTGGCACCGTTGACAATGAGATCGAGGTCTACGCTGTTGTCCCAAAAGAGGGTAATGCGGAGTCCGTTGCCGCCGTTGACACCCTCGGCACGCATCTGATGGTAAGGACTTGCCGTTGTCGATACGTTTGCTTCGGTGTAGCGTGAGATGGCGTAGCCGGGCGAGTAGTAAGTGCCGGAGCCAGCACGCGTGCGGGGAGCGTCGGTCACGGTGTCGTAGTTTACGTCGAGCTGGGTGACCTTGACAAAGCGCTGACTGCCGTCGAAAGCCGGCACAGTGCATTCATATACCTGCGAAGCGCCGTTGTTGAGAACCACGACCTTGAAAGACTGGTCGATGGCCGACGTACCTACGCGCACAAACACATCGTAAATGCCGTTGAGCGGAGCGGCGAACGATACACATTCGGAGCTTTCGCCGCCGCCTACATCGTCGCCGCTGTGGCGGCCCGTGCTGTTGCGGTCCTCGCGGTGGCCATAGTAGATATCTTTGCTGTTGGGGGCGTTGACATAGAGGTCGAGGTCGGGCGTGCCGTTCCAGAGGAGGGCAATTTTGAGCTGGTCGCTGCCGCTGAGGCTCATGGCCTTCTGCACGGCGGCATTGTCGGAGACTGTTGATGTGCCGGTGAGAGTCCAGTATTCACTCACGCGGTCGCCGGAGGAGAAGCTTTCGGGGCCTTCCCAGGCGTTGCGGGGCACGTAGGCCGGGTCGTAATTGAAGTCGTCGCAGTCGAAGTCGGCGATGAGGAAATCGTTGATGCCCTCTTTGTTGGCTTTGAGGCGTGCCTCATATGTGCGTGCCCGGCCGTTCTCTATCACCACGACCATAAGGCGCGACTCATAGTCGGAATGGAGGCCACGAGCGCGGACAAAGACGTCGTAGTCGCCGTTCATGGGGTTCTCTATTTCGACAGTCTCGATGTTGAACTCACCGGAGGGGGCGTCGCCCATGGCGTCGCCGCTGAAATGGGCGTAGGTTTCGCGGTCGGTGGGGTTGCCGAAGTAAAGTTCGGTGCCGTTAGGCTGGTGAACAATCAGATCGTAATCATTAGTGCCGTTCCACATCAGAGAAATCTGCAGAGGATTTTCGTGGCCGTGTACGCGGGCATATTCTTCGGCCGAGGCGTTGTGGCTCTTGGAGGCGTCATAGTCATAATATGTGTTTATGGCGCTGGGGATACGGTCATACTCCTTGATGTTGCTGGAGAAGAACACAAAGTAAATCACAGCGGCAAAGGCGAAGAGGAATACCACGGCGCCGGCGGCGATACCGCCTATGAGCAGCGGATGGTTCTTGACGAAGTCAGCCGGTGTGCCGCCTTTTGGTGCCGGAGGCACGGGGGCGCCGGGAGCGCCGTTCATGGGGTAGCCGAAATTGGGGGCCGGCTGCTGGGGTGCGAAATTTCCGGGAGCCTGTGGCGTCGGCGGGTTCTGGGGCATCTGTGGGTTCTGCGGTGCCTGCGGCGTGGGGGGCACGGGCGGTACCGGCGGATTCTGGTTATTTTCTGCCATGGTTAACGATTGATTTAGCAGGTTGGTTTATTGAACTTAGCGACTGTAGCCGGTGATCTTGTAATCGCGGGTTTCACCGTGGGGGTAGATACGGGTGGTGTAGGTGTAGTTGCTGGAACCGTCGTTGATCACAACTGTGACCTTGCCGCCTGATTCGAAGCTGGAGCGAGCGCGGACAAAGACATCGTAGAGTCCCGAACGCGGGTTGGTGAAGCGTATGCTCTCATAGGAGCCGTTGCCGCCGAACTGGTCGCCGCTGAAGTGGGCGCCGGTGGTGCTGTCGGTGGTATTGGCGAAGTAGACGTCGGTGCCGTTGTGGGTGTTTACAATCAGGTCGATGTCGCCCGAGCAATCCCAGAATGCCGTTACGCGGAGGGTAGCGCTGCCGCTGAGGTTGCGTGCGCGGCGCTCCAGCGAGGTGTTGTGGGTGGTGCTGACGTTGGCGCGTATGTAGCTCGTCACGGCGTTGCCGCTGGAGTATGAGGATGTCGATGCATTGCCGTGGGTGGACGGGATGTCATTGTTGGGGCTGCCGCCGCCGCTGTAGCTGTAGCCGGCAATCTTGTAGTCGGTACCGTTGCCTTCGGGGAGCTTAACTGCGTAGGTTGTCACGGAGGTGCCGGCTTTGATCACAACTTTTACGGGCAGGCCGCCGGAGGGCACGCTGCCGCGGCAGCGTACGAACACGTCGTATAGACCATTGCCGGGGTTGGACCAGGATATGCTCTCGTAGCTGTTGCTGCCACCCATCTGGTCGCCGGTGTGGTTTGCGCCGGTGCTCTGCTTGGTTCGGTTGCCGTAGTAGATGTCAGTACCTGCGGGATCGTTGACACAGAGGTCGAGGTCGTTGCTGCTGTCCCACAGGAGTGTTATCTTGAGTGGACCGCTGCCGGTGGCGTTGGAAGCTCGGCGCTGTGCCGTGGCGTCGTGACCGGTGTAGGGGTGAGCCAGACGATAGCGGCTGATAAATGAGCCATGGGAGTAGGAGGTCGTGCCGGAGTCCACATAACCCCAGCCGCCGGTGTTTGTGGTAGGCGATGTGCCCTGCTGTCGGCCGCTGTAGCCCGATGCCGTCATGGCGGCGATCTTGATGTATCGCTGGTTGCCGGTGAAGGAGGGCACGGTGCAGGCGTAGGTGCGGACGTTGCTGCCATTCTTGACAACGACCTTGAAACGGTCGCCGACGGCACCGGTGCCTACGCGTACAAAGACGTCGTAGGTTCCGTTTGTTGGCGAGCTGAACGAAATGCTCTCGAAGCTGCCGGAGCCGTTGCCGAGGTTGTCGCCGCTGTGATGTCCGCCGGTGGTGTTGTCATCGCGAGAGAACCAGTATACGTCGGTACCGCCGGGAGTGTTGACATAGAGGTCCATATCGGCGTTGGTGTCCCAGAGCAGGCTTATCTTGATGGGACCGGAGCCGGTGAGACCCGATGCGCGGCGCTGTGCGGCGGCGTCGTTGCCGGAGGTCATGCCGCTGAGGGTGTAGTAGTTCTCTACGTTGTCGCCGGAGCTGTAGCGGTACGGACCCTGCCAGCGGTTGCTGCCGGTAGCGGGCGAGGGCGACGGTGCGGGCACACCGGGGTTCTGGGGCACGGGCGCGGGAGCCGGTGCGTCGTTGCGCGGTGCGGGAGCTGCGGGCTCTTGGCGAGTTTCTTCTTCAACACCCTCTTCTACGTCAACATTTTCCTCGTCTTGTTCGGCTACCGTGGCTTCACCGGCGGTATAGTCGAACGAAGCGAGCATATAAGTGCTCACCCCTTCGTCGTTGGGTACCAGACGTGCCTTGTAAGTGCGAGGATTACCATTTTCGATGACAACCACGCGCACTTCTGTGCCGTTTTCGGGAATTACGCTCATTGTAGTTGCGAAGACGTCGTACTGGCCGCTTGCGGGAGTGGCGAACGACACGTATTCCATTGCGTGCGAGCCTCCGAAGGCGTCGCCGGAGAAATAGGCGCCGAGTTCGCCGCTTTCGGTGTTGTTGCGGTTAGTTTCCTGGCCGTTGGGGGCATGGACGATGAGGTCGAGGTCACGGTCGCCCGACCACATGAGGAATACCTGCAGGGGAGTTTCCAGAGAGTTTGTCATTGCAAGGCTCTGCGCACCCTGATCGGAGGTGGGATCCGATGTGAGGTCGACGTACCGGTCTACGGCGCTGGGCACACGGTCATAATCGTGGATATTTCCGCCGAAGAGCCATATGAGCACGGCGGCGATAATACCGAGAACCACCACGGCGGCGGCGCCCAGGGCTATGAACAGCACGGTTTTGTTCTGTTTCTTGGGCTGACGGGGCGCGGGTGCCGGACGTCCGGCGGCGGCATAGGGCTGTGCGGGTCGGTTGCCGCCGGCGGGCGGCATGCCGGCACCGCCGCCCAGAGGTACGGTGGCGTTGTTGTCAGGGGCGTTATATGCGGGCGCGGGGGCGTTGTAAGCGGGTGCCGGGGCGTTATATGCCGGTGCGGCGGGGGCTGCATATGCTGCTGCCGATGCTGCCGGAGCTGGGGCGCCCGGAGCCGGCATCATGTTGTACTGCTGGAGATAAGCGAGCACCTCGCCGGCGTTCTGCGGGCGGTTGAGGCGGTTTGAGTTCATCATTGCCGCAATGAGCTGGGCAAGTGCCGGCGGCAGCATGGCCAGCGAGGCGTTGAGCTCGGCAGGCGTCATCTCGGTGGACTTGCGGGGGTCGCGGCCCGTGAGGGTGAACAGCAGGGTGGCGCCCAGCGCGTAGATATCGGCCGTGGGCGAGAATGTGGTGATACCGCCGTACTGTTCGATGGGCGAGTAACCGTCGGAGCAAGCCAGGGTGTTGATGGTCGACGTGGGTGTGCCGCTTTCATCGTAATGCTTGCTCAGGCCGAAGTCGATGAGCACGGGCATGAGGCCGCCCTCGGGAGCCGTCGTCAGCATTATGTTGTCGGGCTTGATGTCCAGGTGGGTCATGCGGTTGGCGTGGAGGAAACCTATGGCGTCGATAATGGGTGCTATCATAGCCACGGCCTCCTGTGGCGAGAGGGCGCCGCGCGAGTTAACATATTGGCGCAGCGACTGGCCATGGAGATAGTCCATGACATAGTAAGCCGTATTGTTGGCCTCGAAAATATCGCAAACATCCACGATATTGGGATGGCGGCGCCCTACCTGCTGCAGGCGGGCTGCCTCAGCGAGAAAGTCTTTCTGCGAGTTAATAACTTCCTCACGCACAGGGTTGGAGTATACAATTTTACTGTCGGATTGGCTGCGCTCGCAGCATCGGGTTATGAAATGTTCCTTCATGGCGAAGAAGAACGACGATACCTGGCCGTTCTCCACCGACTGGGCTTCGACGAGGTATGTGATACCGAAGCCTCCGGCGCCGAGGGTCTTGACGATGCGGTAAGTGCGTTCGGCACTTTTCAGCAGTTTGCCTGCCGGCAGCGCATTGTTGTTATTTTCCATATGCTTGCTCTGTGTGTGGTTTTTTTTGATTTTGCGGTAAAATTACGAATATTTAAGAATTGCAGCAAATTTTTTAGCTATAATTTGATGAAACAAAGCGATTTTGTGACGAACTCATAGGGTTAGCTGACGAATTATGGTATTGCCGGGTGCTATTCTGAGAGTAAAAGCGGCTTTTTGGCCGGTGGCCTCGGAGTTATAGAGAAAATGAAAGCGTTCGGCGCCGAGACAGTCGATAGTTGCTGTTGCTGCCGAGGCCGGCCAGCCCCGGCGGCCGGGAGTGAGGCGCTCCTCGATGGTGACGTCGAATCCTGATACCTTGACGGCGAGGTTGCAGGCGCCGTCGGTGTAAATGCCCTGCAGACCGGCGCGCTCCATCACCAGACGCCCGTGGTCGTCGACATGCGCGCGGATGGAGGGAGAGCCGCCAAGGTCGGCTTCTATCCTTTCGGCCTCGCCGGAGGTGGCTTCGTGAAGAATGCCCGTGAAGAAAAACGTGCGCACGGCGCCGCGACTGCGCGGCAATGCCGCATAAGCTATGATGGCAGCCGCCACAACGGCGCTGATGACGTAGAATTCTATACTGCTGAACAAGGGAATTGAGAATGTAAAATTGAGAATGTAAAATTGAAGATTTACCTTTCGCCGCCGGCCATGCCTAATGCCATGGCTCCGACGGAAGCGGGTCTTGCGCCGGCGCGACCCAGGGCGATGGCCACTTCGCCGATGGTGGCACCGGTGGTTATCACATCGTCGACTATCACTACATCGAGGCCGTCGAAATCCGACGGATGGAGCACGCTGAAAATACCCTCGATATTTGCACGGCGCTGCTGTGCCGAGCGGCGTGTCTGCGTGGCATGTGGCCGCACGGCAACGAGATTGTCGGCCACGGGTACGCCCAGAACATTGCCGATACCATGCGCTATGCAGACGGCCTGGTTGTAGCCGCGTGTCAGTTCCTTTCGCCAGTACATCGGCACGGGTATAAGCACGTCGGGGCGCGCCGCCGCCTCCGGATATGTATCTGCGAACTCGGCGGCGAAGAGGGCGCCCAGTCGTCGGGCAAGGCCGGGACGCCCGCGGTATTTTGACGTGCGTATCATTTCGGCATGAGGTCGGAAAGGATCGTACAGCATCCAGGCGGCGATGAACGACGGCGGACACACGGCATTTGCAAGGATTGCAAGTTCGGCGGATTCGGCGCGGTCGTACAGCGGAAGACGCGGCATTTCCAGCAGACAGCCGGCGCACAAGGCGCCGCCGGCGTCGGCGGGGGCGCCGCATACCGGGCATTCGCACGGCATGAGAAGGTCGGCTATTCTGCTGATAAGCATACTGTAAGGTGCAGGTTCTGAAAACAACCGACGGGGCGCCGCAGTTGTCGGCGTCCCGTCGGGGTATGGGTGGGGTAATCTATATTATTCCGCAGGCGCCGACACGAAGTTGAGCGAGCGGTTTTCAACCTTGTTCTTGCCTATAAGGAGGGGCAGCAGGAGGTTGGGCGAGCGCAGCGGTCCGTAGGAACGGAGGAACTGCATGCCGTACTGCTCTTCGCTGAAGGGACGGTTCTCGGTGTTTATCTCATCGACCTGGAAGACAACGATGTTGTTCTGGCCGGCGACGGGGCCTGTGAGGGTGCCGGGAGCTGCGGCGGTCATGGCGCCCATGAGTTCGCTCTGCGCATAGCCCAGGGTGAGGAGCATGGGGTTGCTGATGTTCACGGAGCCGTTGCGCACTTCGCTGCCGAAGGCGGCGGCGTAGCCCTGGAGATCGTTGGCGGCGCCAGCATAGCGCTCAGCCAGGGTTTTGGCTTTCTTGGCGTTGCGGGCATATTCCTGAAGGCCGGTGTAGATCAGCGGGCTGTTGTAGGGCCGATAGTCCTCGTAGATGTCGGCAACGGCGAGAGCGAGAAGGTAGCTCTGACGGTCGTCCTGGAAAACGGGGCTTACTTTTCCTTCGCCGTTCTCCATGGCCCATTTGATGAATGGGCGGCTGCCTTCGGCGCGACCTATCTGCACGGACGATGCGCCCACTTCGTCGGAAAGGACGGAGTAGCCGTTTTCGGCAGCATTAGCGCGGAAATCGGCGGCCGACGAGTTGTTGCTCACATAGGCGCGGAGCTTGCCGGAGAGATCGCTGATGGTCTCGGCGGAGGGATCGACGGTGTAGGTTATCACCGCGTAGTCGTAGAAGGGCACGGGAGCGTGACGGTTGTCGACGCGGTAAACCATGGAGTATTCGGTGCCCTGCACGGTGTCGGTGTAGACAAAGGGCGTGCCGATTGCGGCAGTGGCCAGGGCGTCGTGCAGACGGCTGTCGATGTCGGGGAGTTCGAGGCTTACCCACTGCTGCATGCCCTGAACAGAGTCGCTGTTGAGTTCCTCGAGGGAGGTGCCGGCGGCGAGAGCGTCGGCGATGGCTTGTGCATTTATGCCGGGAGCCATGCGCACGGCGGTGACTTCGATGGAGTCGATGCCGGTGTCCTTACCCAGGATTTTGGCAATGGTGTAGTCGTTTCCGGTGCGGGTGATCAGGCGAGCGGCGCCTACGCTGTCGCCGGTGACGAACTCACGCAGCTGAGGCATGCGGATGTCGGAGGCCGACGTGCGGGCGGTGTTGGTGATGAAGCGCGGGTTTGTGGTTACTGCGGAGAGGCCTTCGGTGTTGGCGAGGCCGGTAACGGCTTCGGCCACGGTGTTGTCGGCCAGCTCTTTGTCGGCTACCGAGGGTTCGATAGGAACGTAGATGTAGTCGATCTGGCGTTTGGGCTCGCTGATGGCGAATTCCTCGCGGCGGCTGGCGTAGAGGGCGCGCACGTCGGCGTCGCTGAACTCTATGCTGTCGTTGGGCAGGCCGGCGGCATCGAGAACGGTGTAGCTAACCATGGCTGTGGCGGCTACGTCGTTGTAAGTTTCGCGGGCGTCGAGGTTGTTATAAGTGAACAGACCGCTCATCAGGCTCTGGAACTTGGCGTCCTTGAGGCCTTCTTCAATACCGGTCTCCATCTGCTGCCAGAGGGTGCGCATCTGGGCAGCGTCGTCGGCGGTGATGCCGTATGTTGCGGGGTTCTGTATGGCGTTGGCCACAGCGGCGGCATCGGGGGTGCTCAGACCGATGGCCTGCGACAGGTATGCCACCATCTGCTGAGCCTGAGGCACGGCGTTGGCGCCGAACATGGCGTCGCGAAGCTCATTGTCGGTGACGTGGATGCCGAGGCGGGCATATTCGCGGTCCATGAGTTTGCGCGAGAGTTCGTTCTGAAGAGCCTGCGAGGCTATGGCGTCGGCACTGGCGCTGCGTCCGGTGTTCTGCAGCTGGTCGTTGAGCTGCGATATCTGTCTCTGGTAGTCTTGATATTCTACCTTTACGCCGTCCACTTTAGCTACTGTGGTGGGGTCACTGAAATAGGTGCTTCCCGAGGTCATGAAGTCACCGAGGATGAAGGCAAGCAGCGCTACTATTATCACTACGAAAAGCAGCACTGATTTCGATCTGATTTTCTCTAAGGTTGCCATTGATATTGTGGTGGTTTATTATTATTTCGTTGGATGCGATTGAAAAAACGCACAAAGATAACGAAAAAAAGTCAATACATCAACAAAGAAAGCGAAAAACGCCGCTCGGGAGCTGAAAAAAAGCATAAAGCGGCGTTTTTTCGATGATGTAGGGTTTGTTAAGACACCGGTGAGCGTCAGCGGGCGGCCACGTCGGCAAAAGCGGCGCGGATATCGTCCACGCGGTCGAGTTTTTCCCAGGTGAAGAGCTCGACGGTGCGCTCAAAGGGCTTGCAGCCATGGTCGGTGAACGTTTTTGTCACGGTGCGTGGCATGCGGCCCATGTGACCGTATGCCGCCGTTTCCTCGTAGATGGGCTGGCGGAGCTTGAGGCGCTGCTCAATTCCGTAGGGAGTCATGTCGAAGAGCGAGCGCAGACGGTCGGCGATCCCGCTGTCGGGAACTGCCACTTTCGATGTTCCGAAGGTATCGACAAAGAGGCTCACGGGCTCGGCCACGCCTATGGCATAGGCTACCTGAATGAGAACTTTATCGGCAATGCCGGCGGCGACGAGGTTCTTGGCCATGTGCCGCGCTGCATATGCCGCCGAGCGGTCCACCTTGCTGGGGTCCTTGCCGGATAAAGCGCCGCCGCCATGAGCGCCGTGGCCGCCGTAAGTGTCCACTATTATCTTGCGGCCGGTCAGACCTGTATCGCCGTGGGGTCCGCCGATAACGAATTTGCCGGTGGGATTTACGTGAAGGATGAAGCCGGCGTCGAGTAGCGGCCGCAGCTCCTCGGGGAGAGCCGCCTGCGTGCGCGGTATCAGTATGTTTGCCACATCGCGCTTTATGATGTCGAGCATACGGCGGTCTGCCTCGTCGCGGGTGATTCCGTCGGTCGCGGGGTCTATGAAATCGTCGTGCTGAGTGGAGATCACTATGGTGTCGATACGGCGGGGACGTCCGTCGTCGCCATATTCCACCGTCACCTGGCTCTTGGCGTCGGGGCGCAGGTAGGTCATGTCGACGCCCTCGCGGCGTATGTCGGCGAGGGTCATCAGCAGGGCATGGCTGAGGGCGAGGGTGAGGGGGATGTACAGCGGCGTCTCGTTGGTGGCGTATCCGAACATCATGCCCTAGTCGCCGGCGCCCGGCTCGGCGGCGGTGGCGCGCTCCACGCCCCTGTTGATGTCGGGGCTCTGCTCGTGGATGGCCGACAGAATGCCGCACGAGTCGGCGTCGAAGCGCAGCTCGCTGCGGTCGTAGCCTATGCGGCGGATAACGCGCCGGCACGTTTCGGGTATGTCGATATAGCTGTTGCTCCTGACTTCGCCGGCAACGACTACCTGACCGGTGGTGACAAGGGTTTCGCAGGCAACCTTCGATGCGGCGTCGCGTGCAAGAAATTCGTCGAGGATGGCGTCGGATATCTGATCGGCCACTTTGTCGGGGTGACCTTCCGATACTGATTCAGATGTGAAAAGATAGCTCATTGATATAGCTTGTTGATTTCGGTGTTAAACAAAAAAATCGCGGCTTGCGGCCCGAATGAGCGCTTGCCACGAATAAACACCCTTTTTGCCGGGGCCATCGAGCCTTCCGGGCAGCCGTCGGCGGCGCCAACCCCTGCCGGGGCGCGTCCGCGCGGCGATTTTAGCATTTTTTCGAGTGGTTGCAAGCAGCCAAATCTGTCCACTGTGCCGTATTCTGCCGCAAAGGTACGAAATTTCTCCCTTCCGCCCAAATTTTTAACACAACCGCCAGCCGCGGAATGATTATCAAAAAAAGGAGGCCGGGGCCTCCTTTTTTGATGGGGATTGTATGGGGGTCAGCGCACTTTCCACTCGATACCGTCCTTAGTGTCCTTGACGTCGAAGCCGATTTCGTTGAGGCGGTTTCGGATAAGGTCGGATGTGGCCCAGTCTTTGGCGGCTTTGGCCTTTGCGCGGATGTCGAGCAGGAGGTCTACGGCGTCGCGATATGGCTTGAGGTCGTCGGTGGTTGCTGATGCGCCGCTTTCGTCGAGGCGTATGCCCAGGATTTCGCCCAGGAAGGTGTCGAAGAGGTCGCGCAGGGCGTCGATGTCGGCGGCGGTAGCCTTGGCTGTGCCGTCGTTGATCTGGTTGATGAGCTTGACGGCATCGAAGAGCACGGCGATGACCACGGGGGTGTTGAGGTCGTCGTCGATAGCCTCTGTTGCCCGGCGCCGCAGTTCGGCGACGTCGACTGTCGAGGTTTCGGAGGGCTTCAGCGAGGCTAAGCGGCGGTACCCGTCCATCATTCTGTCCAGAGCCTTCTCGGCGCCCTTGAGTGCTTCGTTGCTGAAGTCCACGGTGCCCCGGTAATGGGCCTGGAGGATGAAGAAACGGATGGTCATCGGCGAGTATGCTTGCTCCAGCAGGGGGTGGCTGCCGGTGAAGAACTCGTCGAGGGTGATGAAATTGCCCAGGCTCTTGCCCATCTTCTTGCCGTTGATGGTTATCATGTTGTTGTGCATCCAGTATCGCACGGAGGGGTGTCCGTTGTGAGCGGTGCTCTGCGCTATTTCGCACTCATGATGGGGGAATTTGAGGTCCATACCCCCGCCGTGGATGTCGAAAGTCTCGCCCAGATATTTCTCGCTCATAGTGGAGCACTCAAGGTGCCAGCCGGGGAAACCCTCGCTCCATGGCGACGGCCAGTGCATGATGTGCTCTGGCGCTGCCTTTTTCCAGAGGGCGAAGTCGGCGGGATTGTGTTTCTCGGACTGGCCGTCGAGGTCGCGCGTGGTGGCAAGGAGTTCCTCGATGTTGCGTCCGGACAGGCGTCCGTAGCCCTTGTCGCGATTGAATTTGGGCACGTCGAAGTACACGGAGCCGTCGCTGACGTAGGCGTAGCCGGCATCGAGGATTTTCTTGATGTACTCAATCTGTTCGATGATGTGGCCTGAGGCATGGGGTTCTATCGACGGGGGCAGCACGTTCAGCGCATCCATTGCGCGGTGGTAGCGCAGCAGATAGTGCTGCACCACTTCCATGGGTTCGAGCTGTTCGAGGCGGGCCTTCTTGGCTATTTTGTCCTCGCCGTCGTCGGCATCGTGCTCGAGGTGCCCCACATCGGTAATGTTGCGCACATAGCGCACTTTGTATCCCAGATGGCGGAGATATCGGAACAGGACATCGAAGGTTATTGCGGGACGGGCATGGCCGAGGTGACCGTCGCCGTAGACGGTAGGCCCGCAGACGTACATGCCCACCATCGACTCATGGAGGGGCTTGAACGTCTCCTTTTCGCGGGACATCGAGTTATAGATGGTGAGCATGGCCGTGGCAGTATCAGGCTTCGAAGGGGTTGGGGATATTGCCGGCGTTGCCGGGGTTCTTGGGCTGTTTGCGTGTGATTTCGCCGAAGTTGGCCTCGTACTTGGAGATGTTGTCGCGCAGGGCGAAGAGGAGGTTCTTGGCGTTTTCGGGGGTCATGATCACGCGGGTGACGACCTTGGCCTGAGGCATGTTGGGGGCAACGGCGATGAAGTCGACGAAGAATTCGTTGCCGGTATGGGCTATCACTGCCAGGTTGGAGTAGTGGCCGCCGGCCACTTCGGGGGTGAGTTCTATTTTAAGCTGGTTCTGATTTTCGTTGTTTGCCATTTCTTTTTTTATATTTAAATCGTTATGATGTTTAAATTTAGTTGCCAGGTTTGATTGAGCTGCCCACTTTGTCGAGCTGCACGCGTGCGTCGGTGCCGGTCTCGTTCTTGAAGTACACCATCAGACCTTTGCATGAGGGGCGTTCCCAGAGGGCGGCTATGCTGTACGAGCCGAAGAACATATATTCCTTGTCGGTGAAGGAGTCGTCCGGACCGTAGATGATGTGTATCACAGGATAATCGCTGTCGACGGTAGCGGCATCGACGCAGGCCGACGGGTTGATGTTTCGGTTACCCATGGCTCCGGTGAAGATAAAGTTCAGGTAGTTGCCGGAACGGCCTATCGACTGCATCTTTATGGGGTTTGAACGCCAGTTAGAGGTCTGCTCTGCTGTCTTTTCGGGGAGCTCGGCGCCGTCGCCGGCGGTATGGAGCACCTGAATTACGCTTACCGGGCCGCTGACAAAGCGCTCGTTGCTGTGGGGCCAGTATTGGATGACCAGACGCGAGCCTACCTTGAATGCGGGGTCGAGGCGCTGGGTTGTGGTGAGGGTGATGAGCTGCGAGTCGCCGTCCTTACGGAAGGTGAAGGTGGTACCCTGCTCGGAGCCGGCCTCATAGGTTACGATATCTATGAAATAGCGCTGGCCGCCGGTATTTGGACCGTCGTCGTCGCTGTTGCAGGCGGTGAGGGCGAGCATGCAGCACGCGCCCAGACACATGAGTATTTTGCTGAAGACTGATTTCATAAAAATTGAATGAATTGATTGGTTTACAATGAATTTCGATGAGTAATGCCGGCAATGCGGCCGTCGGCCATGCGCACCAGGGTGTCGGCGTCGGCGGCAAGGCTCTCGTCGTGGGTGACGATGACAAATGTCTGGCCGAATTCGTCGCGCAGGTCGAAGAACAGCCGGTGCAGCGAGCGGCGGTTGGCGGTGTCGAGGCTTCCGGAGGGTTCGTCGGCCAGGACAACCACGGGCTTGTTCACCAAAGCACGCGCCACGGCGGCACGCTGGCATTCCCCGCCCGAGAGTTCGGAGGGACGGTGGTCGGCGCGTGCGCTGAGTCCCAGCCGTTTGAGCAGACTGTCGGCACGCGCGAAGGCCTCGGCACGCGAGACGCCACCTATCATTGCCGGGAGGGCCACGTTCTCACGCAGATTGAATTCGGCGAGGAGGCGGTGGAACTGGAAAACGAAGCCTATGTTTGCGTTGCGGAACGCCGAGAGCTTGCCGTCGGGCATGGCGGCCACGTCGGTGCCCCCGTAGCGGAGACTGCCGCCGGCGTCGGGTGCAGACAGAGTGCCGAGGATTTGCAGCAAGGTGGTTTTTCCGGCGCCGCTGGGGCCCAGGATGGTTGTGATGCGCCGGGCTTCGATGTCGATATCGATGCCTTTGAGCACCTCGAGGGTGCCGAAACTCTTGCGTATGCCTCGCGCGCGTATCAGTGACACTGTGAGCAGCCGCAGCTATTGTTGTCGTCGTTCTTGCCGGAGCATCCGCAGCTGTCGTCGGAACATCCGCAGCCATCGTCGGAGCAGTGGCATCCGCATCCGCATCTGCCGGCCGGCCGGAGTTCCTCTTCGGAGGGGTCGCGGACGAGGGTGACGGTGCCGGTGTAGTGCACGGTATCCTTTGCAAGGGGGTGGTTGAAGTCGAGCACCACTTCGTCGGGCCTGAGTTCGAGGACAGTGCCGTCGATGCGGTAGCCGTCGGAGGTCATCAGCGGCACCAGGCTGCCGGGAGCGAACATGCGGGCGTCGAATTTGCCGTCGATGAGGAAGCGCTCGCGCGGGAGGGCTATGATTTCTTCCTTGTCGTAGGGGCCGAATGCCCGTTCGGGTGTTGCAGTGAAATCGAAAGTGTCGCCGGCGGCGAGGCCGTCGACTGCCTCTTCGAGCGAGGGCACGAAACCGGGGGTGACGCCAAGGATACCGCAGTCGGGATCGTCGGCCTCGACTTCATGGACGAGGGTCTCGCTGCCGTCGGGGTTCACGCGAAAGAGCTTGTAAGTCAGCTCAAAGTATTTACCGGGTTTTATCTTTTCCATATGATATGTAGTTTTCAATATTCAGAATTGGACTCCAGTTCGGGCTCGACCACGCGCAGACGCTCGCCGGCGTCGCCGACGATTGAGCGGAAATAGCGGTCGTTGTATCCGCCGAAGACGGGTTGCACGGGCATGCCTTCTTCGTTGCGGGCAAAGCGGCCGTCGGCCTCTTTCTTGATATTGCCGTCCAGATATTTAACGAGGAGATAGTCTCCGAGGTTCTTGTACCGTGCCGTCACATCGGCCGCCGTGGCGGTGGTGAGGTTGCGCAGAGCGGTCTGGGCGCTGTCGTACGGCATATCCGCAATTGCAGCGAGCGCGTCGGCGACGGCACTCTCGGCGCCGTCCTCGAGGGCGCCCTGCACTCGGCGTATATCCGGAATCATCTGGCTGTAACGGTTGTACGCCTGATTTGCCACATAGTTGTTTACCCAGAACATCGACTCCCACGAAAGGGTGTAGAGATCGGCATTCTCGCTGCTGAGCGAGGGGGGTACCACGTCGGTAGAACTGAATACGGGCACGTAGACGCAGGTATTGGCGTCGTCGACGCCGAACCACAGGATTCCCTTTGCGGCGTCGTGGCGGCCGTCGTTCATGTCGGCCACGAACGAGAAGCCGGTCTGCTGCGTGGCGATGGCGCGCTCATGGGTGTAAGTCACCGAATCGACGGTGTATTCCATCGGTCTCCAGCGGTACGGGCTGTCGAAGGGTCCGGCGCCTATGTCGGCGGTCATGTCGAGGGGTGTGCCCTCGAAGTGGTCGCGCATCATCCATTTGAGGTCGCGCGCGGTGAGGGGCGTGCGCGCGGGCACCCACAGCGGCAGGGGTTCGCCCCGGCCGCGCAGTATCCAGTCGAGATAGGGCGTCATGTCGGCAGCGCCGTGGCGGTTGAAATAGCTCCATACTCGTGCGTCGCAGCCGCGCAGGGCGCCGGCGTCGGTCACGGCATATGCCCGCGAGAAGCTGAACTCGCTGTCGGGGCCGTCGAAGTATCCTTTGTCGCGGGCAAAGCTGATGACGTCAGGCGAATAGAGCGTTTCGGGGTCGGAGAGCGGAAAGCGGTGGATGCGCGAGTGGTTGGCGTGGCCGCATATATAGCCGTCGGGCACGCGCCGCGCAACCCATACGGCTCCGGGGTCGGCGGCGCCTTTGCCGGTCATTTCCATTATCCAGGCCTCGTGGGGGTCGGCCACGGAGAACGACTCACCCTCGGAGGCGTAGCCGTAGCGTGCCACCAGCGATGTCATGGTGTCGATGGCCTCGCGGGCCGTGCGTGCACGCTGAAGGGTGATGTATATCAGTGAGCCATAGTCGATAAGACCGCTGCCGGCAAGCTCGGGGCGGTTGCTCCAGGTGCTTTCGGCAATAGTGAGGCCGTGCTCGTTCATATTCCCTATTGTGGCATAGGTGTGGGGTACCTCGGCGATTTCGCCGAGATGCCGGCCGGTGTCCCATTCCACCACGTGGCGCATGGCGCCGGGGGCGTGGTCGGCGGCGGGCTGGCGGTAGAGTTCGCCGTAGAGCGTGTGGCTGTCGGCGGCATAAGTAACCATGGTTGAGCCTTCGGCGGTGGCTCCCGCTGTGGCTATCAGGCTTGTGCAGGCCTCTGCACCGGCATATGCCGCCAGTGCGAGCGCCAGAGTGAGTGTCAGTCGTGCTGTGTTGTTCATTATCGTTTGTTGGAGAGAGGCATTGTGCGCCTTATAGATTAACGAAAAAAACTATACTTTTATTATTTCAGGCATCAGTGGATACCAGAGGTATGCCTCCACGGGTTTACCCTCGATCTGCGATATGAGGCGCGCATACCGCGCCACACGGCGTCGGTGGTCGGCCAGCGTGCGCGTGGTGAACTTATAGTCCACCACCACCTGCGTACCGTCGGCAAGCTCCATGGCACGGTCGGGGCGCAGTATCTCGTTATTGTCGACATCGAAGATATCGCGCTCGGAGTAGGTCTTCGTATCCGGGGCGAACCAGGAACCTACAATATCGGGGGCTGTGCTGAAAGCCTGCGCCAGGTCCGTTTCCATCTCGGCGGCTTCGTCGGGTTGAAGCGCCAGGCGCATTGCCACTGTGGCGGCTGCTCTCGGCAGGTCGGCGGCAGTGCGCATTTCCGCCAGGATGGCGTGCATGGCCGTGCCGCGGCGTGCGGCGGCGCGCATGGCGCCGGTGGTGAAAGGTTCGTCGGCATCGCGTGCCTCGTCGCCGGTGTCGATATTGTCGGCAAGGATGTCGTCCACTCGTGTAAGACTGCGCGCTCCGCTGTTGCTCACTGCTTTATAAGGCGGTGATGTTACGGTGTGGGCATCGACGCCCTTTTCGCCGGCCGCAGTGGTGAACGAGCCATACTCGAACACGGTGGCGCCGCTGTCGTGGCGCAGATATTTTGCGGTGTCAAGGTCCAGAGGATTGGGTTCATCGTCGGCGGGAGCGGCAAGAACCTGCTCGAGAATATTGGCAAAGGAGTCGTCGGCGGGCTCGGCATAGACAATAAGCTCGCGTTTTGCGCGTGTGAACGCCACGTAAGCATTGTTTATAGTGTCCTCGCGGTTTTCGCTGGCTTTTTTTGCCAGGAAAGGCGCTATTGGCGAGCGCGGGCACACATGAGCCATCTGCGACGATGTTATTTCCAGCAGCAGTACCGGCGGCACGTCGGGTGCGCCGTCGAAACAAGGCATTTCGGCAAGGGGAACCCAAGTGGCCTTCGGTGTGGATGTGCCATAGAGGGGCATGCGTGCTTTAGGCATGTATACGCACTGTTTCCCAAGCCCTTTTGCTTTGTGGATGGTCATGACTTGTACGGCATCCTCCGTGGCGGGTGCCTGCACGGCCCAGCTCTGTATGTTCGCCTGATAAGCTTCTATGAAAGCATGCACCGACGGGTCCGGGCCGTTGACATGGTCGATGGCGCGGTCCTGGAGGGCGGCGATATATGTCTGCTGGCTTGTTTTCATCTCGTCGGGCACGTTGCGGGCTATTATGTTCTCTATCAGCGCCACAAGAGTGGATGAGTTGCAGTTCCTCACGTCTCTGGCGGCCTCGAGGAGTGCGTTGTTGTCGCCTCCGATGATTGAGAGGGCGTCGGTGAGAGCGGTCTCTATGTCGGCGCCGTTGCCGAGGCTGTAGTCGAAGGTGCTCATCACCAGCGAGATGTCGTCGTTTGTGGCAAAGCGCTTGTCCTCAGTTCCGGATGTGGCTATTATCCGTTCCACCAGGGTGAGCATGCTCATGATAAGCCTCACCGCCGGAGAATTGGCGAGCAGAAGGGCCTCGTTGGAGAGCATCCTGATGTCCGGATGGTTTGACAGAAAATAAGTGATGAACGCTTTGGCGTCGGCGTTGGAACGCACCAGCACGACAATCTCGTTCCAAGGGTATCCGGCGAGGTGCTGGCGCCGCATGCCGTCGGCAATCTCGTCGTATATGTCGTTTATGGCCTTTTTGCTGATTTCCACGCGGATATAAGCAGTCTCGGCGGCCTTTTCCGGCCATATTTCCTGGCGCACATTGTCGTAACCGGGCACGCCGAGAGTGTTGCCGATGCGATGAAACACCGTGTTGTTGAACATTACAATGCCGGGGGCGCTCCGGTGGTTCACATTGTCGGCGGGAACATCGCCGCGCGAAAGATGTCTGCCGGGGAAGTCGATGTCCGGCACGGTGTGTCCGAGAAGAGTGGGATCCGAGTTGCGGAAACGGTAGATTGCCTGCTTGACGTCGCCGATTATGAGATTGTCGTTGCCGGAGGCTACTGAATTGTCGACCAGCGGCTTGAGGTTGCTCCATTGAAGCACGCTGGTGTCCTGGAACTCGTCGATCATCAGGTTGGTCAGTCGTGTTCCGGTGCGTTCGTAGATGAACGGTATCTCGGCATCGCCGATAATGCGGTTGAGGAGCTCGCCGGCGTCGGCAATGAGCATCATGTTGTTCTCACGGAGGTAGCGCTCGAGGTATTTTGAAGCATGACCTGTGAATTCGAGGTGGGACACGGCATGAAGCATGCCGGTGAAAAGACGGTAGAGCACCGAGTGGTTCACATGCGCTTCGGCCAGCGCTTCTCCGGCATCGATGATTCTGGCGTATAAGGCCGGATTGGCCTTTGTGAGTTTTTTTGTGGCGGAAGCCGTGAGGAATGTCGATGCCGGAGGGGTGGTGCCGCTGTCCATGGCATCCTTGAACCATGCCGCCGAAGTGCTTTTTGCCACACCGCCCTCAGCCGCCAGGGCGATGGTTCGGAAATTGCTGTTGTATTCTCCGGGTTTAAGGCTGGAAATCAGCGATATGAATTGCTTGCCTGCGTTGCGCAGGTCGGTGTCGAGGCGCCTCCGCTCGGCGGCGATGCGCCGGCGGAAGGCATCGGCTGCCGAAGGATCGTCGAGGTATTGGCGCACCCGGTCGGAATATCTGTAGAAATCCTCGTTAAGAGCTTTTTCCACGCTTCTGCCCAGGTCTTTGAGAAGGGCTCCGCCGCGGTCGAAAATGTTGAACTTCTCGCCTTCGAGCAGACGTTCGGATATGAACCGGCTCACCCACTGGCTGATACGGTTTGCGCCGGCGGTATCGGAATAGTTCACGTCGTCGAGCATGAGCGAGAGGCTCTGGCGGATTACCTCGGAACTGTCGATAGCCAGCTCGTAGTCGCCCTGGTGGTCTATTTCGCGGGCGAAGGTTCGCAGCACGCTCTGAAAAAAGGAGTCGATCGTGCTGACGTTGAAGTGGGAATAGTCTGTGAGCAGTTCTGCCAGAGCCTTTGCGGCGGCGGCTCGCAGGGCCGCGGGCGAGCAGCCCGTCAGGGCAATGATATCGCCGGCATAGTCCACGGGCTTGCCGGCGGTGTTCCGGCCGTTGTCATCCATGTGTGCGAGGGCGTCGAGGCTCGCTGTAATTCGCGCCTTCATCTCGTCGGTGGCCGCGTTGGTAAAGGTGATTGCGAGGATGCCGCGGTGACGGTGGCTGTAACGGCGCCCACCGCTGCCGTTGAGCACATAGCGGCCGTCGGGATGCTTGAGAGTGAGGACAGTACGTATGTAGTCGTATGCCAGGGTGTGGGTTTTGCCCGACCCTGCGGATGCCTTGTAGATGGTCAGCATCAGAAGGCGTTTTTCTCGCCGCTCACAGCGTTTATCACCGTGCGGACTATTATCTTGATGTCGAGGAGGAACGACCAGTTTTCGATATACCATACGTCGCACTCCACGCGGCGCTCCATCTTCCACAGTTCATCGGTTATGCCACGGTAGCCGTTGACCTGCGCCCAGCCCGTTATGCCGGGCTTCACGGCATGCCGCACCATGTAGTGGTCCACAAGGGCGGTGTATTGCTCGGTGTGTTTGAGCATGTGAGGCCGGGGGCCTACCACCGACATGTCGCCTTTGAGCACGTTGATGAACTGCGGGAGCTCGTCGATGGACGAGCGGCGAAGAAAATCGCCGACGGCAGTCTTGCGGGGGTCGTTGGCGGTAGCCTGAGCGCTGTCGCTGGTGGCGTTGACGCGCATGGTGCGGAATTTGAGGCATTTGAACGTGCGGCCCCGGTAGCCGGTGCGCTCCTGCCGGAAGTAGACGGGCCCCGGAGAGCTTAATTTTATGGCAATTGCCACGGGGATGTACACCAGCGGATAGAACAGCAGGAAAGTACCGGAAAAAACGATGTCGAACGTGCGTTTGAGAGCTCGTGCCATGACGTTTTTCAAAGGGTTCCGCTGCATGGTCAGCACGGGCATGGAGCCTATGCTGTTGAGTTCGAAGCGACGGCTGAACGTGCGCGGTATCTGGGGCACATAGTAGAAATCGGCGACGTTGTCGTCGGCGATTTTGATAACGCGGGTCATGGCCTCGTGGTGGCCGGAGAGAGTGAAGAAAATCTGTCGCACGTCGTTGTCGCGCACAAAAGAGCTTAGGCGGTCGATGTCGCCCACATAGCGGCCGCAAAATCCCGGCTCGGGGGTGTCGTCGAAAAATCCCATCACGTTGTAGCCGAAACCGCTGTCGGCACGCATGGCGTCGAAGAGGCGCATGGCCGTGGGACCCGTGCCGACGATGGCAACCTTGGTGTAGTTGAAACCGCGGCGTCGGTAGGCCTTCAGGGCGTACGAACCGCCCACGCGGAACACCATCAGCGTCACCACCAGAAGGCTATAATAGGTAATGTACGCGCGCGCGGGGACTGTGGTGATGTGAAGAAAAGCGGACAGAGATAGAAATACCAGTGCGTGGAGGCCGACGGCTATAAACGTTTTGCGCATCACATCCTCCATGAGGATAACGCGCACGTTGTGTGGCCGCAGGTAGCCCATTATGATGGCGGGTATGTAGGCCACATTGACCGACAGCCACAGTTCGCGCAGCGACGAGGCATCGGTGGTCATTTCGGGGAACAGACAGAGCGTAAACCAGAAAAGGAGGTTCACAATTGCAATGTCGCCGATGTTGAAGAGCGTCGGAATGTATCGTCCGCGGTTAGGGCGTACGGGGCTGTTCATTGGCTCGCTGTTCTTGTCAGGTATGAGGGGTAGAAGGCCGCTCCGTGTCGCATGGCGGTGGCGGAGCGGCTCTCGATGTGTTGATATTTACGAAAGTTTGGAGTCGAGGAGACGCATTTTCTCGTCGAGCTCGGCGATATCGGCTTTGAGGCGCTCGATTCTGCGCTCCATGTCGTGCAGAAGGCTGTCGCCGCTCTTGCTCTTTGAAGAGAGGAAGCCCAGATTGTTCTCGTAGGTTCTCAGTTCGGCACGGCGGTTTTCGAGGGCACGCGCCAGACGTTCGCGCTCGCGGTACATCTTGTTGTCATCGCCCTCGATGTCGGCCACAGCAGCCTCGAAGCGGCGCCGGCGTGCGCCGCGCTCGGCGAGTTCGAAATGCTGACGCACGGCGTCGCAGGCGCTGCGGTACGCCTCGTAGAGTTTGTCTTTTTCGCGGAAGGGCACGTGACCGGCAGCGCTCCACTCGTCCTGAAGGGCTTTGAGGCGCTCGAAGGCTTCGGCGCGCGGCAGGTCTTCGGCAGCAAGGGCCGATAGTTTGCCGATAATCTCACGTTTGGCTTTTAACGCCGCATTCTCGGCGGCACGTGCGCCGCTGCCGGCTTTTTTGCGGGCGTCGAAGAAGGTGTCGCATGCTGCCGTGAAGCGTTTCCACAGGGCGTCGCTGAATTTTTTTGGCACTGCGCCGATGGCTTTCCATTCTTTCTGCATCTCCACAAAGCGGTCGCCGGCCTTGCGCCATTCGGTGCTTGTGGCGAGAGCTTCGGCCTCGTCGGCGAGGGCCTGTTTGGCGGCAAGGTTGCGGTTGAGTTCGTCGCGCGTGGTGCGGAAATATTCGGCTTTGGCGGCGAAGAATTCGTCGCAACGGTTGCGGAAGCGGGCAAAGAGCTGGCGGTTGAGTTTCTTGGCGGCAAAGCCCAGGGTTTTCCATTCAGCCTGAAGTTCGAGGATGGACTTGGTCATCTTGTCCCATGCGGCGAACGACGACAATCCGGTGAAATCGAGGGCTTCAAGGCGTTCGCACAGTGCTGTCTTGGCAGCCTCGTTCTCGGCCTCGCGGGCCTTGCGTGCTTCGAAGAACGCCTGATAGCGTTTGTTGACGTCGGCCGATATCTCGCGGAATCGGTTCCATATTTCCTCTCGTATTTCCTTGGCCACGGGGCCTATGCGGCGCCAGCGGTTGTGGAGGTCCTGGAGACGGCGGTAAGCGGCGATGACGTCTTCTTCGTCGGCAAGGGTGGAGGCTTCGGCAAGGAGCGCTTCTTTTTCGGTGAGGTTCTTCTTGAAGTCGTAGTCGCGCAGTTCCTTGTTGACTTTGAGGTTATCGGAGTATTTTTCGCGTGCGTCCTGGAAGCGTTTCCACACTTCGGTGGTGTTGACGGGGTCCACTTCGCCGACGGCGTTGAATTCGTCCTGCAGGTCGCGGTACTGCTGGAATGTGCGGTTCACATTGTCGGTATCGTCGGCCAGTGCGAGGATCTTGTCGATTATGGCGTTTTTGAGTTCGAGATTTCGGGCGCGTATGGCCTCCTGCTCGGCGGTCCATGCCGTCTTTCGGGCGCGCAGTTCCTCGACAACGGCATTGAAGTCGCGCACGAGCGAGGGTTCCTCGACGGTCTGCACCTCTATGTCGAGCGTTTGTTCTCCGGCGGCGTCGGCTGTGGCGGCATCTGCCTCGGGGGCGTCTGTGGAAGTGTCGGTCTGGGCGAGGCCATGGAGCATGCTGAACTGCTGGCGAAGGCGGCGGACGTCGTCCATGTTGTAGTCGGCGGGGTCCTTGGCCATCAGGGCCTGGGCGGCGGCGATGACGCTCTCGAGGGTGAGCGCTTCGTCGTGCACTTCGGTTTTCTCGGCGTCGGCCTCGAGGGTCTCCGCTTCGAGAGCTGCCTCGGAGCCTTCGGCAAGAAGGCTGTCGGCATCGGTCGCGGCGCCGGCGGTGGCGTCGGCTGCCTCGTTGATTCCTGCGGCGGTGGCAGTGGCCGTCGCTTCGTTGAGGGTTTCCTCGGCCCGGGGCTGGGGCTGAGTGGCGGGTTCATGCATGTCCATGTGAAGGAGGTTGTTAAAGGTTTATATCAAGGAGATTTCGGTTTCGGGCTTCAAATATACTAAAAAAACTTTATATTCGCTTTTTTATGGCTTAAAAAGTGAAAAAAAGCCCTTTAGGTAGCGGGGATCGGTACCCCGGCGTTTATTTTCCGAATAGGCCGAGGCAGAAGGTCGCTATGTTGACATATATCACCAGGCCGACGATGTCGTTCGATATCTGGATGAAGGGACCGGTGGCCAGCGCCGGGTTTATGTGGAGTTTTTCGAGTGTGAGGGGCACGACGGTGCCCAACAGCGATGCGAACATCACCACCACGAAGAGCGACAGTGCCACCGAGAGGGTCACGGCGAAGTCCTCAGGCATGGTTATAAGGTTGTAGACAAACACCACGGCGGCGATTATTGTGGCGTTGAGCAGGCCTATGACGAGCTCCTTGCCGAGTTGGGCGGCAAAGCGCTTGACATCGAGGCTTCCGTTTGCCAGACCCTGCACCACGATGGCTGAGGCCTGCACGCCGACGTTGCCGCCGGTACCGCCGATGATGGGAATGAACAGCGCGAGGGCGGTGACAGCCTGCAGCTGGTTCTCGAAGGTGCCGAGAATGACTGACGCGAGGAGCCCGGAGGCTATGCCCACCAGCAGCCACGGTATCCGGGCCTTTGTCTGGGCGATGACGGTATCGTCGGCGTCGACATCGGACGACAGACCGGATGCCAGCTGGTAGTCGCGTTCGGAGGCCTCGCGCACCTGGTCCATTACGTCGTCGACGGTGATGCGACCCAGAAGTCGGCCTATGGAGTCTACCACGGGCATGGCCACGAGGTCGTATTTCTCGAAGTCGAGGGCCACGTCGTCGATGGGCGTGTCGGCCTTGACGCACACGGGGTCCGGCTCCATGACATGCTTGATTTTGCTTACCGAGGGATGGGTGAGCATCTTCTTGAGCGGGAATGTGCCGCGCAGCTTGTAGTCGTTGTCCACCACGTAGACGTAGTAAATCTCGTCCATGTCCTCGGCCTGGAGGCGCATCTGCTTTATGCACTCGGGCATGCTCCAGTTCTCGTTCACCACAATCATCTCGGTGCCCATCAGGCCGCCGGCGGTGTCCTCGTCGTATTTTAGGAGGTCTATGATGTCGCCGGCCTGCTCCACATCGTCGATGTGCGAGAGTATTTCGTCGCGCTCGTGCTCGTCGAGTTGCTGAATGAGGTCTACGGCGTCGTCGGTGTCGAGGTGGTCGATCTGCTTGGCAATCTCTTCGGCGGGCATGTCGGAGAGGAGCTTGCGGCGGTCGTCCTCGTCGAGTTCCATGAGCACGTCGGCAGCCTTCTCCTCGTCCAGGAGATTGAACAGATATTCGCTCTGGCGCAGGTCGAGGTGACTGTAAAGCTCGGCAATGTCGGCCGGATGGAGCTTGGCGAGCTCCTCGCGTGCGTTCTCGCGGTCATCGCCGGCAATGATGTCGGCAATGTGCTGCAGATATTCGTCGGTATATTCTTTCATGAGCTGCGAAGTGCCTGAATGTGAGAGGTTAGCTCTATAAACTGCGCCACGGAGAGCTGCTCGGGGCGCTCGGCGGCCCATGGCAGGGCAGAGGTGTCGGCGCCGGAGGGCACGAGCGCCCGCGCGCTGTTGCGTATTGTCTTTCTGCGCTGTCCGAACACGGTTTTCACCACCGTGCGGAACAGGGCGGGGTCGCACCCCAGGTCGGTGACGTCGTTACGGCGCATGCGTATCACTCCGCTCTTGACCTTTGGTGGCGGCGTGAACACGTTTTCGCTGACGGTGAAGAGATATTCCACGTCGTACCAAGCCTGAAGGAGCACGCTGAGTATACCTCGCGTCTTGGTGCCGGGCGGCGCTGCCAGACGTTCGGCGACTTCGCGCTGGAGCATCCCGGAGCAACAGGTCACGCGGTCTTTCCAGTCCAGCACGCGGAAGAAAATCTGCGATGATATGTTGTACGGGTAGTTGCCGATAACGCACAGGGGGCCATCGACACCGGGCATGAGCTCCGTAAGGTTCTCGCGCAGGAAATCGCCCTCCACAATACGCGGCTGCGGTTCGGGGAGCGTGCGGCGCAGGTATTCCACGCTCTCGCTGTCTATTTCCACCAGGGTGAGGCGGTCTGCGGGGTGAGTCTCGAGCAGAAAACGGGTGAGCACGCCCATGCCGGGACCTATCTCCAGCACCGGCAGGCCGGCGTAGTCGTCGAGGGTGGAGGCTATGCGCCGCGCTATTCCCAGATCGTTGAGAAAGTGCTGGCCGAGGGCTTTTTTGGGGCGTACTGCTGTCACGGCAGATTATCGGGAAAGGCCGGCGATGGCGCGTATGCGCGCGGCGATGTCGATATTGTTGTTGAAGCCTTTGAAAAGGTCGGCGCCACAGCCCACGGCATAGAGAGGCACGGGGTTGCCGGAATGGCCTGTGGTGGTGAAGGCAAAGCCGGCGGCGTCGTTGAAGATTTTGAAGACCTCAACGGCGAAGGCGTTGAAATTGGCGTAGAGAGTCTCCTGGTCGGCGGTGTTGCGCAGTTCGAAGGTGGCGTCGAAGAGGTTGCGCAGGCGCTCGTCCTGCTGTTCGCCGACGGCTATCGGGCCGTACAGTCCCAGATTTTCGCGCAGGTACTCTTTCATGTCGTCCCAGCGGTATATGCGGCGGTCGCGCAGCAGCGATTTGCAATAGGTGGAGAACTGTTCTTTGGACACTCGCTGATAGTCGATGTTGCCGATGCCGGAGATGGCGTTCCATCCCAGGGCCATGCCGCCGGTATCATGGTCGGCGGTGACTATGATGAGGGTTTCGTCGGGATGTGCCTTGTAGAAGTCGAAGGCCACGGCAATGGCGTCGTTGAAATTGAGGATTTCCTTTACGGCGGCGCCTCCGTCGTTTGCATGGAGGGCATGGTCTATGTTGCCGCCTTCGATCATGACGAAGAAACGGTCGGGCGACGTTGCCTGCAGGTGGGCCAGGCAACTCTCGGCTATGAGAGGCAGACTGAGCACGCCGCTGACAGAGTCGATGGTATAGCTGATGTTCCATGGCGCCGAGCCTTCGGGGTTGAGCAGCACTTTTCGGCCGGCGACGGGGGTCATGGCGTTCTCGGGACCGCGTACCACCGTTATGCCCTCGGCGGTGAAGGCGCGCGCCGCCGCCGTCGGGTTTCCGTCGGCGTCGGCAAGCCCCTGAAGACCTGCGCCGGCAAGATACTGGTATCCGCTGGCGGCAAATGCGCTGTCGATGGCGGCGTACATCTTGCGGTAAGGCACATGGGCATAGAAGGCACCGGGGGTGGCGTCGTCGGCGGCCACTGAGGTGGCGATTCCCACACCCCAGCCGGCGGCGAACAGGTCGGCGGCAACGGAGTTGACGGCCACCGTGTCGGGATTCATGCCCAGCATGCCGTTGCGTGTTTTTGCGCCAGTGCTGAAGGCGGTGCCGGCGGCGGCGCTGTCGGTGACGGGAGCGCTCGCCGAATAAGTCTGGCACCAGCCCACCACGGGGAAGGTGTTCATCAGCAGGGGCTCGCTGCCGCGGAGCACCATGCGGTTATAAGTCTCGGCGGCGTTGACGGGACCCATGCCCATGCCGTCGCCGACGTAGAGGAATATGTATTTGGGCGATTGAGCGGAGGCGGCCAGGACGGCGCCAAGCGCCAGTGCTGTTGCTATGTTGCGCAGTTTCATGGCATTGTATTTTAGTTGTTTTTCAGTTGCTAAAGCAGGCAGAGCACCAGCGCCTGGGCGGTGACCACACGCAGGAACATGGTGAGAGGGTAGACCGTGGAATATGCCACGGCGGGGGCGTCGTTGGCCGTGGAGTTGTTGGCGAATGCGAGGGCGGGAGGATCGGTGCAGCTGCCCGACATGAGGCCCATGATGGAGAGATAGTTGATTTTGTAGCACCCGCGGGCTATCAAGCCGATAACAAGCAGAGGGATGATTGTGATAGCGAAGCCGCAGAGCACCCAGCGCAGGCCTTCGGCGGTGAATACCGTCTGTGCGAATTCAGCGCCGGCGGCGATGCCTACAGATGCCAGGAACAGACATATGCCCAGCTCGCGCAGCAGCAGCGACGCCGCCGACGAGGTGTAGGTCACCAGTTTGGCCTTGTAGCCGAACCGGCTGAGCAGGATGGCCACAACCAGGGGGCCGCCGGCCAGGCCAAGTTTCATGCCATAGCCTATGTCGATGCTGCCCAGGGCGATACCCAGGATGATGCCCACGAATATGGTGATGAGGTTGGGCTGGTCCAGGCGTTTCATGGAGTTTCCCAGCCGCGATGCCAGACGGTCGATGTCCTCGAGGTTGCCTACGACAGTTATGCGGTCGCCCATCTGCAGGCGCAGACTCGGCGATGCCAGCAGATCCACACCGGCGCGGTTCACGCGCGTGCAGTTGAGCTGGTAGCCGTTATGGAGACGCAGCGAGCCTAATGCCACGCCGTTGTATTCGCTGCGTGTAACCACTATGCGGCGGGAATACACGGGCGTGGGTGCCGACTGCCAGTCCATAGTGGCTTCGGGTCCGATGACGGCCTTGAAACGGTCTACGTCGGCGGCGGAGCACACTATAAGCAGCAGGTCGCCGGTATGGATTGCCGTACTCGACTTGGGGATGGTTATCTGTCCGTCGCCGCCCATCAGGCGCGATACCACAAAGTTGGTCTGCACGATATCATGGAGCTGGAGCAGCGTTTTTCCGTCGACCAGCGAGTTTGTGACTTTCACGGTGAGGAGGAAGGGCTTGAGGTGGCTGTCCTCCTGCTCGGCGGTGATTTTCGCAACTTCATCGTCGGTGCGTATGCGGAAAAGGCCCTTGATTATGAACATTGCCATGATAATGCCGAGTACGCCAAGGGGATACGCTGCGGCATAGCCGTTTGCCATTGTGTTGGCGGCGTCGGCGGCTGCCTGCGGAGCCGTGGTGATGGTCTGCTGTGCGGCGGCGAGGCCGGGAGTATTGGTCACAGCGCCGCTGAGCACGCCCACCAATGCAGCCACATCGGTGATCCACCCCATGCCGTAGATGGTCAGGGCGATGCCTACGTTCAGGGCTATGGCCAATACTGCCAGGGCGTTGAGCCGGATGCCTCCCTCCTTGAACGACGAGAAGAAGCCGGGACCTACCTGCAGGCCGATGGAGAAGATAAAGAGGATAAGGCCGAACTCGCGCACGAACTTAAGGACATCGCCGTCGACAACATATCCGAAATGCCCCATCAGAATGCCGACAAAAAGCACAAAGGTGACGCCGAGCGATACGCCGAACACCTTTATCTTGCCGATGAACACACCAAGGGCTATCACGAACGAGTAGAGCACCAGCGTGTTTGCCAGCGAGGTGCTCCCCGGTAAGAATAAATTAAGTATATCCATTTTAAACGCTTTAAACGCTCTTTTCTCTTCTGTTTATACCCGGAGTTTGGAAACCGTGGTGCAAAGTTACGAATTTTTGCGCTTAATTTTCTAATTTTGCAGCCGAAATACACATATTTATTAAGGAAGTGAGAAAATGGCCGACAATTACCTCGAAAATAAAATGGAAGAGTACCGGCGACAGACACCGCGCCCGGCGCACCACACGCCGCGTCTTCACGGTGCCGGCGAAGGGCTGCCGCTGGCCGGTGTGCGCGTTCTGGTGGACGGCGGAGGCACCCTGACGGACGCGCTGGCCGCTCTTGTGGATGCTTTTGTGGATGCGGGCTGCCGGGTGGCCTTCCGTTGTGCCGATGCCGCTGCCGGCAACCGGCTGGCGCAGGCCAACGGCGCCCGGGCCCTCCCTCTCGACGCCGACAGATCCGTGGAAAATCTCTTCAGGGCATGGGGTGGCATAGATATACTCGTTGCCGACGCCGACGCCGGCTATGCCGAGCATGCATTGAGCCGCTGCCGCCGGGGGCGAGGCCGCCATCTGACCCTCGCCGACATGGAGGGCGCGGCAGCAGCCGACATTGTCAGAATGTGCAGCTGAAGGCCACGCCGAAACCGCCGGGAAGGGCCACGGGCGTGAGCGACGAGGTGAGGCCGGCCGGCACCGCGTGCAGATGCCGCGCCGGATTGTGGCCGAAGTAGCCCACGAGCTCGTTTACGGGGTCGATGAGGAAGGCCACGATGTTGCCCAGCACCGGGCTGCCGAAAAGATGGTAGTCGTTGGCGGCGATGTGGCGCTTGAGGATGTAGAAGAGTTCGCCCACGGCGCTGCCTACCACCGGCGTGATGAATATGTCCTGAATGGAAGGGCGCTCCATTGTTCCCTCGATGCCGAATTCCCAGCCTATGGTGCTCACTATTGCGCTGTAGAGCAGCGACCGGTAGAAGTTGAAGCCGTTTGAGCGCGCCGCCATGAAGTATACGGCACCGGCATAGGGATGAAGCACATAGTTGAAAATCACGTCGTCACCGTCCCATTCGGGACCTTTGCGCACCACGTTTTTCCACCACCGACGGTACCACGGAGTGTTCTCTATCGTCGTTCGGTTCCAGTTGGTGGCGCCTTCGGGGAGGCATTCAAGCACGGCGAGGGTGCCTACGTAGGCGCCGGCGAAAATTGCCGAGTTGATCCATAGGTGTTTCCAGTCCGGAACGTTGGTTGTAAGGGAGTAGGGGAGAGCATAAACAGAGGGCAATGTGCCTTTGGCTGTCTTTAGGTCGGTCGCGGCGAAGGCTGAGGTATCGATACGGGCCTGCGCGACAGTTGGCAAGGTTATGTCGATACGTTCGACGGTGGTTTCGAACACGGCTATCTCGGCGGGGCTTGCGGCAGGCGCGGTGGCGACGGCGGCAAGGAGCAGAGTGATGAATTTGAGCAGGTTTTTCATATAGCCGATGAGTTGAAACGTGTTTGTTGTAGTATTGTAACAATCGAGCTCCTCGTTTGGCCGACAGCCGTGAGATTATTTAACGGACTCCGCGAGAAGTTATCGAGGCGCAAAATACGTTAAAAAGGCCGGCCGGGCAAAACCGATCGGCCATATGGGTTACAATCCGCGATGTTTTGACCAACAAACGGCGGTTATCTGTGGTCGGGAGGGTCAGTCGGCGAGGAGGTCCGGACGCAGGCGGCGTGTACGCTCGATGCTCTGCTGATGGCGCCATTCCTCGATTTTAGCCTGGTGTCCGGAGAGGAGGATGTCCGGCACGCGCCAGCCCTTGTATTCGGCGGGACGGGTGTATACTGGCGGCTCGAGCAGATTGTCCTGGAAGGAGTCGGAGAGAGCGCTCTGCTCGTCGCCGATAGCGCCGGGGAGGAGGCGCACAATTGCGTCGGTGATGATGGCCGCAGGTATTTCGCCGCCTGTGAGCACATAGTCGCCGATAGAAATCTCGCGGGTTATGAGGTGCTCTCGAATTCGGTAGTCCACGCCCTTGTAGTGCCCGCACAGTATGATTATGTTCTCGCATAGCGACAGGCTGTTGACCATAGGCTGGGTGAGGAGTTCGCCGTCGGGAGCCGTGAAAATCACTTCGTCGTAGTTCCTTTCGGCCTTGAGGGCGGAGATGGCGCGGTCTACGGGCTCGATCTGTATCACCATGCCGGCATCGCCGCCGAAGGGATAGTCGTCGACCTTGCGGTAGCGGTTGGTGGTATAGTCGCGCAGATTGTGTATGTGTAAGTCCACCAGGCCTTTGTTGCGGGCTCGCTGAACGATGGAATTGTTGAGCGGCGACTCGAGCATCTCGGGCAGGACAGTCAGTATATCTATTCTCATTCGGTGGGAGGGTAGTGGGTTGAATTACGGCCGCAAAGATACGCAAAATTCCCCAAACAGCGCCAACAGCCGGCGTGGTGAAGCGGCATTGTGCAGAACGATATGTAAAAACGAGGGTGCGACGCTGTTAAAAACGATGCCCAATCATTAAAAAATCTAAAAACGAATGGTTACCCTTATGAATATTTGCAATAATTATATTAAGTTTGTGCCATTATTGCAAAAAAAGAATAAAACGCCGTGCTATATACCTTAAATAAAAAGGTTGGAGCGGTGTCCTTACTCTGAAACTGAAAACAACCATGAAATAAACCAGTTAATTATGAAAAAACAGCTATTTTTACTGTTCTTTTCCCTGATAGCGCTTCTGGGCTACGGGCGTACCGTCACAGGCACGGTAACGCAGGCGTCCGACGGAGAGCCGGTCACGGGAGCGTCGGTAGTGGTGAAAGGCCTTCCCGGAGGTGCTGTTACCGACATCGACGGTCATTATTCAATCAATGTACCCGACGACAAGGACATCCTTCAGTTCTCGTTCGTGGGCATGCGTCCGATGGAAGTCCGCATAGCCGGTCGTTCGGTAGTGGACGTGGCCATGGAAGAGAACTCCGAGGTTCTTTCCGAGGTGGTGGTAACCGCCATGGGCCAGAGTCAGGAAAAATCAAAACTTAACTTCTCTGTTCAGGAGCTGCGGTCGGACGACGTTATCGCCGGTCAGAGCTCCAACTTCGTGAACTCACTGCAAGGCAAGGTCGCCGGTCTGCAGGTATCTACTGCCGGCGGCTCGCCCAACTCGGCCAGCCAGATAGTGATACGCGCCATCTCGTCGGTGAACCCCAGCCAGAGCAACGAGCCTCTGTTCGTTGTGGACGGCATGCCTATCCGCGGCGGCGGTTCGGCCATGGCCGACCTCAACCCCTCGGATATTGAGTCGATGAGCGTGCTTAAAGGCGCTGCCGCCTCGGCCCTCTATGGCCAGGAAGGTGCCAACGGCGTCATCCTCATCACCACCAAGGGCGGCAAGGACGGAAAAGTGACCGTCACCGTCAACGGCGGATGGGAGTTCTCCAACGTTCTCCGTAACGTCCGCCTGCAGGACGAATTCCTGCCGGGCGCCGCCGGTTTCTACACCACCAACGCATCGGGCGGCTGGGGCCCTCGCCGTCAGGCCGACGATCCTTACTACGACAACCTTGGCAACTTCCTGGGCACAGGCTTCATGCAGAAGTACGACCTGAGCCTCTCGGGCGGCAACGAGAAATTCTCGACCTACGCATCGGCATCGTTCATGGACAACCAGGGCGTTGTTCCCCGCGACTTCAAGAAAAAGCTCACCGTGTTCGTCAAGGGTGAATTCAACCCCTCCGAGCAGGTGAAGATCATGCTGAGCGCCAACTTCATCAACAACGACAGCCGCGGCTTCGGCAACTCCATGAGCACCGTCTACGGCTGGGGCTTCAACCGCGACATGAGCGACTACGCCCTGCCCAACGGCCTCCCCAACTGGAGCAACCGCTACGACGCATGGGACGAGCTCACCAACGCCCAGCGTCTGGGTGCCACGCTCTCGCCCTACTACGGCCGATACATGGACCACTCCAGCAGCAAGGGCAGCCGCGTGATTATCAACGGCAGCATCAGCTATACACCCATCAAGAACCTTACCTTCACCGGCAAGGTGAACTATGACCTTGGCAACAGCCACTACGAGAGCAGCACCCGCCCGCGCTATGTGAAGACAGACCTCATCCTTGACCCCGACGGCAACTTCGACTCGTCGCTGCAGGAAGACTTCGACTCGCGCATGGGTACGTATGTATACTCGCCCTCACGCGCCGAGCGCGTCACCGCACAGCTCCTGGGCAACTACTACTGGGAAATCAACGAGGACTTCAACCTCAACTTCTTCCTCGGCGGCGAATACTCCGAGAGCAATGGACTGAGCGGCAACTTCGGCGGCAAGCACTTTATCATTGACGGTGACTATTACTCGTTCAACAACCTGGACAAGCAGTACTTCGGCGTAGGTACGGGCGACTATCAGCTCACCCTCAACCACAGCAAGCGCAACAAGTACGGTTACTTCGGCGAAATCCGCTTTGACTACAACAAAATCATCCAGCTGTCGGCCACCGGCCGTATTGACGGCAGCTCCACCCTCAAGCAGGTGAAGAGCCACTACTGGTACCCCTCGCTCACCGGCGGTATTATCTTTACAGAACTCTTCGGTATCCGCTCCAAGGTGTTCAACTACGGTAAGATCCGCGGTAACTGGGCAAAGGTCGGCAAGGACGCTCCCGCCTGCGTATTCTCCGACAACTACAAGCAGTGGACTAACTTCCCCGACGGCGGTTTCGGCGTGAACCCCACGCTCTCCAAGGCCATATGGCTCGAACCTGAGATGACAGGTTCGTGGGAGGTAGGCGCCGACCTGCGTTTCTTCAACAACCGCACTCGCCTCGACGTTGCATACTACAACACCACCGTCGACAACCAGATCGTCACCGTCCGCGTATCGCCTTCGTCGGGCACCATCCTCCAGACCCGCAACGAGGGTACCATCGAGAACTCCGGTATCGAGGTGACCTTCAACCAGGATATCATCACCGGCCGCGACTGGAACTGGACGGCCACCCTGAACTTCTCGCACAACCGCGGTCGCCTCAAGAGCCTTCCCGAGGGCGTCAGCGAGCTTACCAACGGCCAGTACGGCGATATCTTCCCCACCGCCTACGTAGGGCAGGCCACCACCTCGCTCTCCGGTATCGACTACCAGCGCACTCCTGACGGCAGCGTGCTCATCGATGCCAGCGGCTATCCCATCATCTCCCCGAAAAAGGACACTTTCATCGGCAACCGCGAACCCGACTGCCTCATAGGCCTGGGCTCCACCGTCAGCTGGCGTGACCTCTCGCTGAGCTTCCTGCTGGACGGCCGCGTGGGCGGCGATGTGGCCAACGTCACCGGCCGCGGTCAGTACTCCAACGGCATGGATGCCCGTCTGGCCCGCTACCGCAACCACAAAGTGGTGTTCAAGGGCGTTGTCGACAACGGCGACGGCACCTACAGCCCCAACACCACGCCCGTGATCCTCGACCAGAGCACCATCAGCAACTACATCTACACCGTATCGTCCAACTTCATCGAAGACGGTTCGTACCTGCGTCTTAGCCACGTCACCCTGGCCTATGACTTCAGCAACCTCATGCGCCGTCTGGGCAGCCGCAACCCCGTCAAGGGTCTCAAGCTCTCCTTCACCGGCCGCAACCTCTTCCTGATCACCCGCTATAGCGGTGCCGACCCTCAGGTTATGCCCGCAGCCACCGGCGGTACAGGCGCAATGGGTATCGACAACTACAGCGTGCCCTCGATGCGTTCCTACAACATCAACCTCAACGTAACCTTCTAATTATCTCCGAACCATGACAATAAACCATATAAAAGCTTTGGCTGTAGCAGCTCTGATGGGCTTAGCGGGAGCCTCGTGCGACGATGTCCTCGTCGACAACGTCAATCCGGACTCCGCCCACACCAACACGGCGGAGTTAGGTCTGCCGGTGGTGGTCTTCTATGCTTCGCAGATCAACTACGACCACGCCGAGTACAACATATATCTGAGCCAGTGCCTCACCACCATGGGAAAGGCCACCAAAGGCTCATACCCCTACAAGGAAGGCTGGGAATTCCTCAGCACCAACCGTCACCCGCAATGGCGCCGCCACTTCTACGACATAGGCGTCAACGCCAACGAGCTGATACGCCACAGTCAGGAGCTGGGTTCGCCCAACTACGAGCTTATAGCCCGCGCTGTCAAACTCATGGCCACGCAGCTCACCACCGACGCATGGGGCGACATGCCGCGTTCGGAGGCTTATCTGAGCAACTCCCCGCGCTACGACACCCAGGCCAGCATCTATGCATGGATGCTGCAGGAAGCCGACGAGCTCATCCCTCTGTTCGACGACCCCGCCTACGGCGCCAACCCCAACAACCGCGCCATCACCGAGACTCAGGACCGCATATACAGCGGCGACATGAAGAAATGGAAAGGCCTCGTCCAGGCCATCAAGGCTCGCATACTGCTGCGCAACATCCCAAACATCGACCGTAGCCCGGCCACACTGGCTGCCATCGACCGTGCCGCTCAGGACGCCATCGACACCTGGCAGAGCGGTGATCTCCTCTACGGAGAATTCTTCGGCAACGAACCCCGCTACTACTATGTGGAGGAGAATGCCGTCGGCGAAAGCGCCTGCCCCTGGAGCGCAGCACAGCCCGTGATCAACTCGTGGGAGAGCCGCGCCAACCTGCTCACCTCGGCAGTACCCTCCAAATTCTTTGTTCAGGACTGCCTCGGCGTCATCGATCCGGGCAACGAGAACAAGCAAGGCTACTGGGACCGCGAGAACGGCTACGGCTCCGACCCGCGCCTGATGCTGCTGTTCAAACCGCAGGAAGGTCCCACCTCGCCCAGCAACGACACCAAGAAGATCATGATCCGCTATCTGGAGAACAATATCGGTTCGGGCTCCACTTTCAAACAGGCTCACTATCCCAACCTGTTCTGCGGCGCCTATGCCGCCTCCACCGGTGCCTACAACCCCTTGTTCACCATGGAAGAGCTCTACTTCATCAAAGCAGAGGCCCAGTACTGGATGGGTAACCGCACGGTAGCCTGCGAACTGGCAAAGACCGCCACACGCTGGAATGTGCAGCGTCACCTCGACCGCTACCTTGCCGACAACGACGGCGCTTATCCCGCCGCCGGCAACCTGCCCGGCCCGACGACGAGCACCTCTACCCAGGAGCGCTTCGAGCGCCAGATGACCGCCTTCTTCGAAAACGAGGGCGTCAAGCGCTGCAAACCCGCCTCTGAAATCGGCAACAAGCACTACTTCTTCGACCCGGCCACCTATACCCTTTCCGACCTGATGATACAGAAGTATATAGCCATGTACATGCAGCCCGAGCAGTGGACCGACATGCGCCGCTACCACTACTCCAACAACCGCAACGGCTACGGCATCGGCGACGCTCAGGAAATCATTTACCCGACCCTGCGCCGTCCCTACAACCTCTACGCCGCTTACTGGATCGACGGCATGAGCGTGGCTCAGCAGGAAAATTGCTGGGTACAGCGCCTCAACTATGACCCCGAAACCGAAGAGAAGTACAATCTTGCCGAACTCGAACGCCTCGGTGCCTCCAAGAATCCCGAATGGCTGAAGAAACCCATGATCTGGGCCCTGGACTACGGCGTTCGCCACTCCCTCACCGAAGAATAATCTTTCCTCATTCTCTTTAACATATCAACAATGCATTCGATGAAAAAATATATCACCAAGGCACTTGCCGCCGGCGTTATGGTAACGCTCTTCGCCGGGTGCCACAACCACGACCTCATCCCCGACATCGCGGAGGTGGGCCAGGAAGTGCCCACCGTATATTGGGAGGTAGGTTCCACAGTCTGCAAGGCCGGCGAATCGTTCTCCTTCCAGGGCAAATACCACAACCCGGCAGGGCGCACACCCCTGCGCAGCGAAGTGTGGTATCAGGTAGTACGCGACGACAACGCCGCCGTCACCGCCAAGCTCGGAGGCGCCAGCCTCAACTACACGCAGACGGTGAGCAGCACCGACACCATGCGCTCCTATCAGTGCGCCGCCGTGTTCCCCCACAACCCCGCAAACTGGGACGGCCATCAGAACATCTTCTCCGGCACCGTGCCCGTATCGCGCACGCTCACGCCGGTGATCTGGGCAGACCCCTCCGAATGGGATGAAGCCCGCTTCAACACCTACTATCCCGAGGGCTTCAAAGAGGAATTCCTCAACAAGGTTTACGATTACCTCACCTCCGAGGCCAGCGCCGACTCCTACTACAATGCCCTGCGCAACGTTTACCTCAACTATAACTTCACCAACGAGCAGTTCGCTGCCGTGGGTCTGCCCGAAATCGACCTCACCGGCGACGACGGCGGCGCCGGCGTCAAGAGCGACACCTGGTTCAGCACCGAAGAGCAGGTGGGCGTATACTTCATCACCGTGGGTGCCGACGGCAAGGCCGTCTACAATGAGCGCCCCATGGACTATACTCCCGCCGAAGGCGAGGTGTTGTATCCGGTGTACAAATCGAGCGAGTGGGTGTTCTGCCGCTACGATGACAACAGCGGTTCGATCGTATCGACCGTACGTCCCGAATGGCTGCCCAAATTCCGCCAGCTTATCAGCGTGATACCCTTCCAGGACTGGATCTTCGACAGCGCAAACAATGTGTATAAAATCGACTTCGGCCGCAAATACAGCCTCAACGCCCGCTTCCAGAGCGTGGACTCCGACGCTTCGGGCCGCGAATACGTAGGCGTGGTGTCGCCCACCGAGGTCAAGACCATCTATATTAACTAATCGCCTTATCAACTCAGAACTATGAAATTTCTCAAAACCATAGCCGGGGTCGTCGGCGGTGCTTTCCTCCTTGCCGGCTGTACCGACAAGATAATCGACGATCAGTTCTTCCCCAACCCCGATGTCGACTTCACATATAATGTAAGTGGCGACCAGTATGTCGACGATTACTACGTAGTATCGCCCATACAGTTCAACAACACCTCGTCGGCCACGGGCAACTTCACCTGGGACTTCGGCGACGGCACCACCAGCAACGAACCCAATCCCGTGCACAAGTACGAGGCCGCCGGTCTCTACCGCGTGACCCTCACCCACGACACCAAGGGCAGCCGCACTTATCCGCTGCTGGTATACGATATCGTGCCCGTTCTGTCGGTGGCATCGACCTCTACCGATGTCATAGAGTTCAACAACACCACGGTGACCTTCAATCTGGAGCTCCCCAACCCCGAGAACCTGCCGGTACGCTATGAATGGACCTTCCCCGAAGGCACCACCTACGAGGACGGCACCGAGGTAACCACTTTTGTGGGCACCACCAACCCGGACGGCTCCATCAACTACCCGGCCCCCGTCAAATTCCGCAACATAGGCTCGCAGCGTGTGGATATCCGCACGTACTTCGATACCGAGGGCGTCAACCGCCGTCTGGAGGATGCCTACCTCAACGTTCAGGTAGGTCTCACCGGTGAGGCTCCAACCCTCTACTATGCACAGCGTGGCGGCAACATCAAGGCTTTCAAGCTTCTGAGCGACATCCCCGCCGGCACCAAGGTTCTCCCCTTCGATCTGGGCGTGAACTCCGGCGCTACGGTGTTCAACCTGCTGTATGCCGACGTCCCCACCCCCGATGAAGAAGGCGAGACCGTCGACCAGGGCTTTGTCTACATTCTCGATGCCGGCAAGCAGTACTACTACATCAATGATGAGGCCGGTGTGCTCGGCGATGGTCAGATCACTGCCATGCGCACCGACGGTACGGGTGTGAACACAGTGATTACCAACGTAGGCGGCGCCGCATTCCTCGATCCCTTCATCGGCTGCGTGCACAACGGCCGTCTGTACTACACCGACCGCAACACCGGTTGCTCGTTCGTGGACCTCACCACCCGCGGCGCTGTCCAGGGCAAGAAGTCCAGCACCGAACGCGACAGCTACGCTTTCCAGAACAACGTAATTCCCTACTATGGCCGCGGTATCAGCTACGGCGCCATCTCCAACACGCTTGAGCGCGACAAGGCCGGCTACTGGTGGTGGGGCAAGAAGTACAACGGCAAGGGTATCTACCGCTTCCGCGACAATCAGATCTATCCCACCCAGAAAGAAGCCGAAGGTGCGGCCCTGCCCGCTCCCGTGGTGCTCAGCAATGTAACCTTCTCGGCTTTCGCAATCGATGAAGACCGCGGGTTCCTCTATATCTACCGCACCACCGACGGTCCCGGTCTGGTAGTTTACAACCTGCCGTCCATCACCGAGACTGTATCGATGACAGCTACACCTGTGAAGTACATCCCCATGGATGCTGATCCGGTGAACACCACCGAGTCGGAGGGTCTGTTCATCACCCAGTTCGCTCTCGACAAGGAGACCGGTCGCCTCTACTTCGCATATCGGCCCAATACGGGCGATACCAGCGGCGTGCGGCCCGGCATCAACTACTACGACCCCGCCGACCAGAAAGTCCACCACTACGGCGACGCCGAGGAACTCGGTACGGGTATCGTTATCAACCCCAACCACACCAAGCTGTTCTAATCCGGCTCAATATAATAAAAAGCGGGGACGTTCCCCGCTTTTTATTGTATATGACCACTTATATTCAAAATTTCCATGAAAGCTTTTTTGAAGACAATCCTTGCCGTTGCCGTTGCCGCCGCAGTTGCCCTGCCGGGCGTGGCCGAGGTCAACCGCGAGCACCGCGCCATCTGGATGAGCCCGTCGCTGTCCAGCACATGGCCCGGACGTGCCATCACAGCTTCCAACGCCGCTGCCGTGCGCCGCGACCTTGACCGGCGTCTGGACCGCATAGCCGGCCAGGGCATCAACGTCATTTATTTCCACACTCGCGTGAACTGCGACGCCCTCTATTATTCGAGTTTCGAACCTCTGTCGGGCGCCGTGGCCGACGGTGGTCGCGGCGGAACGGCCGCTTTCGACCCCTTTGCTTATGTAATAGAGAGCGCCCATGCCCGCGGAATAGAGGTCTATGCCTGGGTTAACCCGCTGCGTTATTCGTCGGGCGGCCACTATGGCGCCGGCGACCTCAACTACGAGAACAGCCACCCCGAGTGGCTCATGAGTTCCTCCGAACAGATTATCCTCAATCCGGCACTCCCGGAGGTGCGCGAACGAGTGGCCGCCATATGCGCCGAGCTGGCAGCCAACTACGACATCGACGGTATGCTCTTCGATGACTATTTCTATCACAGCAGCATAGAGCTGGACGCCGACGACGACCTCTACAACGCATACCGCACTGCCGGCGGCGAACTCACGCACAAGGCATGGCGCCGCGAGAATATCAACATGGTTGTCGAGGCCTGCCGCAATGCCGTGAGGAATGCCCGCCCATATGCCGTGTTCGCCATGGGTCCGGCCGGACGTATCTCTCCCGACGATATCCGCGACTACGGCCTCGAGCCCGGCCCCTACGGCGACATGAACTACGACGGTCTCTTTGCCGACCCCATAAAGTGGCTCGCAAACGGCTGGCTCGACTTCCTCTCGCCCCAGGTTTACTGGCATTCCTACTTTGACCGCCTCACCGAATGGTACTCCGTTGTCGTTCCCCATTTCGGCCGTCATCTCTACACCAGCGTGGACTGCTCGCGCCTGGGCAACAACGCCGCCGAGTACATCCGCCAGATTGAATTCATGCGCTCACACCTGCGCCCCAACGAGAGCGGCGTGGTATTCTTCGACTACGGTGCCTACTCAAACTACTACGAGGTGTACGAGGGCAAGAACCGACGCTTCGGCGAGATTCTGAATATGACAGTGTTCCCCACACGTGTTCCCGTGCCCATGCGCCACTGGGAAAAGGCCTACGAGCCCGTAGAGGTGGCAAATCTGCGGCGCGAAGGCTCCCGCCTCGTCTGGGATGAGCCGACCGACGCCGCCAACCGCCGCTATATTGTCTACGCTCTGCCCGAAGGCACTTCGACTGCCGATTTCGCCTACGACAAGGCGTACCTGAAGAATATCGTTTATAGCGGCGAGTACGATTTGGGCAACGAGACGGCCTTGACATACGGCGTGGCCGTCTACGACCGCTATGGCAACGAATACAGCGCTGTTTTCGAGGGTTCAGCTCTCGCCGACGGCGCCCCCGCCGCTAATCTCACCCCCGCCGACGGCGCCGAGCCGCCGGCTCTCCTGGAATTCACCTGGAGCGGTACTCCCGGCGCAAAATATGTGGTGGAAGTATCGGAAACCGCCGATTTCGCCACTGTCCTCGGTCGTGCCGAAGCCTTTGAGCCGCGTATAGCCGGCAGTGACGTGGCCGATATGCGGCAGGGCGCCACTTATTTCTGGCGAGTGTGGACTCTCGCTCCCTCGCTCACAGGTGCCGTTGCCAATGGCGGCTCCTTCACCGTCGGTGCATTCACTGTCACCTCGCCGGCCGCGGACACCGAGGGCTGCTCCACAGAACCGCAGATAACATGGAACTCGGCCGGCCCGGGCGCCGCATACACCGTCGCCATTTCCGAAAAGAGCGACATGAGCAAGGTGATATGCACCCTCGATGCCGACGGACTCGCCGCCACAGTGCCTGCACATACGCTCGTCACCGGCCGCGACTACTACGTTACGGTCACAGCTGCTGCCGCCGGCCTGACGGTCACCACTCCCGCCGTGCACTTCGCGACGGTGAACCGCACCGACTACGGCAGCCCCGTTTTCGCACGTCCCTCCGCCGACGGCGCCACCGTCTATGCCGACCAGGGTCTGGAACTGGAGCAGTGGGAAGGTATGGTCAATGCATATGTCGAAATATCGGCATCCACAACCTTCACCCCGCGCTCTATATTCAACGCCACTCTTGCCGATTTCTCCACGGCCACGCGGCCCCTGGGCGAGATACGCATCAGCGGCAAGGCCCTTGTCGACGGGAACACCTACTATGCGCGCACGCGCGGCAGCTATGCCCTGACAACATCCAACGGTCTGAGCTACACCGACTATTCGCCCGTGCGCAGTTTCGTGTACAGCGCTCAGCTATCGGGTGTCCACAATATCGAGTCTGAAGCCTTCAACGCCTATGTCGATGCGGACAATGTGCTGACGCTCAGCGTTGCCGCCCCGGTGGGTGTCTACGATCTCAGCGGCCGATGCATGGCCCGATATGCCGCCGCCGAGCGTGTGGACCTCGCCGCGCTCGCTCCAGGTTGCTATATTATCCGCATTGCCGGACCAAACAACTTGGCACTGAAATGGGTTAAAAGATAAGACCCCTTATCTGCGCCGCTCGGCGCAAACCTGTTTATGAAACTCTATCATTACATACTCCTTGCCACCGCCGCCCTGATGTCTTCGTGCTCGGGCGGCGCCGGCTCGCTTTTCGGCGGCGGCTACGACAGTGCCGAATGCGAGCGCCTCAGCATTGCAATAGAACGTCATGACTCGCTCACTCAGAACGACTACTCCGAGATGATAAACCAGAGCGAACAGATCCTCCGCTATCTCGTGGAAAAGAACGACGCTATCGGCGACCTCCCGGAGGACTGCCGCCTTGACGAATTGCGCCAGCTGAGGGCAAGCCCCGAGTATATGGAGCGCTTCGGATATTTCTTCACCCTCGGTTCGGCGCTTTATCAGGCCGACACCCACGGACTTCTCGACGAGAGCAACCGCCGCCACTACGCCGCTCTCGACGAGTACAACACCCGTTTTTCGCGGCTGGCAGACCGCATGAACTGACAGTCACGACAGCATTCACAGCCAAACACCGGCGCAGGCACGATGCTTCACAGCTCGGCCGCGCCGGTGCTCTTTTTCATTCTGAAATTTTATCAAAAAAAGGATAAAATCCAACAAAATTCCATTTTTTTTAGATAAAATCAGCCACTGCGGCGAAAAAATCCTAAAAAATATTGCCTATGTAAAAAAATAACTCTACATTTGTGGCCTAAAAAGTCCAAAAAAGGTACTCTAAAGATGAAAAGAACAGGGAGAATAGTTCTCACAGGTCTGCTGCTCGCACTTTCCGGTGCCACTGCTTTTGCCGTTCCGGCAAAACGGGGCGCTTTCACGCTTGTGCAGGCCGACGGCACAGAAATTCAGGCCAAGCTCGTGGGTGACGAGCGCAACCACCAGTATTTTACCGAAGACGGCTATCTGCTGACTTTCGACAACGGGAACTATTGCTATGCCACCGTTGCCGACGGCGGCAATATTGCCAGCAGCGGCATAGCCGCGCGCGATGCCGCGAACCGCGACGCCGCCGCGCGAGCTTTTCTGTCGCGCATTGACCGCGAGGCCACCTGTGTGGCTCTCGACGCTGCAGCTGCCGCACGTACCCTCAGCGGCCCCGAGCGCGGCATCGGTCTTTTCCCCGAAAGCCGTTTCCCGGCAATGGGCGAGCAGAAAGCGCTCGTAATTCTGGTCGAATACAAGGATGTAAAGCTCAGCACCCCCGATGCATACGATTATTTCAGCCGTCTCCTCAACGAGGAAGGCTTCAGCAGCTACGGTGGCACCGGCAGCGCACGCGATTTCTTCATTGAATCGTCGATGGGGCAGTTCGTACCGCAATTCGACCTCTTCGGCCCCGTCACCCTACCGCAGAATATGTCGTATTACGGCGGCAATGACTGGGGTGGCAACGACAGCAATCCCGAAATGATGGTTGTCCACGCATGCCAGCTTCTCGACGACCAAATCGATTTTTCACAATATGACCGCGACGGCGACGGCGAAGTAGACAATGTGTTTGTATTCTATGCCGGCCGCGGCGAAGCCAGCGGCGGCGGCGCAAACACCGTGTGGCCGCACTCGTGGACCCTCCAGAGCGCCGGTCAATCCAACTGCGTGCACGACGGCGTACGCGTGAACCGCTATGCCTGTTCTAACGAGTGGGAAGGCACACGTCCCGACGGTGTCGGCACCTTCGTGCATGAATTCTCGCACGTCATGGGCCTCCCCGACCTTTACGCCACAAGCTATACAGGGGCGTTCACTCCCGGCGAGTGGAGCGCCATGGACTACGGTCCTTACAACAACGGCGGATGCACACCTCCCCTGTATTCCGCGTACGAGCGCTATGCCCTCGACTGGATAGAACCCGCCGTCATCAACGGCCCCATGAATGCAACCTTGCCGACTATCGGCAACAACGTATGCGGCATTATACCTACCGGCGACCCCAATGAGTTTTTCCTCGTTGAAAACCGCCAGCGCACGGGCTGGGACGCCTATCTCCCCGGCCACGGCATGCTCGTATGGCACGTGGACTATGACGAATACGTATGGAGCCGCAATCAGGTGAACAACAGTGCCTCACACCAGTACGTCGATATCGAGGAGGCCGACGGAAGCCAAAGCGATTACTCGCGCGACGGCGACGCATTCCCCGGTACCAATAACGTCACGAGTTTTACCGACAATACCCATCCGAACATGAAGACATGGTCCGGCCGCTCGCTTAATCTGCCCATCACCGATATTGCCGAAAATAACGGCATCATCACATTTAAGGTTGCCGGCGGACGCGACGATCTTGCCGCTCCAGCTGTATCGGTATTGGAGAGCGATTTCGAGACCATCACCATCGGCTGGGATGCCGCCGCTCTTGCAGCCGACGGCGTGTCGCCCGACATTCATATCGATGTGTACACTCTCGGCGAGATAGAGCCTCCGCTGCCTGACCAAACGGTTCCCGTATATATATACCGTAATGTCAACGCCGGGAACACCGGCAGATTTACGATCGAAGGTCTCCAGCCTATGACTCCTTATTATATCACGGCATGGAGCGCAGCCGGCCTGCAGAGCAGCACCGTGTCCGAACCCATCGAGGGCTTTACCGGCCGTCCCGGCCTCGACCGCCTCAAGGTAGAGGTCCTTCCCGCCGAAAATGTCCTTGCCGACGGCTTCACCGCCCGCTGGAATCTCCTCGAAGAGGCCTCCGAGTATATTCTTAATGTCTACGAGACCGTCTATGGTCTTCCTCACAGCGACGTCCTCAACTTCGACGATGGCGTAGAACTCCTTCCCGACGGCTGGAGCAGCAACACCACCGCCGGGTACCTCAACGCCGCATACTCCGGCAAGAACATTCCCTCGTTGCGCATGGGCATGAGCGGCCATTATGTAGCCACTCCTTCCTACGACGACGGTGTGCGCGGCATCTCCTTCTGGCACCGCGGCTCCACCACCGCCGAGGGCGACATCCTCAAAATCCAGGCACGCGTCGACGGCTCATGGCTCACCGTCGCCGAGCAGCCCGTGGTGACAGCCAAGGGCGGCACTACGATGGCTTTCGGCGAGGATGTAATTCCTGCCGGTACCTCAGCCATGCGTGTTCTATATCAGCGCGTCGACAAAGGCAGCGTGGCTATCGACGATATTGAAGTCATGCACGGCATCACTTACGGCTATGTTCCCGTGGAGGAATATACCGACTATCCTGCCGGCGCCGCAGACTTCTGCGTGGTCACCGGCCTCAAGCCCGAAACCGAATACTCCTACACCGTGGCCGGCACCGACGGCGACCTGCGTTCTCTTCCCAGCGACCGGATTACCCTCGCCACCAAGCAGAGCAGCGCCATCGACGCCATCGGAACTCCCGACTCAGTGAAGATCCGTGTCCACGGGTCCGAGATAACTGTCAGCGGCCTCGCACCCGGCGAGTGCGCCACCGTAACCGACATTGCCGGCCGCACTGTGGCCGTTCTCCACACCGACGGCTCCGCCGCCATCGGTAATCCCGGCATTTTCATTGTCAATGCCGGCGGTACCGTCCGTAAAGTGGTGGTCCGCTGAGACCATACGTTAAAACAGGCAAATGCCTGTCGTGATCATTTCCCCTGAAGGGGGATGGCAAGGGTGCCATCCCCTCCCTGCAAAGCACAAACTTCAAATTTCATTATTCATTTCCAATTTCCAACGGAAGGGTTGCCGTATGTTAAAGGTTTCACAGCCGGCAATTTCAAACTAAATGAAACCATCATTATCGCTATGAAGAAAATTCTATTCTGGATTTTTTCTGTAATGCTGGTAGTAAGCGGCACAATCACCGCATCGGCACAAGCTCCCGCACGCAAGGTGAGCAACGCCACATCAGCATTCGCAACGATTGCCACGCCGGCGCCTGCCCACCAGACCCAGCGTGTGACCTTCGCCACAAAGCGCGCCGCTAATCAGGCAGTAGGCTTCCGCACTGCCGCCACAACGGCAGCCGCTCCCCACCGCACCATTGCGCGCGCCGAAGGTACGGCAATTCCTGACATCAACGGCGTAGTCATTTTTGCCGATTCTTGGCAACAAGCTGGAGAAGCTCACACGAACTATTCGCAATTGCCCACTGCTGCCGGTGGCGCTTTCAGCGAAATCTTCGCCATGCCCGCAGCCAACAATGGCACCGTCTACTCCGCAATCATGGAGGACGGCATCCTCTACTCTTCGGAGTATGTCGACGTTATGGGTTGGTTCCAGCTCTTCTATTTCAGCTCGTACGACGGCGAGACCGGCGAGCAGCTTACAAACTACAATTCCGAGACTCCCGACGTCATTTTCATGGGTATGGCCAAGGATCCCGCCAGCGGCTTGATCTATGCCATCGGTTATAATGAAGATGCCTCCGGCTTCCAGCTCGTCACCCTCGGTCTCGGTAACGAGGCTCCCGCTATCAATGTCATCTCGACTTTTGACTATGCAGTTCGCTGCATCAGCTTCGATGCCGAAGGTCAGATGTACGCAATGCTACCTCAGGAAACCGACACATACCTCGCCAAGATCGACAAGGCCACAGGCGCTGTTGAAGTCGTTGGAGCCACCGGTATCATTTCCACTTATCTCTCCGGTGGTTGCATCGATGCCGCTACCAACAAGTTCTACTACCATGCCAGCAACGACAACGGCGGTTCGCTCTACTCCGTAGATCTCACTACCGCTGCCGCAGCTCTGGTATGCGACTTTGCCGACGGCGAAGAAGTTGCCGGCCTCCAGCTCGCTCCCGTGGTTGCTCCCGGCACCCCCGGCAAACCCGAGAACCTCACCGCTACCTTCAGCGAAGGCTCGCTCAGCGGTACCGTGGCTTTCGACGCTCCCGCTCTCGAGGACGTTACAACCCTTGACTACACCGTATATGTAGACGGCGCAGAAGCTGCTAACGGCACAGTAGCTCCCGGAGCTCATGCCGAAGCCGCCGTTACCGTTACCGCCGCAGGTATGCACACTATCAGTGTTAAGCTCGCCAACGGCACTCTCACCGGCAAAGCCGCAAAGGTTGAACTCTTCATCGGCAATGGCGTGCCCGTAGCTCCCACTGTTACGGCAGCCTGGGCTGACGGTATGATGACAGTCAGCTGGACAGCTGTTGTCACCACTGCCGACGGCGGTTACATCGATCCCGCTGCCGTTCGCTACGACGTTGTTCGTCTTCCCGACAATGTTACCGTTGCCACCGATCTGGCCGTGACTTCCTTCACCGAGGAAATCCCCACCCCCACCGAACAGGTCCGCTACAGCTATGAGGTTACCGCCAAATTCGACGGCAAGTCCGCTACCGGCACCTCCAACGCCGTGGCTCTCGGCGTTCTCACCGCTCCGTACTCCAACGACTTCGCCACCGAAGAACGCTTCAACGAAATGAACGTCATCGACGTCAACAACGACGGCAAGACTTGGAAGTTCGATGGCGCAGGTTTAGCCAAGTACACTTACAGCAACACGAACGACGCCGACGACTGGCTCATCACTCCCGTTCTCACTGTTGAACCCGGCAAGGTTTATCCTCTGTCGTTCCGTGTCCGCGCCAATAGCATCAGCTACCCCGAGACTATCGAAGTGCTCAGCGGCGACGCTTCGTCGGTAGAGGCTATGACCACCACCGTGCTCGAGCCTACTGTAATAGCCGACAAGGAATATCAAACCCTTGAATGCCTGCTCGTGGCTCCCGCAAGCGGCAAGCTCGCTGTCGGTTTCCACGTCATCTCGCCTGCCGACCAGTACAACCTCTACCTCGACGATGTTGTTATCGGCGACGGCATGAGCGGTCTTACTCCCGCTGCTCCCACCGACATCGTGGTTACTCCCGACGCTTTGGGCACTTACAAGACCACCGTAAGCTGCAAGGCTCCCGCTCTCAGCATCAACGGCACTGCTCTCACCGGTAATGTCGATATGGTTATCATGCGCGGCGAAACCCTCGTATATGATGGTTCCGTGGCTGCTGGCGCTGACATCAATGTCACCGACGAAATCTCCGACATGACCGAAAGCGGCAACGTTACCTATATGTTCATGGCCGCCAACGCCGACGGCGCCGGTCCTGTGGCATCTGCCACTGTCTTCGTGGGTGTCGACTATCCCGCCGCTCCCGAAGCTGCTTCCTTCACCGAACCCTCCGACGGTACTGTTACCGTAACCTGGACTCCCGTAACCACCACTTCCAACGGTGCTCCCCTCGACGCTTCGCTCATCACCTACAGCGTGTATGATTTCGACGGCTCACAGCGCACTCTCATCGCCGACAACCTCACAGGTACCTCCCATACCTTCGACGCCGGTCTGCCCGAAGGCGAACAGGACTTCAAGCAGTATCTCGTATTCGCCGTTACCTCCCGCGGTGAAGGCGAAGGCGCCATCACCGACATGGCTCCCGTTGGTACTCCCTATCCCGGCATGGCAGAATCCTTCCCCAACAAGACTCTCAGCCATCCCTTCGCAATGCGTCGTCTTAACGGCAGCACAATTCAGTGGGGCCTGTTCGACGATGAATCCGGTATCTCCTCTCAGGACGGCGACAATGGCTTCATCGGTTCGCAAGGCAAATATCTCGAAGAAAGCAGCGCTCTGATCTTCCCGAAAGTCAGCCTCGCTGGCACGGTTAATCCCGCATTCACGTTCTATACCTACAATCTCGTAGGTGAGGAAGGCCAGGCCGACGAAAACCTCATCGAAGTGGAGGTTCGCGAGTTCGGAACTGAGGAATATACTCCTCTGTTCAGCAAATCTGTTGCTGAAATCGGCGGCTCCGCCGAAGGCTGGGCTAAGGCTACCGTTAGCCTTGTCGGCTACGAGAACAAGGTTGTCGAGCTTCGTGTGATAACCACCATCAAGGGCTTCACAACCACCGTCCTCGACAATCTCAAGATTGGTTCGCAGCTCGGCAACGACCTCAAACTCCAGAGCATCATTGCTCCCGCTACCGTGGCCGCCGGTGCCGACTATGCCGTCCAGGTCAAAGTCTCCAACGAAGGCGCGCTCGATGCAGCTGCATACACCGTTGAACTCTACGCCGACGGCGAGCTCCTCTCCAGCAAGCAGGGTGCCAACCTCGCTTCCGGAAGCTCCAAGGCCCACAACTTCATGCTCTCCATGCATCCCCTCGCCGAAGAAGCTATCGCATACCATGCTGTAGTTGTATACGAAGGCGACGAGAATCCCGCCGACAACACCGTAGCTCCTGTTACCGTAACTCCCAAGCTCTCCAATCTGCCCCGCGTGGCCGACCTCGCCGGCAGTGAAGTGGCAGAAGGCGTGAAACTCACTTGGAGCGAACCCAACCTCGAAAGCGTGCCCGAAGTGAAGACCGAAGGCTTCGAAGAGGCTACCGCCTTTGCTCATGAATTCGAAGGCTGGACATTCGTCGACATCGACGGCGGTAAGGTCGGTGGTTTCCAGAATACTGACGTTCCCGGAATCACCCCCGGTCAAACTACCAGCTCCTTCTTCGTATTCGAACAGAGCGACGCCTATCCTCAGTTCAACCTCACTTTTGCTGCTCACAGCGGAAACAAGTATCTCGCTTGCCTCTTCAACTATGACGACAGCCAGGTCGACGACTGGGCCATCTCGCCCGAACTCACCGGCAATGCTCAGACCATCAGCTTCTACGCTCGCAGCTACTCCGGCGACTTCAAGGAAACTATCAGCATTCTCTACAGCACCGGTAGCACAAACACCGAGGACTTCATCGCTGTAGAAGGCAAAGCCAACATGGTAGTTCCCGACGGTGGCAGTGAACGTGCTTACACCCTCTATGAAGCCCAGCTCCCCGAAGGTGCCAAGTACTTCGCTATCCGCAGCCACGCTACCGGTTCGTTCATGCTCATGCTCGATGACGTTACCTTCGAGGCCGCCGGCGCTACCGCAAGCCTCAGCATTGTCGGTTACGATGTTTACCGCAACGGCGAGAAGATCACTGCCGAGCCCGTCGGCGAAACCGAGTTCATCGATGCCAACCCCCTCGAGAACGCTGAATATCGCGTAACCGTCAACTACAACAAGGGTACATCCGCAGGCTCCAACGCCGTTACTGTTCAGTACAGCGGCCTTGAAAACATCGGCGCTGCCGGTATCACCATCTCGACAGCTCATCAGGCTATCGTTGTCAAAGGTGCCGAAGGCCAGCAGATCATTGTCAACGCCGTCGACGGTCGCACAATATTTGCCGGTCAGGGCGCCGCTACCACACGCGTAGCTGTTGCTTCCGGTGTTTATCTCGTGAAAGCCGGCGACAAAGTTGCCAAAGTTATCGTTCGATAATAATTTCTAATCCTTCAATAAAAGGGCTGCCCTCGGGTAGCCCTTTTTTCGTATCTCCACCGGCGCGGAACTCCACAAGCGCGCCCGGCGCACCCCGTGTGCCCCGTAGGGATGCTACCCGGAGCATCCGAGGTCAGCATCGCGCCTGGGCGCCCCGCATGGCGCAAGTGAACACCTCGAATGAGGTGTCCCTGTGTCCAACCCCGGGTAAGCGCAGCGCCACCTGGGGGCAGAACCACTCCACCCAAACAACGAACATCGTAGATGTTCCCCTGGGGTTGAGGCTGTTGCGTGACCACAGGCGCAACCTCTCCTTCGGGCTCCCCGCCCCCGGTCGCGGGCAGGGATTTCGGCCTCCGACCGTCAACAAACGTTAAATATATGCTTTGCAGCATATTTTTCGGTCAAAAAATTTGGTGTTTTCGATTTTAGGCAGTAATTTTGCACTCGCTTTCGGGAACGAGCTCCCGCGGCAGGGCGCAAGCGGCGCCAAAAGCTAAAAGACGTTAAAAATTTGAACAAAATTTGGTCGCGTCGGTTTTAAGCGATAACTTTGCCGAGCTGTTCGGGCTGAATGCCCGCGAGCAACGAGAACTTTGACACATTGACATCAAGATACGATGAGTAGTACAAGAGTAGAGTAACGGAAGTGACCTTAGGGGTCACTGATGTTCGGCTCTGTCAATTCG
>JAGATX010000013.1 GCA_017621055.1 Muribaculaceae bacterium | reverse complement strand
GACGCCGAGAGCATCGACTGGCTCGAACAGCATCTGCAGCAGTACCCCGGCACGGTGATAGCCATCACCCACGACCGTTATTTCCTCGACCATGTGGCCGGCTGGATTCTCGAGCTGGACCGCGGCGAGGGTATACCCTGGAAGGGTAACTATTCGGGATGGCTCGACCAGAAGACCAAACGCATGGCCATGGAGGAGAAACAGGCCTCCAAACGCCGCAAGACCCTCGAGCGCGAACTCGAATGGGTGCGCATGGCTCCCAAGGCCCGCCAGGCCAAGGGAAAGGCGCGACTCAACTCCTACGACCGCCTGCTCAACGAGGATCAGAAACAGCGCGAGGAACGCCTCGAGATATTCATCCCCAACGGTCCTCGCCTGGGCAACAAGGTCATAGAAGCCTCGCACCTCGCAAAAGCCTTCGGCAGCAAGACTCTCTTCAAGGACCTGTCGTTCGCCCTGCCGCCTAACGGTATAGTGGGTGTCATCGGCCCCAACGGGGCGGGCAAGACCACCCTGTTCAAGCTCATCATGGGTATGGAGCAGCCCGATGCCGGTTCCTTCGAAGTCGGCGACACCGTCAAGGTGGCATATGTGGACCAGACGCACCACGACCTGCTGCCCGAGCGCACCGTCTACGAAGTCATCAGCCAGGGCACCGAGAGTTTCCGCATGGGCGGACGCGACGTAAACGCCCGCGCATACCTCTCCCGCTTCAATTTCACGGGCGCCGACCAGGAAAAGAAAATAGGCGTGCTCTCCGGCGGCGAACGAAACCGCCTGCACCTTGCCATGGCCCTAAAGGAAGAGGGCAATGTGCTGCTGCTCGACGAACCTACCAACGACATCGACGTCAACACTCTTCGCGCCCTCGAGGAAGGCCTCGACGACTTTGCGGGCTGCGCCGTGGTGGTAAGCCACGACCGCTGGTTCCTCGACCGAATATGCACCCACATCCTCTCGTTCGAGCCCGACGGCGAAGTGGTGTTCTACGAAGGCTCTTACTCCGACTACGAAGAGTACAAAAAGCGCCTCAACGGCGGCAAGGAACTCCCCCGCCGGCGCTACCGCAACCTGGTGTGACGCCGCGGCAGAAAAATTTTGCGGATTGACAAAAAAACCGTAACTTTGCAGCCGGAAATCGCCCGACGATATCCATACTATTATCCACCAATACATTAACCCCATCAATTACGATGCAGTACGAAACCGTTTTCATTTTAACTCCCGTTTTGTCTGATGCCCAGATGAAGGAAGCGGTAGAAAAGGTGGCCAAAGTTCTCGCCGACAACGGCGCCAACGTGGTAAACACCGAAGAATGGGGCCTGCGCAAGCTCGCTTACCCCATCGACAAGAAGTCCACGGGCTTCTACAATTTCATCGAGTTCGAGGCCGACCCCAAGGTTATCCGCAAACTCGAAACCGCCTATCGCCGCGATGAGCGCATCATCCGCTGGCTCACTTTCCGTCAGGACAAGTATGCCGCCGAATACGCCGCCAAGCGCCGCGCCCGCCGCGCCGCCGCCGCTGCCGCTCCCGCCGCACCCGAAGTTCAACCCGTTGAAAACAAGGAGGACTAAACAATGGCACAGAACAACTCCGAAATCCGCTACCTCACTCCCATGAGCGTAGACGTGAAAAAGAAAAAATACTGCCGTTTCAAACGTTTCGGCATCAACTTCGTGGACTACAAGGACCCCGAGTTCCTCAAGAAGTTCCTCAACGAGCAGGGCAAAATCCTTCCCCGCCGCATCACCGGCACCTCGCTGAAATTCCAGCGTCGTGTGGCCCAGGCCGTAAAGCGTGCCCGCCACCTGGCTCTTCTGCCCTATGTCACCGACCTTATGAAATAACCCCTAAGCCCAGCATAACATGAAACTTATCCTTAAAGAAGACGTGTCGGGCCTCGGTTACAAGGACGACGTCGTAGAAGTAAAGTCCGGCTATGGCCGCAACTACCTCATACCCACCGGCAAAGCAGTGATCGCCAGCGAATCGGCACTTAAAGTACTCGCCGAGAACCAGCGCCAGCGCGCCCACAAGCTCGCCAAAATCAAAGCCGACGCCGAGGCACTCGCCGAAGCCATCAAGGACCTGCGCCTCACCATCGGCGCCAAGACCAGCGAGACCGGCACTATCTTCGGCAGCGTGAACGCTATCCAGATTGCCGACGCCCTGGAGAAACTCGGCCACAACATCGACCGCAAGCTCATCGACATCAAAAATCCCGTCAAGGAAGTCGGCGAGTACGTGGCAACCATCAAACTCCACAAGGAAGTCAGCGTCGACATACCTTTCGAGGTTGTCGCTGAATAAGACCATCAACATCCCCAAATATCCCGAAGGGCAGCGGCGCCGTGGTGGCGACGCTGCCCTGCTTTTTTGCACAGTGGCGTCATGAAGGGGCGTCCGGATTTTTCCGCCGCAGTCCTGCGGCGTATTTTTTTTGTTGCATTTTTGTTACGTTTCTCGCACATGGACCGGCTCTTAAGGTTTTTTTAGCTTATGTTAGGTGTTCTTTGGCGAAAAATGTTTAAATTTGCAGCGTATTATATCGAAAAAAGAGTGCTTGCCGGCCGTTTCCGAAAAAGCATACACACGGGCGCTCACTTACCTTTACAACGAAAACAATTAAACAATCATAAACTAATCACATCACAGAATGACGAACAAAACTATCCTTAAGGGAACACTTGCCGTTCTTCTTGGCGGAATGCTCTGGAGTTGCTCCGAAGACACCGCCGTGGAAGGTTCCACCGGCCATGTGGTCCCGCTGGTAGATCTCGACAGGACGGTGACCACCCCCAGAGAGTCGCGCGCGACGTATACACTGGAGAATGCACCCGCCGCTGCCGATCTCTCTCTGCGTCTGACGGCCACCGACGGCTCTTTCAGCCGCGAGTGGGCCACTCTGAGCGATTTCGACGCCACCGAGGCTTTCAAAGTGGGCGCCTACACGCTGGAGGCCTGGTACGGCACCGCCGGTGCCCAGGGCTTTGAATGCCCTTATTTCTATGGCAGCACCGAGCTGCAGGTCCGCGACAATGTCAGCACCGAAGTAGCTCTGACGGCATCGCTGTCGCAGGCCCTGGTGCTGGTTGAATACACCGACGCTTTCCGCCAGTATATGACCGACTGGAGCGCAAAAGTGAACGGCATCAGCTATGTGCAGAGCGAGACGCGCCCTGTATTCATCACTCCCGGCACTGCCACGGTGACCGTGGATTTCACCAAGCCCAACGGCAAGAAGGGCGAGAACTTCAAGGTAGCCGAGTTCACGGCATCGGCCAAGAAAGTATATAAAGTCACCGTCGACGTCAACAACGGCGAGGTGGGCGGCGCTACCCTGGTAGTTAGCTGGAGCGACGATATGGAAGATGTTGAAGTACCCATCAACATCGACGATTATGTTCTCGACGCTCCCGAACCCCTTGTGGAGACCGAGGGCTTTACCTCCGGCACGGCATTCGACGTTGTGGAAGGCATGCCCCTCGACGGCAAATACAGCTTCAATCTCATTGCCCAGGCCGGTCTCGGCGAAGTGATGCTCCGCACCCATAGCCTGTCGCTGATCGGCCAGGGCTGGCCCGAGGAAGTCGACCTACTCAAGGCCACCCCCGAGCAAAAGGCCACGCTGACATCTCTGGGTCTCGAGGTGCTCGGCCTGTGGAACAACCCCGACAAGCTCGCCATCGTGGACTTCACGGGCGTGCCCGCTCATCTGGGAAGCATGACCACCGACAACAGCAGCACTTTCACGCTGACCCTCACCGACACCTACGGACGCAGCACCGAAGCCGCCGTGTTGGCAATGAACCTGGAGCCGCTGACGCTGGCGCTCAGCACCACCGGCGCCTACGCTCCCGGCTCGCCGCTTGTGCTCAGCCTGGCATACAACGGCGTGGATGTGGCTAACCGAGTGAAGATACAGTACCGTAACACCCTGGGTAACTGGATCGACGCCACCGACGTTACCTTCGGCGAGGGCGTGGCACGCTCCGTCAGTGACTACGTCGTGACGGTCAACAACCTGCCCACCACCATGGAATCCATGAGTCTGCGCGCCATCTGCACGCTGGCAGCCTCGACGGCTACCTCCGAGACAGTGAACGTGCGCGTTCAGGAATTTGAATATAAGGCCGACGCCAACGACGTCTTCGCCACCCGCGCCGGCGTGACCATCGCCGCCATCGGCGGCGGCGACACCCCCGCGCTGGCACGCGCCGCATATCAGATATCTACCGACGGCACACACTTCACCTCCGGCGCTGTAGACCTCGACGGGGGAAAAGGCACCATCACCGGCCTCACTCCCGGCACGACATATTATCTCAAGTCATCGTTTCAGGACACTCCCGTGACCTTCACCACCGAGACCGCCGCACAGATTCCCAACGGCGACTTCGAGCAGGCATGGACCAGAGAGGACGGCGGCTCGGCATGGGACAGAATGAGCCTCCCCGGATGGGGTACCAATAACCACATGACCACCAGCGAGGGCGGTAACTTCGGATATGTCAAAATCTCCGGCACTATCGAAACCGACGGCGCTTCGGGACGGGGTGTGCTCATCCGGACTGTCGGCTGGGGTAACGGAAACACTGCAGTGGGCACAGTGGAAGGAACGGCAAAAATGAAATATGGCGATCCCGGTCTTCTTCATCTTGGCGCCACGCGCAGCGCGCGTCCCGCAGGATATACCGATCGCGAAGGTCCCCTCACCACCGACGACCTCGAGCCCCTCGGCATAGAGTTTACCTCGCGCCCCTCGGCTCTGACGTTCAAGTACAAGTATGCTCCCAAGAACCCTGCCGACCGCGGCCAGTGCGAATACTGGCTCAAGGATGCCGCCGGCAATATCCTTGTGCAGGGCACCCGCGTGCTCGAGCCGGCATCGGCATTCACGGACGTCACCATCCCGATGACCTACGTCGCCGGAGCCGCAAAGGGCGCCAAGCTCTATGTGAAGTTCATCTCCACCAACAACCGCGACTATCTCACCAAGAGCAACGACAACTTCACCGCGCCGAAATTTATGGTAGGCGGTCCCTATATGGGCGCCCAGCTCACCATCGATGAAGTAGTTCTCAATTATTAAACCCCAGCCTGACATAAAATGAAAAACAAGATAACCACCATTGCGGCAGGCCTCGGGCTAATGTTCGCCGGCGCCGCCTGCTCGGAGCAGTGGACGCCGCCTACCGTCGACGAGGGTACCCTCTCGCTCGAAGGCCTCACCGTAGAGGTCGACAAGCAGCAGAAACCCGTTGTCAGCGACGCCTCGCGTGCCATTGTCGAAATCGACAAGAGCAATTTCATAGTCACCATCACCCCCGCTGACGGCACCGAGCCCACAGTGTATACCTACGGCAGCATGCCCGAAGTGGTAACCCTGAAGACGGGTAGCTACGGTCTCACCATAGAAAGCCACAAGGTGAAGGACGCCGAGTGGGAAAATCCCTATTACACCACCTCCACCACCTTTGAGATCAAGAAGAACAGCATAACGCGGCTCGATCCGCAGATCTGTGTCTTCAAGAGCATAGGCGTGGCCGTGAGCTACACCGACGAGCTTCGTGCCCTCCTGGGCGACGACGTAAACGTCTCCGTCATCGCCAACGACATGGGACGCCTCGACTACAGCCGCGACGAAACGCGCGTGGGCTACTTCAAGGCCATCGAAGGAAGCACCACCATGGTCGTAACCCTCACGGGCACCATCGCCGGCCAGAACGTTAACTTCCGCAAGGCTTATACCGACCTTGAGGCCGGTCAGCGCCGCATGATAGTGTTCAAGACCATCCCCGGCCCCCAGCCTCCCGAACAGACGGGTACCGTCAATCCCGGCGGCATAACTATCGACAGCGACCTCGACGTCATCGACGTGAACGGCAATGTCAACACCGGCGAAGACCCCGAACAACCCAAAGATCCGTGGGACAATGGTGGAGGCGACGATCCCAATCCTCCCACACCCCCGACACCCGGCGGGGATGCCGCTACCTTCACCAGCGAATTCCTCGACCTTGAAGGCCAGAACAATGTCGATAACTTCGGCAGCGAGGACGGCCAGAAGCCCGCTGTGGTGAACATCCACTGCGAAAAAGGCTTTGCCAAACTCGAGGTACACATCGAATCGGCCTTCCTCACCCCCGAGATGCTTCAAGGCGTAGGACTCGATACCGACTTCGACCTTGCCAACCCCGGCAGCTTCGCCGAAGGCCTCGAAGGTCTGGGCTTCCAGGTGGGCGATGCCGTCAAGGGCAAGACCGACAGCACCTTCGACATCACCGGCTTTATGCCTCTCATCCTCGAGAGCGGTGTGCATAAGTTCCACATCACGGTAACGGATGCAGAAGGCGGTGTATCAACTCTCATATTAACCCTCGTTAAAAACTGATAGCCGGTCATGAAAAAGTATAGCATTCTTTTTGCCGGCGCAGCCATGCTCCTCGCCGGAGCGTGCGCCGAAGAAACAATAATCGGCGAGGGCGAAGGCACCGTCAGCCTCAACGTCAAGGTATCGACCGACATGGCCGTGGTATCGCGCTCCACATCGGCTGAACTCGAGCAACAGTACGGCGAAAGCCTCACGCTCTGGCTCGCCAACAGCGAAGGCGTAATCCGCCAGTACCATGGCGCCGAAAATGTACCCGTCGGTCCCGTAGCCCTCTTTTCGGGGCACTACAGACTGCTGGGGTGGGCCGGCGACTCCGTTTCGGCGTCGTGGACCGACCGCTGCTTCAAAGGCACCCAGGAATTCGATGTTGTGCGCGGCACCAACACCGCCGTGACGCTCAACATGAAGATAGCCAACAGCGCCGCTTCGGTGGTATATGAACCCGCCGTCAAGGAAGTGCTGCGCAACTGCACCATGACAGTGGGCCACGTCAAGGGCGAACTCACTTTCGACGAGACCACCGCAGAGAACGCCCGCGCCTACTTCATGCTGCCGTCGTACGACCGCAAGCTGCGCTACACCTTCCGCGCCACCCAGCTCAACGGCGCTCCGCTGGAGCTCTCCGGCGAAATCGATGACCCTCAGCCGGCAACGTGCTACGTGCTGACGGTGCGATACACCCGTCCCGAAGGCTCCGAGCAGGGCGGCCTGAACTTCCGAATCGAAGTCGACGATCAGGCAGTAGAGATCACCGACGAGGTGGAAATCGTTGTACCTCCCACAATCACCGGTTACGGCTTCGACGCCGACGGCACAGTGACGGGAGAACAGGGCACCATCGGCCGTCGGACGTTCTATATCTCGACATCGAGCGTGGTCAAGGACCTCGTCCTTTCCTCCGACGAGCTCACGCCCATCATCGGCGAAGCCTCGGTGGACTTCCTCAACATGAGCGATGAAACCGCCCGCACCGCCCTCGCCGCCGCCGGCATCAACGCCACTTCGCTGAGTACCGACGCAAACGGTGTGGCTCTCGAGCCCAACAAGCTGCTGCAGCTCAACCTTGAGGGAGAATTCACCGACGCCCTGGAGAACGGACTTCATACATTCACCATCACCGCCACCGACATCGACGGCCGCACCTCGACCAAAACACTGACAATCAACGTCAGCGCCGCCAAGGCCGAGCCGCTGCCGCTGCCTGCCGGAGACCTCGCCATCTACACCAACCGCGCCACCCTCACCGGCCGTGTGGTGAAAGAAGGTGTGAGCACCGTGGGCTTCAACTACCGCGCCAAAGGAACCTCCGAGTGGACATATGCCGAAGGTACTCCTGCCTCGCGCGCCCTCACAGTCGGCAGTCTCTACAGCGCCATCGTCACCGGTCTTGAAGCCGGCACCGAGTACGAGTATGTTGCTGTCGCCGACGGCGAAGCCGGTTCTATTCCCGAGACCTTCACCACCGAGAGCGCCACCCAGCTCCCCAACGCCGGATTCGAGGAATGGGGCAAGGACGGGAAGGCAATAATACCCGCCGCCAACACCTCCGCCCAGTTCTGGGACAGCGGTAACCACGGTTCCGCCACGATGAACAAGAATATCACCGACAAGGCCACCGACTACGTGCACTCCGGCACCTACTCGGCAAAACTCGTCAGCCAGTTCGTTGGCGTAGGTAGCATCGGCAAGTTTGCCGCCGGCAATATCTTCGCCGGCAAGTACCTGCAGACCAACGGCACCGACGGCGTCCTCGGCTGGGGCCGCGCCTTCACCTCGCGACCCTCGGCAATGAAGTTCTGGGCACGCTATGCCCCCGGCACCGTAATCAAGAGCGGCGCCAAGGCCGGCTACCTGAACGAGGGCGACACCGACCGGGGTATTGTCTACGTGGCCCTCACAACCGACGCTCTCGACTCCTACACCCTCAAGAGCGGCGAAGTCTCGCAGTGGCCAGTGGTTGTCAATACCAAGGCCAGCGAGCAGAAGCTCTTCAACCCGGAGGCCGACAATATTGTTGCCTACGGTAGGGTAGAGTTCAACAGCGCCACCGACGGCGGCCTGCAGGAGTACACCATCACCCTCGACTACCGTCGCACTGACGTCCGCCCGTCCTACATCGTTGTCGTGGCTTCCGCCTCGATTTTCGGCGATTACTTCTGCGGCGGCGAGCAGTCCACCCTCTGGCTCGACGACCTCGAACTCGTCTATTGAGAATTTACTTGCCAAATATGAAAAAAACGCTCCGTAAGGGGCGTTTTTTTTGTTATATAGGCGATGCGAACGCCGTAAATTCATTATTTTTGCAAATAATACGGCGCCGGAACGCGCCTTAGTTATAATGGCAATGAGTAAATCGCATATTATCAGTATATTGGCGGTTGCTGCGTCAATGACCGGCGCCGCCGCTGCCGGCGTGCCCATGCGCAGCGACGCCGTGGGCGAGCTGTCGGCATATACCGCGCCGGCAAACGCCGCGCCGAGTTATGAAGCCGTATATACCCCCGACGGCAAGCTGGTGGAACGCAGCGCCGACGGCAAGTTCCTGTTCGCCGTGGATGTCCGCGACGCCGGGCGCCGCGACACCCTGATAAACCTCGGCCACACGCGCGAGACCACACTCACCGACTTCGAGGGCTTCATTCTCAGCCCCGACGCATCGAAAATACTGCTGTGGCGCGAGTCTCAGCCTGTCTATCGCCGCTCTTTCGAGGCAAAATACTATGTATATGAACGGCGCACGCGCCTGCTCAAGCCCCTGAGCAGGCAGCACGAGCTGCAGCGCGACCCGCTGTTTTCTCCGGACTCCCGTATGGTGGCTTTCGTTGCGGGTGGAAACATTATCTGCGCCAAGCTCGACTATGGCACCGAGGTGGCAGTCACCGACGACGGAGCCGTCAACGCCGTTATCAACGGCGCAACAGACTGGACATACGAGGAGGAGTTCACCGTCACCTCGCTGATGAGCTGGGCGCCCGATAACCTCAACCTGTGCTATGTGCGCTTCGACGAGAGCGCCGTGCCTCTCTATTCCCTGCCCCTATACCGCGGCACATGCCACCCCATGGAGCAGTATGCCCTCTATCCCGGACAGTTGACATACAAATACCCTGTCGCCGGCCAGCCGAACTCGACGGTGAGCCTTCACAGCTACGACGTGGAGACCCGCAAGACCAAGACCATAGAACTTCCAGGCGCGCCATGCTACATACCGCGCATAGCTTACGCCGGCACTCCCGAACGTCTGGTGGTTGCAACGCTCAACCGCGAGCAGAACCACTATGAGATTTTTGCCGTAAATCCCAAGAGCACAGTGGCCCGCAGCATATACACCGACAACAGCCGCGCATGGATAATCCCCGAAGCATACGAGGACCTCTCGCTTGAAGGTAATTCACTGGTTGTAGCCTCCGACCGCGACGGCTGGACGCGATATTACCGCGTGAGCTATACCGGCGCCGACATGGGCGCCGTCACCGACGAGGGCGTCGATGCAACGGCATACTACGGCAGCGACGCGGCCGGCAACACATACTGGCAGGTTGCGGCGCCGACACCCGCCGACCGCACAATCCGTCGGCGTGACCGCCGTGGCGCTGTAACCACTCTTGGCGCCGCCGACGGCACTTCGGCAGCGGTGTTCAGCCCCGATCTCAGTACGTATGTGCTGAAATATAGCGATATAGCGACACCCACGGCATTTACGCTGCATCGTGCCGACGGCCGCGAGGTGCGGGCCCTGACCGACAATGCCGCATATGCCGCGCGAGCTCTGCCGCTGAAGGGACGTAAGGAGTTCTTCAGCTTCGATGCCGGCGGCGTGACCCTCAACGGATACATGGTAAAGCCTGCCGACTTCGACCCGTCGCGCCGTTATCCCGTGATAATGAGCCAGTATAGCGGCCCCGGTTCGCAGAGCGTACTCAACCGCTGGACACTCGACTGGGAGGACTATTATACTTCGAAGGGTTACATAATCATGTGCGTCGACGGGCGTGGCACCGGCGGACGCGGCGCCGCCTTCCGCACTATTGTGTACAAAGACCTCGGTCACTACGAGACCATCGACCAGATCGCCGCCGCCCGACATGCCGCCTCGCTTCCTTTTGTGGAAAGTTCGAAGATAGGCATTTACGGCTGGAGCTACGGTGGATATGAAGCGCTCATGGCTGCATCGGCCGATGACTGCCCCTATGCCGCCGCCGTTGCCGTGGCGCCCGTCACCGACTGGCGGTTCTACGACACTGTCTACACCGAGCGGTATATGCTCACGCCCGCGATAAACGAGAACGGATATAACAGCGCATCGGCCATAGGTCGCGCCCTGCATCTGGGCTGCCCCCTGCTGGCGATGTACGGCACCACCGACGACAATGTGCACCCCGCAAACACTCTTCAGTACATATCAACGCTGCAGAGCGCCGGCATTCTCGCCGATATGTTCGTGTTTCCCAACATGAACCACTCCATCAACGGCTGCAATGCGCGGGCTGTGGTATATGCGCGTATGCTTCAGTTCTTTAACCAACATCTCTGAACCATGGGCACTGAAAACGTCGTCGACCGAAATTCACCGGTATTCCATGTGCTGTTCGCCATGTGGCGCAACTGGGCCGTTTGCTTCGGCGCTGTGGCGCTGTTGCTGGGCTTCGCGCTGTTCACCGCCAAGACGTGGCTGCCGTTCATAGCCCTTGGCGAAGTGTACATCCTGGCATCGCTCATCCGCGGAGCTTTCTCGCAGGGTATGACCGGCTGCGCGCTGCTGCCTCGCGTGGCGCAGCGCACTCTCCTGGTGGCGGCAATCATCATGCTGGCCATAAATCTGCTGTGCACCGACTGGATGATAACAGCCAGAGTGCGCCTCGAACTGTATAACTCCGAAATACCTTTCATCACCTCGCTGGTGGTGCTTCCGGTGCTCGCCTTCTTCTGCGGACTGTCGCTGTTGCGCGGCGCCGACGACCCTCACTGCCGCCGATGCCAGGAGGAGAAGGGCTTCTATGCCGGCGACAGCGTGTTGGGCACTTTGTTCTACCGCGAGGCACGCTATCAGCTCACCATCCTGCTGCTTATGTCGGTGCTCATGGCCGCGCTGGAGTACTGGTATTACTTCTCCAAGTATATCAATACCAATTTCAACGCGCCTGATCGCTTTTTCTTTATCTTCATGCCCATCGGGGTGTACGTGGTGTCGCTGGTGGTGATGGCCGGGCGCTACGCATCGATGGCACGTCTGTACATGGCGCTCGACGAGGCCAAGCCCGAGCGCGTGAACACCTCGCGCGTGCGTTTCATGGTGTTCAGCGGCGATGAGCTGCTCGTGCGCCGCGGCGACAATGGGCTGTGGGATACTCCCGTGGAGACTATAGTGCCTATGCGTACGGCCATGGGTCCCAAGGAGGCGCGTCTGATGTTCACCGAACTCACCGGCGCCGAGAACTTCGGGCTGCGCTATTGTTTCACCAACGCAACGCTGGCCTCAGGTGCGAATACCATCCATTATGCCGTGTTCATTCCCGACAACGAGCGCGAGAGCATGGAGAGCGAGGGCGACCGCTGGTTCAATGCCTACTTCATAGACTTTGCCATGGCCGAGGGAATCATGGCGCCGGCTCTGGCAACGGAACTCTACAGAATTCACACCATCACCATGGCGTGGAAGACCTACGACCGCAAAGGCAACCGCCTGTACCCTATCAAGCACTATCATCCTACCTTCCGGCTCAGCGACCTCCCCGACTGGAATGTGGATTACGACGATATGTCGTGGCTGGCGGTGGCACGCAATAACGAGGACCGCCGCTTTTTCCGGCTGCGCCGCTTCTGGAATAAAATCACGGGAGTGTTCATCCGCAACGACCGGCAGCAATGATACGCCCGCTCATAGCCGTCGTGGGGCCTACTGCCGCCGGCAAGACGGCGTGCGCCGTGGCCACGGCGGCACTGTGCGGCGGCGAGATTGTCAGTGCCGACAGCCGGCAGATTTACCGCGGCATGGACGTGGGCACCGGAAAGGATATCGGCGAGTACGGCGCGGTGCCTGTCCATATGCTCGACATTGTACCTGCCGGATACCGCTACAATCTCTTTGAATACATACGCGATGCCGGAGCAGCCCTCGACGATATATCTTCGCGCGGACGGATAGCTGTGGTGTGCGGAGGCACGGGAATGTATGTGGAGAACCTTCTCAAAGGCATCGTCCTGCCACAGGTCCCCTCTGATCCCGAATACCGCGCCTCCCTCGCCGGCAAAACGCTCGCCGAACTCACGGCCATGCTTGCCCGGGTGAAAACGCTGCACAATACCACCGATACCGATACGCCGGCTCGCGCTATCCGCGCCCTCGAGATAGAACGCTACTATGCGTCGCATCCCCGCGAGGCGCAGGCGGCACGCAACCCGCAGCCGCGACCCGCGCTGATTGTGGGCGTGGATATCGACCGCGACGAGCGCCGCCGACGGATAACGGCACGCCTGCACCACCGCCTCGAGCGGGAGGACATGCTGGGGGAGGTGCGCCGTCTCCTCGACAGCGGCATACCGCCGGAAAACCTGATATATTACGGCCTCGAATACAAATATCTCACCGAACATTTGCTTGGCCTGACGAGCTATGATGAGATGTTCCACCTTCTGGAGACGGCCATTCACCAGTTTGCCAAGCGACAGATGACATGGTTCCGTGGCATGGAGCGTCGTGGCTTCCATATCGAGTGGCTCAGCGGCGCCGACGGCCCCGAGGTCTTCGCCGAACGGACAATTGACCTTTATCGCAATAAATTCGGCAACGTATGAACAAGTTTGGTGTGGCGATAACGGCTCTTGCGGCGGTATTTATCGCCGTTGCAGCAGACGAGGGACCGCAGCCCCTCGCGAGCGTGCGCTGGCATGTGCGGGCTGCCGCCTCCCCCGCTACGGCAGGCACGCTCACGGCCTCATGGAACGATGGCCGTGCCCGTATTACCGTAGATGTTCCGGCCATTGCCGACGACGACCCGCTCACGGGCGCTACGGCGCATTTCCGGTACTTTATCGCCGACAGCGTGGCGTGGCAGGGCGATATCACCTTGGCATATACCGATGCTCGGCCGGCGGTTTCGATTGTTATAAAGGCCGACGGCGGCGGTGCCGTCGCCGAGCTGGGGGCTGAAGCGTGCAGCAAGACTTTCGATATCGTTTATGACCTTGAAGACCCTGGCGCTGCCGACGCGGCCGTCCAGGGAGCCGAGCTGATACGCAATGACATGACCGTACGGCGTCGTCCGGCTCCGCAGTTCTCGCGTTTTGCCGATGTGGACTCTCTGATTGCCGCCGTTCGGACGTCGGCAGACCCCGCCGAAGGCTGCTGGCGATATCTCGACCGCGACATGCGGCCCGAAAAGGCCGTTCCCGGCGGATTTTACACCTTGGCGACGGTGGCCGACGGCAACGGCGGATATGAAATAGTATATCTCGGCGGCGCCACGCAAAATGCCGGGGCATGGCAGCCTCTGCGGCTCAAAGGACGCCTTGTGCCCAGTGGCTTTGCCGGAAATTACGACCTTGCATGGCAGGCGGCCGACGGCCGCGGCTGTCCCCCCGAGAGCTATGCCGTGGTCGATGCATATACCGGCACACTCACTCTCTATTTTCCCCTTCTTGGGGCTTCGATGCGTTTCCGCAAGCTGCGGTAGCGATGTTGCGGGGATGGTGGGCGAGGATTTCCTGCCGCAGCCGCCCGGTGTCCATGTGCAGATATATTTCGGTGGTACCTATAGATTCGTGGCCGAGCATCTGCTGGATGGCGCGCAGGTTGGCGCCTCCCTCGAGCAGATGAGTGGCGAAGGAGTGGCGCAACGTGTGGGGTGAAATGGTCTTTGCAATGCCCGCCGCTGCCGCCAGGTCGCGCACGATATAGAACACCATCACCCTTGTGAGATGACGTCCGAGCCGATTGAGAAACACATAGCCGTCCTCGCCGCGTGCCGGCACAGGTGCCTGCGGGCACGCCTGATAGCGGCGTATGGCATCGGCGGCGCTGTCGCTGAGCGGTACCATTCGCTCTTTGTTGCCCTTGCCGGTGACGAGGAGGTAGCCGTCGGTGAAATTCACGTGTGCACGTTGCAGCTCGCACAGCTCGCTCACCCGCAGACCGCTGCCGTAGAGGGTTTCTATTATGGCGCGATTACGCAGACCCAGCGGGGAGGTAATGTCGCAGGCCCCGCACATGGCATCGATTTCCTCCACGGAGAGCACAGAGGGAAGGCGGCGGCGCACGTTAGGCCCCTGCAGCAGGTGCGAAGGGTCGTCGGTCACGGTACCTTCGGCCATGGCGAAGCGGTAGAACGACTTGATGCCGGCGAGAATACGGCTTTGTGTGGCGGCCATCACGCCCAGGTCGTGGATTTCGGCAATGAATTCGGTGAGGAGGTCGGGCGTGGCGTCGGTGAGTGTGCTCCCGTTCTCGGCGAGCCATGCGGCCAGACGGTCGTAGTCGGCGAGATAAGCCATGCGTGTGTTGGGGCTGAACGAGCGTTCCAGCAGCAGGTAGGCGTTGTAGCGCGAGCGGAGACGGTCGACGGATACGGCGGTCATAGCGAGCCTTGTTCCACCAAGGTTGCAATGCGCTCGAGACGCGCGTCGTCAGCGTTGGTGGCGGGTTTGTATTCGCTGCGGAGACTCACGCCGAACAGGCGGCCGAAACCTTGCCAGAAGGTGGCGCGGAAGGTGCCCAGGAATGCGCGCACAATATCGTAGCTGGTCTGGTGTGTCTCCCGCTGTATCAATTTGATGAGCACTTTGGCCTGGCGCCGCGAAAAGCGCTTGAGTACGGGTTTGTACTGCTGGAACAGGCTGCTCTCCATATCCTTGAGGTATTGCTCGCGCTCGGCCTGCGTGGGAAAGGTCTCTATGTATTCGTAGGTTTCGAGCAGTGTTTCGGCAATGAGTTTGGCATAGGGGAGGGTGAGCTTGACATCGCGCACCGTCCGCCAGTAATGTTCCTCGTCGCGCCGGTTTTTGAAGCGCTCGGCGGGGAAAACTGTGAGATCGCGCAGAAAAATCACCATCATGGTATCGCCTTCCTCGTCTACGCGCCACGAGTACCCGCGGTAGGGGTTGCGCATGGCCGAGGGCACCGCGGGTTCATCGTCGTCGCCGCCGGGCGCCCTCGTGGCGAGAGCCGGGAGGGCCGTGGCGGTTGTCAATAATAATATGAGGATGAAATTGCGCATATATCTAAAACGTCCGGAAGGCATTAATTATTGCAATGTGGCGAAAAAAGCAACCGTGCCCGCCCCGGGGGAGAGGGGCGGGCACGGTTGTGGAAGGTATGACTGCTTAACCGCGTTTATTCAGAGCACTTGGCGCAGATAAACTCGCGGTTGAGGCGTGCTATGTTGCTGATGGATATGTTCTTGGGGCATTCGGCCTCGCAGGCGCCGGTGTTGGTGCAGTTGCCGAAGCCGAGTTCGTCCATTTTGCGTACCATTGCGCGGGCTCGGCGCTTGCGCTCCACCTGACCCTGGGGCAGGAGGGCGAACTGGCTGACCTTTGCGGATACGAAGAGCATGGCGGAGCCGTTTTTGCAGGCTGCCACGCAGGCGCCGCAGCCTATGCATGTTGCGGAGTCCATTGCCTCGTCGGCGATTTCCTTGCTGATGGGCAGATTGTTGGCATCCTGGGCGCCACCGCAGTTGAACGATACGTAGCCGCCGGCCTGCTGGATTTTATCGAAGGCGGTGCGGTCCACCATCAGGTCGCGGATCACGGGGAAGGCGGCTGAACGCCACGGTTCTATGGTGATGGTGTCGCCGTCGTTGAACTTGCGCATGTGGAGCTGGCAGGTGGTTATACCCTGCACCGGACCGTGGGGATGACCGTTGATATAGAGCGAGCACATGCCGCAGATACCTTCGCGGCAGTCGTTGTCGAATACAACGGGTTCCTCGCCGCGTTCCACCAGCAGCTGGTTGAGCATGTCGAGCATCTCGAGGAAGCTGCTGTCGGTCGACACATTGTCGAGAGCGTAGTTGACGAACTGTCCTTTCTCTTTAGGACCACGTTGACGCCAAATTTTCAGTTTAACGCTTATAGTTTTTTCCATTTTCTATGAGAGTGTATTTGGGTTTCGGCCGTTGGCGGTGGTGCCTCGGGCCTTCACGTGGTTTTAGGATTTGTAGTTGCGGGTCTGTACCTTGATGGCCTCGTACTTGAGGGGTTCTTTCAGAAGTATGGGCTTCTCGTTGTCGCCGGTATATTTCCAGCAGCTGACGTACATATACTCGTCGTCGCGGCGGGCTGCCTCGCCGTCGGCGGTCTGGTACTCTTCGCGGAAGTGTGCGCCGCAGCTTTCGTTGCGGTTGAGGGCGTCGATAGCCATCATCTTGGCGATTACCAGGAAGTCTTCGAGGCGCAGTGCCTTTTCGAGCTCGGTGTTGAGGTCGTCGGCGCGGCCCACAACACGCAGGTCGCTGTAGAATTCCTTGCGTACTTCCTCGATTTCGCCGATAGCCTTGACGAGACCCTGGAGCGTGCGGCCCATGCCCACCAGGTTCCACATCACATGGCCCAGACGCTTGTGGATTTCATCGGGGCTCTTTGTGCCGCCGATCTTCATGAGGCGGTCGATGCGCTGGCGTACACCTTCCTCGGCTTTGTCGAATTCGGGAGCCGACGTGCTGAAGCGCGGCACCTTGATCTGGTCGCTGAGGTAGTTCTGCATGGTGTAGGGCAGTACGAAGTAGCCGTCGGCGAGGCCCTGCATGAGAGCGGAGGCACCCAGACGGTTTGCGCCGTGGTCCGAGAAGTTGCATTCGCCGATGGCGAAGAGGCCCTTGATGGAGGTCTGCAGTTCGTAGTCCACCCATATGCCGCCCATGGTGTAGTGCGAGGCGGGGAATATCATCATGGGGGTATGATAGGGATTGTCGTCCGAGATCATCTGGTACATGTCGAAGAGGTTGCCGTAGCGGTCGCGCACCACATCCTCGCCCAGACGGTCGATGGCATATTTGAAGTCGAGGTAGACGGCGTTGCCGGTACCTACGCCGTAGCCGGCGTCGCAGCGCTCCTTGGCGGCACGCGAGGCGATGTCGCGGGGGCACAGGTTGCCGAATGCGGGGTAGCGGCGTTCCAGATAGAAGTCGCGGTCTTCGTCGGGAATGTCGGTGGGTTTCTTCTGTCCGGCGCGGATGGCCTCGGCGTCCTCTTTCTTTTTGGGCACCCATATGCGGCCGTCGTTACGCAGCGATTCGCTCATGAGGGTGAGCTTGCTCTGGTCCTCGCCGTGCACGGGTATGCAGGTGGGGTGAATCTGCGTGAAAGCCAGGTTTGCCAGATATGCGCCTTTCTTGAAGGCCTGGATGGCGGCGGAACCGTTGCACCCCATGGCGTTGGTGCTCAGGAAGAAAGCACGGCCGTAGCCGCCGGTGGCGAGCACCACGGCGTGGGCGGCGTAGCGCTCGAGTTCGCCGGTGATGAGGTTGCGGACGATGATGCCGCGTGCACGGCCGTCGATTATCACGATATCGAGCATCTCGCGGCGTGTGAACGAGCGCACGGTGCCTTTCTGTATCTGGCGGTTGAGGCTGGAATATGCGCCGAGCAGCAGCTGCTGGCCTGTCTGGCCTTTGGCGTAGAACGTACGGCTAACCTGGGCGCCGCCGAAGGAACGGTTGGCGAGCAGACCACCGTATTCGCGGGCGAAAGGCACGCCCTGCTGGACGCACTGGTCGATGATGTTGTTCGACACTTCGGCGAGACGGTATACGTTTGCCTCGCGAGAGCGGAAGTCGCCGCCCTTGACGGTGTCGTAGAACAGGCGGTAAACCGAGTCGCCGTCGTTCTGGTAGTTTTTGGCGGCGTTGATACCGCCCTGTGCGGCGATGGAGTGGGCGCGGCGCGGGCTGTCCTGGATGCAGAAGTTATAAACGTTGAAACCCATTTCGCCAAGGGTGGAGGCTGCCGAGGCGCCGGCGAGGCCTGTGCCCACGACGATGATGTCGAGGTTGCGTTTGTTTGCAGGGTTCACCAGGCGCTGGTGTGCCTTATAGTTGGTCCATTTCTCTGCGACAGGACCTTCAGGAATTTTTGAATCTATCTGATACTCGGGAAGGGCGGACGATTCGATGTCGGCGAAGTCCTTCATGATGGGCGTGGAGTCGATCATGCCTTCGAGATTTAATTTCTGTGCCATATCTTGGAGCAAGGATTATTCGTTTGTATTGGGTTGAGCGGGAGCCTCGGCGGCGGGAGCGGCGGGAGCGGCGGGCGTGGCGTCGACGGGCAGGGGAGCGGCCTGAGGCTCGGCGGCAGGTGCGGCGGCCTCCTCGGCGGCGATTTCAGCCTGCGTGGTCTCTATCAGGCCGATGATCTGAGGTATCAAGGCAAGTACCTGGTTGTTTGCGGCGGCGGCAACACCTTCGGTCTTTTCGGCGAAGGGACGCAGGGCCTGCAGGTGGATGTTGCCCTCGTTCTGTATGAACTGTTTGAGGTACATGTCGTCGCCGGTCATCTGGCTGATCTGCGCGGCGCGCTGGTAACCGCTCATGAACTGCTCGACGGCAGGACGCGCTGCCTCGGCGAGGTTCTGAACGTAGGTGTTGGCATATTCGTCGTTAATTTCGGCGTACTGCTGCAGGAGTGTGGGGTTGGTGGTGTAGTAGTTACTGTTGGCCTTGACGGTGAAGACAATAGCCTGTGCGATGAAGAGGCCGACTACGATGGATGTCCACCACAGGGCGATTTTCTTGAGGCGGGGCAGCCATGTCCGGCCGTTCCAGCCGATGGTCTGGAACATTGACCAGAAACCATGGTTCATGTGGAACCACAGGGCCACGAAGCCGATGATGTAAACCACGGGAGTCCACCACTGGCTGAAGGCTATCTGGAGCATGATGGTACCGAATACGGGGTCGGCGGGAATGCCGTTCACAGCGGCGGTCTCGGGGAGGACGCTGAGGGTGCCGTGGCAGAGTTCCACCAGCTGCATCTTAGCCCAGAACTGGATGAGGTGCACCACCAGGAAGGCGAGCACCACGATGCCGAGGACGAGCATGTTCTTCGACGACCACTCCACACCGGGAGCGTGGGCCGTCACGGCGTAGCGGTCGGTACCGCGGGCCTTGCGGTTCTTGACGGTGAGCCAGAGAGCGTAGATAATGTGGATGATGAACAACAGGGCGAGGCCGGCGGAGGCTATCAGCGCATACCAGTTGGCGCCAAGGAACTGGCATACCTGGTTGTACGCGCCGGGCCATATCAGCGCCACGGCATTCATCACGCAGTGGAATGTTACGAATAGGACAAGGCAGATGCCCGTGATTGCCATCACGAATTTACGTCCTATAGATGAGCAAGTTAACCACATAATGTGTCGGGATAAATTAGTTTGATTTATGAATTGTTTGTTATGTTTTTCTCTCTTGTCGGCGCCGCTGCTTGCCGCATCGGCCTTAGCTACCGCAAAATTAACGATATTCCGCCGACTTAACAAATATTTAGTCAAAAATCGGTGGGGCAGTTCCCCGGATGATGTCAGGGAAGCCGGAGGTGGGGACGGGCGGGAAGGAGGGGAGCCATGCGGGCCGCCATGTCGGCGGCGGCAGCGGCGGCGGCAGCGGCAAAGTCCTCGCCGGCCGAGGCGTAGATAATAGCGCGGGAGCTGTTGACGAGCAGGCCGCATTCGTCGATCATGCCGTGAGCGGCGACTTCCTCGAGGCTTCCGCCCTGGGCACCTACACCCGGCACGAGCAGGAAATGGCGGGGCACGATGGCGCGCACGCCGTCGAGGCTGTCGGCGCGCGTGGCTCCGACAACATACATTGTGTCGACGGGCGAACCCCAGTGGCGCGAACGCCGCAGCACGCGTTCGTAGAGCGCCATTCCTTTGGCGTCCGCAACGGTTTCGAAATCAGTGGCCGAGGGGTTGGACGTAAGAGCCAGAATGACGCTCCATTTGCCTTTGTGGTCGAGGAACGGGCGCACGCTGTCCTCGCCCATATAAGGGTTGAGCGTCACGGCGTCGACATCGAGGGTTTCGAAGAACGTGCGTGCATAGAGGGCCGCGGTATTTCCTATGTCGCCGCGCTTGGCGTCGGCGATGATGAACTGGTCGGGATGATTGGCGCGTATGTGGGCCACCACCTCGGCGAGGGCTTCCCACCCGGGGGCGCCGAGGCTCTCGAAGAAGGCCGTATTGGGCTTGAACGCCACGGCATATGGCGCTGTGGCGTCGACGATTGCCTTGCAGAAGTCGGCCACGCGGCGGCCGTCGCTGCCTTGCAGGCACGCGGGGAGTTTGCGGATATCGGGGTCGAGGCCCACGCACAAAAATGATTTTTTGCGGAATATGTTTTCTGTCAGTTCGTTGCGTTTCATAGGTTTTCGGAAGTCAGAGTTCGGCGGCCTTGAGTTTTTCGGCGTTTTCGGCCACGGTGAGGCGGTCGATAAGTTCCTGGATATCGCCGTCCACGAAGGCCGCAAGGTTATAGACGGTGTAATTGATACGATGGTCGGTTATCCGACCCTGCGGGTAGTTGTAGGTGCGTATTTTTGCCGAACGGTCGCCGGTCGACACCATAGTGCGGCGCCGCGAGGCGATATCGTCCATGTATTTGCGGTGTTCGCGGTCGTAGATGAATGTTCGCAGGCGGCTGAGGGCGCGTTCTTTGTTCTTGGGCTGGTCGCGCGTCTCGGTACACTCTATCAGTATTTCCTCGTCGGCGCCTGTGTTGGGGTTGCGCCACATATACCGCAGGCGTACGCCCGATTCCACCTTGTTGACGTTCTGACCGCCGGCACCTCCGCTGCGGAAGGTGTCCCACTTTATCTCGCCCTCGTTGATTTCCACATCGAACGGCTCTGCTTCGGGGAGCACGGCCACCGTGGCGGCCGAGGTGTGGACGCGGCCCTGGGTCTCGGTAGCGGGCACACGCTGCACGCGGTGCACGCCGCTTTCGTATTTGAGAGTGCCGTACACACCGTCGCCGCTCACCGAGAGTACTACTTCCTTGAAACCGCCGGCGGCGCCCTCGCTGGCCGATGTCACGGCCACGTTCCAGCCGCGGCGTTCGCAGTAGCGCATATACATCTTGCAGAGGTCGCCGGCAAAGAGTGCGGCTTCGTCGCCGCCGGTGCCCGCGCGTATTTCCACAATGGCGTTGCGGGCGTCCTCGGGGTCGGCGGGGATGAGCAGCAGTTTTATTTCCTCCTCGAGGGCGGGGATGGCCTTGAGGCTGTCATCCAGCTCGATGCGTGCCATGTCGCGGAGTTCGGCATCGTTTTCGGCGGCTATGATGTGGCGAGCCTCGTCGACGCTGTCGAGAAGAGCACGGTAACGGCGGGTGGCGCCGACAAGGCGCTCGAGGTCCTTGTATTCCTTTGTCAGGCGCACGTAACGCCCCATGTCGGCAATGACGGCGGGGTCGGTGATGAGGGTGCTCACCTCCTCATAGCGGCTCTCTATGCCGTCCAGACGCTGGAGAATGCTGTTCTCGGCCATGCGCTCAGGAGTTTTGGCCGGTGGTAGGCAAAGGAGTGGCGGCGCGGTGCCCATGGTCCTTGCCCGGTACCTTCATCTTGACTTTGAGCTCGTCGAAGCCCTTGCCGTAGACGCCGTTGACGTTCGCCTGGGTGCAGAAGGCGTTGGGGTCTATGCTCTTGATAATCCGGGCAATGGTCACCGCCTCGATTTTGCGGCACATCACCAGCAGAACCTTGACTTCGTGCTTGGAGTACCAGCCCATGCCCGAGAGGACAGTGCAGCCGCGGTGGGCGTCGTTGTTGATGGCGGTGGCTATCTCCTCCCATTTGGTGGAGAAAATTGTGAACTGCACGGCCTGGCGGTTGGTGTTGATGATCATATCCACCACATATGAGCAGATGAAGAGCACGGCGAAACCGAATACCACCTTATCTATCTGATGAGTAATGAGATATGACGATGATATGATTGCGGCGTCGACATACAGCATCGTGCGGCCCACTGTCACGTTGGTGTGCTTCGATACCATTGCGGCCACGATGTCGGTGCCGCCGCTGGAGCCGTTGTGCGTGAAGGTCATGCCCACGCCGAAGCCGGCGCACATGCCGCCGATGACAATGTTCATGAATGGCTCGGAGGTGAAGGTCACCCCTTCGAGCAAGGGCTGGAAGATGCCGATGAACATCGACAGCATGGTGGCGCCGTAGATGGTGCCGAGCACAAACTGCTTGCCCACCACCTTGTAGGCAATGGCCAGCAGGGTGAGGTTGAGGGCATAGGTTGTTATTGCCACGGGGATGCCCCATGCCAGATAGACGATGGTACCTATGCCGGTAAGGCCGCCGATCACCACTTTCTCCGGGAGAATGAATCCGCAGAAGCCAAAGGAATATATGGCCATGCCGAGGGTGATGAAAAAATAATCGCGGGCGGAGCGCCAGAGGTTGGCTTTGCTGAATCCCATTTTATGTTGTTATTGAGCTGAGTTAGCGGGAGCGAGTTGGAGTAATGCGCCGGTGGCGGGGTCGAAAATGGCCTTGGAGGGCTCGCGGCGGTCGGTAAAGAGTTTCGGGTCGAGGCCGAATACGGCACCATACTGGGCGATGTCGACGGTGGCGCGTGCCACCTCTCGGTCGGCGTAGCGCACAATCACCAGGGCGCGGCCGGGTATGCGGTAAGCCACACCGCCGCGCGGGAAGGTCTTTGTCTGTCCGCGTTCGTCCACGGGCAGAATACCTTCTTCCACGAGCTGCAGTTCGACGGTGACGGGACTTCCGGAGAGGTCGCCCGGTGCCACGAAACCGTCGGTGAGCGACAGACGGCCGATGACGCGAAGGCCACCGTCGATACTGGTGCTGTCCGGGATGAACGTTCCGGTCATCGTTGTCTCATAAGTGCGTGTGGTGCCGGCGAACATGGAGGTGAGAGCCTGCTCCTGACGGTTTATGGCGTCGAGGGCCACACGCAGGGCTTCGCCGTCGGCCGGCATGTTCTCGGCCTGTCCGGACAGCAGGTCGTTGCGCATCTCGCGGAGTTCGAAAATGCGCTGGGAGGCCAGGTCGGCACGTTTGGACGTCCCGGAGCTCTGCGCCATCTCCTGAGTGGTGGCCGAGCGCCGAGCCTCGGCAAGGGCGTCGTCGTCGAGACCGCCGGTAAGGGTAAGCGTCGTGGCAGCGGTCACGGCAGCCGGCATGGTGCCTTCGGCGTTGATGGCCAGCGGTATGCCCTCGGGCGTGAGGGTGATGAACGGATTGCTGCCGTTTTTGAACTGCGCGAGCCACCGGTTGTCGGGGTCGGGCACGCCGTGGATGGTTATGTCGGCGCCGGTGAGGTCGAGCGTGCGTGCCGGCTCTGTCACGGCGTCTGTCACGGCGAGGTATCGGCGTGCATAGTTTGCGAACTCGCCGGGCGTCGTTTCGGTAATCTGAGCCCGGAGGGTGATGTCCACAGCCGTGAGGGGCAGCGAGTAGACAAGGCCGTACTCGTTGGCTTTTCCGGCTGTTATGCGCTGGCTCTGCTGGGCGGTTGCCGGCGCGGCCGCCATGGCGGCCGCCAGAATGGTGAGTAAAAGGGCAGGCTTCATCTTCATTGTATAATTATTTATTAGGGCTTTTCTTTGCCTTTGCCGGGACGGCGTCGAGGACGGCCTCGAGGGCGTTGCCTATTTCGAGGGCTATATCGTCGGCGGTGACGCCGCGGCGTCCGTTTTCGGCGGCGGCGAGTTCTCCGGCCACGCCGTGGACGTATGCGGCGGCCACAGCTGCCAGTTCGGGAATCATACCCTGGGCCATCAGACCGGCCAGCAACCCCGTGAGGACGTCGCCGCTGCCGGCGGTGGCCAGGGCGTCGGTACCCGAGTTGTTGACTATTATAGCACCGTCGGGCCACACCGTCTGGGTAAAGTGGCTCTTGAGGAGAATGACTATACGGTATTTGCGCGCCATCTCGCAGGCTTTGAGCAGACGTGCCGACGACGAGGGCTGGGGCCCGAAAAGACGGTCGAACTCGCCGGCGTGGGGCGTGATGACGCTGCGGGCGGGTATGTGGTCGAGCAGCGACGGTCGCAGCGCTATGCAGTTGAGGGCGTCGGCATCGAGCACCACCGGGCGCTTGGCGGCGTTCATGGCCTTGAGGAAGACTTCGAGGCCGTCGACGGTATCTTCGGCGTGCCCGATACCGGGGCCTACGGCTATGGCGTCGAAATTCACATTGCTCTCGAAGCGGCGTATCTCGCGGTCGGAGTTGTCGGTTTCGAACATGGCCGGCGGCACGGCCGTCTGCATGATGTAGAATGCACATCGCGGTCCGTGGCACACTACTTTTCCGGCGCCGGAGCGCAGGGCGGCGCGCGTGCACATCACGGCGGCTCCCACCATGCCGTAGCTGCCGGCGAAGATGAGTACGGTGCCGAGGTCGGCCTTGGTGGCCGTGGCCTCGCGTGCCGGCAGTATGCCGCGGATACCCCAGGCGTCGGTAAGGCGCGAGGCGCAGCGGCAGGCGCGCACGGCCTCGCGGTCGACGGGCGCCGGCAGAGTCTTCCATTTGCCTATCAGCTCTGCGTTTTCGGGCATGTAGAACGACAGCGTGGGTCCCACGAGCGTCAGCGTGGTGTCGGCGTGGATAATGTTCCGGTTCACCATGCCCACCGACAGCTCGTTTGCCATTCCCGAGGGGATATCGATGGATATGATGTGTCCGCCCTGCTCGTTGATCTGTCGGGCCATGACCTGGTATCCGCCCTTCAGAGCGGCGGCATGCTCACGTCCGAACAGGCCGTCGACAACTATCATCGAGGGGTCCATCGTCGGCATGAGCAGGTTGAAATCGACAGTTTCGAACAGGAAAGCCTCGCCGGCATCGTTGAGAAAACGCTCGCGCGCCGCTATGGCGTCGGCACCCAGGAGGTTGCCGCCCAGGTTGATGAGGTATACTTCGGCAAAACAGCCTCGGCCGTGGAGGGCCCGCGCTGTCTCGAGGGCGTAGGCTCCGTTGATGGTGTCGCCGGCGAAGACCACGACCTTCGCGCCGCTGTCGGCGCGCTGGCGCAGCACTTCCTCGGCGACGGCGGCGCCCACATCGCACACGAAATCGGCACGCCGCGCCATGGCGGCGTTACGTGCCGGCTCCGGCAACTCGCTGATTTTGTGCAGGTCACCGATGGTAGCCTCCAGAATGGCGGCAATTTCGCGTGCCGAGTAGATGTTCTTCATCAGAGTGCCAGCAGCTGCTCTATCTTTTCGCGGAGCACGCTTTCCTTGACGCCGCCGGCTACGCGTATTGGCGTAATGGCGCCGTTTTTGAAGAAAAGGAAGGTGGGAAGGCCCATCACGCGGTTTTCGGCGCAGAATTCCGACTCTTCGTCGGTGTTGTACTTACCTATGAGCACACGGCCTTCGTATTCTTTTGCGAGGGCGTCGACTATGGGGGCCATTGCCATGCAGGGGCCGCACCATGTAGCCCAGAAATCGATTACTACGGGTTGACCGGTCGCTATCTGTTCGCGCACGTTTTCGTCGGTGAATGTAAATGCCATTTTTATAAGTTGTTATCAGTTGAGTTAGAGTTTATGTATCTTAAGAGTTGGTGTAATTGCGCTCTATGTTGAATTCCACGTCGGCGGCCTCCAGTTCTTTGAGGAGGCGTCGGCTCAGGGGCATGTGGACGGGCGTGCCGAAGCGCAGCGAGCGGCCAATCTCGGGCTCTTCCACCACGATATCGAGGTCCATGAGGTTGTCGCCGTCCTTGGCTTTTCCGCTGCTGTACTTTTCCACTATTTCCTCGAGGAGATGGAGCTGGTCGGGCACTACTTTGAGTGTGAGGCCCTTGAATAGATGTCGGCGCGCGCTTTCAAGGGGCTCGACGCGCTCCATGTAGAAGCGGACGCCACCGCGTTTGTCGGGCTTGAAGCGTCCGGTAACCAAAATGGCGTTGCCTACGGAGCACATGCCGCCGAACTCGTTGCGCTGGCGGTCGAACATGGCGAAATCGGTGGTGCCGCTGAAGTCCTCGACTTTCACAATGGTCATGCTTCCGCCGTTGCCGAAGGTTTTCTCGGTGAGTTCCATGACCATGCCGGCAAAGGTTATCGGCGCCGCCGACGGCGAACTGATTTCGTTTTTCTCCACGGTGGTGCAGTCCACGCCGTGCTCCACTTCCACGCGGAAGGGGTCCAGCGGATGCGCCGACAGATACATGCCCACCAGTTCGCGCTCTTTGTCGAGGCGCGCCAGGGGAGCCCATGCCGGCGCCGGCGGTATCGACGGGCGCGACGACGCCAGCATCTCGTCGTCGTCGAAGCCGAACAGGGAGTTTGTCTGGAGTGCGGCCTCGTGCTGATGGCGTGCGCCGTAGCGCAGCAATATCTCGCCGGCGGTCTCGCCGCGTTTGCCTATTTCAGCCACCAGATCCTCGCGCTTGTTGGTGGTGAAACAGTCGAAAGCGCCGGAGAGCGCCAGACCGTCGAACACACGCCGGTTTATTCCCTGGGCGGGCACACGCTCCACAAAATCGTATATGTCCTTGAACGGGCCGCCTTTGGCGCGCTCGTCGAGGATGCGGCGCACCACGTCGGTGCCTATTCCCTTTATGGCGCTCAGCCCGAAGCGGACGTCGCCGGCGGCAGAGACGCTGAACGTCTCCTCCGATTCGTTGATATCCGGGCCTTTGACGTTTATACCCATTGCCTTGCACTCATCCATGTAGAACGAAAGTTTGGTGATGTCGTCGAGGTTTCGGCTCAGCACCGCCGCCATGTATTCGGCGGGGTAGTTGGCCTTGAGGTAGCCGGTCTGGAACGCCACCCACGAATAGCATGTGGCATGGCTCTTGTTGAAGGCATAGGAGGCGAATTTCTCCCATTCCTTCCATATTTTTTCGAGGATTTCGGGTTTATGTCCGTTCTTGACACCGCCTTCGAGGAATATGCCCTTGAGCTCGTTCATCTTCTCGATGAGCTTTTTACCCATGGCCTTGCGGAGGGTGTCGCTCTGGCCGCGGGTAAGGCCGCCGAGAAGTCGGCTCAGTAGCATGACCTGCTCCTGATATACCGTGATGCCGTAAGTATCTTTGAGATACTTCTCCATTTCCGGGATATCGTAGGTTATGGGATGTCGGCCGTGCTTGCGCTCGATGAATTCGGGAATGTTTTCCATTGGGCCGGGGCGGTAGAGGGCGTTCATGGCTATGAGGTCCTCGAACACCGAGGGCTTGAGCTCGCGAAGGTAGCGCTGCATGCCGGGACTTTCGAACTGGAAGGTGCCGACGGTGGCGCCGCGCGAGTAGAGGTCGTAGGTATTCCTGTCGTCGAGCGGTATGTTGTCGATATCGAGGTCTATGCCGCGGTGTTTTTTGATGTTCGCCACCGCCTCGCGGATTATGGAGAGGGTTTTCAGACCCAGAAAGTCCATTTTAATCAGACCGGTCTCCTCGATGACGCGGCCTTCGTACTGGGTGACAAGGATTTTGTCGCCGTTTTTGTCGGCGGCGGTGCTCACGGGCACCCAGTCGGTGACGTCGTCGCGGCATATTATCACGCCGCAGGCATGGACACCGGTGTTCCTTACCGTGCCCTCGAGGCGCTCGGCATAGTCCATGATTTCGGCGACGGCCGGCTCTTTCATTGCCGCCTTGAAGTCATCGAGATACTTAATGCAGTTGCGCAGATTGAGTTTGAGTTCCTTTTCCTTGTTAGGGTCTGCGGGGTCGATGGGCATGTGGCGGGGCACCAGCTTTGCCAGGGCGTTGCTGCGGTCTATGGGATAGTTCATCACGCGCGCCACGTCCTTGATTGCCATTTTTGCGGCCATGGTGCCATAGGTGATGATGTGAGCCACGTTGGCGGCGCCGTATCGGCGCGTGACGTAGTTGAGCACGTCCTCGCGGCCGTCATCGTCGAAGTCTATGTCGATATCGGGCAGAGATATGCGGTCCGGGTTGAGGAAACGTTCGAACAGCAGATCGTACTTCAGCGGATCGATCTGCGTAATTCCCAGGCAGTATGCCACCACAGAGCCGGCGGCGGAGCCACGCCCCGGGCCTATGCTCACGCCCATGCGGCGTCCCTCGCGGATAAAGTCCTCCACGATGAGGAAGTAGCCGGGAAAGCCCATGGTTTTCATTATGTGGAGCTCAAAGCGTATGCGTTCCTCTATGTCGGGAGCCAGGGGGGTACCGTATCGGCGCGCGGCGCCCTCGAAGGCGAGTTTTTCAAGATAGTCGGCTTCGAATTTTATGCGGTAGAGCTTGTCGTATCCGCCGAGGGCGGCTATCTTCTTGTCGGCGGCTTCTTTTGAGAGCACCACGTTGCCGTGCTCGTCGCGTGTGAATTCATCGAAGAGGTCCTGCTCGGTGAGGCGACGCCGGTACTCCTCCTCGGTGCCGAAATCGGCGGGTATGGCGAAGTTAGGCATGATCGGCGCGTGGTCGATGCTGTATTCCTCGACTTTTCCGGCTATTTCGAGGGTGTTCTCCAGGGCTTCGGGGATATCGGCGAAGAGCTCGTGCATCTCGGCGGTGGTTTTCAGCCACTCCTGCTTGCTGTAAAGCATGCGGCTCTCGTCGTTGAAGTATTTGTTGGTGGCCAGGCAGATGAGACGGTCGTGGGCCTCGGCGTCGCTCTCGTCCACGAAGTGGGCGTCGTTGGTGCAGATGAGTTTCACGCCGTGACGCCGCGCAAGCTCGATGAGCTGCGGCTCTATTGAGCGCTGAAGCTCGTAGGTCTGATGGTTTGCGCGCGGCACCGTGGCCTTGTGGCGCTGAAGCTCAAGGTAATAGTCATCGCCGAAAGTCTCTTTCCACCAAGCCACTGCGCGGTCGGCGCCGTCGATGTCGCCGTTGAGGAGCAGGCGCGGTATCTCGCCGCCGAGGCATGCCGACGATATTATGAGCCCCTCGCGGTGGGCCGCCAGTTGTTCCTTGTCGGTGCGGGGATGCTGGTAGAAGCCTTCGGTCCATGCCTGCGACACCAGCTTGATGAGGTTGTGGTAGCCGGCGGCGTTCTTGGCAAGGACCACCAGATGGCGCCCGCGGTCGTTTTTGTCGCCGCGGTCGTGCAGGTTTTTGTTGGCCACATACATCTCGCAGCCTATGATGGGTTTGAGGTGTTGGTCGGGGTGTTTTTTGTTGTGTTTCGCTATGGCATTGACGAACTCCTTGATGCCGAACATGTTGCCGTGGTCGGTCAGCGCCAGCGCCGGCATACCGTCGCCGACAGCCTTGGCGATGAGGCCGTCGAGGGGCGACTGCCCGTCGAGGAGCGAGTAGTGGGAGTGGACGTGAAGGTGTACGAACTGTGGCATAGCGGTATAGAAGAGGAGAGACAACGGCGCGACCGGCCGGCCGCGCCTTTCAACGCCCAAAATTACAAAAAAAAATCCACTTGCCAAACCCAAACATACGTTTCAACAATTTCACCGCGTCGTGTGTTATCAATATTGACAATGTTAAATTCATCACTATTTTCATCGCCGCATCGCCGGTAAAATAACCAGTTATTATGCTCAGTCACCGAAAGAACAATAGCGTGCGTCCGCATCGGCGCCGCAATATAATGATAATCATCGGTATCGTTTTGGCCGTAGCCCTCGGTCTGTGGTTGCTTCTTCGTCGCGACCGTCACGAGCCCTCCCTGCCGGTGGTGGAGGTTGCGCCGGTGGGCGTCGAGGAGGTGGATCTCTATTCCGAATATGTGGGACGCATACGTGCCCAGCAGTTTGTGGAGGTACGCGCCCGCGTGGAGGGCTATCTGCAGCGCATAGCCTTCGAGGAGGGTTCTTTTGTCCAGAAAGGGCAGACGTTGTTCATCATCGACCCCAACGTGTACCGTGCGCGTGCCGAGAAGGCGCGCGCTCAGCTCAACAAGGCCCGCGCGGCAGCCAACAAGGCCGAGCGCGATCTCAACCGCATACGCCCGCTCTATGAGCAGAACGCCGCCTCGCGTTCGGACCTCGACAATGCCGAGGCCGCCCTCGAGACGGCACGCGCCGAGGTGATGGTGGCCGAGGCAGATCTCACCCAGGCTATGGTGACACTGGGGTACACCACCGTGCAAAGCCCAATTTCCGGTTATATCTCGCAGCGCAGCGCCGATATCGGCACCCTTGTGGGCCCGTCGGCAACGTCGCTGCTGGCAACCGTGGTGAAGAGCGACACCGTGCTGGTGGATTTCTCCATGACGGCCCTCGATTACCTCAAGAGCAAGAACCGCAACGTGAGCTTCGGCCGCACCGACTCGGCGGGAAGCCCCCGCATAGAGTCGTATGTCACCGTCACCCTTGCCGACGGCTCCGAATATCCACTTCGCGGACTTGTGGACTTCGCCTCGCCGCAGGTCGACCCCGCCACCGGCACCTTCCAGCTGCGCGCCGAGATGCCCAACCCCGAGCATGTGCTCCTTCCCGGCGAGTTCACGCGCGTGAAAGTTCTCATCGACGTCGTTTCCGACGCCGTGACCGTTCCGCGCCGTGCCGTAGAGATAGAGCGTGGCGGCGCTTATGTCTATATCGTCCGGCCCGACAGCACCGTGGAGCGCCGATACATCGAGCAGGGGCCTGAATACGGCAACAATGTGATAGTTGAGCGCGGCGTCGCTCCGGGGGAGAACCTTGTTATCGAGGGCTACCACAAGCTCCACCACGGCATGAAGGTGCGCCCGGTGGAGGCTCCCGTCGACTCTGTTTCCGCTTTGCCCGTTTCCCACCCCGCAGCCGTATGAGCCTATGAAAAAGAATTTTTTCCTTGACCACCCCGTTTTCTCGGTGGTTATCTCCATAGTTATAGTTATTCTGGGGTGCATAGGCCTGGCGCTGCTGCCCGTGGACCAGTATCCGCGCATCGTGCCCCCGGTGGTGCGCGTATCGGCCAGCTATCCCGGCGCCGACGCCATGACGGTGACGCAGGCCGTGGCCACACCTATCGAGCAGGAACTCAACGGCACCCCCGGCATGATATATATGTCGAGTTCCAGCAGCAACAGCGGCGGCTTTTCGGCGCAGGTGACCTTCGACATCGACGTAGACCCCGAACTGGCGGCCGTGGATATCCAGAACCGCGTGAAGAAGGCCGAGAGCCGCTTGCCCGCCGAGGTGGTGGTCAACGGCATCAGCGTGGAGAAGGAAACGGCGTCGAAACTCATGACCATCACCATACTGAGCAACGACACCAAGTTCGACGAGGTGTATCTTAGCAACTACGCCACACTCAACGTTCTCGACCTGCTGCGCCGCATTCCCGGTGTGGGGTCGGTACGCCAGATAGGCAGCCGATACTACGCCATGCAGATCTTCGTGCAGCCCGACAAGCTCGCCGACATGGGTCTCACCGTAGGCGACATCCAGAAGGCGCTGCGCGACCAGAACCGCGAGAGCGCCGCCGGCGTGCTGGGTCAGGCGCCTGCCGAGGGCGTGGACATTACCATGCCCATCATCGCGCGCGGCAGGCTCTCGTCGGTAGCCGAATTCGAGGATATAGTAGTGCGGGCCAATGCCGGCGGAACGGTGATACGTCTGCGCGATGTGGCGCGCATATCGCTCGAGGCATCCAACTACAACACCGAGAGCGGCATCAACGCCGGCAATGCCGCCGTCCTCGAAATAGGCATGCTCCCCGGCTCGAACGCCATCGAGGTGGCGACACAGGTGAAGGAGGCCATGAAGGAAATCAGCAAGAGCTTCCCCGAGGGCATGAGCTACGAGATACCCTTCGACATGACCACCTACATCTCCGAGTCGATCCACCATGTGTACCGCACCTTCTTCGAGGCGCTGCTGCTCGTCATCCTGGTGGTGTTCCTGTCGCTGCAGAACTGGCGCGCCACGCTGATACCCATCGTGGCGGTGCCGATATCTCTGATCGGCACCTTCGGCGTGATGCTCGTGTTCGGCTTCTCGCTCAATATGCTCACACTGCTGGGCCTGATCCTCGCCATCGGCATAGTGGTCGACGACGCCATTGTCGTGGTCGAGAACGTCGACCGTATCATGGAGCGCGACCGATGCACTCCCATGGAAGCCACGCGCAAGGCTATGGACGGCCTCGGGAGCGCATTGATAGCCATGTCGCTGGTTCTGTGCGCGGTGTTCGTGCCGGTGAGCTTCCTGCCGGGCATCACCGGACAGCTCTACCGCCAGTTCACCATCACCATCGCCGTGTCGGTAATCATTTCCACCATCGTGGCGCTCACGCTCTCGCCGGTGATGTGCGCCTACCTGCTGCGCCCCGCCGACCACCGACGCAAACGCAAGATTTTCCGCCTCATCAACGTTTGGCTGGCACGCGGCAACCGCTTCTACCACCGCATGATACGCCGTGCGCTGGGCGCTCCCAGGCGTATGCTCGCAGCATTCGGCATCGCCCTGGTGTTTATCTTCGTGGCAAATATGCTGGTGCCCACCAGCTTCATGAGCCCCGAAGATCAGGGGTACTTCACCGTCGAACTCGAACTGCCCGAAGGTTCGACCATAGAGCGCACGCGCAACGTCACCGACCGCGCAATAGCCTTCCTGATGTCCGACCCCGACGTGGAGCATGTTCTCAATGTCACCGGCTCGGGCACACGCACCGGCACAAACCAGGCGCATGCCACCCTCACCGTGATAATGAAGCCCAGCGGCGACCGCGGCAGCAACTCGCTGGCGCAGACGCGTGCACGCGCCGAGGCCGAGTTCGCCACATATCCCGAGGCAAAAGCCATGTTCTTCACGCCGCCCATAGTGCCGGGTCTCGGCACCTCCGGCGGCTTCGAAATGGTGCTGGAAGCACGCGGCGACGCCACTTTCGACGACCTGCGCGCCGCCGTCGACACCCTGCGCATCCTTGCCGCCGAGTGCCCCGAGTTCTCGGGTCTCTCCACCTCGCTGCAGGAGGAAATTCCTCAGCTTTTCTTCGACGTGAACCGCGACCGCGCCCAACTGCAGGGCATCCCCGTGAGCGATGTGTTCTCGACGATGAAGGCGTTCACCGGCTCGGTGTATGTCAACGACTTCAACATGTTCAACCGCATATACCGCGTTTATATCCAGACCGAAGCGCCTTACCGCACGTCCACGGGCAACCTCAACCTCTTCTTCGTGCGCGGCGCCAATGGCTCTATGGTGCCGGTGTCCAGTCTGGGAACCACTCGCTACACCGCCGGCCCCGGCTCGGTACAGCGCTTCAATATGTTCAATTCGGCCACCATCAGCGGCGAGGCCGCCGCGGGTTACAGCACCGGCGAGGCCATGCAGCGCCTCGAGGAGCTGGTGCGCAACAATCTGCCCGAGGATATCGGCGTGGAGTGGACGGGTCTCTCTTATCAGCAGAAACATCAGAGCGGCAACTCCATGATAGTGCTCGGTCTCGCCTTCGTGTTCGTGTTCCTCTTCCTCGCCGCCCTCTACGAGAGCTGGTCGGTGCCGCTGGCGGTAATACTGTCGCTGCCGGTGGCCGGCGTGGGTGCATATCTGGGCATATGGTTCTGCGGCCTCGACAACAACGTATATTTCCAGATCGGTCTGGTGATGCTGGTAGGACTGGTGGCAAAGAATGCCATCCTCATCGTCGAATTCGCCAAGGAGGCCGTGGACCGCGGCGAGGATGCCGTCGCCGCAGCATATACCGCCGCCCGCCTGCGCTTCCGTCCCATCGTCATGACGTCGCTGGCGTTCATGCTGGGTCTGCTGCCGCTGGTGTTCGCCAGCGGTCCCGGCTCGGCGGCACGGCGCGACATCGGCACGGGCGTGTTCTTCGGCATGCTCGTGGCAATCACCGTCGGCATTGTCTTTGTGCCTTTCTTCTTCGTATTGGTCAACCGTCTCACGGCAAAGTCCGTGAAGTTAAAGAAATTATTCAGAAAATGAACCGCTTAGCACTTGTCGGCGCCGCCGCCATCGTTGCCGCCGCCGCTCTCACCGGTTGCTCGGCGACCAGGAACTGCACGCCGGCCCAACTCAACCTGCCGTCGGCACTGACCGCCGCCGAGGCCGACTCCATGTCGTTCGCCGACCTCGAATGGTGGAAGGTATACACCGACTCGGCACTCGTCGACATCATTACCGAGACGCTGGCATACAACCGCGACCTCCTTGCCGCCGCCGAGCGTGTGGAGGAGCTGCGGCAGCTCTACGGCGTGGAAAAACTCAATCTCACGCCCGAACTGACAGCCACCGCCTACGCCGACCGCGAGACAAACGACTACCGCGGCGATCACTTCAAGAACGATCCCGAGGCCGGGTTGAAGGCCACGCTGTCGTGGGAAGCCGACATATGGGGCGGTCTGTCGGCGGCACGCCGCCGCGAGGGTGCCCGCTTCCGTGCCAGCGTCGAGCAGGAGCGCGCAATCAAGGTGATGCTCATCGCCGAGGTGGCGTCGGCGTACTTCCGCCTCATAGCCCTCGACAACGAGCTCGCCATAGCCCGGCGTACACTCTTTACCCGCGAGGAAAACCTCAACAAGGCGCGGCTGCGCTATGAGGGGGGCCTCACGCCCGAAACGGTGTATCAGCAGGCGCAGGTGGAATACGCCACCACCGCCGCGCTCATCCCCGGTCTCGAACACCGCATCCAGGTGCAGCAGAATGCCATAACGCTGCTCATGGGCCGGTATCCGCAGGAGGAGCTGCGGCGGTCGCGCCTGGTGACCGAGCAGGAAATCCCCGTTGAGCTGCCCGTAGGGCTGCCCACCGACCTGCTGCGCCGCCGCCCCGACCTGCGGGCCTCCGAGGCCGACCTCGCTGCCGCCCTCGCCAATGTGGGCGTGGCATATGCCGACCGCTTCCCGCGTCTGCGCGTGAGCATAAGCGGCGGCATCGAGGACGACGGCTTCACCCGTTTCTTCGCCTCGCCGTTCACTTACATGATAGGCTCCATTGCCGGTACAGTGTTCGATTTCGGCAAAAACCGCCGCAAGCACCGCGCCGCCGTGGCAGCCTACGAGCAGGCGCGTCTGGCATACGAGCAGGATGTCCTGGAGGCTTTCACCGAGGTGCGCGACGCCGCCTCGGGAATGCGCTATGCCCGCCAGACAACGGCACGGCGCCGCGAACTCCGCGACGCCGCTAAAAAATATGCCGAACTGGCGTTTACCCAGTATAATTCCGGCGCAATAGCCTATATCGACGTGCTCGACGCCCAGCGACGCTATTTCGATGCGCAGATAGGTCTCTCAAACGCCCTGCGCGACCAGTATCTGGCCATGGTCTACCTCTACCGCGTGCTCGGCGGCGGATGGTAGTGCCGGTTCCCGCTTATTCGGTCTGTATCACCAGCACGCTCGACAGGCTCCAGAAGGCCGTCGGGTTGTTGATGGTGAGTGTCGACGACCCGTTGCTTTTCGATATCGAATAGCTTCCCTCAGGCACCGGCGACAGCACCTTGACCTTTGTGCTCGGAATGGGCAGCGACGTCATCTGGGCCATGTTCACGCGCGAGCACATCTCGCGGCTCACCCTGTTGAGGTTCACGCGCGTGCGCCGCAGGAAACCGCCGCCCTCGATGATGCCGAGGTCGCGCAGCCGCTCTTTGTCGGCGATGAGCACATAACCCTCGTTGATAATCTCGGTCTGAGCCGTCACTGCCTGCTCAAGTTCGTTGTTGCGGGTGTTGAGGTCCTCCACCTCACCGGTGAGTTCCTGCACCTGACCCTGAAGCATGTCGATGTTCTGGCGGTGGCCGCGTATCTGTTCCTGCAGACGCGCTATCTGCGCTTCTTTGGCCTCTAACTGCGAGGTGAGGTACTGTATGGTGCTTCGCAGTCCCCGCGTGCGGGTGGTATCCACGCGGTCGTTGAGGGTGTTCATCAGCGAGTCTATGCGGTTGCGCTGTCCGCTGATTATTTCCTCGAGCTGACTCAACCGGCGGGCAACCTCACGGCGCGAATAGCGGCGGTTGGTCTCGGGGTCTACCTGATTTACCAGGATGCTCTCCTGCTCGGTGATGCTGTCGATACACGCCGATACCTCGTTGAAAAACATGGTCATGCGCTCAAGGTCGCGCTGATTGCTGGTGGCAAGGGCCAGCAGAGAGTCGCGCTCGTTGCGAAGTTCGTCCTCGCGGCTGGTGTCGCCCTCGCCGCTGCACGACATCATCGCCGGCACAATCACTGCCAGCATCAGCAAAACATACAGTAACTTTCTCATCGCTAAGTGGATTTGGTTGCGGATTTAAGGTCGGGGGCTTGCCCCGTGCCGCAAAGTTAACAAAAACTTCCGGAAAGGGAGTAACATTTGCGTTTTTTTCGATTACAGATAAAATGTCAACCCGGCATACATACCGAAAGTGGCGTCCGAACCTTCGAAATCGAACGATACCTGCGGACCGGCAAATATACCGAAACGGTTGCTGAAGTATACATTCAGCGCCGGCGCCATGCGTGCGGCCCAGTAAGTTTTGGTATCGGACTCCGAAAAATCGCATGTAAACACGGCATTGATAGGCATGTTTATAAATACGTTTTGGGCCAAATCAAAACGTACCGACGGTCCGAACATGCCGGAACAGCTCCAATCGTCGACTATACCTGCGTTTAATATAAAGTCAACATTGGCGCCGACATGGAAAAAGCCCCAATGCGAGATTGAAGAAGACTCCAACCCGACACCATACCAGCTTGATTCTTTGGCGACGTCGAAATCGCCCATCAGGTATATTGCTTTCGCGGCCATGCAATGGTAGACGGTTTCTCCGTTGGAATCGGTTCGTGAACCTTTGGGTGCCACATCACCATTGCCGGAGTTGGTGGCTTGATTGGTATTAGTTGGAGTATGGTTGCCATGTCTGTTAGGCCGTGGCAAAGCATAGTCCTGGTCGGCAGGTGTGTTGGAGGCAGGAGCAGCAGGTGTGGCAGGCTCTATCGATGATGATGGGGGTATGGCGAGGGGTACTTCGGGGATATTCAGCTTCATCCCGACGTAGAAAAGGTTGTTTACGCCGGGATTGGCTTCCACGAGCTGGGCTACTGTGATGTTGTATTGCGAGGCGATTAGTTCCAGACTTTCGCCGCGGGCTACGGTGTGGGTTCTGGCGGCCATGGCGATGCATCCTGCAATCACCAGGGCGCCCACTGCTAAGATTTTGCGCATGGTCGGTTTAGGATTAAAGTATCAGTGATGAAAAAGAGGGGCGCCGGTCACGGTGGAGCGACGCCCCTGAACTGATTTGTGCTAAATCAATTTTTGTTTCCGCTGAGCATCAGGGTATAGAGAGTGCCGTCGATATTCACTCGCGGATGGAGGTAGTTTATTGAGCCGTCCGCCCCGATGAGTATTATGGCGGTGGGTATATCGCTGTGAGTGAGGGTTGTCTTGCCGCTGCCGTCGACAGTGACAGTATATGTCGCCGATGAGCCGAAGAAATCCTGGTTTCCTTCTATGACGTTGACCTTGACGGTGTTTGCATCTACGCGGGCCACGTGGACGGTTACATTGGCAAGCTGTTCCGATTGGTTGGCGCCGCTGGAGAGATACCCGAATGTGACATAGTCGCCGACAGCACGCGTGGCGGCGTCGGCGACGGCGTGATTGCGGCGCGGACGTGCATTCTGCGTGACTTCCGGCTGCGCGGCAGGTGCCGGTCGGACGGGTTGAGAGGCAACGGGCTGAGCCGTGGCCTCGGTGGGGGCGTTGTCCACGTTCCAGCGCGTATAGACCGGCTGCGAGGCATTCGTTCCGGAGAGTCCGTCCTCGTCGTAGTACTCGATATCGAGCGGAGCCACATAGAGGTCGGTATTCGTGTTCTGGAACGGCAAGTATTTGATCTTATGCGCGTAACAGAACTGCCCGCCTCTCCACCCCTCGCAAAGAGGCCAAATGCCCAGAGTTGCAGGGAATGTAATCCACGATATAGTCCACATCGTAGTGAAGTTTTTCACGCTACGCCGTTTATAGTCTATGGCAAAGGGATACATTTGGCCGGTTTCCGGATTAAAGGCCAATTGTAGGCCAAAATATGCCCCATCAGGTAATTTGCACTTGACGTTCTCCCACGTATTATCCTTATTTTGGCCGCAAGTTTCCACTAAAGGGACAGAAGAGCCCGGACGTTGTTTTACTATCACCTTTGTGGATGTCGAGCACGAAGGGAGAATGAACCACAAGGTAATGAATGCTAAAGATAGCAGAATCTGATTGTATTTCATAACATTAATTACTTGTAGTTGATAAGAGCGCCGGCTTTGCCGACATATTGGCCGTCATAGTATTCTGCCCACTCAATGTTCTCTAATTTTGTCAGGCATTGATTGTTTAACAAGCCGAAGCGCCACCAGAATTCCGAGAGGGCGTCGGGTTTTGCAGTGCATATATTGCGCACCGAATTGTTTATCATTCGGGTGTCGGGAACTCGCTCAATCATCTGCGTACTCAGGTATGCGGTGGTTGTTATTTCCTTGAAAGAAGCACCGTTATCGAGAGAATACACAATGGTGACAGTGAATTTCAAAGGCGAGTGGTCCGGCGAGGCTGCCGCAACCGGCCGAAGTATGCCGCTGTCGAGAAGAGAGGCGTCGAGAGTATTCTCAAGTTTAAGACCGGTGACGGTGAAGGTCTTCGACATAGCGCCGCTCCCTTTGGGGCCGATGGTAATGCGGGGGGTATCGGCAAAATATGTCGTCTCGGCAGTTCCGGTGCCGTTGGAACTTCCGCCGCCGACATTGACACCGCCGAGGAGACCGCCTACCACTCCGCCAATGCCGAGAGCGCCGGCAACGGAGCCGAGGTTGACCGAAGCTCCGCTCGAGCCTGAATGGGTTTCGGTGTTGGTGACTGTCCGCACAGTGGGGTCGAAGTAGGTTGTGGAGCGTCCGTCGGTGTTGATGAAAGTCGACAGCGTCTGGTCGATAATCATGGTGGTGTTCGCCTGATTCTTGACAATCACGTCGAGTTCGCCCTCAAGAGTCGGGCACAGGAGGACGACAATCTCGGCGTTGTCGGCATTGGCCGGATTTTTCTGTTTCTCGAGGCGCAGCGCCTGATAGGTCACCGCGCGCGTAGTCAAAGGTGTGCTGTAGCAGCTCGTCATGGCCATGGCGAGCGTGGCAGCCACCACTGAAATCAGACCGGGTTTCGCTAAGTTGAATTTCATGATTTATTATGATAGATCAGGTGTTTTGTTTCTCCGGGCACCTTTTCTCAAAAGGCCATAAAGGCCCCTGAGAAAAGGATGGGGGAGAATGAGGTTGAGAACAAACAGATTGCTTATTCCTCTACAGAGTATACGCGGTATTCACCGAGAGCCGAGCGGTTGAGGATGCTGACGCGGTCGCGGAGGTTGAAGGGAGAAGTGCGCATCTGAGGTGCGGAATTATTGACACTCCAGATGCCTTCGTTGATGACAGGAGCCCATTTGCTGTTGGCGTCCATGCCCCATGTGCTGACATATAGGGAGTTGCTTTCGCGGGAGGTGTTGAAGCCGCTGGACTGCGCCCAAGGCACGATGTCGCCGTCTTTCACCTGCTCGTCGATGAGATAAGCCACGAACGAGGACGCAACGACGCTGAATGCTGTTACCAACTCGGCATCGGAGGTGGCAAGCATATAGTACTTGGAGGTGCTTCCGTTCATTTCGGTATCCCAGTAGAACTTGGTGGAGTTGCAGCGGACGTTCGATACACTAACCCAGGGATAATTGTTGGGGATGCGGCGGGTGGTTACGCGCTCGCGGTGCACTTCGCCGGCCTTCTCCTGTGAGGTGAAGCCCACAGTGACGATGTAGTAGTCGGTGTTGGGGTCCATGCCGGACATGGCGATGATATCATCGCTGTCGGGATCGCGGCGGGGGAAACTTTCTTTGAGAGTTTCGATAATGAGAGCGTCGGTCCATCCACCCTGGTTGGCCTCGAGATAGCCGGTATAGTAGTAGCTTACTTTCGAACCATAGTCGATTTTGAAGGCCAGACCGTCGGCCATGACGAGTATGTCTTTGGGCGTAACGTCGCAATTGGCGGCGGCGCCGCCTTCCTGGCTGATTGAAATGGTTGCCGTCTGGTCGCCGGAGGTAACCGTTATTTCAGCGGTACGTGCGGTTGATGAGCTGTTTTCGCTCAGAGAACTGACAGTGACGGACGTGCTGCCTGTGCCGGAACGTGCCGACAGGTGAACCCAGTCTTCCGAGCAGCTGGCATTCCAAGCGCCGCTGCAGGTAATCTGGAAGGTTGTGCTCTGTCCCTCGCCGGAGAGGAGAGAAAGCGAAGTAGGCGATACGCTGAGAGTCATTGCGGGCTCGTCGCCGTCGTCATCGCCGCCGCAGGCTGCGAATCCTAAGCTCAGGGCGACCGCGAAAATCACGTAAAGAAAATTTTTCATAGATTTCTCTGGTAGCGACGCTGCCCCTTTTCGCTGATAATTGGAAATGTGACAATACGAAAAAGCGTGGGAGTCTGTACCTTTGCTCGTTCCACTCACCGGGGCTTCTCGCATTGCCCATCTCTGTAGAACGAGCAACGCAGAAGCCCACGTTACAAAACGCTATAATAACAACTGCTAATAACTGCCAATAAATGCACTTTATATCAGCGTATTGCAAAGTTGTGGTTTTGGCACTTGTTTGTTATTGTTAGCGTTGTTTGCAGAAAATATTTGGTTTGTTGGTGCGTTTTTGGTTCTTACTATAGTAACAAATCCAAATATTTTTTGTAACTTTGTACTCGGTAACAATTCTGTATGACTATGAAATCTCCCTCCGAAAAGGCGAAGAAGTCGCCTGTGAGAATACGCTTCAAAGACCTGGCCGACGGGTGCCGCTCTAT